>MPML01000117.1 GCA_002238445.1 Caldilineaceae bacterium bin5
CGCAGCCCCTGCACAAGGGAGGGCCGAAGGCCCGACCGCCCATATTGCAGGGCATAGTGGGTGTGCTATACTGGAATTTGCTGGGAGGAGAATATGTTTTCTCCTCTTTTTTTTCGCCTATGCTGGCATCCGCAGCAGCGGGTTGTCAGAATGCCATCCCAACCGGAGAATTTAATTATGCGCGCGAATCGGATTCGCAATCTGCTGGATCAGGGTAAGCCGACGCTGGCAACACACATTCACAGTGTGTGGCCGAATGTGGTGGAAGCACTGGGCCACACGGGGCTTTATGATTATGTGGAGTTTGTGGCGGAGTATGGAACGTATACGCTGCACGATCTGGACAATATTTGCCGGGCGGCGGAGCTGCATGGGCTGGGCTCGATGATCAAGATCGATTGGGCGAACAATGAGTTTGTGGCCCAGCGGGCGGTCGGGTCCGGGTTCAACAGTGTTCTTTTTTCGGATGTGCGCTCGGCAGCGGGCGCGGCGGATTGTGTGAGCTATGTGCGGGCGGATACGCCGGAAGCGGGCGGCACGTTCGGTGTGGCGACGCGACGGTTTTCGTACATGGGGTACGGGGGCAATGAGGCGTATATACAGGCGCTGGACGAAGTTGTGGTGGCGCTGATGCTGGAGAAGAAGCCGGCGCTGGATGATCTGGAAGGGATTCTGGAGGTGGACGGGGTGGAGATGCTGCAGTGGGGGCCGTCCGATTTTTCGATGAGCATCGGCAAGGGGGGACAAAGGGGCGATCCTGAGGTAGCGGCGGCAGCACAGAAGGTGATCGATGGCTGCATGGCGGCGGGCGTTCATCCGCGGATTGAGATTGGCAGTGCTGACGATGCGAAGCGGTATCTGGATATGGGGGCGCGGCATTTCTGCATTGGGACTGATATCGCAATTCTGCACGGGTGGTGGCAGAAGGAAGGGGAGGATATGCGGAAAGCTTTGGAGGAGTAACTACAGGGGAACTGCGGGGGACTGCGGGGGACTGCGGGGTTGGTACGAGCCGCTAAGATTAGGATTTTAGCTATGGTGTTGGAAGGGAGTAATTTGACTTCTATTAGGTCGTATCGTGATTTGAAGGTGTGGCAGAAGTCTATGGATTTGACTGTGCGGACTTATGAGATAACGAGAGGCTTCCCGTCGGAGGAGAGATATGGACTTACTTCGCAGATGCGACGGGCGGCGGCCTCAGTGCCAGCGAATATCGCGGAGGGGCGGGAGAGGCGCTCAACGGGAGAGTTCCTTCAGTTTCTGGGTATTGCACGAGGATCTTTGGCGGAACTGGAAACTTTTCTGACTTTGTCCGAAAGGCTGAGGCTGATTCGAAGCGAGATCGGCGACAGTTTGATGAGGGAATGCGCCGAGATCAACAGAATGCTGGAAAGCCTGATGCACTCTCTTTCCAGGAGAAAGGGGAAGGGAAACAACAGGACATAGGGGTCAGCCGACGCGTTCGAGGAAGCGGACGTCGTTGGTGAAGAAGTAGCGGATGTCGTCGATGCCGTATTTGAGCATGGCGATGCGTTCGGGGCCCATGCCGAAGGCGAAGCCGCTGAAGACGGCGGGGTCGTAGCCGCCGTTTTGGAGGACGATGGGATGGACCATGCCGGCGCCGAGGATTTCGAGCCAGCCGGTCTGTTTGCAGATGCGGCAGCCTTTGGCTTCGCAGAGGACGCAACCGGCGTCGACTTCGACGCTGGGCTCGGTGAAGGGGAAGTAGCTTTTGCGGAAGCGGAGGCTGCGGCCTTCGCCGAACATCTGGTTGGCGAAGTTGACGAGGGTGCCTTTGAGGTCGCTGAAGGTTACGTTGTGGCCGACGACGAGGCCTTCGACCTGGTGGAACATCATGTCGTAACGGGCGCTGACGTCCTCGTGGCGGTAGCATTTGCCGGGCAGGATGACGCGGATGGGCTCGGGGCAGTATTCGCGCATGGCGTGGATCTGGCCGGGGCTGGTGTGGGTGCGGAGGATTACGCCGGGGGTGGTGGTGTAGAAGGTATCCCACATGTCGCGGGCGGGGTGGCCCGGGGGGATGTTGAGGAGGCCGAAGTTGTTTTCGTCGGTTTCGACTTCGGGTGAGTCGTAGACCTGGAAGCCCATCTGGCCGAAGATCTGGGCGATTTCGCGCAGGGTCTGGTTGCTGGGATGGATTTTGCCGAGGGTGGGTCTGCGGCCAGGCATGGTGACGTCGACACCTTCGGCGGCGAGGGTTTGTTCCATTTCCTGCTGACGGATGGCCTCCTGGCGTGTGTGGAGGGCAGCCTCGAGCAGGTTTTTTAGTTGGTTGCCGGCGCGGCCGGCTTCTGGTCGTTCTGCGCGCGGGAGGTCGCTGAGGCCGCGCAGGAAGTTGGTAAGGGCGCCGGTGCGGCCGAGGTAGTCGCGGAACCAGGCTTCGGTGGCTTCGAGGGTTTCGGTTGCGGCCAGTTCTTCTTGTGCGCGGGTTTGTAGTTCTTCAAGCGCCTGCATGTTTTTTCTCACACTTTTTTTATATGGCTATGGGCTGAGGGCTTTTGCGCGCTCGTTTGTTTGTCAATCGTAGAGGAAAACGGTTGGCAAGTCAAGAGGGGGCACGGAGAGGGGAACTGCAACGGCAAGACCTTTTGTCCACGGAGGACACGGAGGGGCGCGGAGAACTTCAACACCTTTTTGTCCGCGGAGGACGCGGAGGGGCGCGGAGAACTTCAACACCTTTTTGTCCGCGGAGGTCGGCGGAGAGGCGCGGAGAACTTCAACTCCTTTTTTGTCCGCGGAGGTCGCGGAGGGGCGCGGAGAACTTCAACTCCTTTTTTGTCCGCGGAGGTCGCGGAGGGGCGCGGAGAACTTCAACTCCTTCTTTGTCCGCGGAGGACGCGGAGAGGCGCGGAGAACTTCAACACCTTTTTTGTCCGCGGAGGTCGCGGAGGGGCGCGGAGAACTTCAACACCTTTTTTGTCCGCGGAGGTCGCGGAGGGGCGCGGAGAACTTCAACACCTTTTTTGTCCGCGGAGGACGCGGAGGGGCGGGGAGAACTTCAACTCTTTTTTTGTCCGCGGAGGACGCGGAGAACACTTTGGACCTTTTTGAGCTGCGGGGGGCAGTTGTGTTTACTTTGAATGGGTTGGGGGATTAACGATGTTCTCTGACGAGGCGCTTGCGTTCCAGTTTGCCGTGGCTGCCGAAGTTGAAGAGGAGGCCGACTGTTAGTCCGGTGGCCTTGAGATAGTTGAGGAGTTGGGCTTCTTCCCTGGCGGAGAACTGGGTGAGCGCCTTTAGCTCGACGATGATCTGGCCGAAACATATGAGATCGGCGTAGTATTTTTGGGTGAGGGATTGTCCCTTGTATTTGATGTCGAGAGGTACTTCGGCCTCAAAGGGTATGCCGCGGGCGGTCAGTTCGAGCTGCACTGCTTCCTGGTATACTTTTTCGAGGAAGCCCGGCCCGAGCGCACGATGTACCTCTATCGCCGCGCCGGTGACGGCATAGGTCTCATTCTCCAGGATCAGTTTGGTCATGGTTGCCGGTTGTATCCTTACTGCACAGGCCAGAGAGTTTCTATGAATTTTTTCATACATATGTCCGCTTTGTCCGCTCGGGGGCGTTTTTTTGGGGGCGGAATTGGTGTTTTGGCGGCTATTTGTCCATGTTGTCCATGCGTGCGGGGAGGGCGAGGCGGGTGCGCAAGACATTTTTTTCGGCGGCCTGCCGACGGATTTCGCTGACGCGTACCTGGCGGGCAGCGGCGCGGCCGAGGTCAGTGGCGGCGAGGATTTGGGCGGCGTGGTCGGGCGCGGGGCACCCCTACCGCTGTCCGTTCGAGGACGGTTGCCCTATTTTCTTACGGTGGCACGGGTGCGTTGCGCTTGCGTTTCTTCTGGGGGCGCGGGGGGATTCTTACTTTGCGGCGGTTGCAACGAGGCGCGCAGGCGGTGTTTCTCTTCTTCAATGGCTTTGCGGTCTTCGGCTGTAAAGCGCTTCGTGAGTTCACTGAACTTTGTACGCCCACTCATCAGAGTTTGCCCTCCTCTCGCAACTCCTCCAAATGTTCATCATACAGATCGTCGGCGACCGGCAGGTATCTGGCGTAAAATCTGAAGTCGCCCTTTTTTGCTCCCCCTATCAACAGAATCGCTGTTCGTCTCGGATCGAATGCATAGAAGATTCGGATTGGAATGCCACCTCTTTGTATTCGAAGTTCCCTCATATTGCCATGCCGTGAGCCCTGGACGCCAGATGTATGCGGGAATCCCAAGTTTGGTCCTTTTTCCTCAAGAAGCTCAATTTTCGCGCTAACGGAGCGCCGGTCAAGCAGAGGCAGTTCATCCCAACAAGAGATGAATTGGTCTGTAACTTCAACATCCCAACTCTCCATCTCTCTTTCTCAAACAGGTCATAGCCAAGCTGGTGCAAAGTCAGGAAACAGACTGAATTTTCGGGCTTGTTTCGGCTTGAATATAGCAGTTGCGGCAAGCTATGTCAACCCACTTGGGGGAGGGAAGGGCAGGGGAAGGGCAGGGGAAGGGCAGGGGAACGGCAGGGGACCGGCAGGGGAAGGGCAGGGGACCAGCTGGGGAAGGGCAGGGGAAGGGCAGGGGAAGGGCAGGGGAACGGCAGGGGAAGG
>MPML01000029.1 GCA_002238445.1 Caldilineaceae bacterium bin5
CCTCCCTTGTGCAGGGGCTGCGCCCCCGCAACGCCCCCCTACAAAACCATCCCTCACCGACCGTGTGCATTCTTAGCAACGTGTCGGCTGGCGAGCATGGCGGCGGCTGCACACTAGTTGCGTCACCAAGAGCCTGAATGGTTCCAAGGATGACTGGCTGGTCAACTGCTGTGGCTCAGCAGTTACAAAAATTCTACAAATTCTGCTTCAGACGCACTTCCCCGGTCTTTGACATTTACCCCATTAGGGCTACAATCTCCCTGTGTCCTACTATCTTGGAATCGACGGCGGTGCAACCAAAACGCATATCGTTTTTTCCGACGAAACTGGCCGTCTTGTAGGCAAAGGCCAGAGCGGCCCCTCCAACTATCATATCGTCGGCGTGGAACCGGCCGCCGCCAACCTGACCTCGGCGATTTCGCAAGCGCTGGCCGAATCCGACGTTGCCCCAGCGGATGTGAAGGCTATCTGTGCCGGCATGGCCGGTTTCGATGGGCCATCCGATAAGAAGAACCTCCACTATATCCTCACATCGGTACTGGTCAACTGCGGGCTGGTCTGTCCGTGGCGTTCGGTAAATGACGCGGTCGTGGCCTGGGCCGGCGCCTTTCATGGCGACCCTGGCGCGCTCATCGCAGCCGGCAGCGGAACTGTCGCCTTCGCTGTTGGCGCCAGCGGCCGCTCAGCCCGCGCCGATGGCCTCGGCCACTGGTTGGGTGACGCTGGCAGCGGCTTTGATATAGGTCGCGGCGGCCTCCGCGCCGCGCTGGCCGCACTCGACGGCCGCGGCCCTGCCACCTGCCTCACAGATCAGTTCCGCAACATTGCTGGCTCCAGCTCAAGGGAGTGGATCAGCTGGATTGCCGCACTCGACGCCAGTATCTCCCACGCCCATCTTCAATTGCGATCATTCGCTCCATTTGTCGTGCAAGCGGCTGCTTCCGGTGACGCTGTCGCCCGCACTATCCTGAAGGAAGCCGGTGCAGCCCTTGCAAATTCAGCCGCTTCTGTCCTGCGCAAAGTCGGATTGCTGACCGCTCCCCAGGTTGCCACCGCCGGCTCCGTACTCGCAAGCTCTTCCTGTCTGCGCGAGGCCTTTGGCGCCGCTCTAAACGCAAATCTGCCCGGCTGTAAAATCGTCCCGGCCCGTGCGGGTCCCGCGCAAGGGGCGGCACTGCTGGCCCGTAAACCTGATCTCGTGCCGCAGGACGCGTTTCAGGCGCAGGGGTAGCCTCGTGCACCCCCGAACCTCGTCCTGCTCTTGAGAGCGCTCTCGCTCTGTCATGTGTACGTAACGATTTGAGGAAAATCCATGTATCAGGGCTTTGAAATAATCGACTTTCACGTTCACTTCCCTACCTCCGAGCCGTGGTTCCCCAACATGGGAAACACAATCCAGAATTACGTCGAAAAAGTAGGGGAGAAAAGGGCGCGTATTGTGCAGGAGATGAGCCGGCCCTACGGCGAACACTGGCGCAAAATGTGGGGATTCCCGAAAGCGGAATCGCCCGACGACCACCCTGGAGATAGAGAGCAGGCCCGCCGCTGGGCGGCAGAACTTGACCAACATGGCGTGCGGGCAGTCGGCTTCGTCACCGGCGGCGGCAATGAACATCTCTCCGAAATCGTCAGCTGGTATCCCGACAAATTCATCGGATTCGCCCACCACAACCCCTTCGAACCGGACGCAGTCGAACAATTGGAACAGGCCGTTTCAGGGCTGGGGCTACGCGGCTACAAACTGCTCGCTCCCATGATCGAACAGCCCATCGAAGATGAGTCGATCTGGCCCGTCTGGGAAAAGTGCGCCGAGCTGGATATCCCCGTGCTCATCCATTTCGGCATTCAGGGCAGTGCCGGTGGAATTGCCTGGCACGAAAACATCAACCCCTTCAAACTGCATAACATCGCCAAAGCCTTTCCCGATGTCACCTTCGTCATCCCCCACTTCGGCTGCGCCTGGGAAAGGGAAACGCTGCAGCTTTGCTGGGCCTGCCCAAATGTCTGTGTAGACACCAGCGGCAGCCTCCAGTGGATTCGTTGGGTTCCTGGCGACGTAACTGTAAAATATCTTTTCCGCAAATATTACGAGACCATCGGCCCCAGCCGCATCATTTTCGGAACCGACAGCAGTTGGTTTCCGCGCGGTTTTGTACAGGAATATCTGCAAGACCAGATGCGAAGCTGTCTCGATCTGAATTTTCCGGCGCAGGACATTCAGCAGATCTTCGCTGGCAACGCCGCCCGCCTGCTGAAAATAGATCTGTAACGCGAGTGACCGCGTGTGTGCAGTCGCGCAAAAGCCAAATGCCGGCGCGTTCATCACCCGGTTGCCATCTGCAAATTTCGAACGGTACCAATCGGGACAACGTGATTCTTTCGTCAGGTGCACTCTACCTGCGATCGATGACAACCGAAGGGTAGTCCAGACGGAGGACTACTATTCTTTCAGGAGGAATTAGATCATGAAACGCTCTAGACTGTTTACGCTCGTTGGCGCACTCCTCGTGGCCGCAATGCTCTTGGCCGCCTGCCCCGCGCCGGCTGCGCCCGCCGCAGAAACGGCGGCGGAGCCCGCGGCCGAAGAAGAGGCCATGGCTGAAGAAGTCATCGAAATTGAGTACTGGCAGTACAACTTCGGTGCCAGAGTAGAAGCCATGAACCAACTGATCGCCCAGTTCGAAGAGGCCAATCCGAACATCAAGGTCGTCCACAACGCCGACATCCCCTACGCTGAGTTCCGCGACAAGATCGCCGCCAGCGTGCCCGCCGGCGTCGGCCCGGATGTCGCAACCCTCTTCTATGGCTGGCAATCCGCCTGGATCGATGCCGGCTACCTGGTGCCTCTGCCCGAGGACGCCTTCCCGCCGGCCATGGTCGAAGAGACGTTTAGCCCCATGGTCCAGGCCAGCTTTGTCGAAGGCACTCTTTACACCCTGCCCACTGCCGTGCGCGCGCTTGCTCTTTTCTACAACAAAGACCTGATGGAAGCCGCCGGCCTCGATCCCAACAGCCCGCCCTCAACCCTGGACGAGCTGCGCGACCAGGCCGTAGCCTGCACCCAGCGCGATGACGAAGGCAGTCTCGTAGTAGAAGGCTTTGTCGCCGATCCCTCCGGCCAGGACCATCACTGGTTCCGCGAGGTGCTGGTGCGCCAGTTCGGCGGTGTGCCATACACCGACGACTACACTGAGGTCCTCTACAATGATGAGGCCGGCCTCCAGGCCTGGAACTACCTGCTTGCCTTCCACACCGAGCTCGCCACCGGCGACCGCGATCTGTTTGACGGCAGCACCAACGCCTTCGTCGGCGGTCATGTCTGCTTCCATGTCGACGGCTCCTTCCGCCTGGGCACCATCGCCAACAACAATCCCGATATGAACTTCGGCGTCACCGAGCTGCCCGAACACAACGGCATTAAGAGCACCTTCGGTTCCTACTGGACCCATGGACTGACCAAGAAAGCCGCTGAGGACCAGGCGCGCTTCGATGCCGCGGTCAAGTTCCTTCAGTTCATCACCAGCTCCGACGCCGGCGCCCTGTGGGTTGACATCGTCGGCGAGCTGCCAGCGCAACTCGAAGCCGGCAGCAATCCGGAACTGCTGGCCGATGAAAAGCTCGGCGCCTTCGCCGCCGGTCTCGAATACTCCTACGCCACCTTCTTCGCCGACGAGAGTCAGCAGCGGCAGGCCATCATCGACTCCTTCGACATGGTGGTCCTGACCGACGAAGACCCGGCAACCGCCCTGCAGATCGCTGCCGATACCGACCAGGAAGTCCTGGATGAGTTCTGGTCCGGCCGCTAAACGAAACATAGAGTGATAGACACGAAGCGAGAGGATACCTGCCTGGCAGGCTATCCTCTCGCCTTCCGCTTTTCTCAACCTGGCGCAGTACGGTCCCACGTCAGGTCACCGGCGTTGGGCCGACTCTGCTCCGGCCATTTCTTGAACTGTGTAGACACGATGGAATAGCTCCATGCGCCTAACACTTCCCCAGCGGCAGATCATTTGGGCCTACCTTTTTCTGAGCGTAGCCCTGGTCTTCTTTGTCGTCATCCGTTGGTACCCGACAATCCTTGCCTTCAATGTCAGCTTCCGAGACTGGAATGTGTTCGAAGGCTCCGGCCCCTGGGTCGGGATTGAAAACTATCAGGAAATCTGGCAGGACGCCGGCAAGCCCCGCAGCTCCGTGACCGCAGCCTTTTCCAATACCGTTCGCTACGTCCTGTTCGGCGTGCCGACACAACTGGTTCTGGCGCTGGCCATCGCACTGCTCCTAGCCCAAATCCGCCGCTTTGCCGCCGTCTTCCGCGTCGCCTATTTCGCGCCCTACGTTACCTCAGCCGTCGCAGTCGCCTTCGTCTGGAACTGGCTCTATCAGCCGGAGACCGGCCTCATTAACCAGGCCCTGGACCTAGTCGGTCTACCCACACAACCCTTTACCAAGAGTCCGGCGCAGGCCTTGCCATCGATCACGGCTGTTGCCGTCTGGCAAAATCTCGGCTTCGCAGTCATCATCTTTCTGGCTGGAATCCAGCAGATCCCCGGCTTGTATTACGAAGCTGCCCGCATCGATGGGGCAAACTCGTGGCAGCTCTTCTGGCGCATAACCCTGCCCCTCCTCAATCCAATCATCGTCTATCTGACCGTCCTGGGCACCATCTCCTATCTGAGACTGTTCGCACTCGTCCAGAATATGAGCCCCCAGGGTACCGGAGGGCCGCTGAAGAGCACGACGACCGTCGTGCTGGAGGTCTATCGCGAAGGGTTTTCCAGTTACAAGATGGGGTATGCCGGCGCGCTCACTGTGCTTCTTTTCTTTCTTATCCTGCTTATTACAATTATCCAGTTGCGGTTTCTATCGCGACGAGTGGAGTATTAGGCAGAGGCGCCGGGGAAACGTTGGACATGGCAACTTCAGCAGAGATCGGCAACGAAAGCACAATACAGATAGGCGAACATTTCGTGCCTGCCCGCGGCAAAGGAAGCCGTCGTCCAGGTTGGCCCGTCCTCATCGCATATATCCTTCTCGCCATCGGCGGGGTCGGTATGATCACGCCCTTTTTCTGGATGATACTGACAAGCGTGAAGCCGCCGCCGGAGCTGGTCAACTTCTCCTTTTTTCCTGAAAACCCGACTCTGCAAAACTACTTGAATGTACTCAATACCAGCAGCTTCGAGCGCTGGTATCTCAACAGCATTATTGTTGCCGTCATCACCACAGTAAGCGTCGTTTTTTTCGATAGCCTGGTCGGTTACACGCTCAACAAATTCAGCTTTCCGGGCAAGAACATAATCTTTATTGGGATGCTCGGCACGCTCATGATTCCAACCGAAATGCTCATCATCCCCTGGTTTACGATGAGCGTAGATTGGAACTGGCATATCGGCTACGCCCAATACTGGGGGATAGCCTTCCCCGGCGTCATCACCGCCGCCGGCATCTTTCTCATGCGTCAGTTCTACGACGGCGTCCCCAATGAACTATTGGACGCCGCCCGCATGGATGGCATGAACGAGTTCGGCATCTGGTTGCGCATTGCCGCGCCCCTGGTCAAACCTGCCATGGCCGCCTTGGCGATTTTCAATTTTATCGGCAACTGGAACGCCTACTTGTGGCCCCTGATCCTGGCCAACAGCCGTGAATTCTACACACTGCCCGTCGGCCTCAGCTTCTTCCGCGGCGAATCCACCACCCACTGGGAGAAGATTATGACAGCGGCCAGCTTGGCCAGCATCCCTCTGCTCATTATCTTCCTGGTCTTTCAACGTCAGATTATCAGAGGAATCGCTCTCACAGGACTGAAAGGCTGAGCCCGACGATGGCCTGACACTAAGAAGGGTGCAATTCCACGCCCCCTCGACAATCGCAATCATAGTGTATTCATTCATTGTATACACCACAGTAAAGACGGAAGAGGAGTCTTCTTTTGAAGTTACATGAATACCAATCGAAACGGGTTTTCGCCCAATATGGCGTGCCCATCCCCAACGGGGAGGTTGCATCCACACCGGCCGAAGCACGCGCCATCGCTGAGAAAATCGGCAAGCCGGTTGTCATCAAGAGCCAGGTTCTGGTCGGCGGACGCGGCAAGGCCGGTGGCATAAAACTGGCGCGCACGCCGGATGAGGCCGAAGAGGTGGCCGGACAGATCCTCGGCATGGACATCAAGGGGCTGACGGTTGAGAAGGTCCTGGTGGACGCAGCAGCTGACATCCGCTCTGAAATCTATCTTGGCGCAGTGCTTGACCGCGATGCCCGAAGAGTTGCAATTATGGCCAGCAGCGAGGGCGGCGTCGAGATCGAAGAGGTGGCTGCCCAAACCCCCGAAAAGATCATCACCGTTCACGTCCATCCACTGCTGGGCATGCAGGGATTCCAGGCTCGCCAGCTTGCCTATGGCATAGGCCTCCCCAAAAAGCATATTTCCGCCTTCACCAAAATCGCCCAGAGTCTCTATCGTTCCTTTGTCGAATGCGATGCCAGCCTGGCAGAGATTAACCCTCTGGTAATCAACGGGGATAACCAGTTGGAAGCCGTGGACGGCAAAATCCTGATTGACGACAGCGCCCTGCCCCGGCAGAAGGAACTGGCCGCAATGCGCGATCCCGACGAAGACAGCCCGACCGAGACCGAAGCCCGCGAAGCAGGCCTCAGCTATATCGACCTCGATGGCGAAATCGGCTGCATGGTAAACGGCGCCGGCTTGGCCATGGCCACGATGGATATCATCAAGCTCTACGGCGGCAACCCGGCCAACTTCCTCGATATCGGCGGAGGCGCCGGCGCCGAAAAAGTCATGGCGGCGTTACGAATCATCCTGCAAGATTCGGGAGTGAAAGCTGTTCTCATCAATATCTTCGGCGGCATTACCCGCTGCGACGAAGTGGCCAATGGGATTGTTGAAGCTATCAATAGCCTGCACGTAAAGGTGCCGATCGTCGTGCGTATGGTAGGCGTCAACGAGGATGAAGGCCGCCAGATTCTGGCGGATTCCAATCTGCCCTCCGCCAACAGACTGTCTGAAGCCGTGCAGATGGCCGTCGCCGCCGCCAAAGGAGAACCCGCATGAGCATCCTTGTTGACAACAACACCCGCCTGCTCGTGCAGGGAATCACCGGAAGCCAGGGCGCCTTCCACGCTCAGCAGATGATCCAGTACGGCACCAATGTGGTTGCCGGCGCCGTCCCCGGCCGCGGCGGCCAGTGGGCCGTCGGCAACACCCCGGTCTTCGATACCGTGCATGAAGCCGTCGCCACCACCGACGCCAATACCACCATCATCTTCGTGCCCGCGGCCTTTGCCGTAGACGCCCTCCTCGAGGCTGCCGACGCCGGCATCGACCTGATCGTATGCATCACCGAAAACATTCCTGCCCTCGACATGGCCCGCGCCCGCTCCTTCCTGGACTCGACGGAATCACTGCTGATCGGGCCCAACTGCCCCGGCCTCATCTCGCCGGGCACATCCAAGGTGGGCATCATGGCCGGCCATATTCACACACCTGGCAACGTCGGCATCGTCAGCAGATCAGGCACGCTCACCTATGAAGTCATCTATGCCCTCACTGCCCGCGGCATCGGCCAGAGCACCGCTGTCGGCATCGGCGGCGACCCAATAAAAGGGCTGAATTTTCTCGATGTGCTGCAAATGTTTGAACAGGACTCCGGAACCGAACAGGTCGTTCTGATCGGAGAAATCGGCGGGGCCGACGAGCAAATAGCCGCCGACTACATTCGGACCGAAATGAGCAAACCGGTTACCGCATTCATCGCCGGCCAAACAGCTCCCCCTGGGAAACGTATGGGCCACGCTGGCGCCATCATCTCCGGCGGCGAAGGTACCGCTGCTGAAAAGATCGAAGCGCTCCAAAGCGCCGGCGTCGCTATCGCCCGCCACCCGGAAGAGATCGCCGAACTGGCCGCACAAAACATCTGAACCATCGATAAAAGTGTGCTATCATATCTGCCAATCCCGCAGCGCACCAATAGACAATGAATGAAGGAGGGTAGAATGTCGGAACAGAGCTCAAACGGTCAGGCTATCGAGGTCCCTGCCACCGACAGTGAACTGTACCAACCCGAACCTTCGACGCTTGCCAATGCCAACGTACCCAACTACCTCGACCTGCGGCATGAAGCGCTCGCAGATATCGAGGCCTACTGGGATGCGCGCGCCCGCGAGTTGATCGACTGGTTCGAACCTTACGAAAAAGTATTGGACGATAGCGGCGCGCCTTTTTTCAAATGGTTTGTCGGCGGCAAGACCAATATCGCCTACAACGCCTTGGACCGGCACGTAAATTCCTGGCGCAAACACAAGTTGGCGCTGATCTTTGAAGGCGAAGACGGTGACAAGCAGAACTACAGCTATTTCCAGCTCTGGCAGGAAGTCAACAAGTTCGCCAACGTGCTCAAAGGCAAGGGCGTCGGCAAAGGCGATACCGTGACCATCTACATGGGGCGGACTCCCGAACTGATGATCGCGATGCTCGCCGTCACCAAGATAGGCGCTGTCCACTCGGTCGTTTACGGCGGGTTCAGCGAGCAAGCCCTCGCCAGCCGCATCGACGACGCCAAGTCCAGGGTGCTGATCACCAGTGACGGCGCCTGGTTGCGCGGCAAAACCGTCGACCTGAAAGACATCTGTGACGAGGCCGTCAAACGCAGCCCGATAGTAGACACTGTAATCGTCTTCCAGCGCACAATGCAGGATGTGGAGATGACGCCCGGCCGTGATCATTGGTGGCACGAAGAGATGGCACTTCCCATCGCCAGCCCTATCTGCGAATCCGAACCGATGGACGCCGAAGATCCCCTCTTCATCCTTTACACTTCCGGCACCACCGGCAGACCCAAAGGCGTCCTCCATACTTGCGGCGGCTATCAGGTCTACACCGCTACCACCCTCAAATATGTCTTCGATCTTAAGGAAGACGACCTCTGGTGGTGCGCTGCCGACCCCGGCTGGATAACCGGGCACAGCTACATCGTCTATGCGCCCCTCATACTTGGCTCCACCGGTTTCATGTACGAGGGCGCGCCCGACTATCCCCATCCAAATCGGTACTGGAAGCTTGTCGAGGATTACGGCATCACAATTCTCTACACCGCCCCCACCGCCATTCGCGGCTTGATGCGCTTCGGCGACGCCTGGGCCGACCAACACGACCTGTCCAGCCTCCGTCTCCTTGGCAGTGTCGGCGAACCGATCAATCCGGAAGCCTGGCGCTGGTATCACCGCGTTATCGGTCGTGAAAACTGTCCAATCATGGATACCTGGTGGCAGACCGAAACCGGTGGCTTCATGATTACGCCCACTCCCGTAGTCGCGCTAAAACCGGGCAGCGCCACCCTGCCATTCACCGGCATCGACGCCGACGTCGTACGCGAAGACGGCTCCTCCTGTGAGCCCAATGAGGACGGCTATCTCGTCATCAAGCGGCCCTGGCCGGGAATGGCGCGGACCGTCTGGGGTGATCCGGACCGCTTCGTAGAGCAGTATTGGTCCGAATTTGCCCAACAGGGCTGGTACTTTACCGGCGACAGCGCCCGCCGCGATGCCGACGACTACTTCTGGATCATCGGCCGTATGGATGATGTCATCAAAGTAAGTGGTTACCGGCTCGGTACTGCCGAAATCGAAAGCGCACTGGTCAGCCATCCCGATGTGGCCGAAGCCGCCTGCGTCGGCATTCCCCACGAGCTGCGCGGCAACGTCATCCACGCCTTCTGCATCCTCAACGACGGCGTGGGCGGCAACGCCGATCTGGTCGACGCCCTCAAACTTCACGTGCGTCACGAAGTCGGCCCGATCGCTGTGCCCGCCGAACTGAGCATCGTCGACGGCCTTCCCAAGACCCGTTCCGGCAAGATCATGCGCCGCGTGCTCAAAGCCCAGGTCCAGGGCTTGCCAATCGGCGACGTAAGCACTCTGGCCGACTGAAGCAAAACGGGGGCTGGCATCGCTCAGAGTCGACGCCAGCCCCCGGTAGACCGAACACTTTTACCCTCACCCGCTAATACGCACTTCGAGCAGTCCAACTCCCTCTGTTCGTCCCATCTTGCCTCTTACAGCTCGCTGCGCAGCACGATCTCACCGAAAGTCTCGTGCTGTTCGGCGGCAATCTCCCGCAGCTTGATCAGTTCCAGGACTGCCAGGAACGTAACCACAATCTCCAGTCGGCTGCGGCTTTCGGACAGAAGGGCCGTAAAGGAAACATACCCGTCGACGTCGCCATTCAATCCAGCTAGACTTCCAATCCGTTTGCGGATGGCCGCGATCTGCTCGGCAACGGTGATTGGATAAGCTCGCACTGCCGGTGGAGCAGGGCTGGTTGGGATGTTGCGCAACGCCTTCAGCGCCGCCGCCGCCAGTTTCTCGATCGTCAGTGCCGAGAAGTCCAAACTGCGTTCCGTCTGCGGCGGAGCCAAGCGCGCATTCGTGCGCAACCCGATTGAAGTTCGCAAGCGCAGTTCGCCTGCCGCCTCTTTGAAACGGCGATAGTCGAGCAACTGCTGGATCAACGCCTCGCTTTGTTTCTCCTCTTCCTCCTCAACTTCCGGTTGGGGCAAGAGCCCGCGGCTCTTTATGTATAGCAGGCGAGCCGCTACTACCAGAAAGTCCGCCAGCGCTTCCGGTTCAATCTCCTGCATCGTCTCGATCGCACGCAGGTACCGATCCGTTATCGCCACCAGCGACACTTCAGAAATATCCAGTTCCTGGCGTTCGATCAGATGGAGAAGTAACTCGATGGGACCATCGAAGATTGGAAGATGGACCGGATAGCCGGCTCCAAGCGGATTGAGCGCAGTGTCCATGCCGTCTACGACTCAAGCAACGACCGGAAACGGCGTCCATCGTGGGCAAGTTGCAGAAGCCTCTGCGCGGCCGAAATCGCGTCGGAATCATCCAGGCGGTCGATCTCCACACCGGCATTCGCCAGGCGCCGCTCCGCCTCTGTTGAAGGTCCGGTCCCTGACCCGACAAGTGTCACATAGCGCGCCAGCAACGCATCCTCCAGAAAAGTGCCTGCCTCTGGTTTGAATTCGTCAAAATAGTAACTGGCCTCCGCCATGGTCGCTGTCATCGTTTCCTCAGTTGGGAAAAGGACATAGTGATAGGGAGGGACTCCGTTCCGGACGCGTTCAATTTCCGCAATCAGCGTGTCGCGCCAGACCTTTCCCTCCAACCATTCGCTACCCGGGCAGGCGGTGGAATTGTCCGAAAACTCCTGGTGGCCCAAAATATTGCTGATCTGCAACTGAAACTCCTGTAACAGCCAGGCGATCAACCTTGCGCCCGAATGAATCTGTCGCGCGGTCGGGGTGGAGCCGTTCATGAAGCTACCAGCGAACACGACGCCAATTGTGTATGAGTTATGCCGCCCAACGTGGAATGTACGCAACTCCACCGGCTGCGTCTGCAAAATCTCGCCGTCAACGGGGATGAAATAGTGGTAGCCAATACCGGACCAGGCTCTTTTGCCGCGGTCAGTATCTTCGGCAACGTGGGCCTGGGCGATGCGCTCCGGTCCCACTGAAGGTGGCAAGGCAGTGTGATGAATGGCTATATGGGTGATGGCTGCCAACTGACGACGCCGGTATTGTACAGTGGGGTGCCGGGGCAATTCATGGCTGATGTCCCTAATCTGCGGTCGCGCTACCGGGACCTGCTGTTCTGGTTGCTCCAGCGTATCCACCACCGCTTGCTGCAACCGCTCATCTTCGCGGCCGAATACTGCCGTCTGGCCGTTGGCCTCTTCACTGCCGCTCGTAGGATGCTGGCCCTCCAGTCCGGACAACGTCTTGCCGCCGGGAACTGCTTCATCCAACACCGCGCCTTCGGCTCCCGTCCGAACCGCATTTATCAGAGTGTCCTTCCAGCGTCGACCTTGCAGCCACTGCTCTCCTGGCGATGTATGGTTGATGAATTCGTTCACCCCGCGAATGCTGGCCAGCGTCAGCTGCGGAAACTCCTCCATCAGCCAGGAAATCAGCTCCCTTCCCGAATTTATCTGGGCCTCAGTCGGAATATCATCATTGAATTCACCTGCAAACCCGATGTTGATGGCACGGGCAATATACGGGACTTTGCCGTCCACTACCTGCATCAGCGGCTGGGTCTGGTAAACAGAGCCATTGGATGCAATAAAAAACTGGTAAAGAATACCGGGCAGACGGCGGTGGAACGCCGCAGCAATTGTCTGCAGCGGGGTGATTGGCGGCGCAGCCGTGTGGTTGATGACAATAAATTCGATATCGTCGGCCTGCCTCTGGACAAAGCGCTGTGGATCACGCGGCAGGCGGGTAACAACATCTTCGATAGGTGGTTTCGGCGCCGGCGTCTTTTCTTGCCCAGGCCCAGCTGTGCGGCCGTCCGGCAACAGCGGAGCCTCGTCATCCACCGTCTCAGCAGGCGGTGAAAGCGGTGAATCGGTGAGAAACTTGACAATCTTCTCGTGAAGCTCCCGCCTCCAGGCGGGACCGTTGACAAAAGTGCTTCCCGGGCTCGATGTGTCCAGCAACTCGCACATGCCGACAACACTCTGCGCTGTCAGGTGGAAACGAGGTAAAATCCATGCACATAGATGGGCCGCGGCCGTCAACTGCGCCGGGGGCGGAACGTCTTCGTCGAAATTCCCCTCCAGGCAGATGTTCACACCGGTCAGGCTCCACTCCGCCTCATCGTTCACCACCGCCTCAACGCCGGCAACTTGCAGGATTTCTCCCGATTCCAGCACAAAGTAGTGGTAGGCAATGCCAGGATAGCCCTGGGAAATATGCGCCTGCGCAATCGTCTGAATCGGCACGCCCGTTGGCGCAGATGTGTGACAGATTACCAACCGCCGGATCTGGTCCGGCGTTCGCATCGCAAACTGATTCTCACCGCGCGGTAACGAGGAAGCAACATCCAGGACAGCGGGCCCATGCGGCGCTGAGGACGAACGTGCCTCCGCCCTGACCTGCAGTTCGGGTGTCGTTTCCGGCGGCGGTGTCCGTTCCGCACTTTCCCTATCCTGTGTCTCTGCCGGGTCTTCTGCCGGTGCGGATTGCTTGGTTTCGGCCGCCTGGGACTCCGCTTCGCTCACATTCAGCCAGCGCGTCAGAATGTCCGACTGCATATCCTGGAACCAGTTTTCGCCGCCGCTGTTCAGATCCAGAACCAGTGTGAAGTTGCCCGACCGGTCGGGAATGACCATCTGCGCATCGAAAGTCACCGTTTCGCCCGGCGCCACGTCGTGGGGCAGTTCCGTCAGTAAGGGGCGGTCGTCAGGAAACGGCACTTCCCTTCGATTCTGGAAAAAGTGATAGCCAAGCGCAACTTTCTGTGCACCCGCGGCGGGCCAGGCAATCGTTCCCGTGTTCCGAACAGTTACCGGGAAATTCACGCGCTGACCGGCGTGTAGCGGGCTTGGCGGTTTGCCTTTCAGCCACTGCACCCGGTACACCATCCCCCTGCCCGACTTCATTTCTTCCAGTACTTCGACCTCTTCGACCTCTTCAACCTCGTCAACTTCCTGCCGGCTTCGTGCCTCCCTGGCAGGCCAGCGCTCCGGCTTACTTTCCGGCACTGACTGTTCGGCCTCATTGACCCATCGGTAGTCGTGTCGTAACGCGATGCGAAAATCCTCTATCACGCCTCCCTTTCCCTTGATGTGCCAGCGGTCCAACTGCGGCCAACGGTACAGGGCCAACGCCCGAATCTTTTGCGCGTTCTGCCGATTCCAGCGATCGATTTCAGCATAGGCGGCCTGAATCCATCCCCGGTTCACATTTTCCCAGGGGCCGCCTTGGTCAGTCTCCGTAATGTAGACTGGCAGTTGCCGCATGTTGACCGGAATCGCATTCATGAAATCCCGGTAGGCCTGGAAGTGACAGTGATACTGCGGAAAATCCGGCAGTTTGCTGTTGTCCAGAATCAAAGTTGGATTCGCACCATGCGTACAGGTATGCAAAGTAATTCCGTCGCAACCGCTGGCGCCGCACTGCAGCAGGATGTCTTGAAAATACTTGATCCAGTCGCCGCTTGGGTTGCCTGCATACATCGTCTGGCTATTCCATGGCGCCACCGCACCAATCAGAACCTGATCCTTTTCATGGCCCTCAACTTCGTGGATCGCCTGCCGGCACATACCGTAGCAACTGGCATACAGCTGGGGGGTTATCAACTCCTCTCCGCCCGCGACTTCGTTCGCGATCATTCTGTCGGATTCGTTGAGCAGGGCGCTGAACCGGTCTGGCAAGCTGCGCAGCGTGGGGTCGCTCGCAGGCAGGTCGTCTACATGTTTGCGCTCCTCAAGCCCTTCTGCCGTGCTGGGGCGCGCGATCGCATAGTTCATCTCGTTGCCGATCACCCAATGGCTGCACCCCCGGCTGGCCTCCACAAAATTGGCGCAGCGACGCGCGAAGTCGGCGTATTCACTGCTCAACGGCAGCGTGCCCTGGGGAAAGTATCCATTGTTCAGGCAGACAATGACGCCCAATCCCTGGCGACTGAAAGAGCTGTAATCCTTTCCAAGGAGATCGTTCGGATCATGCCCTAACACTTCGCTGAAAACGATCCAACCCTGTTTTCTGGCCGCGCGCATATGCTCTTCGCCGCCAAAATCATGGATGCCAAAGATGTAATCGCTACTCACGGTTCGCAGAAGTTGTCAATCTCAAAAAGTGTGGAGACCGCTGGCCCTAATCTCTCGTGGATACTATCGGTGCTCGTGGAACAATCGGCGCGGCTGACACGCCCGCTGTCGGTCTACTAATCTCCGCCACTGCCATGGCAGACCAACTGATACCTGTAGCTAAAGGGGAAGAATGCCCACAGGCACAAAACATCATTGTAATACAGGGGTATAATTTCAGCAAACAGGGGCAAAAATGGCCTGCTTGCCCAACGTTGAGGAGATGAAGACAGCGTTCGTCCCCTGCGCCTGTCTGGCTGCGCCAAAGTCGAGGCCAGCCTCTTGCCATTCCAATCCCTCAAAGCTTGCATAATCCTGTCGGAACGGTGACATGATATCAGGAATCCTAATCAGTCAGGCCGGCTCGCCCCTCAATACCGGTCGCCCGCAACTGGCAGCACATGCCAAAGCAGGTGAAGTCCGGCTTCACGCCTGTACCTGGACACGATTGAGCAAGTTCAGAAGAGGCCCCCTCTGTTCCATCCCGCCTTCGCCATAGTCACTCATTCCCAGAAAGACACTCCGCCGCGCCCGCCGCAAGAGACCAAGCAACAGGCGGCGCAGACTTTCCTGGCGACTCTGAAACTCGTGCAGATCACTCCATTGCTGATTCTGCGGCCAGTTGCGTGAGAGAACATAGGGATGGGTCAGGGGCTGGTGAATGCGCTGCCACCAGCCTTCAGCCCCTATGTCAAGCCAAAACTGCACCTCTACAGCACGGTTTCTCATCAGGAACGTGTAGGCCGGCGCAACAAACACCGCGTCATCCGCCTCGGTCCATGAGGGCACATGAAGCGCGCCCAGCGCACCGCTTTCTACCAGTTCAACGTAGGCGCGGCTGAGCTCAACCTGGCGGGGAACCGGAGCGCTCGGTGGTTCGGCGGACACCGGGGATGCCGCCCCGCCCTGCTCCCCAATTGCCCAACGGAAGTTGCGCGCCGACCTGGCTAAATGATCGGCCAACCTGGCTGCCTCCGGCCATTCATGGAATCCGAACCCGGGCTGGCTCAGCTTTTCGCCAAAAATGCGGGCAATGAATCTGTCCAGAGGAGAGAATTCGCTTTCCGCCCTGTAATCGGCCAACCAAACGCGCAGCTGTTCGTAGCGTTCTCCCATTGCGAACGTTACCCGTTTCTGCACGTCTCCCCGCAGCCCTTCGAAGGCGGCCAACTCTGCGCCTGCGTTGTCCCGGTCGTTGTATACTGCCTGCGCCAAAACGCTTGCTCGAACAGGGTCCAGCTGGGCGATTGCGCTCCCAAGCGTCAGCGTAACGTCTGCTCGCGAAGGCCGGCGCTGCCAGGAAGGATGTGCCAGCGCAGCCAACGTCAGGAGCGTTCGCACTGCCGGCTCCGCATTCAGAGCGCGGCTGGGACGGTGGCTTGCGGTGCGAATGTCTTTTTCCTGTAAGCGGGTCTGAATGCTAAAGCGCATGGCATCGCTTACAAAGGGCGCCAGCACAGCAATCTCTTTGGGCGCCACGCCCTCCTGCTTAACCAGCCGCTCGATTTCACCCACAGCCCACTCGATCATCTGCGGGTAAAACCGGTGCGTACCTTCGGGAAATACAATCGGACTCCCGTCCGGCAAACCGGATACGTCAACGTCGGCGCGTTTCTCCTGCCCTCCGTCTCCCCGCCTGCCAAGAATGGCCCGGTTGATGCCCCCGATCATTGAAGATAGCCCAGGCGCCATGCTGTGAGAGTCGGCCAACCGGGCTCGGTTTTCTGTGCAGCCGGCCAGTCGATCCGCATTCTGCGGGTCCGCACCCAAAAACGCCCGGTAGCCGCCATCCTCATCGACCAGTATCAGCGCGCTTTCCAGGTGAGGGAGCCAGCGGCGCACCAACTCCTGTGCCGCGAAAGTCTCCTCTTCCGCATTGTCGAAGATCAAGTGGCGAAAAGTGCGGAACAAATGGGTCCTGCACCAATCGTTCTCGAGTATGTGCCGCAAAAAGGTCTGCATCTGCAGACTGTAGTCAACCAGCGACTCCTGCAGACACATCTCTCGAAACGCCTGGCTGATGCGGCGAGCTGAACGCAGCACATTCAGCCGCGCCGTCATCTGCTCACCAGCCGGCACCGTATTTTCCAGACGGGCGTAGGCCTCGTCAATCGTGAAATTGTGCAGCGCCGCCTTGTTCAGGTTGTCCAACACCTGGCTTACAATACGGCCGCGTTGCAGGCGGACCGCATCGAATTCGCCCTGCTGCACCGCATTCTCCACCAAGCCATCCATGTGGTACTGCGTGGTTTCCAGGTTGAGAAAAGTTGGCTCCTTGCGCGGCTCGGCAAACCCGGCAGCAGGTGCTGCCAGCGGCCAGTAGAGCGCAACGCTGGATCTCGCGAGTGATGCCACCGTTGCCACCTGTACCAACGCGCCTGCGGGCATATCAGGGCGGTGCAATGCCTCGTGGTAGGGCTGGCCCAGCGATGGCTGTGGTACCAGGACGAGAATCTGGTCTCCACGCACGCGCTCCTGCCGCAGAAGCCACGAAATTCGCTCGATGGCGGCAGTCGTCTTGCCCGCGCCGAAAGGCCCGCTCAAAAACAGTGTTTTTGCCCGCAGAACAGACTTGTCAGTTGTAAATCCGGTCCTGGGCGCCGAGTGCGCTGGACTTTCCATAGTCGTCCTGTTTTCCGTCTCAGTGGAGAATTTGCGAAGGCAACCGGCTTGGACTGGGCAATCCCAGCCGGCCGTAATTGGGGCAAAAAAGTTGGAGCCAAGAGGAGCGCGCGCTAATACAGGGGCAGGTTTCGCCCCTGCATGGGTCCGGAATCACCACCTCGATTCAATTGGCAGTGTAAGGTTCGGCGAGCAGCGCCTGAATCACCGATTCCGAGTAACTGTACTGGCCTTCGCCAATCTTCAGGAAACGGATCTGTCCTGTCTTGTCGATAAAGTACATCGCCGGCCAATAGCGGTTGTGGTAGGAACGCCAGGTCTTCCAATCATTGTCGATCGCAACCGCGAACGGGATCGATAACCGCACGAGAGAATTCTCGACGTTCTGCAAATCCCGCTCGTGCCTGAACTCCGGAGTGTGGACGCCGATGATCACAAAACCATCGTCCGCATACTTCTGGTGCCATTCCCTCAACGAGGGAATTACGTTTACGCAGTTGTATCACCCATACGTCCAGAATTCGACCAGCACCACCTTCCCTCGCAGGTCCGCCAGCTTGAGCGGCTCGGAGTTGAGCCAGACTTCGTTGAGCAGTTCTGGCGCCTCTCCCTGCGGCCGCAGTTTGTCCAGTAGCTGCTGCTGTGCCGCGGTTGGGCCGATGGTCAGCGCCGGGCTGGTCTCTTCAACTGCCGTTGTCTGATCTTGCGCCTCTTCACTTGCCGCGGCCATCGATTCTTCCTTGGCTGCAGCCTGCTCGGCCCGCGTCTCCGCCACTCGAGTCTGAATCGCTTCTACCGTCGCGCTCTCATCGCCCTGATCGCTCTCTGCCGGTATCGCCTCCGGGATCGCGCAGCCTGCCAGAACCAATCCACAGGCCAACGCTAGCAATACAAGCTGAAAACGCCTCACATTCCGACACACAAACTGGCGCTGGGCAAAACTAAACGGAACTGCGCAACTGTGCCCAAGGGCTACGGGATCGCTCCCTCCGATCTTACAGCCGGTCAATGCCTTCGTTAGAGTGTTCACGATCATCTCAGTGTGTAGTGTGTGCAAAGGGAGGCGCGCACTGCGCGCCTCCCAACCTCACTTTGGGCTTTGTACACCCCTAATTCCTACGAATCGTCCTTCTTTTCCATCGCATCCATACTGTCTTCCATCATCATGCTGTCCATCATCTCTTCGGCCTCAGCCTGCGTCGGGAGCATCAGCTCATCATCGACATGGATGAGGTTGCAGTCCGCCAACTCGTTGGCGCTGCAGATGGCCGAGTAGTATGAGCTGCTTCCGTAGGCGCGCTTGGCGATTGTGCCCAGCGTGTCTCCGGAGACGACGGTATAGGGCGTGGATCCATCATCCATCAACGTGATGGCTTCCATCATGGCGTCGCCGGCCATCATGCCGTCCTTGTCGGCCATCTTGTCATCGTCGGACATCATACTATCGTCCTTATCCGCCATCTTGTCATCGTCGGACATCATACTATCGTCCTTGTCCGCCATCTTGTCATCGTCGGACATCATGCTGTCCTTCTCGCCCATCATCATCTTGTCGTCCATCATCGACATTGCGTCGCCGGCGGTTGGGAGCATCAACTCATCGCCGATGTGGATGAGGTTGCAGTCGGCCAACTCGTTGGCGCTGCAAATGACCGACCAGTACTTGCTGGCGCCATAGGCGCGCCTGGAAATCGAGCCCAGTGTGTCGCCCGCCACTACCGTGTAAGGCGTGGACCCCTCTTCCATCAACATGATCTCGGCCGCCATCATGCCGTCCTTGTCGGCCATCTTGTCATCGTCCGACATCATCTCGTCTTTTTCGTCCATCTCCTTGTCCATGCCCTCGTCCATCATCATCACTTCTTCGATGGTGACTTTCACAAGGGCGGAGACATCGGGATAGGTGTAGCCGTCATCCACAATACGAACAGTTCCATCGACTTCAGGGATGCCGGTGTTGGGCCCAGACTGGCGCGGCGCCTGGTCGCCGCCTACGCCCGGCTCCTCATTGGCCTCGGTACCCGCGTCCCACAAATCCATGTCCGCAGTTACGTCATGCATCCCCATCATCGCCATACCGTCCATATCGAAGAGTGCAATGCCTGACTCTCCCGGTCCAACGAAGAGATCATTGGACTGAACGAACATGGTGGCAAACGAAAGATAAGGAGTATCGGCAGTGGCCTTTACTTCAAACTCATAGGCCTCGCCGGGTAGAAGCGGTCCGGGCCCATCGGCGCCCGCAGGCGTATTGAAAACGCCCGCATGCAGGTCCATCCCGTTCAGAGCTTCAGCCAGTCCAGACGGGTCGCCGTCTTCCGCCAAAGCCTCCAGCCCGTAGCCTTTATCAGCTTCGCCCTCAATAAAGAGGGGCCCAGCCTCACTGTGCAGCACCCAGACGCCAGGCGCAAACGGTGTCGGTAGATCGCTGTCACCGGAAATGTTCTCAATGCGAACAAGGAAAGTGACAGCTTTCCCCATCTCGTCACTGTCATCTCCGTCATGACTCGACTCGAATGTTGGCCCGACACCTGCCAGGACACTGTCAGAGGGAAGCAAAATGACAGAGGTAGAGAACAAAAGCATCGCGATAAGAATCAAAGAAATTGGTTTCCGTAGTTGCATGGGGTATGTTCCTCCTTAAGGTTGGTTAAATGAACATGTTATGCAACAATGTATTTGGCGATAAGGTCGCTATTCATAGTATACCAGATAAACAGTGCTCTACCAGCCGGTAAAGATTACCGGATTATTAACCGCTCCCGATTTCAGTCCATTTCCTTGGCACTGTTGTGAGGAAATCCACGTACCATGGCCGCCGCCAGAATTCTCGTTGTAGATGACGAACCCAGCATTAGTGAGGTTGTCAAACTCTATCTGGAGCGGGAAGGATTCGATGCTACCGTCGTTGGCGATGGGCTGTCGGCCCTGAAACTGCTACAGTCCAACCCACCGGATCTGCTGATTTTGGACGTAATGCTGCCGGGCGTGGACGGCTACGAAATCACCCGCCAAATGCGCGCTGCCAGCGCGATCCCCATTATCCTGCTGACCGCCCGCAAGGACGAGATCGACCGCATTCTCGGTCTGGAACTCGGCGCCGACGATTACGTCGTCAAACCCTTCAGCCCGCGCGAACTGGTCAGCCGCGTCAAGGCAGTGCTGCGGCGCACACAGCAGGCACCCGCGCCCCCAGGCGGCGAGCAACCCATAACCTGCGGCAACATATTCATCGACCCTCGCACTCGCCAGGCGTCAGTCGCAGGAGAAGGGATTCCCCTGACCGTCAAAGAATTCGATCTTCTGTGGATGTTTACCAGTAATCCCCAGCAGGTCTTTAATCGCGATCAGTTGCTCAATCGGGTGTGGGGCGTTTCAGAGTTCATCGACGCCAGCACTGTCACCGTCCACGTGCGCCGTCTGCGCGAAAAAATCGAGCAAGACCCATCGAATCCCCGCCATATTATTACGGTTTGGGGCGTAGGCTATCGCTTTGAACCCGGAGAACAGGAAGCGGCCGACAGTTGAATTTTCTGAATTGATCGCCGCACTGGAGTGCCCATGAACTCGACATCGCTATTCCCATCGCCAATCTCGGTGTCAATCCGCTTCCTGATCGGCGTTCTCGCCGCCATTGTGGGTGGATTGATCTTGTTCCTGGCGGTTCTCAATCCCCCAACCGAGGAACTGTGGGCAATGGCGCAGTTCCTCTCTGCTACCGCGCTCCTGTCCGTCGCCGCCGTCTATCTGGTCTACCGTCTCGGCTGGCTGCACTACTCTCCCCGCCTCAGTTGGACTCTGCTTGGCGGTTATGGATTCGCCAGCCTCCTTACCTTCCTGAACGTTTTTATCACCGCCCGCCTAATGTTCGCCAGCGATCACGATCTACGCCTGGCTGCGGTTCTTCTCATCTTTGCCGGCGGCATCGCCACCGCGCTGGGCTACTTTCTGTCAATAGCCTTGTCAGAGAAGATACAGTGGGTGGGACGGGCCGCCGCCGCCATCGCCGAAGGCAAGCGCAACGTGCGCGTCGATGTCGTTGGCAAAGATGAACTGGCACACTTGGGAGAAACTTTCAACCAGATGGCTGAGCAGCTGGAGGCTGCAGAAAGCCGGCATCGTGAGACCGAGCAGCTGCGCCGCAATCTGTTGGCCTGGATCGGCCACGACCTCCGTACGCCCCTCGCATCCATCCAGGCCCTGGTGGAGGCCCTCACCGATGGCTATGTCACCGACCCGGCCGAGACCCAACGCTATCTCCGCACAGTGCAACGCGACGCCTCCGCACTTTCCGTCCTCATCGATGAACTGTTCGAAATGGCCGAAATCGAAGCGGGCGGCCTGCATTTGGACCGGCAGCCCATTTCTCTCGCCGACCTGATCTCCGACACCTTGGAAAGCTTCGCGGTCATGGCCGAAGAGCAGGGCATCGGCCTTTCCGGCAGTGCCGACCCCCGAGTCGACCCCGTCATGCTTGACGCCGGCCTCATCGGTCGCGTGCTCACCAATCTGATCGGCAACGCTGTGCGCCACACGCCCCCAGGTGGCTCCGTCGCCGTCAGCGCGCAGGGCGTCGTAGGAGGTGTGCGCGTCGATGTGTTCGACTCCGGGCCGGGCATCCCTGAAGAAAGCCTCTCCAAAGTCTTCGAACAGTTCTATCGCGTCGAGCAGTCCCGCAGCCGCGCCAGCGGCGGCGGCTCCGGCCTCGGCCTCACAATCGCAAAGGCGGTCGTAGAGTCCCACCGCGGTGTCATCGGCGTCGAGAACCGCGCCGAAGGCGGCGCCCGCTTCTACTTCGTCCTGCCGAACGGATAGGATGTGGCCGGACAGGAGCTAGTTTCAGACATGAAGGTTCGGCTGACTTCCTGCCTATCTGGAGAATTCGTTACTACTAAGCCATCTACAGTGTCTGTCTTGACCAGCCCCTTATCTCTGCCGCCATGCAGGCTATCTGATTGCGTATGCGGTTTGCGGCAGCCAGGTTGCTGGAGTCGCATAGCTGGAATGAGGACACAAGGTCGGTGAGCGATGGTTTTGTAGGGGGGCGTTGCGGGGGCGCAGCCGATGCACAAGGGAGGGCGGAAGGCCCGACCGCCCAAAATACAAACATGAGGAGAGAGAGAAAGCTCTTGCTGACCTCATTCAGGGTAGCGAATCAGTTGCGGCTGAGTAGTTACAAGAACTCAAAAAACCAGCGGAAGAGCAAGGGATGAAGGCAACCGTGCTGGCCAGGCCGCCGCTTATGCAGCACCTGCAGAGCGGGTTGGACTCCACGCACTCGCAGACACATTCCCGCAGGCGGCCTCCAAAATAACCAGCTGTGACAGGCCTTTTCAACGGAGACGAAAGTGGACCGAACACCCTATATCGAAACATTCGACAACGGCCCCGGCGGCTGGTGCGCGTGGGGAACAGGATCACATCTGCCCGAACTGAAAAACGGTGCCTTCATTACCCGCAGCCCCTGGCGCGTCGACCCCAATCACTGCGCGCCCGGCGCAGGTTACCTGCATCTGCTCGCCTACCTCTACACGCACCCCGCCCATTACACCGACGAGATTGCAGCAGAGGTCGGCGTCAACCGCTTTCTGGCAGAGGGCAAGGATCGTAACCTCACCAATGCGCGCATGACCGTACGTCTGCGCGGCAAAGTCGACCTGAAGGGAGCGCAACTTACCCTCTGGGTACAGGCTGATGTCGGCGATACCCGCCCAAATTTCGCTCTAACAGGTCAATCCCTTGCCGTCACTCCCGACTGGAGCGAGCAAACGCTTCTGCTGTCCGACGATCCCGCCCAGTGGACATGCGTCGGCGGCCGGCACGACAAGCAAGAGCTCTACGGCTACGGTGATATTCGCGATGCGCTACTGGATGTGAACTGCGACCTGATCCTGGTGATGTTTCCTTTAACCGTCGTTCCGATCGGCATCCCCATGGACATGAAGGACCGCCTGCGCACACATCGCGACTATGAGCCAGACTATACCTACCTGCCCGAAGGTGTCGTTGAGTTTGATACGATCCAGATCGAGTATCCGGGCTGAGTCCAACCGGTCAACCAGAATCCCCGGTTGACTATTGCAAAAACGGGCCGTACAGAAAGCCAATTGCGTTGGAAGACGCGCTGCATTTCTTCTTCTGCGTTGCCGTCCTTGACAGGGCAGCGGCAAGCGGACGCGGTACCGAGTGGATGGCACGGGTACAAATCGTCGAAGCCAGAGGACGTGCCGCTGCGGTTGAGGAGGCAGGGAAAAATTGGCAAGGACGTAACAGCCTGAGCAGGTATAGCGAAGAACAGCGGCGCAATGGCGGGGCTGCCTCCCACTCAATTTCGCCAGTCGAAAATGACGCCGAGGAGTTCAGCCGGATCGTCCCGCATGGTTGCGTAGATGGCGGGGGCTTCTTCTACCGGGACGCGGTGTGTCACTAACGGCTCAATGCGAACTGTGCCCAGTTCGTAGAAGTGGCGCAGCATCCCCAGATCTTCCAGCGTAAAGTGGGACGATGACTCGATTGACGCCCGCAATGCGTGAAGCATGGTCTGGTGAAAAACGGTCGGCTGGCGGCCGGCGAGCGCGCCAATCACTCCGTAAAGCGCGAGCAGCTTGTTTTCGTAGATGAAGTCGAACAGGTCGGGCGCGCCGCAGGCGTCCACAATGCGGTCATAAGGCCCGCCCTCAGTGAGCGACTCGATCGCGGTATCGTCATTGAAGTCGATTACTCGGTGAGCCCCGAGTTGGGCGGCGATCTTAAGGCGGCGCGGGTCAAAGTCTGTGACCGTGACGTGAGCGCCGAGCGCGCGCGCGGCCTGCGCCACGGACTGGCCGATAAGTCCCAGACCGGCAACCCACACCCGCATCGGCGCGGCAACGCGGATGCGCCTCGAATGTCTGAATCCTACGCCCGCGATGCCAAAAAGAGCGCAGAATTCATGCTCAATGTCGGCCGGGAGTTTGATGCACAGGCGTTCACGCTCGTTGGTGGACGCGAGATCAACGAGATGCCAGCCCCTGTGACCGCCGTGATTGCCCAGAAACACCGTCTCACCCGCTGAGAACTGGTCGACACGACGCCCCATTGCCTCGATAACGCTCACATGCTGATAGCCTGCACGGGCCGGGAAACGGCTGCCGAAATCCGCCATCAAAGAGTGGCGTTCGGTGCCGTTGGTGACACCGGAGAAAAGGGTTCGCGTAACAATCTCGGTGGGGCCGGGTTGGGGCGGGTCAGGCAGATCGAACTGCCTGGTTACGCCCAGTTTTGGAAACTCAATACCGATATGTTTCATTGTTCCACCCCGAATAATTCAGTAATGTGCTATCAGTCTGCGAGCGTTCCGACTGCGCGCAGCAGGATCTCCTGTACGAGAAGGTCGTGTTCAGGCAACCGGTCCGGCGCTTGTTGACCGGCGATTGTGCGGAGGAAGGCAGCCAGTTCCTGTTCGTAGAGTCGCTGGCGTGAGCGGCTCTGAAAATGGATCATCTGCGCACCGGCCGCGTACTCTTCGGTAGCCTCTGCCAGGCACAGGCGGATCTGTGAACCCGGTTCAAACGGCTCGACGATGATGGCGCTGCCAGCAGTGCCGTATACCTCGTAGCGGCGGGCCGTCGGCTGCGTTTCCATTGCCGCTATGTCCACCATTGCCATCGCCTGGTCGAATTCGAAAACGCCCAATGTGTTATCAGCGAACCCTTCAACGCGCTCGCCTGTACCGTAATCGTCCGTTCGCAGAAAGCAGGTAGATTTGTTGGGCTTGCCAAGCACCCAGATGATCTGATCGAGCATGTGGCCGGCCAGCTCGTAGAAAATGCCCCCGCGGTGCGCGTTAATCTGCTTGCGGCGGGCTGCGGGGTTGTTGGTGGACATCTGGGCGCGGATTGCGTAGATCTGGCCGAGGAGGCCGCTCTTGGCCCATTCCGCGATCCGATGAAAACCGTCGTGGTAGCGCAGCATATAGCCCATCTGAATGAGCAGGTTCTTCTCGCCTGCAGCCGCTACCACGCGCTGCCACTGTGCCCAGTCGTCTCCGGGAGCCTTGTCGTACCAGACGTGCTTACCTGCCGCCACGATTTCCTCGGTCTGGTCGAGGCTCTCGACGTTTAGCCCTTCGGACGCTACCGCGACAATGGCAGGGTCGGCGAGCATCTCCTGCGCCGATTTGAACCAATGGACGGTCGCAAAACGGGTATCGGAATCTGCGAGCTGCGCACGGCGTTCGGCGTCAGGCTCAAAGACGCCAACCAGTTCAACATCGCGGTTGGCCTGCATAGCTATTATTTTGCCTTCGGCATGTGAGTGTTTTGTACCGTATTGGGCCATCTGGACAGGCATGGCAACTCCTTGGCGGGCCTGAATCAAGACTTAACGAACGGTTTAGTGGCGTGCTGTGTATCGACTATCGACCTGCTGACCGGCGCTCACGAAGCGTATAGTAAATCGCCTCTATGTGGCCTGCGTGTTGCTCATATTCTCCCCGGCATTCACCACTGCCGGTGGGCTCAAGTCGCCGATCTCTTCGACGCCCTGGAGGTCCAGTTCATCCTGGAAGTGGCAAGCACCGAAGTGGTCTGCGGCACCGGAAAGGGGGCGCAGCACCGGCTCTTCCTCGGCGCAAATTGGCTGGCTGTATGGACAGCGGGTGTGGAAGCGGCAGCCGGTGGGCGGATTGGCGGGATCGGGAAGATCCCCTTTGGGCAATTCGCGCACAGTTTCCAGCCCAGGCATCGGCAAGGGGATCGAGGCCAGCAGCGCCTCCGTGTAGGGGTGAATAGGGCGGACGCAGATTTCAAGGGCGTTGCCCAGTTCGACGATCTTGCCGAGGTACATCACGGCTATGCGATCGCTGACATGGCGGACGACCGCGATGTCGTGGGCGATGAAAAGCATCGACAGGCTGAGTTGCTCTTGCAGGGTCAGCAGCAGATTCAGAATCTGAGCCTGGACCGAGACATCGAGCGCGGAGACCGGCTCGTCCGCGACGAGGAAGCTCGGCTCGGTGGCCAGGGCACGGGCGATCGCGATCCGCTGACGCTGTCCGCCGCTGAAGGCATGAGGAAAGCGGCTCTGGTGCGCCGCTCTCAGCCCGACCATCTCCAACAGTTCGCCTACGCGTTCATCGACTGCTTTCCCTCTGGCAATCTCATGTAACATGAGCGGCTCACCGACAATGTTGCGGACATTCATGCGCGCGTTCAGGGACGAGAGGGGATCTTGAAAGACCATACCCATGGAGCGACGAACGCGCTTCATCTCCTTCTGCGAAATGTGGGTGATCTCTTCAAGCTGGCCGTCCGCGCCGAAGCGGAGACGCCCGGCCGACGGCTCGACAAGGCGGGTAACGAGGCGGCCAACCGATGTCTTGCCACAGCCGGACTCACCGACAAGGCCGAGTGTCTCGCCCCGGCGGATCGTCAGATCGACGCCGTCTACGGCGCGGACTGTGCCAACCTGACGCCGCAAAAGGCCCCTCAGAATAGGATAGTGGAGCGCGACGTTCTCAATCTGGAGCTGGACGGATCCGTCGTCAACGGGTGGGGCCTCGCCAGTGTCTGACACCGGCTCGGATCTGGTCAGTTGGATCACGTCGACACTTGGCACGGATTCAGCCTGCGCACCGTCGTCAGAAGGGGCCGGCAGAGTCGTCGCGGCGTCAGGGCCGTGTGGCTCTTCGACGTCGGCATAGAGCCAGCACGCGGTGCTATGGTCGGCGCGCAGCTCGACCACGGGCGGTGTTTCGTCGCACTTGGGCATGACATGGGGGCAGCGGTCTGCGAAGACACAGCCCTTGGGCACCATGGAAAGTTCGGGGACGACGCCCCGCAAGGACTGGAGGTGCGTCTTGGGCTGGCTGAAAAGGCTTGGCATGGACGCGAGCAGGCCCTGCGTATAGGGGTGGGCCGGCTCTTTGAAAATCTCCTCGACCGTGCCTGTTTCCACGATCTTGCCCAGGTACATGACTGAGATTCGGTCGGCAAGGTTGGCGACAACGCCCATGTTGTGCGTAATAAGGAGCACCGACATGCTCATGCGCTCGCGCAAATCTCGGATCAACTCGAGGATCTGCGCCTGGATGGTCACATCGAGGGCAGTGGTTGGCTCGTCGGCCAGCAGCAGTTGGGGATGGCAAACCAGCGCGAGGGCAATCAGGGCGCGCTGGCGCATGCCGCCGGAAAGCTCGTGCGCGTAACGATTCATCTGGCCGGCGGGGTTGGGCAGGCCGACAAGGTCAAGCATTTCGATAGTGCGTTCGTAGGCTTCGGCGGGGTCAACGACCTCGTGCTCGAGGATTCCCTCGGTAATCTGCTTGCCGATGGTCATCATCGGGTGAACCGAGCGCATCGGTTCCTGGAAAATCATGGAGACATCGCGCCCGCGGATTTGACGCAGCGCCTTCGTGTCTTTGAACAAGGAGACCGTTTCCGTCATACCGCGGCGAGTGCGAAGCCAGATTTCGCCGTTTTCGAACCGAGCGGGCGGCGAGGGAACCAGTCCGACGATGCTGCGGATGGTGACGCTCTTGCCGCAGCCGCTCTCGCCAACGAGTCCGACGATCTCTCCGCTGCGCACGTCGAGGCTGACGCCGTTGACCGCCCGCGTCGTGCCTGCAATCGAGCGGAAGCTGACCTCGAGGTTACGGATGTCCAATACTTTGTCGGAATCTGGCGCGTTGTTCATCAGTTTGGAATCGGCATGTAAGTGCAGTCGAAAATAATTGCGAATCAAAAATTGGAATACGGGTCAAGCGCGTCGCGCAGGCCGTCGCCAATGAAATTGAAGGCGAGGACTGTCGCCATAATGAAGAATGCCGGGGCGATCAGCCAGGGCATCTGCGAGAGAAAGGAGACCTTCTGCGCGTCCTGGAGCAGCACGCCCCAACTGATCATCGGAGGCTGGATACCGAGCCCGAGAAAGCTCAGAGCAGTTTCGCCCAGGATAATGCCGGGCACTGCAAGCGTCGCGGCCACAATAACGTAGCTCAGGTTGGTGGGCAGGATGTGGCGGATCAGAATCCACCAGGTCCCGCCGCCGCCCATGCGGGAGGCGAGCACGAATTCCTCAGATTTGACCGCAAGCGTCATACCGCGCACCACGCGGGCCAGGCCGCCCCAACCCACGATCGAAAGCAGGATGGTGATGAGCAAGAAGATGCGAATTGAACTCCAGTGCCGCGGCAATGAGAGCGAAAGCGCCATCCACAAGGGCAGGCTGGGGAAGGAAAGGAGCACTTCGATGCCGCGCTGGATCACGGCATCTACCGCACCGCCAAGGTAGCCGGATGCCATTCCGATGACGATGCCGAGAATGAGGCTGATGGCCACGCCAATCAGGCCGACCGTGGTTGAGATGCGGCCGCCAAATAGGATGCGGGAGAAGAGATCGCGGCCCTGCGTGTCGGTGCCTAGGAGGAAGACCGGCGAATCCTGCGCGCCGAATAGATGCAGGTCGCTGTCCCAGAAGAGGAAAGTGTACTCGTCTCCGCGCACGAATAACCGCAGAGGAAAGCGCTGGTCCGTATCCTTGGTGTACATGCGCTCCATCGTTTTCGGGTCGCGTGACTGCACCGTGGCGAAGACGAATGGCCGCAAGTGGAACTTGCCGTCGGCGTCGATAAATGTTGGCAGCAGCGGCGGATGCGCGACCTTTTCGAGGAAGCGCGTGTTGGGATCGTAGGGAGCGAAGAAAGGACAGACCAACGTTACGAGGTAGATGATTACAAGAGCGAAGGCCGCCACGACGGCAGCATGGTTTCTCAGGAACCGCAGGTAGATGAGACGGCCATAGGAGACCTGTTTGGTTACGTCGAACCGCTCTTCCGCCTCGACTTCGGTCTCAAGGGACGTGACATTTTCAGCAGCGTCTTGCACCACACCACGCTCCTTCTAGCTTTCGAAACGAATGCGCGGGTCGAGCCAGGCCAGCGCGAGATCCGCGAGAAAGTTGCCGATGACGAGGGCCAGGGTCAGGACGACGAGAATGCTGCAGGCGAGGTAGACGTCCTCGCCAAGAAGTGAATCGAGCAACAGCGGTCCGATCAATGGCAGCGTCAGGACGATGGCGACGATTGTTGAGCCGCTGATGATCTGTGGGAACCGCATGCCGATGCTGGAGATGATCGGATTGATGGCGACGCGCAGGGCATGGCGAAAGTAGACCTTGGCGCTGGACAGCCCTTTCATCCGTGCAGTGTCAATATACGGCTCGCCAAGGGTGTCGAGCATGCGGGCGCGCATCACGCGGATCGTGCCCGCCGTGTCGCCCAGACCGACGATGAACAGAATGATCCAGACATGCTTGAGCATATCCACGAACTTGGCCCATGACCATTCAGCGGTCACATATTCGGGCGAAAAGAGGCCGGCAACGGTGGTCGCGCCCAGCAATGTGACGGACAGCAGCAGAAATACGAGCGCGGTGATAAAACTGGGCACGGAGACGCCTAATAGCGCCAGGAAGGTGAAGGAGTGGTCCCAGGCAGAGTACTGTCTGATGGCGGAGAGCATGCCAATGGGAACGGCGACGATGAACATGAAGACCAGGGTAGCGATGCTGATCCACATGGTCAGGCTCAGGCGCTCGCCCATGAGCTCGCTGGCGGGGCGATTGTGCTGCATGGAGTAGCCCATGTCGCCCTTCATGAGGGACCAGGCCCACTTGCCAAAGCGAATGACCCAGTTTTCCCCAAGGCCGTAGCGCGCCCGGTACATTTCCACGGTCGAGTCAATGACTTTGGGGTCGACGTTTTGCTCGGTCAGTTGCTCGCGCAGCGTGGTGAGGAAGTCGCCGGGCGGGAGTTCGACGATGATGAAGCTGACCAGCATGACCACCAACATGACGATGATCATCTGGATGAAACGCTGCAAAATGTAGGTTTTCATCGAAAGCCAAAGATATATGGCTTGTAGCGGGACAGTGATTCAAGATAACCGACGATGCATGGCCGTCAAAACGCGTTTTGCGGCCCAAAGTGCTGAACCTGACGCCCACCAGCCAATATCCAACTGTGCCATGACGGCGGAACTACGCATGCGAGCAAGAAAGAGCCTTTCACAGATCCACGGGTGAGGCCTACAGGTGAAGATCTGTGAAAGGCTCCGCATTCTACATGATGCAAGACTGTCTATAAGCCGCGAACGAGATAACCGCCAACGAGCAGCGACTGTTATTCAGTCCAGAACCAGGAACGGGGCCAGAATTCCTCGTCTCCCGCGCCGAGCTTCCAGGGAATCTCTTCTTCCCTGCCCCAAATGCCGCGCAGCTTCTTGTTGGCGACGAGAACGTGGGGCACCGTCTGCACCATGCCGATGAACCAGCAGGAATCGGCCATCCAGACGCGACGTTCGTGGATCAGCTCTTCGCGCTCTTCCTCGCTGATGACACTGAGAATCTTGTCTCCCAGTTCGAGGAAGTATTTCAGGTCGTCCGGCGGTTCAACGCCCTGCACCTCATCTGCAGGCAAATCCCTTGTCACCCACCAGCGGTAGGAGGGCGCACCCCAGCGCAGACCAGTGCTGTGCTTGAGGTCGAACATGACGTCGCCGCCGATGCTGGAGCGGACGTAGGCGTGCGAAATGCCCTCTCTCCATTCGGCGATCATGTCGCCGGGCGACGCGACTGTGACGACGGTACGCAGTCCAATTTCGTTCCAGCCCTCCGCGGCGATCTCCGCCGATTCCTGCGCGCCGGGATGCCAGCCAGGAGCGGAACCGAGAATGAAGGTCATGGTTTCGCCGTTTTCATATGTGCGAAAGCCTTCGTCGTCCCTCTCCGTAAGGCCCAGGTCGTCCAGCATCTGTGATGCGGCATCGAGATTGAATTCGACCCACTTGCCATCGATCTCGGGATCAAAGACGCCGGGCAGGCTGAAGCCGTGACCGATTTTACCAAGGCCGAAGTAGGCGGTCTCATTGATGGTGGCCCGATCGACCGCGATAGATAGGGCGCGGCGGAAGTCCGCCTGCTTTAGGAGGGCATCCATGTTGGCATCGTCGGCGTGTGCGCTGAAATAGATGCCCTGCTGGGCCCCCTCAGGCTTGATCGTGTAGATGAAGTCGAGCGTGTCCCCCGCCTGTTCATTGAGGAAAGGAACGTCCGTAACCGAGCCGAGACGGCGCTCCCAATGGGTCTCGCCTGCCACGAGTTTGAGCAAAATAACATCCTTGTCACGTGAGCCAAGCAGGAGATTCTCCATCACTTCGACATATGGCATCTGCTGACCCCAACGGTCTACGCAGTGGAAGTAGTGGTTGCGGTCGAGGCGGGCGAGCTGCCCCTCGGCGTATTCAAGCGGCTTCCAGCCCCAGAGGACCGGGCGCTCAGGATCCTGAATGGTCATCTGGAATGGCAGTCGGTCCTGTACTTCCTTCTGGAACTGCTCCTTGGGATCCTCGTAACTGTCCATCCGGTTGTAGTCGGGATGGTACTTCTGCACATAGTGCGGCGCCGATTGGCTCCACAGACCTGCTTCGCCCCCGGCAACGCCGCGGCTCAGTTCCAGGAACAGGGAGTTTGGGTTGGCGAACTCAAAGCGGACGGTGAAGTCGTCGACCGCCACGATTCTGTCGGTCGTGGTCTCCATCCCTGCCCACCCCATCGGCGCATCGAGATATTCCGAGTGGATGACGTTATCGTAGTACCACTGCATGTCGTGGGCGGTTAGAGGCGTCCCGTCAGACCACTTGTGGCCTTCGCGCAGGTGGAAAGTGAAGCTGGTGGCGTCGTCCGATACCTCCCAGCTTTCGGCCATGTCGGCAACGAATGTGCGGGTATCGTCGGCGGTGTAGCGGGCCAGCCCGAAGGTAGCGAGGCCGTTAATGCCACCTGCATTGCCGATGCGGACCGTGCCGCCGTATTTGCCCTGCTCCTTCTCCATTGCGACTACATCGTAGTCGGCCCAGACCAGCGGATTGGCGGGCAACCGTTCCTCCACCGGGGGCAGCTCACCGGCGCTGACAAGCTCGGCGCTGGTTGGGCTTTCGCTGTACTGACCTGAAGTTGCGGCCGGCAGTTCAGCAGCTGCTGGCGCCTCTGCCGGTGCTTCCGCAGCTGGCTCTGCGGGCGCTTCGGCCGCTCCACACGCGACCAGTACGCTTCCCAGGGCGGTCATGCTGGACAGGCGGATGAAATGGCGTCGAGTAATCACGTGCTTCTTCATGGTTCGCTCCCTTTAGCTAGGTTGGCTTATGTGGCGCGCTGCTCTAGGCAAAAAGCTTCAACGGAGAACCGAACAGAGAATAAAGCATTCAAATCCAGTTACTACTCAGCCGCAAATGATTCGTAACCCTGGACGAGGCGGTCAAAGGTGTTCCATCTCCCCTCATTGTTTTATTATGGGCGGTCGGGCGCAAGCGCCCTCCCTTGTGCAGGGGCTGCGCCCCCGCAACGCCCCCCTCGGTCTACCCACCATGCTGGTTCTTCTCCACCACTGTGGCATGCCGACAGTGCGCCCAAACCAACCCGGCGGCTGCCAACCGAATACGCCATTAAGAGTCCGTATGGCGGCGAAGATGAAGCGTTGGTCAGTACACATACTGTAAGCGGCTTAGTGGTCACCAAATCTTTGTGAATTATATTCTATAAAATCGACACCCGTCAAGCAGGGTTTTTCGGCCACTCTTGCGCGCCGGATTTCGCCCAACCAAGCCGTGTTTCGAAAATGCGAATGCGTGAACACGGCTGGAGCGAGCCGCTCAGAGACAGGAGCCGTCCACGGGGACGAGGAGGGCATGGCTCCGCATATGGGAGTTACCGTCGCTTTCGGAAGAGAAACTGAGGGGACGGTTAATGGTAATGCCAGCTGTGCGCTGCCGGTTCAGGCATGCGCAAAAAAAAGAGCCACCGGCACCGGTAGCTCTTCGTATTTGAAAACAGAATAAAAGTTATTCCTCAGGCCGCGACCGCAAAATCCCTGCCCGCTCCACAATCTCCGGCACTGTCTCCTCCTGCCGGTATGCCATGATGTGGACCCCGTGCACCCCTTCGATCTGCTTCACCTCCTCGATGATCTCCACGCAGATCTGAATGCCCTCCGCCCGCTTGCCCTTCCTTGGCGTCTTCGCCAACCTGTCCACAACCGCATCGGGAATATGCACGCCCGGCACGCGGCTGCGCATGAACTCCGCCGCCCGCTCCGAGCGCAACGGCCCCACACCCACAAGCATGTAGACCCGTTCGTGCAGGCCCATGTCCCGCGCCCGCCGCATGAACGCCTCGAAAACCGGCACGTCGTAACAGTACTGTGTCTGGATAAACTGCGCGCCTGCCTCGATCTTCTTGGCAAGCCGCAGATGGCGCAGATCCTGCGGCGGCACAAACGGGTTGGCAGCCGCGCCAAGAAAAAAGTCAGGTGCCGTCGTCAGCTTGCGCCCGCTCAGAAAGACCCCCTGATCCCGCAAGATCTGGGCCGTGCGCAGCAGTTGCAGCGCGTCAAAGTCGAAGACCCGCCGCGCCTCCGGCTGGTCGCCCGCACTCACGTCGTCACCGGTCAGACAAAGCACATTACGCACACCCAGCGCCGCCGCTCCCAGCAGATCGCCTTGGATCGCGATCCGGTTGCGGTCCCGGCAGCTTACCTGCAGGACCGGCTCATAGCCCGCCCGCGCCATCAGCGCGCAGCAGGCCACACTGCTCATGTGGCAGTTCGCGCCCGACCCGTCGGTAGCATTGATGCCGTCGCATACGTCCCCTAGCGCCAAAACATTGGCATAAACATCCTTCGGGTCCGCCGAATCCGGCGCGTTCAACTCCGCGGTCACCGCGAAGTGGCCGCCCTTCAAAACCTGCAGCAGACGAGATTCACTACCGAGCGATTCCCCTTCACTAGCCGTCGGATGCTGGTCTGGATTTTCCATGAGAGAGACAAAGAGGTGGACGTTCTCAGTTTCTGAGGAATGTTTGACGCGCCCCGGCTCGCAAGAGCCGCACCACGCGGGTCAACGCTGAACGACCCTACTCCAACTCAATCGTTGACCAACCGGAGGGCTGCTGCGCGTCAACGCCCTCCAACAAATTCAGCCACGCGCTGCTGTTCTGCAAAGAGCGGTTCACCGGCGGTTGCAGCAACTGGATCTCCCCGCCGTAGCGCCCCATCTGCGCGTCCCGCTGCCATGCCTGCACCCACACACACGGCATCTCCGGGATCACCTCGCAATGCCCGTTCTGGCGCACGCCCCCGCAAGGTCCGTTTCGCAGGTTCTTTGGGCAGTTCATCGGGCAGGTCATACCCGTGCTGTGCAAAATACACTGCCCGCACATCTGGCAGTTGAAAAGATAGCCCTTGGAAACCTCTTCACTCCAAACGAAAATGCCGTCCATCCACCTTGCCGGCAAAATCCGCTTCAACACCGGGTAGAGCAACTGCAACGCTGACTTCGAGCCCGCGTATATCCCTTCCAACAGGCGCGGTCGGTTCTTCAACCACTCACTGCCGGGTTTTCTCTTGGATTCGGCGAAGGAAGACACGGGAAGGAAACCAAGCTCTTTCTGAATGTTTTGGCGTCAGCAGGATCATACCACATGACGACAGGTTCTCTACACGCCTGTAATCGCTGACCAGTCCCACGAGTCACGTTTGCTCGCGAGACTTTGGGCGCTTCCCGGACTAACCCCAATCTACTCCTGCGAATCTCAGCTATGACATATCTCTGCGAACTCTACCAGCTGTCCGCTGCCGTCCACGAAAGGACTGACTACCAAAAACTGCAGTTCAACCCTCCTGCTGCTCTCGCCAGGCTTCGTATTCTGCCCGGGCGTCCTCTCGCAGCGGGTAATACTTGCGCAAATCGCCGCCTTCGGCCAATCGCATCCGCGAGAACTCCTCCCACTCTACGTGCTCGCCTGCATTCTCCAGCAACTCTGGCGCCAGCGCGCTCGGCACGACCACCACCCCGTCGTCGTCGGCAACGATAATATCGCCCGGCATCACCAGCGCATCGCCGCAGGCCACCGGTACATTGACCGCAAACGGGAAAATGGTGGTCTGTGTGTGGAAGTTCGGCGTCACGCCCCGCAGCCACAACCCCAAATCCAACTCCTGCGCCTTGGGATAGTCACGGATGCAGCCGTCGATTACCACACCTACGCCGCCCTTGCCCTGGAAGTAGGTCAGCATCATCTCGCCAAAGACCCCGCTCACCATATTCGCCCTGGCGTCTACAACCACAATATCTCCAGGCTGCGTATGGTAAAGGACATGGCGGTGAAGCTGCTTCTCCGGGTCGTTGTACTCGTCCACGCTGTAGAGGTCCTCCCTCTTCGGCATGAACTGCAGCGTCAGCGCCGGCCCCGCCACCACTTTCCCCGGCGTCCACGGCCGCGGCCCCAGTATCTGCGGGTTACTGATGCCCAGGCGGCTCAGCTCGCCGCTCGCTGTCGCCGTCCCAATTTCCGCCAATCCCTCAACCAGCGCCCGCGGCGGACGCTGAATGTCCTCGGTCCTGATAGTCATCTCTCATCCTCCCGCAATAGTGAAGACTGCTCCCGTTCAAAATCTCGGCCCAATGAGCTCGCACGTTCATCCGCTTCAAGCTCTTTCTCTCTTCCAATTATATCCCTCCATGACAGCTGCCCAAGAATCCCCACCTATCGCAGACTCAAGACGCCCGGTCTTCAGCCCGAGTGTCATTATGGGCGGTCGGGCCTTCGGCCCTCCCTTGTGCAGGGGCTGCGCCCCCGCAACGCCCCCCTACAAAACCATCGCTCACCGACCGTGTGTGCTCATTCCAGCCGTGTGGCTCCAGCGACGTGGCGGCAGCCAACCGAATACGTTATCAGATAGCCTGCATGGCGGCCGGGTGAGAGGGCTGGTCAAGACTGGCACTGTAGATGGCTTAGAAGTTACCAGGAAAGGGAAAACTGTTCCCTTTGGATGCTGTATTCCTTTCCCGCGTCCTTCCCCTATGGTACAATCTTTCGAAGTTCATCTGTTCGAAAGCAATTATCTGCCGGACATTCTCCGGCCCAGTGGACAACGGGCGACTTCCTCACGGCGATTCGCCCAAGCTGCGTCGACTCAGGATTTTTCCTATGGGTAATGAAGTTAATCGTGCCGCCCTGGCAAGACTAAACCTCGGGAAGCAAATGTCCCCACGTCAAAAGCTTCAGCTTACCGGATGCGGCGTCTTCCTCATAGCCGCACTGGTCTTTTCGATCGGCTCCGGCTTCGGCTTCCTGATTGGCCGCATGACCAGCCTCGGTGAAACTGCCGCATCGCCAGTGATCGCGGCCGAAACAGATCGCGCCCTCGCGCCCGATGATCTGGGCATCTTCTGGGAAGCGATGGAGCTGCTCGAGGAGGACTTCTACGGCGAATTGCCCACGCCCAATCAACGCAGCTATGGCGCAATTCGCGGCGTGCTCGACACGCTCGACGATCAGAATACCGGCTTCCTTACGCCGATGGAAGCCACCAGTTTCATGGAGAGCATTGAGGGCAGCTTTGAAGGCATTGGCGCACTCGTAGAATGGGCGGAGGAGGAGGGCGCGGTCCGTATAATCGAACCTTTTGAGGACCAACCCGCCTGGAATGCCGGCATCCGCCGCGGCGACCTGATCATCGCCATCAACGGCCAGGAAGTGGCCGAACTTTCCAACCTGAACGAAGCCATCAATCGGATAAAGGGGCCGAAGGGTACCGAAGTGAATCTGACAGTCCGCCGCGACGGGCTTGATGATCCCTTGGAGTTTCCTGTAACACGCGACCAGATTGATATCCCCGTTGTCAAGAGTGAACTCTACGGAGACAATGACGAGTTCGCCTACGTCGCCCTCCAGCGCTTTTCGGCCGATGCCGGCGCCAAACTGCGCGCCGAGCTTGAAACAGTTCTGACCGACGAGACGAAAGGTTTGATTTTCGATCTGCGAAGCAACCCCGGCGGCCTGCTGCGCGAGGCCATCAAGGTAACCAGCGTCTTTCTCGAAGACGAACGCGTGCTAATCGAACGCTTCAGTGACGGCACTGAAGAAATCTACAATACCGAAGGCAATGCCCTCGTTCCCGACGATCTGCCCCTGGTCGTGCTGGTCAACCAGGGTAGCGCAAGCGCCAGTGAAATCGTCGCCGGCGCCTTACAGGATGTAGGGCGGGCACCCTTGGTTGGCGTGACAACATTCGGCAAAGGAAGCGTGCAACTGCCCCATACCCTCAGCGACGAGAGCCTCCTGCGCGTGACGATCGCTCTCTGGTATACGCCGGCCGACCGGTCCATTAACGACACCGGCTTGGAGCCCGACATTGAGGTCGAACGTACAAACGAGCAAATCGAAAATGAGGAAGATCCCCAACTCGATCGGGCCCTCGAACTGCTCAGAACCGGGGATTGAGCAACACATCCATCCCCACAGCCTCCGACCGGCGTGAATGGTGGGATTGCGAGCACTGACATTGGCCAGAAAAAAGAAGCAACAGGTTGCACCGACCGGGCCCCGCACGGTTGCGACAAATCGTAAAGCCCGCCACGACTACTTCATCGAGGAAACATTCGAGGCCGGCATCGCCCTCACCGGCACCGAAATCAAATCCGTGCGCGCCGGCTCTGTGAACCTGCGCGAAGGCTTTGTTCTCATCCGCGATGGCCAGGCTTGGCTCATGGGCGTCCACATCGCCCAATATCGTTACGGCAACATCTCCAATCACCAGGAGACCCGCTCCCGCAAACTTCTCCTCCACCGCCGCCAAATCGATCACCTGCACGAAAACGCAACCCAGCGCAACTGGACAATCGTGCCCCTGCGCATGTACATCAACAACGCCGGCCTCGCCAAAGTGCAGATCGGGCTCGTGCGCGGCAAGAGGCAGTACGACAAACGCCACTCCATCGCCAAACGGGACGCCGAACGCGACGTCAATCGGGCACTTAAGCAGCAATTCCGCGACTGAAAATTGCGCTGACAGCCCATCCCACTGCAAATGCGCTGTCTTAGCACAGCGCCGACCAGTCCCGTCCAACTTGCTGCCGACACGCAAATACCCACAACCATAATGAACTCCGCCCCACAGCCGCCCGCAGACCAACTCGAACGGGCGCTGGCGGCGCTTTTGGCTGCTCGCAAATATCGCTCCGTACACCCAGGCCTGGCACGCGCTATCGTTTCCACCGAACTCGCCAAGGGCCGCTCCCTCAAAGAGGCCGTCAAAGCCGCTAAGAACCAGCTGCACCAAAGCGCCGCCGTCTACATTCGCCGCAACCTCAAATACGACGACGCGCTCAACCGGCTGCAAACCGCCGTCTCCGCCGTACAAAACGAGCCCGACAGCCTCCCCCACGGTGACAACGCGGCCGTGCGCGAACACCTGCGCCGCCTGATGTCCGCCCACGCCTCAACCTACGAACGGCTGCCCCAACTCGACACATTCTACCGGCAGCTCTTTCAATTGCTCCCCTCCGTCCAATCGGTTCTTGACATCGCCTGCGGGCTCCATCCGTTGGCCCGTCCCTGGATGCCTCTCCCCCCCGACGCGCCCTACCACGCCATCGACATCTTTGCCGATCAGGTCGACTTCCTCAACAGCTTCTTCAGCATCATGGGCTATGCCGGCGCTGCCGTCCAGCGCAACGCGCTGGAGGACATGAGCACGCCTGCAGCCGACATCGCCTTCCTCCTCAAAACGCTCCCCTGCCTCGAACAGATCGAGACCGGCGCCGGCGAACGCCTCCTGCACCAGATCGACGCGCCCATCCTCATCGTTTCCTTCCCCAACCACTCGCTCGCCGGCCGCAAACAAGGCATGGCCCAACACTACGCAGCCAATTTCGAATCCCTCATATCGAACGCCGGCTGGCAAGCCCAATCCCTCACCTACCCCTCCGAGCAGGTCTACATCGTCCGCAAGGACTAACGCCCTCACCTTGTACTCCTTTGTGAACAGGAATAGGTGTTCTTCGCGGCCTTTAGCGGCCCTTCGAGGACAAAAAGAAGTTGCCGGCGTCGTTCTTCGTGGTCCTTCGTAGATTAGGAAAGGTGTTCTTCGCGGCCCTTAGTGGCCCTTCGTGGAAAAAAGGTGTTTTTCGCGGAAAAAGAGAAGGTGTTTTTCGTGGATATGTTGAGGAAAAGCCACCTTTCTGGGCGACAAAACGAACAGAGTCCCTGAAGGCCTTAAATTCAAGATGGTCAGGATTCAGGTACCATCGAGCGTAGGGGGCAACCAAAAACTGAAAACCAAGAACGTAACAATTAAGCCATCTATAGTGTCTGTCTTGACCAGCCCCTTATCGCAGCCTCCATTCAGGCAATCTGATTGCGTATGCGGTTTGCGGCAGCCAGGTTGTTGGAGCGGCAATGCTGGAATGCGCACACAAGGTCGGTGAGGGATGGTTTTGTAGGGGGGCGTTGCGGGGGCGCAGCCCCTGCACAAGGGAGGCCGCTTGCGGCCGACCGCCCATATGCAAAAAGAGAGTATAGAGGAGTGAGGAGAGAGCAACCACCTTCGCTCGCCTCATTCAGGATCGCAATTTAGTTGTGGCTTGGTAGTTTCCCAAAAACTAGAAACTGCCTTCCCCTCCGATCTTCCAATACAAGAATCGATCCGTCGCCGACGAAATCACAAACCCCACCTTCTGCAACACGCGCATCGACGCCACATTCGTGTTGGCCGTCTCCGCAATGACCGCCTCCACGCTATCATCCTCCAGCGCCCACCGCACCATCTCGGCCACTGCCTCCGTCGCCAGACCGCGGTTGTGATAAAAGGGATCGAACCCGTAGCCGATCTCCACCGCATTATCGCGGTCCGGCGGCCCCTTAAACGCCAGGCTGCCGATGATGCGACTCTCCTCCTTCAACACCGCCGCCCACTGGCAATGCCAGTGAACATGATACGGCCTGCGCCGCATGTGGCTGATCGCCCGCGAAACGATGGGACGAAGCTCGTCCTCCAGGCGCTGCCCGCTAACGGCCAGACCCACCGCCCGTTCCAGCCGGCCAAAGTCGTCCCGCTGCCAGCGCATCTGCTGCACCGTCAGCGCGATGATCGTCAGTCGTGGCGTTTCCAGGCGCATCATCGTTGCTTCAAGTGAACTAGATCCAAAGTCAGTGCCAAGAACGGGCGCAGGTAGCACAGGCACTCTCCCACCGCCCCGCTGCCCCTTATCCAATATCCTGAACAACCGGTCGACTATTCTTCGGGCCATGGCCGCGCCTGTAGACAAGTAGCGTGCGCTTGAATTCGATCACAACCACCCCGTCCTGGTTGAAGCCTATCGTACGCACCGTGACGATTCCCTGGTGGGGGCGGCTCTTTGACCCGCGCAGATGCATTACTTCGCTCTGCGCATATATCGTGTCGCCCTCAAAAACCGGCGCCGGCAGACGCACCTCGTCCCAGCCCAGATTGACCGCGTTCTGCGAAATGTCCGCCACCGACAGGCCTGTCACCAGCGCCAGCGTGAAAGTCGAATCCACCAGCGGTCGGCCCCACTCGGTCTGGCTCGCATAATGGGCATCGAAATGGATTGGGTTCGGGTTCACCGTCAGCAGCGTGAACCACACATTGTCCGCCGCCAGCACCGTGCGCCCGAGCCTGTGTTCAAACACGTCGCCCACCTTGAAATCCTCGAAAAAGCGACCTTGCCCATCCGCTTGCTCCGACATCACTTCTCCCTAAATGCCCCTTGGCGATCTTCCTGGCCAGCAGCCATCACCCTACACAACGCCATCTTGCTCGAACTGCTCGATCGCGTCCGATGAATAGCCCAACTCGGCCAGCAACGCCTGTGTATCGGCGCCTACCGCCGGGATCGCATCAAAGCGCGGCGCCCAGGCCTCGTTGGTCGTCGCCGGCTGCAGCGCCGGCAGCGTCCCCACCGGCGACTCCACCTCCGCCACCCGGCCCCGCGTTACAAGCTGCGGATGCGTCCAGAACGCCTCCACATCGCGCAATTCCGCATTCGCGATCTGCGCCTGTTCCATGCGCGCTGTTGCCTCAGTCGCGGTCAAGCCCGAGAATATCGACTCGATCTCCTCACGCAACGCCGCCCGGTTCTGCACGCGCTGCGTATTGTCGGCGAAACGGGAATCGCTCGCAACCTCCGGTTTTTCCAGCACCGATGCACAGAAACGCTCCCACTCACGTTGATTCTGAATCGCGAACAGCACAGTGCGCCCGTCACCGGTCGCATACGGACCATAGGGCGCGATCGCCGCGTGGCTGGCGCCTGTCCGGGGCAGACGGCCTCCGTCCAAAGCGTAGTAGGCCGGGAAGCCCATCCATTCACACAGCCCATCAAACAGAGAAACATGCAGCACGCATCCCCCGCCGCCCCGCTCCCGCTGCAGCAACGCCGTCAATATGCCGCTGTAAGCGTACATTCCACCTGCGATATCTGCGACCGGAATCCCGCTCTTCGCCGCCTCGTCCTCGCTGCCCGTTACCGAGACCACGCCCGTCTCAGCCTGGATGAGCAGATCGTAGGCCTTCTTATCGCGGTAAGGCCCGTCCGCGCCATAACCGCTCACATGGCACACGATCAGATCGGGATAGCTGCCCCGCAGCCGCGCATCATCGAAACCAAGCCGCTCAACCGCGCCAGGCGCCAGGTTCTGCACAAAGACATCCGCCCGCTCCAGCAGCCGCGCCAAGATCTCTTTGCCCTGCGCCGCCTTCAGGTCCAGTGTGAGCGACTCCTTCGAGCGGTTCGCCCACGCAAAGTGGCTGCACAGACCCCCCGCCGCCGTATCATAATAGCGCGCGAAGTCCCCGCCGCCCGGCCGCTCAACTTTGATCACCCGTGCGCCCAGGTCGGCCAAATGCCGCGTCGCCAGCGGCGCGGCAATCGCCTGCTCCAACGAAACGACAGTAATGTGTGACAGTGGCAAAGCCATCAGAAAAGTGTTTCCATCCCTGTAAATGCGCTACCTAACACTCAATAAGATCGCGGCAATCCCAACACATGCTGAGCCAAATAAGACAGCACCAGGTTATTCGAGACCGGCGCAATTTGATACAGTTTCGCCTCACGAAACTTTCGCTCCACATCATGCTCCCTCGCAAAGCCAAAGCCGCCGTGTGTCTCCAGGCACACATTCGCCGCCTCCCACGCCGCGTCGGCCGCCAGCATCTTCGCCATATTCGCCTCCGCGCCGCAGGAGCTCCCGCCGTCAAACAACGCCGCCGCCTGCCAGCGCATCAAATCGGCCGCCCTCAGATTCGCGTACGCCTGCGCAATCGGGAACTGCACGCCCTGGTTCTGCCCAATCGGCCTGTCAAACACAATGCGCTCGTTCGCATACGCCACCGAGCGCTCGATAAACCAGCCCCCATCCCCAATCGATTCGGCCGCAATCAGAATGCGCTCCGCGTTCATGCCGTCCAAAATATAGCGGAAGCCCTGACCCTCCTCACCAATACGGTTCTCCCTCGGCACCCGCAGACCGTCGAAAAAGATCTCCGTCGTATGATGGTTGATCATCGTCTCAAGCGGCCGGATCGTCAACTCCTTCTCGTCCACCTCCCGCAAATCCACCAGGAACAGCGACAGCCCCTCCGTCCGTCTCTTGACCGCCTCCAGCGGCGTCGTGCGCGCCAGCAGCAGCATCAAGTCCGAATACTCTGCCCGGCTCGTCCAGATCTTCTGGCCCGTGATCACATACTCGTCGCCAGCCCGTTCCGCACGCGTCTGTATCCGCGTCGTATCCGACCCTGCCGTCGGCTCCGTGACGCCAAAGGCCTGCAACCGCAGTTGCCCTTCTGCCAGCGGCGGCAGCCACCGTTCCCGCTGCTCCGCCGCCCCGTGTCTTACCAGCGCGCCCATAACGTACATTTGCGCGTGGCACACGCCTGCGTTGCCTCCGCTCCGGTTTACTTCTTCCAAAATTACCGAAGCCTCTGCAATCGACGCACCCCCGCCCCCATGCTCTTCCGGGATCAGCGCTGCCAAGAATCCAGCTTCTGTCATCGCCTCCACAAATTCAACCGGATAGCCACGATCCGCATCCAGCCGCCGCCAGTAGTCGCCCGGAAAACGCGCGCACAACTGTTGCACGCCGCGCCGCAGCTCGGCGTACTGTCCTGTTGTGTCTATCTCAGTCTGAGGCGGTGACACTGTAGTATGCCTGGTGAAAAAGAGGCGGCTGCTCGGAAGCCTTCAAGGGGAACAATAGCTAAAGAAAGGCATACAGACTTCAAAGGAGTTTATCCAAGTGGAAATCCAGATTGCGCCGAGTCAGAGAATGAAGAGCGGTTTATGCTTTCGTGACGATTATTGCTCGGGTGGGTAACGACTCTGATTTATCTCATTCGCCTGGGTAAAGTCTCTGCTCGCGCCGGCTTCGTCGCCGGTTGCGCGTTTAGCAATTCCACGATTGATATATGCCTCTGCGTATTGTGGATTTAGTTCGATCGCACTGTTATAGTCAGCAATGGCCCCATGTAGGTCGCCAGACTCCCGTCTTGCATTCGCGCGATTGAAGAAAGCTGCACCGTCTTGCGGATAGAATCCGATAACTCTGTCGTAGTCGTCGATGGCCCCCTGATAGTTCCTTAACGCGAATTTTGCATTCCCTCGAATGTTATATGTCCCTGCGAAATGTGGATTCAGTTCAATCGCTTTGTCGTAGTCGGCAATGGCATTAAGATAGTCGACTAACGCGTGTCTTGCATACCCACGACTGTGGTAATTTTCCCAGTCTTGTGGCTTGAGTTCAATCGCTATGTCATAGTCGGCGATGGACCCCGGATAGTCGCCTAACGCCATTTTAGCATTCCCACGATAAAAATAGAATGCCCCTTCTTGTGGTTTAAGTTTTATCGCTTCGTCGTAATCAGCGATGGACCCCAGATAGTCGCCGAGAGCGTGTCTTGCATTCCCACGACTGTAGTAGGCTGTCCCGTCTTGTGGATTGAGTTCAATCGTTCTGTCATAGTCGGCGATGGCCCCAAGATAGTCGCCTAGCGCGTGTCTTGCATTTCCACGACTGTAGTAGATTGCCCCATCTTGTGGATTGAGTTCGGTCGCTTTGTCGAAGTCGGCGATGGCACCCAAATAGTTTCCTAATTCAGATTTTGTATTCCCACGATTGAAGTATGGCTCGGTGATCTGTGGATTCAGCTCAATCGCTAAGTCGTAGTCGGCAATGGCCCCTAGCTGATTGCCTGACGAGCGTTTCGCGTTTCCACGATTGTTGTAGGCCGCAGCGTCTTGTGGATTGCGTTTAATCGCACTGTCAAGGTCAGCGATGGCCCCCTGATGGTCACGTAATGTGTCCTTTGCTGTTCCTCGATACAAGTACGCCCTGGCGAGTCCTGAATCGAGCTCAATCGCTCTGCCAAAGCGATCAATTGCTTGGTGATATTCTCCCAGCTGATGGAATGTTACACCCAAGGAAAGAAGATCCTCCGCCGAAAACTTTTCGTATGGTTGGTCGTGGGCATTATGGCGGGCAAAGCCAGAGAGGTCGTTGAAGAGCTTCGGAGTTCTTATGCCAAATGATTCTTCCAGAGTCTCTACAATATCCCTTTTGCAAGCAGCAGTTACTGTGATTTCCTCGTAATAACTCTCTTCTATCCTCCCTTCCCCAAAAACAAAAACTGACTGTTGAGCTACAATGCGGTTGTTCAGGCCGCTAGGCTCCCATTTCCACAGCATGCCCTGATTCAGGAATACTTTGATCGACTTTTCCAAGTCCTCATAGCGGATGCTAGAGAATCTCTCGATACTATCGGTAGCCATTGCGACAACTTTGCTTGGTTGGCCTCTTTCTTCCTGACATGCAAACCAGAGAGCAATCAGGGCATTGGTGGTGAAGTCAATCAGGCATGTCGCCGCGCCGTAATGTTGCAGCTCTGCAAGGAGCTCAAGATCGGAAAGACTCCTGCCCTGCCGTTCCCGAAAACCTTGTAAACTAGCTTCATCCAACAAATTATAGATGTAATTCTGGAATGTGATCTCAGGAACTGTCTCATAGGACATCTCTTCCGATTTTCTTATTCTCCGATTCGCGGATGATTCCACTTCCCACTCTTCGTTAGCCAGTCCGCGGTAGAGTATCATCCTACCCTGCAACCCCTTTGTCCATGCGATAAATTCGTCAACACTCTTGATGGGTTCTGCCACTGGCATTCCTTTCTATTGCGAATTCTGCCTTGAACTTTTCCTTTACTTGCGAAAAGAGGGTCTTATACTACAACCGCACTCTTGCTGGCCGAAGACCGAAAGAGCAAAAAGAGGCGCAGAACTGGGTGCATTTGGGCCGTTCATTCAGTTCCGGGGTTGTTCAGAATACGTTTTCGCCCCTCATTTTCGCCGGAAAAACTGCAGATTTGTGAATTGCGGTTGTAGTACTAAGTATTCTTCTCAAAGCTTTCGATCAACTTACGGCCGGTACTTGGAGAGTCATCAACTGCTTAGATGTGATAATTTGGCTTTGGGGTTTTGTCGTAGATTCACAGGACTCCTGTGTTTATTGAATATCCGCTTATAATCCAAACTCTCCGCCCCGAAGCTAATCAAGAGCCCTATATCAAAACCATTAGTCACTACACAATTTTTGCCTGCACAATATCACCGTTTTCCAACTCAATCAAAGCCTTTAACTCAACTACTACTCGGTTACCACAACAAGAACAGTCATTCTCGATCCTACCGAATACCAATCGTAAAGTGTCGGCCCGTCCGCCTCCCGACCAAATGACAAGCCAGCCCGATTCATCTCAATAGCAAGGCGTCTCTGATAAACGACCTCATGAAACCCACACCCGACCGTACTGTGCACCTTCATCGCGCAAACAATAATCTTATAATAAAATCATCCTCAATCAACCCGTCAGCCCTTCCATCCTATCAAATTCTTCCCCCCAAGCCCCATCCTGAATTTCCCAAGAAAATCCCGCAAATCCTGCTCACAAAATCACGCTTCACCCACCCCTCACCAACATATGCTTCTGCACCTTCCCCATCGCATTGCGCGGCAACGCCTCCACAAACCGCAACCGCCGCGGCAGCTTGTACGAAGCCAACTGCCCCCGGCAATACCGCTCCAACTCCGCCTCGTCGACCTCACAACTGCACACCAGGTAGGCCACCGGCGCCTCGCCCCACTCCGCATCCGCCTCGCCTATCACCGCCGCCTCTTCAATGCCCGGGAATGTCGTTAACATCTCCTCAACCTCGCGCGGATAGATATTCAGCCCGCCCGAAATGATCAGCTCATGCCGCCGGCCCAGCAGCGTCACATAGCCGGTCTGCGGGTCCATGCGCGCCAGGTCGCCCGTCAGAAACCAGCGAATTCCCAACGCGTCATTCACAAAGCTCTCGGCCGTCTTCTGCGGCGCCCGCCAATATTCATCGAACACATTGCTCCCCCGCAGCAGCAGCTCGCCCTCCTCGCCCGCCGGCAGGTCTCGCCCCTCCGCGTCCACAATTCGGGCAAAGACACCCGGCAAAGGCGTCCCAACCGTGCCCGCGACGCGCGGCCCCGCGTAGGGATTGCTGAAATTCATGCCCGTCTCCGTCATCCCATACCGTTCAAGAATTCGTTTCCCCGTCAGCCGCTCAAACGCATTGTGAGTCTCCGCCGGCAGAGGCGCACTGCCCGAACAGAAAAGTCGTACGTCCGCAAAGTCTGGCGCCTCACTCTCCTGCGCCAGGATGTCAACCAGCCGCGTGTAGATCGTCGGCACCGCGAAGAAGAGCGAAGCCCCGCCGTTGGCAAGCGTACTGACCGTCTCGTCCGCATCGAATCCCGTCCGCAAACGGACCGTCGCCCCCATCGCCAGCGCGCAGTGCAGCCCCACCACCAGCCCATGCGTATGAAACAGCGGCAGCGGCAGCAGCAGCACATCGTCCGCCTGCCACGCCCACGCGCTCAGCAGACCAGTCACCGTCGCCAGTACATGGTTATGGCTCAGCACCGCCCCCTTGCTGGTCCCGGTCGTGCCGCTCGTATACATGATCAGCGCCGGGTCCTCCCCGCGCGCGACCGGCAGCGCCGCCTCGTCCGATTCGCTCTTGTCAGCCTCATCCAGCCAGCTGTCCACCTGCTCGACCGACAGCACCTTCAATCCTGGCCCGACTTCAATCCCCACAATCTCATCCAGAACCGGCCTCTGTGCCTCTTCGATGATCAGCAGCGCCGGCTCAGCATCGTTCAATATATGGCTGAGTTCGCGGCGGCGGTAACGCAGATTGATCGGCACCATCACAGCGCCTGCCTCCAGCGTTGCCAGGTAGGCGATCACGAACTCCGGCCGGTTGCACAGATAGAGCGCGACCCGATCCCCCTTCTGCACGCCCATACGCACAAAGGCGGCCGCCCATTCCTGCGCCGTCCGCTGTAGCGCCGCGAAGCTCAACTGCTGCGGCGCAAGCGCACCGCGCGCATCCTTGAATTCGATGGCCGTTTTGTCCGGCTGGCGTTCGCGGCCTATTGCAAAGAGATTCGTAAGATTCATTGCGCCCTGCTTGGTAAGTGTGGTCTGTTCTGCCCCGCTATTATAGTGTCTTGCCTGCGATACACAACCTTGCAGCAGAGTAGAGAGCGGCCCAGATTCAGATGGAAAGTCTAATACGCTGACTTCCGGCCATACGAGCGCAGTTGACGGGAGTCAGCGCGCGGACGCGGGATGCAGCGGGGGGCGTTCGAGCGATGGGGGCGTGGAAACGGGCATCCGCCAGGTTTATGATGCTTACCTCTTGCTACGAGCGTATGAGGAGCGCACGTACGAGCGTTCAACAAGCATTTGACGAGAGATCTCAAGAGATCACGCAAAAAAAGTGCGGGAACAGTGAACGAATGTAGGTCCCATTTGGCAACAAGACTTTTCGCGCGGGTTACGAAATAGAATCGCGGTTTTCTTGCCTGCCCTTACGCAATACCAAATACCTGGCGCGCAAGAAGAGCGGGTCCTGGTACTGAACTGACATTAGAATCTCGTGAAAGCGAAGAGAGATTTGTGGTTGTTGTATGCCGGCCGGACAGGGCTTAGGTAGCGATCTCAGGTCCGGGCGTAGTCGAGGAGTGGAGCAGGCGCGGGGATCAGGGGTCTGCCCGGGACATCGTGGCAGTCGCGGCAGCGCGCTTCGTAGCTCTCACTGCCGCCCACGAAGATGACAGGATCGTCGTAGCGGGCCGGTAGGCCGTCAATGAGGCGCTGGGTTCGGGTGGCAGAGGCGCCGCAGCGGACGCAGATGGCATGCAGCTTGTCCACGCGTTCGGCGAGCGACATCAGAAGGGGGATGGGCCCGAAGGGTTCGCCGCGGAAATCCTGGTCCAGCCCGGCGGCGATGACCCGCTTGCCGCGGTCGGCGAGTTCCTGGCAGACGGTTGTAATGGCGTCGTCGAAGAACTGAACCTCGTCGACGGCGACAACTTCGGTGTCCGACTGCAGTTGATCGAGCAGTAATGCGGCGCTTTCGAGGATAATGGCGTCCCCGCGGGAGACGCCATTGTGCGATGCCACCTGTTCACGCCCGTAGCGAATGTCGACCTGGGGTTTGAAAAGCTGAATGCGGCGGCGGGCGATTTCCGACCTGCGCACGCGGCGCAACAACTCTTCCGTCTTGCCGCTGAACATCGAACCGCAAATCAGTTCGATCCATCCGCCGCCGGATTGAAAGTGCATTCCCTGATTCGCTCGCGCTTCCCGCTATGCTGCCTCTTCGGTTGCCTCTTCGGCTTCCTCTTCCAAGTCATACCTGGACAGCACTTCGGCTGCAGCCGCCTCGGGGTCGTCGCCGCGCGCACGGGCCCGCCGCGCCGCGGTCTCGGCCTCCTGCCGCGCCTGCGATTCGATCTGCTGGCGGGCCGCCGCGCTCTGTCGCGATTCCAGCCGTCGTACAAACCGCTCCACCCGGCCAACCGAATCGATTATACGCTGTTCGCCCGTATAAAAGGGATGACACTGGCTGCAGATATTGACGTTTATCTCCGCCTTGGTGCTGCCGGTCACCCAACTGTTCCCGCAGGAGCAGTTGACCTGGGCCAAGCCGTGATATTCGGGATGAATCTCTGGTCTCATGTCTTTATACCTTCCCCAACGCCTGCTTCTCTTTTGCCGTGTAGACGCTGACCTTCCTGCGATTCTTCTTGGCCCATTCAAAGGTCACAAAACCGTCCTGCTTCGCATACAGCGTGTCGTCCTTGCCCTGGCCAACATTCGTTCCGGGGAAAATCGGCGTACCCCGCTGGCGAATTATGATTCCGCCACACCTGACAAACTCGCCGCCATATTTCTTGACGCCTAGCCGCTGGCCGTTCGAATCGCGGTTATTGCGGCTGGAGCCGCCACCTTTTTTGTGTGCCATAAGTCGTTACCCCTCTTCCTTCTTGTCTTCGTCGGCATCTGCTACGTCGCCGGATTTTTCACCTCTGCCCATCAAACCTTTGAGGTTCTTCGCAACAGCATCGACCGCGTCGCCGGCTGCATCAGTAGCAGCATCCAACGCGTCACTTGCCGCGTCTCCAACTGCCTCCACAGCATCGCCTGCCATGTCACCAACAGCCTCCGCCGCGTCGCTTGCCTTGTCGCTAACAGCTTCCAGGGCGTCGCCTACTGTGTCGCTAACATCCTCCACCGCGTCGCCCGCTTTGGCAACCGTCTCCTTGACCGCGTCAATAGCATTTTCGTCTGCGTCGGCTACTTCTTCCGTTGCCGCCTCGACGACCGCATCAGTTTCCGTGATCGCAGCAACCGCAGCCGCAGCTTCCGCCTCCTCGACGACCGGTTCAACTACCTCGGCAACCGGCTCGGGCGCAGCCTCCTGCTCCTCCTTCACATATTCGTAACCATCACCACTGATCTTGAGGATCTGCAGGCGGGTCAGAAACTGTCGGTGCCCGCGGCGGACGCGCACCCGCTTCTTCGGCCGGTAGCGAAACACCAGAATCTTCTCGCCTCTGTGTTGTCCGGTGATCCTGGCCGTTACCGAAGCGCCTTCCACGGTTGGCTGACCGATCTGTATCCCTTCATCGCGGGCCACCATCAGCACATCATCGAGAACGATACTGTCACCGACATCGCCGGCCAGCTTTTCTACTTCAAGATTATCTCCAAGGGTAACCCTGTACTGTTTCCCCCCAGTGCGTACGACTGCGTACATCTTCCTCTCTCCTTTAACCGCGTCCGGAGACCATCTACTCGGTATCTCCGGCACTTCGGATAGCGGCTTGCGGCCAAACTCCTGAGCACGTCCCGTGCATGGAGCACACCTGGCGCCGCAATGCGGACGAATATGGGCTGGCATTTCCTGACACAATGCTACCCGTAAAGCTAGGGTAGCAAAGCCATCGGCGGGCCACCCACACAAAGGAAAAGTATATGACAAGAACCCGTTTCAGCCAAATCTGGACCCCGTTCCGCGTGCACAACCTGTCTGCATCAGCGATCGCCCCTTGCATCTGTCCAAGCAAATAGAAGAATCGCATCTAGGCAGTCGGAACCAATGCGCGCCATCCCAGAAATGCCCTATCTCGCAACTCCAACCGTCTCCCCCACTCTTCTTACTAACCGCCTTGTAATATCCACTATCCACTGCGGTTGCCATTCTAAGTGTCCGCCGCGGTAAAAGGTGTTGCAGTTGCAGTTCTTCGCCGTCCTTCGCGGCCCTTCGCGGAAAAAGGTGTTTCAGTTCTCCGCTGCCCTCCGTGTCCGCCGCGGTAAAAGGCGTTGCAGTTGCAGTTCTTCGCGGCCCTTCGTGGAAAAAGGTGTTGCAGTTGCAGCTCTTCGCCGCCCTCCGTGGATAGACCACATCCCAAACTTGCTTGTCACAATCCCGAAGAACATCAACGACCTCAAGAGCCTCCTTGACATACCACAAGAGTTATGGCTAAGTAGTTCATAATGTACAACAAAAAGCGCAGTGTACAACTTTTGTATATATTTAGTAAACGTTCTTCGAACCAAAACCGGGTTCGGAGTTCTGGCTCGAACTGTGTCATACTTCCTGTTGAATCTCTGACAGCTACCACAGTCGGCGCTATGACAGCTCTGGCGGCATCCAATGGAGGATATCTGTGTCAAGGATTATCGTGATCGGCTCCGGGTTTGGCGGTCTGAGCGCTGCTGCACGCCTCGCCGCCCGCGGCCACCAGGTCGAACTCTTCGAAAAACGCGACAAACTGGGCGGCCGCGCCTACGTCTACGACATCGATGGCTACCGCTTCGACGGCGGCCCAACCGTCATCACCGCCCCCTGGATCTTCGACGAAATCTGGCAGGCCGCCGGCCGCCGCCGCCAGGACTACTTCCAGCTGGTCCCCTGCGACCCCTTCTACCGCATCTTCGACCACAATCGCCGTCCCTTCGACGTCAGCGACGACCACGATGCCATGCTCCTCCAGATCGCACAGCGAAGCTCAGTCGATGTCGAGGGATACAACAACTTTGTCGCCAGTTCCAGGGAGATTTTCGAAACCGGGATGGCGCTGATCGACCAACCCTTCCTCAACCTCTCCGACATGCTCAGCGTCGTACCCGACCTGATCCGCCTGCAAAGCTACCGCAGCGTCTACAGCTACGTTTCAAAGTTTTTCCAAGACGACTTCCTGCGCTGCTGCTTCTCCTTCCAGCCCCTCCTGATCGGCGGCAACCCACTAAGCGCCGCCAGTCTCTACGTCCTGATTCACTACCTGGAGCGTGAATGGGGCATCCACTATGCCATGGGCGGGACCGGCGCCATCATCGCCGCCTTCGAGAGACTCCTGCAGGAGCTGGACGTAAAAGTCCACCTCAATGCAGAGGTGGACCGTATCCTTATCGAGCGGCGACGCGCCCAAGGCGTCCGTCTCAAAGACGGCTCAGTCCGGAAGGCCGACGCCGTCGTCTCCAACGCCGACGCCGCCTGGACCTACCTGAACCTGATACCCGCGCATCAGCGGCCCCGCAACAGCGACCGGCGCATAAAAAGCAAGAACTACTCGATGTCTCTTTTCGTCATTTACTTTGGCACCAAGCGCCAGTACAGAGATGTCGGCCTCGCCCACCACAACATCATGATGCACCAGGACTACACCGGCCTCCTGCGCGACATCTTCCGCAACCAAGACCTGCCCAAAGATTTCTCACTTTATCTGCACATGCCGACCCTGACCGACCCGTCGCTGGCGCCTGACGGCGGCGAAGCCTTTTACGTCCTCTCACCCGTGCCCCACCTCGGCGCCGACATCGACTGGGAACTGCAGGCCGGGCCCTATCGCGACGCAATTATGCAATACCTCGAACAGAACTACCTGCCCGACCTGCAAGCCAACATCGTAGCCGAACACCGCATCGACCCGCGTCACTTTGCCGGTACCCTCAACAGCTATCTCGGCTCGGCCTTCTCGATCCAGCCGACCCTCACCCAGAGCGCCTGGTTCCGTCCCCATAACAGATCGGAAGACGTCGACAACCTCTACTTCGTCGGCGCCGGTACACACCCTGGCGCCGGTGTCCCCGGCGTTGTCTCCTCGGCAAAGATCGTCGACAGCCTTATCGGCGATCCCGTAACAGCGCGCACGCCCTCACCATCTACGCGCCTTGCGTCCACTCATACAGTCCCTTCCGCGCCAGCCGAAAGTCCTCCGGCGGGCGGCTGATCGACGTCGCCCCGCCCGAGTCGACTTCTATAATGCGGGCCGAGACCGGCTCATACGCCGCCCGCGGCGCCACCGAACCCTTGGCCACAAAAATCTCATGCTGCTCCGGTATAATACCCACTGACTGCAGCTGATTGAAGCTCATCGGCGGCGTACGCCGGCTGTCCAGAACCAGCAAACCACCGTTCGTTGCCAACACCGCGGTCAATCCTTGATCCCAATCGTGCCCGCCTCCGTGCCGGCGTTCCGTCTCGATGAACTTGCCGTCATGGAGGGTACGCACCGTCCCCTCCACCGTTAGCGTCGGCCCGTGCTCGTCGTCCACCTTGCCTCCTACCTGCAGCGTCAACTGCGCGCCGATGCCCGCCTCCGCGCACGCCGCCACTGCCTCCGGATCGTACAGCGCCACTACCCAGCCGTTCGCGCCCTGCCGCAGCAACTCCTCCAGAACAAACGTGGAATCCCCAGCGCTGCCGCCGCCGATGTTGTCGCCCATCTCCATCATCGACACCGGTTTCTCTTCGCTCGCAATCGACATTCGCACTGCCTCGGCCGGCTTGGGGACCTTCGGCAGCAGCTCGTCCCGCAGCGACCACATCAGGTCGGCCAGCCTCTGCGCCTCGCGCTCCGCCAGCTCCTCATCGCCATCGGCCACCACCACGATACACGGCCCCATCCACGGCACATCCGCGTACTGGTATCCTGCGGCCACACTTGTCGCCAGAATCCCCGGCTGCCGCTCCAGCTCGATCGCCGCGTCCATCACCGGTTTCATCGGCCTCATGTTTGTATTGTGAAACGCAATGTTATAGACAAGCTCCGGTTTGGCGATGCTCGAAACCGGTCGCACCTCCCCGCGCACTGTGCGCGTCAGCAGTTCAGCAGCCTGTAGCCCCCGCTCCCGCTGGTCGATGTGCGGGCAGGTCTTGTAGATGATCAGCGAGGTGGCATCCTCCACCAACTGCGGCGGCACGTTGCCGTGGTAGTCGTGCGTTACGATCACGGGAAAGTCGGGCCCGACCAGCTCCCGCACACGCCGCGTCGTCTCGCCGTCCCCTTGCGGAAATCCCTC
>MPML01000030.1 GCA_002238445.1 Caldilineaceae bacterium bin5
GCGGACATGATCACATTATTGGGCAGCGGAGAGGCGGGGATGGATGGCGTGCGCGCTTCGTTAGCGTGGGCCAAGAACAAGAATGGGCCTGAGCTGAAGATTCCCTTGCACGACGTCACGCTGAGAGCGCCGCTACCCTGTCCCGGCAAGTTGATGTGCCTGGCCGGCAACTTCGCCAGCCACATCGAGGAAGGCGGCGGCTCTTATATTGGCAAGGAAAAGATGATCCCGCGCTTCTTTATCAAGCCGTCTTCGTCGGTTACGGCTACGAAGCAGCCGATTCGGATCCCGGCCTCGACCGGTTTCGCCGACTGGGAGCTTGAGCTTGCCGTGGTTGTCGGAAAACGCGGCCGCGACCTGACGCCGGAACAGGCCGAAGATCATATTATGGGCTACACGATCTTCAACGATATTTCGGCGCGTGAGTTGACTTTCCGCAACGAGCTGCCGGAGCAGGAAGGGGACTGGTTCTTCGACTGGCTGGTGGGCAAGTGGCTCGACACTTTTGGCCCGATGGGGCCGTGGATTACGACGCGCGACGAGGTCGCGCAACCCGACCGCCTGCGCATGCGTCTTTGGCACAACGAAGTTCTGCAGCAGGATGCCAATTCCGGTCAGATGATCTTTTCGCCGGCGGAAGCGCTCTCTTTCGTTTCACAGTTTATAACACTGGAGCCTGGGGATTTGCTGAGTACGGGCACGCCGGCCGGTGTGGGGCACGCTAAAAAGGTACGTTTGGAAGCGGGCGACCGCATCAAGGGCGAGATTGAAGGCCTGGGCGTGCTGGAGAATACGGTCGAAACGCTCTGATCCCGGCGAGGAGGCATCAATCTCGACGTGAAAGGTAGTGCCGAGGCAAGCCGACACAGGGAGGAGTCCTATGCCGTGCCCTTGCTGCCAACCGCCGGAGTCCGGCGACTATGAGGGGATGTTCGATACGGACTGGGCGAACAAAGAGGCTGACGCCTACATAGATCATGGTTTGGAAGCGCGTGCTGAACGCCTGATTGCATTTCTGGTAGAGAACAGCGTCGGGCCAATTCGTGTGCTGGATGTCGGCAGCGGGGCAGGCGGCGTGCATCATGAACTGCTGCGCCGAGGCCTTGCCGCCAGCGTGGTGGCCGTCGAGGCTTCTTCGGCGTATATCAGCGCGGCCCGCATGATCAGCGAGCGGTTGGGGCAGGAAAGCCAAGTGGAATATTTGCACGGCGACTTCGCCACCGCCGCCGACGGAATCGACTCCGCTGATGCGGTAATCCTGGACCGGGTGATCTGCTGTTATCCGCATCTGAACCAGTTGCTCGGGGCGTCAGCGAGCAAAGCCGAACGATATCTGGCTCTGAGCTATCCCAGAGAGAGGTGGTGGGTACGCATTGCATTCGGGCTGTTCAATGTGTACCTGAAACTGAAGCGCAAGGATTTCCGCACTTTTGTGCATCCTCACGCGGAGGTTCACTCTATCGCGGTGCGGGATGGCCTGGAGCAGGTGCATGCGGATACGGAAGGATTCTGGCAGATTACTGTTTTTGAAAGGGTCCCCTCACACTGAAGCCGGTAGGGCCGCTTCGATTTCCACTCTCCTCACCCTATAAATGACTTTGACCCTGGGCCACGATATCGAGGCCTACCAGGTCGCTCCAGGCTTGCAGCAGACGCTTGGCAAGGGGACCGATCGCGCCGTCGCCTACGGGCAGGCCGTTAAACTTTGTGGCCGGCATGATGCAGTAGGGCGTGCTGGTGAAAAAGGCTTCGTCGGCGGTGTAGATGTCGTAGGGCTGGAAGTCGGTGATCTGGATGGGGATGTTGAGGTCGGCGGCGAGCTCGAGGACGGTCTCGCGGGAGATACCGGCGAGGGCGCCGCGGGCGTGGGGCGTCTTGAGGATGCCGTCGGCCCAGATGAAGAAGTTGCCTCCCTTGTTTTCGGTTACGTTGCCGTCCGTATCCAGAATAATGCTCTGGGCCTGCGGGTCGACCAACTTGACCTCGGCTTCGGCAAGGGTATAAGCGAGGCGGCTGCGGTTCTTGATGCGGGCGTCCAAGGCCTGTGTGGGGATGGCGCGGCTGAAGGGGGTCACGGCATGGCAGCCTTCGGTGTAGAAGCCGGCCCAGTCCTTGAGAATCATGGGCGCGGTGTTGATGATGATGGTGGCAGGGGAGCGTTGGAGGGTGGGGTCGGCCGCGGCCGCGCCCATGCCACGCGAGACATTGTGCACGATCCAGACATCTTCCTGCGGCGGTACGTGGGGCAGATTGGCTTCCAGCACTTCAAGCGTGACGACGGTCATCTCTTCCGGCGTCAATCCTGCGTTGATTCGGCTCACTTTGAGAGACTTGTAGAGGCGCTTGATGTGCCCGTCCAGTTTGAAGGGTCTGTGGCCAAACGTGCGGGTCGACTCTGTCACCGTATCGCCCAGTGTGACGGCGGTGTCGAAGACTGAGATTTTGGCCTGGTCCGGCGGGAACATCTCGCCGCTGATGTAGACGAGGTGTTTGCTGGCGTCGTGTTCCATACTTTGTATTCTCCATTCTGTCAGGTCCCAGATTCAAGACAGCGGGGCCAGTTGCTGGCCCCGCTGTCCTGTTACAGATTCACTCCTCTGCGGCGGTCGGTTCTAGAACTTACTACCTGTTCAAGACGATTGATTTACCAGACTACGCCCGAGGTAGGTGACCTTTACTCATTGATGAACCACTGCGCCGGGACGGTGGGGGTCCACTCACCTGAAATCGACCAGGTTACGACGTTGCGCAGACGGTTGTTCACGTGGGTCAACTGGCCGAATTTGGGATCGTCGACGACCAGGCCGATGGACCAGATATTGTCCATGTGGATCTCGAAAACTTCCCGCATCAGGGCGTTGCGGGTGTCCTCGTCCGGTTCACCGAGGATCTGATCGCGCAGTACACGCAGCCGCTTCACATCTTCGGGCGGCTCCGCGCCCTGTTCGCCGTCCGTATCCAGCCAGGAGGCCCAATCGGGCGCCCACTGCCAGCCGCGCATGGCGAAAGTATTCGAGTTCAGGGTCGGGTGGACAGGTCCGCCGCCGAAGTGGCCGCCGCGGGCGGACACGTCGTGCTCACCGTTATAGTGGCGCGTGCCCCAGAGCGGACCAGCCTCCGGCGTCACGGTTGCATTGATTCCGACCTCTGCCCAGTAGCCCTTAACCAACTCCATCAGATCGGGCGTTTCCGAAGGCCAGGCGGTGGTGGCGGAGATGATCAGGAGCAGCTCTTCGCCTGTCGGCCCCAACCTGAAGCCATCAGCGTCGCGCTCGGTCAGGCCGATATCATCGAGAATCTGGTTGGCCATGTCCGGGTCATGCTGCGTCCAGGACTGGAACAGTTCATCTTCACCGTGGTATGGCGGGCCCCGCAACGGCGCGATTTGGGAAGCGAAGACGCCGCCCTTGTAGATCAGCTTGATGATCTCATCGCGGTTGATGGCTACGGAGAGGGCGTGGCGGAAATTCTTGTCATTGTAGAGCTGATGCTTGGCCTCGTCCTCGGTGGTGTAGTTGAACATGATGTTGCCGTAGGCGTTGGGCATCCAGTTGGCATAGGCGAAGCGGAAGTTTCCGCTCTCTCTATTTTCTGACAGGATGGGGATATTGGCGGTGCCGAGGCCACGCACAAAGTCCAACTCACCGGCGATGACCTTGAGCAGCGCGGCTTCAGCGTCAGCCACGCGAATTTCATGTATTTCATCGATGTAAGGCAACTGGTTCCCGGCGGTGTCCACCTTCCAGAAGTAAGGATTGCGGGTATACACTTCTACCTGGGTGGGCGGTACAGTGGTCGGAATCCAGGCTGCCAGGGTCGGTTTGTCGGTGTTGATGCTGGCGTTCTTCTGGCCGAAAAGGTCCATCCAGTTGTCGAAGCTGCCCTCGCTCATCATCCCTTCAATGTCGGCATTGTCAGCATAGTCGGGATGGAACTGGGTCAGATAGTGTTTCGGGCTGGTGGTCGGTCCGCTGCGCGGCCCGCCCCAACTACCCAGATAGGTTGGGAAGAGGGCATAGGGCTTGGAGAAAGAGAACTGAACGGTGAAATCGTCGATCATCGCCAGTTCGGCCATTTCACCACCGCGGCTCAACAGTGTGGGCGGTGACGGCGTCAACTCCTCGTTGAGGATGACGTCCTCCCACCAGAACAGAACGTCGTTGGCGGTGAAGGGTTCGCCGTCGCTCCATTTAATGCCCTTGCGCAGGTTGAGCGTCAGTTGCGTATGGTCATCGTTCCAGGACCAACCTTCGGCAACGTTGGGGACGATTACGCCTTTAGGTGAATGGAGAGTCAAGGGCTCTATGACCCACCAGCCCATCTCTCCCATCGAGCGCTGACCGCTGACGGTCTTGCGCAGGGCGCCGCCGTATTTGCCGACGGCCTCTTCAGGCTTGATGACGATGGGGTTGATTGGCAGGCGTTCGGCGACGGGCGGCAGGTCGCCGCTGGCCACCATGTCGGCCAGCATGGGCGCCTCCTGGTAGGAGTCGATGCCCCCTGCGTCGGCCGGCGTGTTGTAGACTTCGCTCTGGACCTCGCGCTCACCGGCGCCGGCGGGCGGGTCGGTCAGCACGGGGCCTGTGATCGTGGCTGCCTCTGAAGAGGATGACTCCTCGGCCGCGGGCGCAGCTTCTTCGGCGGCGGTCTCAGCATCATCACTTGCAGCCGGCGCGTCTGCGGAGCCGCAGGCAGCCAACAGGAGGGACAGGATGATCAGAAGGGGAACGAGCTTGGAGACGCTCCTGGCCAGTCTTGCGCCGCGGGCAGTGCCACCACGATGAATAGACAGTTTACGTGAATACACAGATCTGCTCCTTTTGCGTGAAAGAGTACGGTAGGGGAACACGGTTATTTCTTGAAAGGCGCACCTCCTGTCAGGTTCAGCGAAAGTTGCTCACTAGAGAAGAGTAGCGTTGATCAGTTGCCGGCCCCAGTGGCGCCGGGCGCATAACCTGGAAACAGTTAGCGCAGCTAATGGCGAACGCCCTGCAGGTCCAGCTCCTCGGCGAAGTGACAACGCACGAAGTGGGGCTGGCTGCCGTTCGCGCCCGCCAGGTCGATGAGTTGGGGCTCCTCCTCGCGGCAGACATCCTGTACATAGGGGCAACGAGGATGAAATGTGCAGCCATGGGGCACATTGGAGGGGTCGGCCACATCTCCCTCCAGAATAATGCGCTCCCGCCTGCGACCGGCCTTGCCGGTTTCTACCACGGGCACGGCTGACAGCAGGGCTTCGGTATAGGGATGCCGGGGCCGCTCGAATATCGCATCAGTGCGTCCCAGTTCAACGATCTGGCCAACGTACATGACCGAGACGCGGTCACTGAGGTATTCGACAACGGACAGGTTGTGGGTGATGAACAGGTAGGTCAGATGCAGTTCGGTTTGCAGTTCCTTGAGCAGGCTGAGAATCTGAGCCTGCACCGAAACATCCAGGGCGGACACCGGTTCGTCGGCAACGACGAAGTCGGGGTCAAGGGCCAGGGCGCGGGCGATGGCGATGCGTTGGCGTTGACCGCCGCTGAAAGCATGGGGATAGCGCCGCATGTAGGTCGGGTCGAGGCGGACGCTGCGCAGAAGCTCGGCCACCCTTTCCTCCAGTTGTCGACGGCCCCTGATCAGCTTTCTGGTGACGAATGGCTCGCCAATGATTTCCAGAACGGTAAGACGCGGATTAAGGGATGAGAATGGATCCTGAAAGATCATTCCCATATGTTGTTGCACAGCGCGCAAGTCCGGCCTGGACAGTGTGGTAATCTCAATCTCTTCGCCATCGCGTTTGCGGAAGAGGACGCCACCGCCGGAAGGCTCGATCGCTCTCATCACGCAGCGGCCGGTCGTGGTCTTACCGCAGCCGCTCTCCCCCACCAGCGCCAGCGTCTCGCCCCGGTTCACATGAAAGCTGACGTCGTCAACCGCTTTCACCTCGCCGACCTGGCGGCGGAAGAAGCCTCGTACGATGGGGAAGTACTTGCGCAGATCAGAAACTTCCAGCACTTTGTCGGCCGAGGAAGGTACGTTGCTCTCCTCCGGTTGCTCCGAAGGCTGACCGGGAGAGGCGTCGGTTGCCGCATTCGCTTTGTTTGGAACAGCATCTGCTTGCGCCATGCGTTCAGTCCTGGACATACAGATGGCAGCGGACGCGATGTCCGGCGCCCAACTCAATCTGGGGCGGCATGTGGACATCGCACACGTCGGGTATGAATTCTGGACAACGGGTATGGAAGGGACAGCCGGTCGGCCGGCGGTAGGGGCTGGGTACAGAGCCGGAGATCGGGTCGAGCTCCTGGCTGTGGCCTTCGCCCAGCTCCGGCACGGAGCGCAGGAGACCCACTGTATAGGGATGCTTGGGGTCGCGGAAAATCACATCGGCCGGCGCGCTCTCCACATCTTTGCCCAGGTACATGATCATCACGCGATCGCACAGTTCGGAAATCACAGCCAGGTCGTGCGTGATGACGATCAGCGCCATGCCCATGTCCCGTTGCAGGTCCTTCATCAGTTCCAGAACCTGGGCCTGGATCGTAACATCCACCGCGGTGGTCGGTTCGTCGGCGATAAGCAGGGCGGGATGGCAGGAGAGGGCCATCGCGATCATCGCCCGCTGTCGCATACCGCCGCTGAGGGCAAATGGGTAAGCATCGATCGTCACTTCAGGCTGGGGCATTCCCACCCGCTGCAACATCTCGATTGCCCGCTCTCTTGCTTCATCCTGACTGCACTCCTGGTGAAGACGGATAACCTCAGTGATCTGGTTGCCGATTGTGTAGACCATGCTGAAGGCCGCCATCGGCTCCTGGAAGACCATGGCGATCTCGCCGCCGCGGATCTGGCGAATCTCCTGCCCGCGGTCATCCAGTTGCACCAGATCGACTGTCTCACCGTTCTGGATCAGGGATATCTCTCCTGTGACGATCTTGCCGTTCTTGGGCACGATTCGCAGGATCGATTGGGCGGTGACACTTTTGCCGCAACCACTCTCACCGGCGATGCCAAGGGCTTCGCCGGCGTGGATATCAAAGCTGACACCGTCCACCGCCTCCAGGATTCCCTCTTGGGAGAAGAAATGGGTGGCCAGATTGTCTACGCTGAGCAGAAGAGGCGCCTGGGTCATGGGACCGTTTCGCAGTCTGATTAGATCGAAGAATAGGGATCGGCGGCATCGCGCAGGCCGTCGCCGACAAAGTTGAAACAGAGAATGGCTACTATGACGAACAGCCCCGGCGACAGCAGCCAGGGCGAGTCGGCCAGCACGATGATCCGCTGCGCGTCCTTGAGTAGTACACCCCAGCTGATCGCGGGATTCTGCAAGCCAAGACCGATGAAGCTCAGAGCGGTCTCTCCCAGAATCATGCCGGGGACGCTCAGGGTCAGCGAAGCGATGATATGGCTGGTGAAGGAGGGCAGCATGTGCTTGAAGATGACGCGCGCCTCGTTGGACCCGTTAAGCTGGGCCGCCATGACATATTCCTCCTCGCGCAAGGACATGAACTTTCCGCGCACGACGCGCGCCAAGCCCGTCCAGCCGACAAGGGACAGGATGACGACGATGCCGAAGTAGATCTGCACGACCGTCCAGGTTGGCGGCAGGGCGACGCTCAACGCCATCCACAGTGGGAGCGTGGGAATCGAACGCAGGAATTCGATGATGCGTTGGATGATCAAGTCGGTTACGCCGCCAAAGTAGCCGGAAACGCCGCCCATCACGACGCCGATCAGGAAGCTGATGGCGATGCCCAGCAGACCTACCGAAAGGGAGATACGGCCACCGAAGATGACACGTGAAAGCATGTCACGCCCCATCTTGTCGGTCCCGATCAGGAAAAAGGTGCCCTCTTCGACGCCGAGCAGATGGATGTTGCTCTCGAACAGGCCCCACAGCTCGTAGGGATCGCCGCGCACGAACAGCTTGACAGGATATTTCTGGGATGTATCCAGTTCCCAGGTCGTCCTGAAAGTGTTTTCGTCCATTTTGGATGTCATGCCGTAGACGAAGGGGCGCAACTGAAACTTCCCTTCGTCGAATAAGCGCAGCCGCTGCGGGGGCATGAACATGTAGTCAGTGTCGTGGTGTGCCGGGTCGTAGGGAGAGAGGAACTCGGCAAAGATCGCAAACAGATAGAAGATAAGAATCAAAACCAGCGAGAAGACTGCCACTTTATGCCGCACGAACTTCCAGCGGATCAGTTGCCATTGGGTAGCGACCGACAGATCTTCTTCGTCGGCGTCGATGGCGCTTTTGCTTTCTTGAAATCCTTCTTCGAGTATGGCCATAGTATTTCTACCAGTCTATCGTAGCGGCATGCAGGATCAGGTGCTGAATGTTTGTCACCCGAAAAACAGGTTTAGATGGCGCCGCGAATGCGTGGATCGAGCCACGCAAGCACGATATCGGAAAACAGCGTTCCGACAAGAGTAAGAGAGCTCAGTATCATCACAACACTGCCTGCCAGAAACATGTCCTGGCTGAGCAGCGCGCCGACGAAGAGGGGGGCGATGGTGGGCAGACCCAGGACCAAGGAGGCCAGTAACTCTCCGTTCACAAGCGTAGGCAGCGTCCAGCCGATGGTGCTGGCGACAGGGTTCATGGCGATGCGGAAAGGATACTTGAAGAGCAGCTTGCCCTCGGAGAGCCCTTTTGACCGAGCTACCATCACGTAGGGCCGCTCCAGCTCGTCCAGCAGGTTGGCGCGCATCACCCGGATCAGGCCGGCGGTTCCTGCGGTGCCGACCACCACCGCCGGCAACCACAGATGTTTCAACAGGTCGATGACTCTGGCGAAACTCCAGGGCGCGACCAGGTATTCTTCGGAAAACAGGCCGACCGCCACGTTGCCGGTGGCGACAAAGTAGTACCACAAAATCAGGAGGGCGAGCAGAAAGTTGGGCGTGGCCAAACCGATAAACCCTATCAGGGTGAAGATGTAATCACCGATCGAATACTGGCGGGTGGCGGAATAGAGACCGATAGGGATGGCCAATGCATAGGCAAAAATGAAGGATGCGACCGAGATGGCGAGACTCCAGGGAAGACGGGCGGTGATCAGTTTGGCGACGGGCTGGTTCCATTCCAGCGAGCGGCCCAGGTCACCCTGCAGGATGTTGCCAAGCCAGCGGAAATAACGCACGTAACTGGGAGCATCCAACCCGTAGCGCAGGCGCAGCGAATCGATTTCCGCCGGGTCTATCGCTTCCTGCTGCTGCAAGAGTTGATCGACATAGGCGTCCATGAAATCTCCCGGCGGCGCTTCGATGATGATGAAGGAGATTACAGAGACGACAAGCAGAGTGGGAATCATCAACAGGATACGGCGAAGGATAAAGGACAACATTTTCGGAATCGACCCGGTGTCAGTGTTTTTCCAGAGTAGCCAGATAGATCGCCGAGGGCGCAAGGCCTGATCCGCTGCCCTCGTGGCTTGAATAGTAGGAGAGCAGCGCCCGCTCCGGCCCCAGCGCGACGAAGCCGGGATAGGAGTTGTCGCCGCCGCTGGGCAGGACTGCGATGTCATGCAGGTCAGAGCCGACCAGCTCGTACAGAGCGGTGACGGGTCCATCGTCGGTATGTTTGCGACCGCCGACCAGAATCTGCTCGCCCCAACGTGTCAGGAGAGGGCCGCCGATGTGTCTGTCCAGATCGGTGCGCGTCCAGTCTTTGAAGGGGGCCCTGGAGCGGCAGAGCTGGGCCGGCCGACCGCCGGCGCGGGCGACGGCTAATAAAGTATCGTCGTCTTCAAAGAGCAGGGCGGTCTCGTCGCCATAAGCTGGCTGAATCTGGCTCAGCGGTGTCCAGGCGAAGCCGTCTCCGCCTTGAAGCAGCCAGGATTCCATCCATTCCGGCGGTTCGTCGCGACGGGCAAGAACCTCGAAATTGCGGATGCGCCGGCCGTTGAGATAGGCCGTGTCCCCGTTGGCGGCCGCGCGCCAGATGTAGTGGCCGTGCGTTCCGTCCAACATGCGCGGGCCGTGCCAGTTGGCGCCGTCTTCGCTCCAGGCGCAGAAGCCGAGATGATCGTTGACATCGCGGTCGGCGGAGTCTTCGGAATTCACCCACCAGGCGCCGGTGTAGACGAACAGGTTGTCGTTGAAGACCAGTAGGTGCGGGTCACGGACGTCGCGGTTGGCGACGTTGAAGGAGTGGACCTGTTGCCAGTCTGTCCCATCAAGGCTGGACATGACGACGATGCGCGATGAGGTGAAAAGCATGTGCCCTTCGGGGCAGCTGCGGAATGTCAGATACAGGCGATCACGGAACCGGCACAGATCGGTGAACGCATTATGATTTCCGTCATTGAACAGTTGACGTACGGAACTGACTCGGATGGAGGGCACGAAGGCGGCTCTTGCGGGAATGCACAAGTTCAGAACTGAGGACTGCTACTAGCTTAGCTAGCTGCCAGTGTGTGAATTATAGGGAAGATTTGCTTGTTGTCAAGCGTCCGAAATTTGTAGCAGGCGGGAGTATCCTCCGCGGTAGACGGTTCGGAGGAAGCTCCAAGCTACCAGCCTCGTTGGGACCTATGTGATTAGGCCGGACATTGGGAGGGTCCAAGAATGTAGTGTAAGACGTATCGTTGCCGCCAGAGAGATTCGGATTTATCTCTTATTGGTAACTGCTAAGCCGCAGACAGTGTGTGTCTTGACAGACTTTTTGTTTTCGAAGCCAATCAAGTCTTGTGATGGCGTATTCGGTTGGCAGTCGCCAGGTTGGTTGGGGCACATTGTCGGCATGCCGCGATGGTGGGAAAGAACCAGTACGGTGGGTAGCCAGGGCGGGGCGTTGCGGGGGCGCAGCCCCTGCACAAGGGAGGGCGCTTGCGCCCGACCGCCCAGAACTGCAGTGGTTAGTGGCCAGTGGAGGGGGGAGAGGGCCGCGGATCAGTCGCGGTTGAGTAGCTACCTTTTTGTGAGAATCTTGCTCACTGAAGTGCGGCGCCGAGCGAGGTGTTGGTGATCAAATCATGCGCTCTGCCAGTGCAGTCGCAGTGCACGTAGACGCAGTCGTCAATCACGATCTTGATGTTGTCGGGGTATTTCACTGCCCAGTCAGTTTGCCCCTTGCCCATTCGCCGACCCCAGTACTCACGGAATAGTACGACGCGACCGCCCGGTTCGATGTATGCCTCTGACAGCTCGGCGTGCTCGCTTGGAGGTGACCCGCCGGTGTCCCATACGCGAAGGCAGCGAAACGTTTTTTCGCCGATCGTGACATCGTATGTTCCAGCACCGATGCCAGTCCTGCCGCTTGTGCGATGGGTGCCGTCATTTTGGCGCAGATAGCGACCGTCGTCACGGACAGTACGACTCTCGCCCCGCCCCCAATCGGCCTCGAACCACTCGTCCTGGAAAGTTCGCAGCACTTTTGTGCCGCCCATCTGCTGGACAACGCCGAGCCATCTGGTCTTCTCTTCGTCGAGTGCGGCGTAGAAGAGATGGGGTCTGCCTGGAACGTCCCAGTCTTCACGTATGGCTTGCTCCTGGACTGCGATTTCGACGCAGTCCAGGTTATGGACCCTGGCGGGGCTGGTGGCGACCATCTCGGTTACTGCGCTCAGCTCGCGCGTGTCCGCCTCATAGGTGGCCTGCATGGAACGGCTGCCGGGCAAGGGAACTATCGGCCACCATTGCAGTTCGGGCAGATCGATTTGTGTGATCCTTTCGTCGCATTCGACAATGGAAATGGACGGTCTGAATGCTGGAAAGGGATGGTTGATTGACATATCGATCTCGTTCCAGTGGACAGTGGTATCGCATGCAATTGCAATATCTTACGTGCCTAACCCAGCAGGAGCCGAGCTTAGCCCATTTGGTCGAACCAAGCAAATGACGTTGCATAGCCTGATTTCTGACGTTTTGAGAAAAAATAATATCATTTTATAATAAGCTAAGTTTCCCTTGATGGCTCTTTCCTGGAGAGGAGGGCGCCACTCCCATGAAAGACGACAACGTCAATAGCTGTTGCTCCTTGCCGCCTCAAGGCTGTCAGTTAGGCAGTCCTAGAGCAAGAGATAAGGTCTATGGCGGCCGGCGCGCCGGCAGAGGGCATGGCGAAAGTAACGCTTCTCGGCATGACCTGAGGCCGCGACCACAGCTATCGTGACTTAAGCGACAAGGAGAGTGCAGAGACATGAATGAAAGCCGCCGCAAGAAGATTCTGGCCCGCGGGCGACCGGGACCGTTCTGGCCCGCGGAGCCGCTGCTGGGCGGATGGTATACCGAAGAGGAGGTGGAAGCCGCCACCAAAGCGATCCGGGACTCGATGGATCCGACCACGGTGGGCTTCGGCTTCATCTGCCCGGAGATACTGGAATTTGAAGAAGAGTTTGCCAAGTACTGCGGTGCGGCTGAAGCGATATCGATCAACGGCGCAGGAACCGGCCTGGATATGGCGATGATGTGCCTGGACCTGGAGCCGGGCGACGAGGTGATCGTACCGGCCATCAACTTCCGGGCGGCGGCGATGGCGGTGATCGGGCAGCGCGGCCAGGTGGTGTGGTCCGAGGTGGATGCGCGCACTTTCAACATGGACCCGGCAGACGTGGAGAGGCGCATCACGCCGCGCACGCGCGCCATTTTCCCCGTCCACATGAACGGGCTGTCAGCCGACATGGATGCTTTGCAGGAGATTGCCGAGAGCAATCCCCATCCGCAGCACGGTCCGCTCAAAGTGATCGGGGATGCTGCGCGAGCTGGCGCGGGCGGTTACAAGGGGACCAAGATCGGCGCGAAGGGCTGGATGACGGTGTTCAGTTTCCACACGATGAAGTTGATGACAACGCTGGGGGAAGGCGGGGCTGTCACCACAGATGACCTGGAGATCGCGCGCAGGCTGCGCGGCATCCGGCAGTTTGGTTCGGCTCATGACGGCTGGGGCACGAATTACAAGATTACCAAGGTGCAGGCCGCGGTTGGCCTGGTGCAATTACGGCGACTCGATGATATGACAGGGCAACGGGTGAAGGCGGCCAAACTGCGGGACGAACTGCTGCAGGGTATTCCCGAACTGACGCTGCCTTACGAGCCGCCCGGCTACGAACATACCTATTATCTGTACACGATGCTGGTGCCGCGTGCATGGGCCGGTGCGAAGCGCGACCGTCTCATGCAGATAATGAATGAAGAGCACGGCGTGGGGTGCGGGGTCTACAACCGGGCTGTCTATGCCGATTCATCGTTCCTTCGTGAGCAGACGGCCGGTCAGGAGCTGCCCGACTCCGACGAACTCAGCGCGCGTTTATTCTGTATGGCCTTGCATCCGCTTATGACGGAGGAGGAGAACGAGTATACGGCTGCTGCTTTGTGGGACGCGGTGGAGCGGGTGCGTTGTGAAGCGTGATAGGGATTAGAGTTCGACTTTCCGGTGAGAAAGGAGGTGGAACCCGTCACAGGCTGCTCCGTGATTGCCTTGCCGATTTCATTCTCGTGTCAGTAGGTCTTTGCCCCGAAAACAGAGAGGGACTCATGGCTGAACAGGTCGCTTGCTTTGTCGCCCAGCGCTACTTCATCCAGGGAATCGTGATTACCGGCATCAAGGGTTAGGCCGCAGTTGCTGCTATCCCGGCCGCGCCCGACAAGTCAGGTTTTCGCTGGCTTTGTGATAGCCTGGCGTCCTGAACCTCTTACAATACCCGTTTGCTTTTCCCCTTCCACACTGTATATAATGCCGGTTGCCTCGCGCAGTGCCGGCTCGTCGACCTGACACCTTGACCGCCGCCGGATCCAGTTGCTAGAACTGTTGGCGGCAGCCAGAAACAGAGTCAGCAACGATATGATCGCGTTCATCGTCCGTAGAATCCTGCTACTGATACCGACGCTATTCTTTATCACCATAGTTACATTTCTGGTGATTGAGTTGCCGCCGGGCGACTACCTGGACGCCTATGCGGCCAACCTGGCGGCAGGCGGCGACCCCGTCGACCAGGAGCGGCTCGAGGCGTTGCGCAAGCAGTTCGGCCTCGATAAGCCGGCCCCGCTGCGTTATCTGCAATGGGTGACAAATATACTGCGCGGCAACTTCGGATTCTCCTTTGAGTGGAACGTACCGGTCGAGACACTCATCTGGGAGAGGCTGGCGCTGACCTTTTTCATCAGCCTGTCTACTATTCTCTTCACCTGGATCGTGGGGTTTCTGATAGGCGTCTATTCGGCGGTCAATCAGTATTCGATTGGCGACTACATCTTCACAACGCTGGGCTTTATCGGCTTGGGTCTGCCCAATTTCCTGATTGCATTGGTGATAATGTGGTACGCATTCGACAAGTTCGGCCTGCGGTTGAGCGGGCTGTTCTCGCAGGAGTATCAGGCCGCGCCATGGAGCCTGGCCAAATTCGGAGACATGCTTACCCACTTGTGGCTGCCGCTGATCATCCTGGGCACGGCAGGCACAGCCGAGATGATCCGCACCATGCGCGCCAATCTGTTGGACGAGTTGAACAAGCCCTATGTCGAGACTGCGCGCGCCAAGGGTCTGAAAGAGCGGGTTCTGGTGCGGAAATACCCAGTGCGAGTCGCGCTCAACCCATTTGTCAGCACGGTCGGCTGGACACTGCCCAATCTGATATCGGGCGCAACGATCGTTTCGGTCGTGTTGAGTTTGCCCACCACGGGGCCGATGCTGCTGGGGGCGCTGATGACGCAGGACATGTATCTGGCAGCCAGTTTCCTGATGATGTTGAGCGTGCTGACGGTAATCGGCACGTTGGTCTCAGACATGCTGCTGGCCGTTCTCGATCCCCGTATCCGCATGGAAACGCAATGACGCTGTGGTCGGCGGCAGACCTCCAAACTCCGTATCAGTGCTGGGGAATTCCATGACGCAGGAATTTGCACAAGGGTCGGATACTATTCTTCCGGACGACCCGGAGTTTTTCGAGGTCCCGAGCGAACGGGAAAAGATCTTTGTCGCTTCGCCTCGGCAGCTGATGTGGTGGCGCTTCCGCCGGCACAGGATGGCGCTGCTGAGCGGCGTCGTGCTGATCCTGCTCTATCTGGCGGCTCTGACGTGGGAGTTTCTGGCGCCCTACGATCCATTGCGCCACGATGTGCAGTCGGCCTATGCGCCGCCACAAAGGATACGGTTTTTCGATGAGGAAGGGTTTAATTTTCAGCCATTCGTATATGGCCTGAAGGGGGCGCGCGATCCTGAGACATTCCGCAAGACTTATGAAGTAGATAAGACTGTCAAACATCCGATCAAATTCATGGTGCAGGGCGACTCTTATAAGTTCTGGGGCTTGTTTGAAAACGATCTGCATCTTTTTGGTCTCGAGGATAATGAGGGCACGGTCTTCTTGCTAGGCGCCGACCGGCTGGGACGCGACGTGCTGTCGCGTTTGCTGGCGGCGACGCGGATCTCGGTCTCAATCGGGCTGGTAGGCGTTATCCTGAGCTTTGTGCTGGGCGTTCTGATTGGCGGCATCTCCGGCCTCTACGGCGGCACGGCCGACATAGTGATTCAGCGCGTTATCGAATTTATTCGCGCCATGCCGAGCATACCGCTTTGGCTGGCACTGAGCGCGGCGATTCCCAAGGATTGGCCGGTGACGAGGGTCTATTTCGCCATCACCATCATCCTTTCCTTGATTGGCTGGACCGGGCTGGCGCGGGTGGTGCGCGGTCGCTTTCTGTCGCTGCGTGAAGAGGACTTTGTGCAGGCGGCGCGCTTTGCAGGCGCGTCGGAGGGGCGCATCATCGTGCGCCATATGACGCCCTCTTTCATGAGCCACATAATTGCTTCGCTGACTTTGGCCGTTCCTTCAATGATTCTCAGCGAGACGAGCCTCAGCTTTCTGGGTCTGGGCATGCGGCCGCCGGCGCTCAGTTGGGGCGTGCTGCTGCGAGAGGCGCAGAATTTACAGGCGGTGGCGCTGGCGCCGTGGCTGCTCGCTCCGGGGCTGCTGGTGGTGATCGCGGTGCTTGCTTTCAATTTCGTAGGCGACGGGCTGCGAGATGCCGCTGATCCTTATGCCCGGTAGTGGGTCAGGATAGAAAAGCAGCCCTTTGGGGAGCAAATTCCCGAGGGAAACAGTTCAGTTCAGACAGGACAGGAAAAAATGACTGAAACAGTGGTAGACCCGGCAGAGGTAGAATTCTTTCAGAACAACGGCTATATTCAGTATCACAACTTCCTTTCGCTAGAGGAGGTCGCGTCACTGCGGCAGGCATTGGATGACGCGGTCGCCATTCAGCGGGAGCGAATCGTTGGCGCCGAGAAGGGCGGACGCGAATCCGAGGACTATGAACGAGTCTTCAATCAGATGATCAACCTGTGGACCGACTATCCACAAGCGAAAGAGATCGCGTTTCACCTGCGTTTGGGCGAATACGCGCGCCAGTTAAGCCGCTGTCATCATGTGCGCATCTACCATGACCACGCGATGATTAAGCCGCCGGGCCAGGAAAGCAAGCAGACCAACTGGCATCAGGACGCCCCCTACTGGCCAATGGATCCGGTGGGCGCGTTGTCGGCCTGGATAGCGTTAGACGATGTCAGCGTCGAAAACGGCTGCCTGCACTTCGTTCCGGGTTCGCACAAGCACGGCCGGCTGGAGCCAATCAACCTGACAGACGATGACGATAGCGTGGTCGACCGATTCAAGGAGCAGGGCTACGCTGTGCCGGAGCCGGTGGCGATGCCGATGCGCGCAGGCGGCGTTACTTTTCACCACGGATGCACCTTTCACTATGCTGGTCCTAACCTTACGGACAGGCCGCGGCGGGCCTTCGCCATCATCTACATCCCGGACTATACCCGCTTTACGGGAGGGAAGGACGCGGCCGGGGCTGCGGAGGAGATGGAGGTGGGCGGCCCTTGGGAACACGAGATTCACCCGATTGTCGCAGGGCGTTGAACTACATCAGAGATGGAATTGGCGCGTGCGGACAGCATAATCCGGGTCATTCCTGGAAAAGCCTATGGTGTCGACGGTGCTTTCCGATCAATGCAATTTGCAATTTAGTGGAGACAAGATTCACATGGGTTTACTAAAAGTAATAGTAGAAAAGCATGAAGACGGCTTTGTTGCCTATCCTTTAGGTCTAAGAGGAACTGTGGTGGGGGAAGGGGATTCCTTCGAGGAGGCGGTAGCCGACGTCACTTCTGCGATTAAGTTTCACATTGAGACTTTCGGGGAAGAGGAACTGGAGACAGATGGACCCATTCTGGATGTTTTCATTGCTGAAGCCGACGTTGCTGTTTGATGGGGCGCTTTCCAGCCGATGCACCAAAGCGAAGAGTGATCAGTACTATGGAAGCCCTCGGTTTTCGTATGGTTCGGACTGGAAACCACATTGCCATGGAACGCAAAAACAGTGATGGGAGCCGAGATACTTTGACGTTGCCGAATCATCGTCGTATCAAAGGTTCAACTTTGCGCCGAATTTGCACGCAGACTGGAATTTCCAGAGAAGAGTTTCTGGAGGAGTACATGAAAGCGTGATCGAGTGCAAGGCGTTTCCTTCAATTTTGCGCACAGCAGGGGAACGAGAGTTGCGATCTGAAGAAGGGTCTTTCTCTGGCCGACTCTTGCGCCTGAGTTAGTGATTGTAATCTAAACATTCAAAACCCGTATCATAGCGGTTCAAGACCAAGAAGGGAAGACACTATGCAAGAGAAGGGACTCGTTAACAAGACACGCTCAACCGGGCGTGGGCCGACAATTTGGCTGGCGGGACCACCGGCGGACCTGGAAGAGTTCATGCCGCTAGGCATCGCCGGCATCGTCACCAACACGGTGGTGCTCAATCAATACGCAAAGCCGTACGGCAGCGTAATTGCGCTAATCGAAGCCTATCTGGAGATGACCGATAAGCCGGTCGTGATGGAGATCGACGGCCATTCGGTTGAGGAGCTGCTGGCGGTGGGCAAGGTCTTCACCGATATGTCGCCGCAGATCATCCTCAAGATTCCGTGTACGCTCAATGGGTTGAAGGCGTTCAGCATACTCAGGCAGGAGGGGGTCGAAACATTTTGCACAACGGTCTTCTCTCTGAACCAGGCCGCAGCCGTTGCCCAGAGCGGCGTTGACCATATACTGCCATTCTGCGACCCGGTGCGCGAGATGGGCGGCGATCCGACCAAGCTGATCCGCGACTGTGCGCACATGTTCAGAGGCTGGGACGACCGGCCCTACATCATGGCTGCACTGGTACGCTCGGTGGAGACGGCGCACGCGGCCTTCCGAGACGGGGCCGACGAACTGGTCACGATGTGGACGGTCTACCGGGACATGCTCGACCACCCGCTCACTGACCACTGGAACAAGGTCTTTCTTGACGAGTGGGTCGACATGCACGAGAACGGGCTGTTGGCCGGCGTTCCGGTTGAGGAGCATGACTGATTGGTGTGCAGTCGCTCAGACATCTGGCATTGCAGAATTGCGGCAAATATGTAGAATATAACAGAATGCAAACGAAGGCGAAGAGAATCACTAAGCCCCTGTCACGTGCGAAGACAAAACTCTAGGAGGGAGAACATGGCACAAGTCGCCGCGGAGAGGGAAGGGCTGACAGATGGCATGCCACGCGATGAGCGCGGCTATTGGCAGCCGGATGGAATCAAGTCGCCAAATCCAATTTTTGTCTGGCCGCCAAAGCCGGTTGAGATCGCTAAGTGGTTATTCAACTACATGTTCCCGTGGAATCTCATTTATATGGCCATTGCCGCGCTGACTGTCATATACCTGCAGCCAGAAATGGCCCGTATGAAAACGTTCAGCGCCGACTGGGTCCTATACATCTTTTTCCGCAACCAGATCATGCTTATCCTCATCGTCAGCGCTTGGCACGTCTGGCTGTGGGGACGCAAAAAACAGGGCTTCAAGCTGAAGTACACACCTGACTGGATGGGAAAGGGAAAGAAACAGTTCCTTTTTGGCAACCAATTGTACGACAACATCTTCTGGAGTTGCGTCAGCGGGGGTACGATTTGGACGGCATACGAGGTCTTTACGCTCTGGCTCTACGCCAATGAGTACATCCCCTACCTGGACCCGCGTGGGCACCCGGTATGGTTCGTGGTTGTGCTGTGTTCCATCAGCATTTGGCGGACTTTCCACTTTTACTGGGCGCATCGGATACTGCACTGGCCGCCACTTTACAAGGCTGGACACTTTCTGCACCACCGCAACATCAACGTCGGCCCGTGGTCCGGGCTGTCGATGCACCCAATCGAGCATATCTTCTACTTCAGTTGCGCTGCGATCCACTGGATTATCCCATCGCACCCGATTCATGTAGTCTTGAACCTGCAGCACGCCGCCCTCACACCGGCGCAGGGACATGTCGGCTTTGAAGCGGTTGTTGTCAACGGCAAGTACAATTTGTCCGCTGCATCCTACTTCCACCAGTTGCATCATCGTTACTTCGAATGCAACTATGGTGAACAGGACATGCCGTTCGACTACTGGTTCGGCACGAGTCACGACGGCTCCTCCGAGGGGCACGAAAAGATGCGTGCGAAGCGACTCGCCCAGCATAACATTCGGACTTCTGCGGTTTGAATCCGGTGGAAAGAAATCTGAATGCCGCCGGCTTCCACCACCCGGTCGTACGGTGGCATTCAGAATTGAAGTATTCGTCTGGCATTTTACCCGACTGCAATCATCCGCAGAAGGCCCAAGCCGATAGCCACCCGGTCGAGGAGCTTCCGGCGGTCGGCAAGGCCTTCACCGACATGTCGCCGCACTTCATCCCCAAGATTCCCTGCGCGCTCAACGGCCTTGGGGCCGCTATCGGTCGCTGACAGGAAGGCGTCGAATCCATTTTCGCCGGGATCCCATTTTTGACAGAGGAAAGAGCAGTTGCTCAGGACGGAGTTGACCAAATCCTGCTCTTCTGCGACTCTGGGCGCGAGATGGGCGGCGACCCGACAAAGCAAATCCGCGACTTTGCGCGTATGATTGAGGGCTGGGACGACCGGCCCTACTTCATGGCCGCGCTGGTACGCTCGGTGGAGACGGGCCACGCCGCCTCAGGCGACGGTGTCGACGAGTTAATGTTGATCCCATTTCAAACCACGAACATTCGCAATTACTCCGAAATTGGAGCTAAGGAGTTTCATTTGCATGCTTGAAATTCACAAGCTCTTGGTCTCATTTGGGATCTAAAGTTAGTTACAATGTGGACAGTCAACCGCGACATGCTTGACCACCCGCTGACCGACCACTGGAACAAGGTCTTTCTTGACGAGTGGGTCGACATGCACGAGAGCGGGCTGTTGGCCGGCGTTCCGGTTGAGGCACAGCATAGCTTAACGCGCTGCCGAACGTAATTCGTGATTGCGAAAATAAAGTATGTCAGTACAATGGGGCAGAACCCAATCGGACAGAATTTGTAATTCACAGACGCTTAAGACCACCGAGCCTGGACTCTAGGAGGGGGATCATGGCAGACATTAGCGCTGAAAGGGAAGGCTTAGTCGATGGTATGCCGCGCGACGCGCGCGGGAACTGGCAGCCGGAAGGAGCCAAGTTGCCGAATCCCATTTTCGCCTGGCCGCCGAAGCCGATGGAAGTGGCGAAATGGTTGTACAACTACCTCTTTCCCTGGAATTTCATCTACATGCTTATCGCGGTGCTGACCGTCGTCTATCTGCAACCGGAAATGGCCCGCATGAAGACGTTCAGCGCCGACTGGATACTGTTCATCTTCGCGCGTAACCTGATCATGTTGACTGTGATCGTCAGCGCCTGGCACCTGTGGCTTTGGGCGCGCAAATCGCAGGGATTCCAGTTCAAGTACACGCCGGACTGGATGGCGAAAGGGAAGAAGCAGTTCCTGGCCGGCAACCAGCTGTTTGACAACATCTTCTGGAGTTGCGTCAGCGGCGGCACAATCTGGACGGCCTACGAGGTGGTCACACTTTGGATGTACGCCAATGAGTACATTCCCTACCTGGACCCGCGTGCGCATCCGGTTTACTTTGTCCTCATGTTGTGCGCCATTCAAATGTGGAGGCTGTTCCACTTCTACTGGACACACCGGATTCTGCACTGGCCTCCGCTCTACAAGGCCGGGCACTATCTGCATCACCGCAACATCAACGTCGGCCCTTGGTCGGGGCTGTCGATGCACCCGATCGAGCACATCCTCTACTTTAGCTGTGCCGCCATTCACTGGATCATTCCGTCGCACCCGATTCACGTGGTGATGAACCTGCAGCACGCCGCGCTTACACCGGCGCAGGGTCATGCCGGCTTTGAGGCGGTCGTCATTAACGGCAAGTACAACCTGGCAGGGGCATCCTATTTTCACCAGTTGCATCACCGCTATTTCGAGTGTAACTACGGCGAACCTGACATGCCATTCGACCACTGGTTCGGCACCAGCCACGACGGCTCGGCAGAGGCGCACCAGGAGATGCGGGCCAAGCGATTTGCCCAGCACAAGATCCGGACCTCTGCTACGTAACCCTGAAGGCACCGGTGTCGACAGCTACAGTAGTATCGCATCAATGGAGATAAGATGACCCAACCTACGCGAATAGGCATCGTCGGCTGCGGCAGCGTAATGCAGCGTCCTTACATGAGGCTTATCCAACCGATGCGGGCCGTGGGGACGGTTGACGTTACTATTGCCTGCGACGTAAGGGAAGAGGTACGGGAGGTAGTTCAGGACAGGCTTGGCATCGAGCGATTCACGACCGACTACGAGGAGGTTATCGATTCCGAAGAGGTCGATGTGGTGATGGTATTGACCTCGATGCGAGAGCATGGACCGATCACGCGTGCGGCGCTGGCGGCGGGCAAACACGTCCTGGTGGAGAAACCGATGGCGGTGACCCTGGAGGAAGCGGCAGAGATTGTTGAGATGGCCCGGCACAGCCCGGGCCTTCTTGTTTGCGCTCCACATGTCGTCCTGAGTGCCACCTATCAGACGATGTGGCGCCACATTCACGGCGGCGATATCGGCAAGGTATTGATGGCGCGCGCACGCTACGGCCATTCCGGGCCCGATTGGAGACCGTGGTTCTATCTCGAGGGCGGCGGCGCGCTATTTGACCTGGGTGTGTACAACATCACCTGCCTGACGGGCTGGCTGGGACCGGCCAAGCGCGTCATGGCAATGACCGGCGTGGCGATTCCTGAACGGGTCGTGGGCGGTGAGATGATGCGGGTGGAGGCCGAGGACAACGCCCACGTTCTTATTGATTGGGGCGATTCCGTGTTCGCGGTTGTGACAACAGGCTTCACTATGCAGAAGTATCGCAGCCCGGCTCTCGAGGTCTATGGCAGTGAGGGCACAATTCAGATGATGGGCGATGACTGGAACCCGACCGGATATGAGTTGTGGCGCAACGATGTAGGCGCCTGGCAGATACACGAAGGTACGGACCGGGACTGGCAGTGGACCGACGGTCTGCGCCACCTTGTAGACTGTATCCGCAACGACAAGACCCCAGTTGTCACGCCGGAGCACGCTTTTCATGTTCTTGAAATCATGCTGAAGGCGCAGGAATCGGGCGGCGACGGGCAAGCGAAAACGATAGAGAGCTCGTTCACGCCGCCTACATTCGAGGAAGAGCCGGAGGAAGTGGCACCGCACAAGATTCACGACTGGACGCAGCGCTGATGCGTTATTCGGCCTCGCCGCGGCCTACTTTTGAAGGCCCGGCGCACATCCCGTACGAGACGGTTACGCGGCATCTCTGGGGCGATGAGGAATCGGGCGAGGTGGCGGACTGGATATATGTGTCCAGCGCCAAGATTCACCAGTTGGTCTTTGGCCTGGCGCCCGGCGGGGCATTTCGACACTCGGATTCCTTTCGAACCATCTTCGCCGCCGATGAGGTAATGTACGTTCTCAGTGGGGTGATGGCGCTGAGCAATCCAGAAACGGGCGAGGTGCATCGGGTCAATCCGGGAGAAGCTGCTTTTTTTCGCCGCGACACGTGGCACCATGCATTCAACTTCAGCCCGGAACCGCTGCGTGTGATCGAGTTTTTTGCGCCGCCGCCTTCGCAGGGCACGTCGGGTTCATATGCGCAGACGAAGCCAAACCTGACGGCGCCGAAGTATTCGCAGGATCAGTGGATTGGACGGTGGCCGAAAGCGCAAGCTGAAGCGGAGGCCAAATTCACCATCCAGGTAGTGCGCGAGCGGGACTTGCTGTGGCGGTTGGAGGGGAAGAATCAGCAGCTCCTGGTGGGAATCCTGGCCGCGACCGAGCATTTGACGGTTGGGAGGATGGCGTTGCTGGCGGGACAGCGCAGCGACGTGGAAGTGCATGCCGGCGATGAGAGTCTGTATCTGCTTGAAGGCGAGCTGAACGTGCGCGTTCCTGAAAACGATGGGCCGCGCTGGTTTGAGCTCAGTCCCGGCGACGGCTTCTTCGTTCCGGAAGGAACACCCCACCAGTATTACAACGTGTCGGGCGCGCCAACTTCGTTTTTGTGCGGGATCGCGCCCAGGTATTCGCCTGATATTCCGGACCAGTTCGCCAATGGCAGAGAACGATAGACCGGCTGCCTGTGCCATTGGACTGGATGTTGGAGGCACTAAGATCGCGGCCGGACTCGTCGCCCACCCGACCGGCGCTGTTCTCGCCCGCCAGACAGTTCCCACGTTGCCGCGGCGAGGAGGCGAGGCGGTTCTGGGCGACACGCTGGGGCTTGCCGAGAGCATGATGGCAGAGGCCAAGCGGAGAAATCTGGAACTGCTGGGGATTGGTGTCGGCGTACCGGAACTAGTGGGGCCGGAAGGGAAGATCAACAGCGCGCACACGCTCGAGTGGCAAGGCGAACGGGTGCTGGCTTCATTCTCCTCGCTGGCGCCGGCCGTGGTCGAATCGGATGTGCGGGCAGGGGCCCTGGCCGAGGCGATGTTTGGGGCCGGGCGGTCGTACAGGCTGTTCGTCTATGTGACGGTAGGGACTGGCATTTCGAGCACACTGGTTCAGGATGGTCGACCGTTTGCAGGGGCACGCGGCAACGCTCTGATCATGGCCAGCAGCCCGTTCACGGTGGAGTGCAGTTCTTGCGGAACAGTCCTTAGTCCCATTCTGGAGGAGTTCGCGAGCGGCCCTGCTTTGGTAGCGAGATATAACCGGCACAGCTCGCGAAAGGTGACACGGGCCGAAGATGTAACGGCAGCCGCGGAGGAAGGCGACGACGCGGCAATAGATGTTGTCAGGAGTGCCGGTGAAGCCCTTGGCAACAGCGTAGCGTTCCTGGTAAACGTTATGGATCCCGAGGCGATCGTGGTTGGGGGCGGACTAGGGACGGCTGGTGGGCCTTACTGGGATAGCTTTGTGGCTTCAACGCGGGCACACATCTGGGCGGAGAGCAGCCGCGGGCTGCCGATTCAGCCGGCGGCGATGGGCGCTGATTCAGGGCTGGTCGGCGCGGCGGCAGCCGCGTTTCACAAACTGGGTGAAGGAGTTTGAACGGGGTTAGAACTGAACACCTGCAGTGCATGACAGGGGTATTAAAGGTTCGATCTGGTAGCGGCTGAATAGACATCAAGCCGGTCTTCGAGAATTGAAACAAATAACCCATTTCAGGAGGAAGAGATGACGAAGCGAATGAATCGACGCGATTTTCTGCGCCTTTCGGCAACCACGGCCGGCACCGGACTGCTCGCGGCCTGCGTTGCACCGGCGGCAGCCCCGAGCGACTCGGGGGACTCGATGGCCGAAGAGCCGATCGAGATCAGACTGGCTGAGGGAAGTTGGGTCGGTCCCGAAGGGATCGCATTTTGGACCGACGAAATTATTCCCGCTTTCGAGGAGGGGCATCCAGGCATCAGCGTGACGTTCGAAAACGCCGAGTCGCCCGATTACGCCGACAAACTCTATACGCAGTCGGTCGCTGGTGACGCTCCCGATGTCATGTTCGTCTGGGGCGGTGTGAATTATAACCTGATGCAGAAGGGGCAGTTCCTCCAGTTGGATGATTATTTTGACAGTGAGGACCTGGAGGATTTCTATCCAGCAAAACTGGATGCCCACCTTCTGGACGGGAAGCTGTACGGCATGCCCAAGTATGTGTCGACTGCAGTGATGAGCTATAACAAGGACATTCTGGACGAGGCCGGCGTTGAGTATCCTGATGGGACCTGGACTTGGGACGATTACCTGGTTGCATACGACGCTACGACCAAGCGCGACGACAGCGGCGACATTGTCCAGTGGGGCAGATACGTCGCCCAACAGTACATGGAACATTACGTCTGGATGAACGGCGGAGAATGGATGAATGCCCCCTTATTCGGCACGAAATGTCTGCTTGACAGCGAAGAAGCCATTGCTGCACTCAAGTACAACCACGATCTAATCTACGGCAGCAACCAGGTGGCTCCTATCCCCGGTTCGATTCCAGAAGTCGGCTGGCACAATGTCTTTTCGACCGGGAAGGTAGCGTTCGCAGAAGCCCACAGTTGGACAGTCACGAACTATATTCGCGAAAACGACTTCAATTGGGAATATACCGATCTGCCTTTATCGCCCGATGGAGGCAAAGCCGGGATCACGTTCGCCGACGGCTATGGGGTCGCCAGGGCCACGCAGGAGCCGGACGCGTCGGTTGCGATGGTGAGGTTCCTGACTGGGCCTGAAGCGCAGAAAGCGATGGCGTTAAGTATTGTCGGTCTGCAGCCGACGCGGCGCAGCGTCGCGGGTGAGGTCTGGGATGTGGATTCGATGGGAGCGCAAGCCGGCTATGACGTGGCAGCTTTCACCCGCATCATGGATTATGCCCGGCTCGACCCTGCCTTCCAGGAAAATGATAAGGTAAACTCAGAGGTCTTCAACCCGATCTGGGACCAGATCTGGATTACGAATGAAATCGGCCTGGAGGAGGGCGTGAATCTGATCGTGCAGCGCATCGACGAGATTTTCGCCTAGCAGCGAGGCAAATGTTCAGCTCAGAAAGACTTAGCATCTGGGCTCACCGGGTGCAAGTCAAGACTCGAACTTTGTTAGCGCCAGGCCGGCGGGTTGCCTACCGCTTGCTTGTTGGAAAGATTCGCTAACGGTGACGCGTTGGCCTGGCGTGCAGTACTGAGACGAGAGTCTCCTGGGAACCGGTGAGGAAACCTGCGCAACCCTCACATCCTTCGTTTGGAGGCCGGTAGAAGTTGCACAGATTCCCGGTTCTACCTGTAGTTTTAACGGTGATGGTGGAAGCCAAATAATAATTCTAAGGCAACCGCCAAAAATTTTTCCTACGTGTAAATCAGGAGGAAACAAGGCTAACAGAATAAACCGACGCGATTTTCTGCGCTTGTCGGTAACGACAGCAGGCGGAGGGCTGCTTGCGGCCTGCGTTGCCCCGGCGGCCGTCCCTGCAGATTCGGGGGCGTCGATGTCCGAGGAGCCTATCGAGATCAGGCTGGCAGAAGGCAGTTGGGTGGGTCCGGAGGGGATCGCGTTCTGGACGGACGAAATCATACCCAGTTTCGAGGAAGGGAATCCCGGCATTAACGTGACTTTCGAAAACGCCGAGTCGCCCGACTACGCCGACAAGCTGTACACGCAGGCGGTGGCAGGCGATTCCCCCGATGTCATGTTCGTTTGGGACAACATCAATTATAACCTGTTGCAGAAGGGCCAGTTGCTGCAGTTGGACGACTATTTCGACAGTGAATACCTGGAGGACTTCTATCCGGCGCTGGTCAAGGCCCATCTCCTGGATGGACAGTTGTTTGGAATCCCCAAGTATGTGTCTACGGTGGTGATGGCCTATAACAAGGATATCCTGGACGGGGCGGGGGTCGAGTATCCCGATGGAACCTGGACCTGGGACGACTACCAGGCGGCATACGAGGCAACGACCGTGCGGGATGACAGTGATAATATCGTCCAGTGGGGAAACTATGTGGCCCAGTCGTTTATTCAGCATTACGTCTGGATGAATGGCGGCGAGTGGATGAACAGCGAGATTTTTGGTACGCAATGCCTGCTGGACAGCGAGAAGGCTCTGGAGGGTCTCAGGTTCAACCACGACCAGATTTACGGCAGTTATCCTGTATCGCCAGTTGCCGGCTCGATTCCTGAGATGGGCTGGTACAACGTCTTTTCAAGTGGAAAGGTGGCGTTCACGGAATCTCACAGTTGGACAGTCACCAACTACATTCGTGAGAACGACTTTGCGTGGGACTTCGTAGATCTACCTGTGGCGCGCGATGGTGTCAAGGCAGGCCTTACCTTTTGCAATGGCTATGTCATAGCAAAGAAGACGCAGGAGCCTGACGCGTCTGTCCAGCTGGTGGAGTTCCTGGCTTCGCCGGAGGCCGAGGAAGTAATGGCGTTGAGTATTGTCGGCCTGCAACCTGCACGGCGCAGCGTGGCAGGTGATGCCTGGGACGTGAAATCGATGGGGGCGGAGGCCGGCTACGACGTGGCTGCTTTCTCCCGTATCATGGATCATACGCGGCTGAACCCTGCCTTCCAGGAAAACGAGAAGGTCAACTCGGAGGCATTTGGCCCGATCTGGGACCAGATCTGGGTGACGGGTGAAATCGGATTGGAGGAAGGGGTTAATCTGATCGTGGAGCGAATCGCCGAGGTTTTTGCCTGATAGCGTTGAATTTCGAGGAGTGAGAAAGAGGGGAGATTAGGGCTTTGCTTGGTCGCAGCCTGCGTCAGTGGTCTTGGTCTCTCCACTCTCTCCTCCAATCTTGCGGCTCGAATTCGGATAGGGGATCTTCTATATGAGCGCCCAAGCGCAGAGCGGCCAAACTGCTTTGACAAGAATACTCTCTTCGAATTTCTGGTCGCGACGTACATTGCGCCAGAGGGAAGAGTTAATCGCCTATCTCCTTGTCTCACCGTGGGTGATTGGATTCCTGGTATTCATTGTCGGCCCGATGCTGACCTCCCTGGGCTTGAGCTTTACTGAAACCGACCTGTTCACGCTCGAGTTTGTGGGTATCGAGAACTACACCAAGCTCCTCTCCTTTGACACGACGCGAACGCTCTTCTGGACAACGCTTTACAACACGGCCTATTACGTCTTCCTCAGTATCCCTCTGACGATCAGCGTTGGATTCTTCATCGCCGTTCTGCTCAACCAGAATATTTCCGGGCAGCCCACCTACCGGATCGTTTACTATCTGCCTGCAGTTATTCCCGGCATCGCGACTTCGCTGCTGTGGCTGTGGCTGTTTCAGCCGGAGTTCGGGCTGATCAACTGGGCGCTCTCGCTGGTCGGAATCGAAGGGCCGCGCTGGCTGTTCGACAGGAGTACGGCCAAGATGGCGCTGGTTCTCATGAGCGTGTGGGGCGCGGGCTCCAATATGCTCATCTTCCTGGCTGGGCTGCAGGGCATCCCGACCGAGCTTTACGAAGCCGCGACCATTGACGGGGCAGGCATTTGGCGACGCTTCCGCAATATCACGATCCCGATGATTAGTCCGACTTTGTTCTTTGTGGTGGTCACGCAGATTATTTGGTCGTCACAGGTATTCACGAACGTTTACGTGATGACCGAGGGCAAGGGTGGACCTGCCAACGCCACGCTCATGATGGTTCTATATCTGTATCAGGTGGCCTTTCGGCAGTATCGAATGGGATATGCCAGCGCCTATGCCTGGATCTTCTTCCTGATCCTCCTGACCTTTACACTCCTGCTCTTCCGATCGTCCAAGGCGTGGGTCTACTATGAGACAGAGATCGGAGGGCAGAGGTCATGAGCGGCGCGGCTATTGGAATTGGAACTGCGCGTGCAAGCGTCAAGCGAAGCCAGAGAGCTCAATCAATCCTGATCCACACGGTACTCATTGCCGGCGGGATCATTGTCATGATTCCCCTGGCTTGGATGCTCTCCACATCGCTCAAGCCGCCACACCAGATTACGAAGTTCCCGCCGATATGGATTCCGGAGCCGTTCGTGTGGTCGAACTATTATCGGGCGGTGACGATCTTCCCGGTGTCATTCGTGGTTTTTGTCCGCAATTCGATGTACATGAGCCTGATGATCACGCTGGGAACCGTTCTCTCCAATGCGATTGTTGCCTTTGCCTTCGCCCGACTGACCTTTCGGGGAAGCCGTGTCCTGTTCATCATTGTCCTGAGTACAATGATGCTGCCTCAACAGGTAACGATGATCCCTCTCTTCATTCTGTTTTCCAAGTTCGGGTGGATAAATACCTACAACCCTTTGATCGTTCCGCACTTTTTCGCCAATGCTTATTTTGTCTTTCTTTTGCGCCAGTTCTATACCACCATCCCGCGCGAGCTGGACGACGCCGCGCGAATCGACGGCTGCGGCGTGATAGGGCTATTCATTCGTATACTGTTGCCGCTGAGTAAGCCCGCACTGGGCATCACCGCCATCTTTGCCTTTTCCTGGGCATGGAACGAGTTTCTGGGGCCGCTGATATATCTGAGCCGGATGGAAACTTTTCCGCTGGCGATCGCGCTCTCATTCCTGAGGGCTGCGCACGGCGTGTTGTGGTCCGAACTGATGGTGGTCTCCTTCATCGCGATGCTGCCACCGGTACTCCTTTTCTTCGTTGCACAGAAGCACTACATCCAGGGCATTGTGATAACGGGCGTAAAAGGGTAGCCCTCCAGTCCTTCAACTCATACACCTCCGACCGGAAAGGAGCCGAAAATGATCTTCAGACCCAGCATTGTCGCGCGTATGTGGGATACCTGGCTCTATTACCATGAGGGCAAACATTACCTTTTCTATTTGCACAATTCGCGTGCTGACGTGCGATGGGACGGTATGAGCGTGGCGGTATCGGACGACGGCGTCCATTTCGACGACCACGGCCCCATCATTCACAAGGCGGATGACGCGGTCTGGCTGGGAACCGGCATGGTTTGGCGGGTGGATGATAAGTTCATGCTCAACTTCTCCGAGGAACGCGCGGGCGTACAGGAGATCTTTTTTGCGGAGTCCGATGACCTGCTTAACTGGACGCGCCTGCCGGATGAGGAGTACATCTGCCTGGCCGATTCACGCTGGTACGCCGACGACCCGACGTTCACGAGCCAGCGCTGGGACTGCATCTGGGCGCTGCCGCGCGAGGAGGGCGAGGGTTATATCGGCTTTCTGACGGCGGTGGCGCGGCACGGTCCGGCGGGTTTGTGCGGGACGGCCGGGTGCGTCGTGTCGGATGACGGCCGCCACTTCCGCGCGGCGCCGCCGGTGATCGAGACCGGCGTGTGGGGGGACCGCGTCGAGGTCGGCGCGGTGGAGAAGTATGGCGACCGCTATTACATGCTTTTGGGCGTGGGCGCCGCGCCGCTGGGTGCTCGCCAGCGTTCGCGGCTGCCGGCGGGCGAGGGCGGCATGTTTGTGTTGAGCTCGGCAAACCAGGCTGGACCGTACGAGCTTGATCCGCAGCAGGCCCCGTTTCTGAGCAGCAGCCCTATCCTTTACACATACTTTGCTCGCTTCTATCGTTACGGCGACGAACTCTTGCTCAATCACCATACGGTCCCGCGCAGCGGCCACGCCGGACCGGAGGACATATACTTTTCGCCGTTGAAATCGGTACAGAGCGACGATGGGGGTATTCTGAGCCTGCACTGGTGGACGGGCAATGAGGCGTTGAAAGGCAAAGCCATGCCGGTCGTCCTTGGGGACAGCGAGTTGTACGGACTGCAAGAGGATGCCTGTACGCTCGCAGGCGGTCAGGCGCGTTTGAGCGCAGACACGGGGGGCCTGGCCGTTTTGCCGGTTAAGTACAACACCGAGCGCGGCGTCATCCTGGAGGCGGAAGTGACGCCGCACAGTACGGACGCGGCGCTCTCCGGAGCCGGTGTTTTCGTGGAAGGGGAGACTGCCAACAAGGGAACGCTACTGCTGGCGCAGAGTAGCGGGCAGGTAGGAGTCGGCCGATACGACGGCTATGCGTTCAGGCCGCAGGATGGCAAGCCGTACAGCTATGAGACAGATGAGGCGGCGCGCTGGCGGCTCCTGGTACGCGATGCGCATGTCGAGTTGTATATTGACGACGTGCACATCCAGTGCTACACGATGGACCACAATTCTGGCGGGCGACTGGGCTTCGCGGTCGAGGCCGGCAGCGCGACGATCAGCAACGTGCAGGCCTGGGAGATGTCCCTCTAGAGAGCAAGTAACCGCCTCAGGCTGTTCTGTCGGCGGTCAAAATCACACAGCTGAATGCCCAGCAGCGCCACTCAACGTTGTCGAAGTTGCTCAGTTTCAGGCGCAGTCTGTTTTCGCCCTGACTCAGGGTGACAGGAACCTCAACGGCTGCAAAGCCGTCATCGTGCCTCAGAGTGGCGATGAGCTTGTCGTTGATCCACACTTTCATCCAGTCATCGAATCCAAGGCGCAGCACTGCCTCCGAATCCGACCGAGCCTCTATGACGGTTTCGGCATATGCGGCGGCGTCGACCGGCTGCGTGCCGGTGTTGCCGGTGGCGTCGCGGCGAAACCAGCGGGAAAAGTCGATCCAGGTCAGTTCTGGCGCAGTTTTGACCGCGGTCAGGTGACGTCCTCCCCACTCCCATCCGGCCGGCCACTCTTCTTCAGGGGTCTCCGGAAACTCTGCGCGCTCAAAGTCGTCCCGCGTCTGGCAGTCAAACGGCCCGGTGAGAATCCACTCCGCCGGCGTATTTGCTGCGGGCGAGTCGTTGTCTACCGCCTTGTAGTAGTACAGGACACTTTCCATGTCGTTGGCGCGTGTGCCGAAGCGCAGCGACAGCGAAGAATTAAACGTTACACTGTCGGCACCGAAAAAACGGTAGGTGACGACCTCGGAACAGTCGGCATTCAGCCCAACAACATGCGGCGCGCCAGTCCAATCGCTCATTTCCGGGTACATGCCAAAGGAGTGGCCAAACACATCCTCGCTGCCTATCCCCCGCAAGACGTGGGGATTGGTTTCGCCGTCGATCAGCCAGGTATCGCCGCCGGTATGCCAGATCATGTCGCGGTAGTCATGGCGTCGGACGGCGTGAAAGAGGCCGGCGACGAATCCGCTGCCTCCCAGAGCGCCGAGCAGCGTCGTGCCGAGCGGCTCTGCTGGTTTCTCCTCGGTGAATTGGGCGTGCAGCCGGTAGGGGGTGAGCGTTTCTTCATCGTCGAACTTCTGCCAGTTGACCATCGACCAGACGGAGGTTGCTTCCTGTCCCGTATTGCGCAGTGTGATGCGGCACGAACTCTGGAAAGGTAGCGGGAAGTAGGCGTTGTAGCCATTCTTGGGCAGAAGCTTGAGCGGCGCGGACTCGATGCGATAGGGGTCTTTCCCCAGCAGGACGCCGAAGAACTGGTGTAGCTTCATCTTGACCTGAGGATCCGCGTCATCACAGGTGATTTCGATATCGATTTCAGCTGGCAGTTTGCTGGTGATCCAGAAATGTCGGACGCAGCCGGGGCCATGGGCGCGTATGAGATCAACAGCCTGCCCCGGCTCCAGATCTACCCGTTTCGTGGCGCGATGGGAAGTATAATCGGTTGGAAGTTGAATCAGTGGGAAGATTGTGTCGGAAAGCAAGGCAAAAACCTTTTCATAGCCAGAGTCTTTGTCAGGGGTGGACTAAATTGGCACGAATCGAGAATCTGTTACGGGGCTACTGCCGGGCCGTCGAAGTGCGCAAGCCCTTTTCCGTGAGCAACGCGTCCATCCACTCTTCCTCATCCTTGCTCAATGAGACCGGCGACGGCTTACTGTAGTCTAGCAGCATGTGATAGCCGCCGGCTTCGTAACAGCGCGAAAGAATGGCAGGCAGGTCTAGCACTGCGTCATCATCTTCCGGTAACAGGGGAATCTTGCAGCGCGGAAGCCGGTCCCTCAGGGGAACCGCGTAGACTTCCACGCTTGTGCGCCGCCGGGGGCGGCTGACGCTGATGATATATCGCCAGTCCTCTGGGGCATTTACCTCAAAATGGCGGGCATAGGTAGCCGTCGGCTTCGAGAGGAGATCGATTTCAACCAGGTTGACCGGAGTGTTGAGAATCTCATCCTGCTTAAGAAGATATTGGTCTCTTCCCCGTCCGATCTTGTTGGCCGGACTCAAGACCTCGATAAGTGTTACTACATCTCCAGACTCGACACTGACAACCTGGATGTATGGAACGCGTCTTTCGTCATCCAATACTCTGATCGTCTGGGGCTCATCTGCTACCAGCGAGCCATAGGCAACCTGATTTTCGGACAGTTTACGGGGCGGCTCTACCACCATGACATCGGGTGTGAACTCATTGCCATAGGGTTTCAGTTCGATCCGTTCGTCAATGCGAGCAACGTATTTGGGAAGCAACTGTGGTTGAAGCAGCTCCGATGAGTAAGCAATCAGGCGCTGGTGCAAATCTGGCCAGCGTGCACCATGCTCAAAATATGGGTCCATGCCGGGGAAGGGGCTGGGCATATCGGTCTCCTTCTTTCTTATACAGGGATTGCAACATTTATACCGCGTAAGTCGGACTTGGTCAATGATAGCGGAACAATTCGTCATACCAATTCCTTACTGGCCTAAATCCTAGTCTGGGAGGAGGGACGACACAGCGGGTCGAGATTACTTTCGCACCTGTCCAGAGGCGGAAAATAATTATTACCCCATTATTGGAAGGGACACATTTCCTGGCTTTTTGACTTGGTAAGTCTGCCTCCATCACCCTGCTTCTGCTGGCCTTGTCGATACAGACTTTCGGAAGTTCTCTCCTGTTTGGGAGGTTGCGATGAGCGACATTGAGGGATAAACTAGCTTCACTCTTACTCTCCATAGGAATCAATCCATGCGCAATAATCGTTACGGCCACATGGTCCACGAGTACACTGTGGGCCGCGTCCGCGAAATCTTGCAGGAGCGAGCCGAGAGGCTGGCAGCCATTCAGACGCGGGCAGATGCCCAGGCGTATGTGGACGACGTACGCGCGAAGGCGGCGCACTGCTTCCCTGCGCTTCCCGCCCGAACGGATCTGAATGCCCGGATTACCGGTGGGATGGATCTGGGAGATATCCAGCTGGAAAAGATCGTGTACGAGAGCCGTCCCGGTCTTCTGGTCAGCGCCAACCTCTACCTGCCCGCGCAGATCGACGCAGAGCTGCCGTGCGTCCTCGGGCTGTGCGGCCACTCAGACTCGGGTAAGGCTTATGGGCCCTATCAGTTCTTCGCCCGCGGCCTGGCCAGCAAGGGATTCGCTGTACTGATCGTGGACCCGGTCTCGCAGGGCGAACGGCGGCAGTTCTATAGCGAGGAGGGCGTGCCCGCAGGAGAGACAGGGCCCAGGTCGACAGTCGCCCACAACATGATAGGCAACCGCATGTTGCTGACCGGGGACTTTGTCGGTAGCTGGTTCGCGTGGGACGCGATTCGCGGGCTCGATTATTTGCTGGAAAGGCCGGAGACGGACACGAACCGGGTCGGCGTCACAGGGTGCTCCGGCGGGGGAACGCAGACTACACAGGTGACGGCCATTGACCCGCGCATTACGATGGCGGCGCCGGACTGCTATATCACCAGCTGGCTCTGCAATCTCGAGAATGAGCTGCCAGCCGATGCGGAACAGAACCCGCCGCGGGCGCTGGCGTTTGGCCTGGATGAGGCTGACCTGTTGCTGGCCTATGCGCCGAGGCCCACGATGATACTGGCCGAAGAGAACTGTTACTTTGATCTGCGCGGCGCGCGACAGGCGCACGCCGAGGTGAAAAAGATTCATTCCCTGTTGGGTTCGCCTGACTCCACCGAGATCAGCGTCGGCCACTTGGACCACGGCTTCCACAAACATGCGCGCGAAGCGATGTACGGCTTCTTCATCAAACATGCCGGCCTAAATGTCGAGTGCCAGGAGCCTCCTATGGAGGAGATTCCGGAGGCGCAGCTCCACGCGGCTGAGGGAGAGGTTGTCCCGTTTGGGAGCAAGAAGATCTTTGGCTTTACGCAAGCGCGGGCCGGGGAGCTAAGGGCGGGGCGCACCCCTCTTGACCGCAGGGCACTTCGGGAGGCAGTAAGAAACCACCTGGACATTGAAATGCCGGAGTTGCCGCCCCACTACCGTTACCTGCGGCGCAGCGGTGGGCAGGATGCCGCGACCGGCAAAGGTTATCAGTTCGCTGTGGAAAGCGAAGCGGGCATTCAGGTCATCCTGACCATGTTCGGCGACATGGAGGACCAGTGCCGGCGTCCGCAAGGGCCCATCTCCCTTTTTGTCGGCCATCTTTCCAGCGAGGAGGATTGCGCCGCGCTTCCGTGGCTGCAACGGCGAGTGGGCGAAGGGCAGCGGATTCTTGCCGCCGACCTGCGCGGGACAGGCCAGAGCTTTCCTCACTCATGCGGCTCCAGCGACCTGCTTGAACCCTATGGAGCCGACTATCTCTACGCCAGCTTCGGCAGCATGATGGGTGAGAGCTACTTGGGACGGCGGGTATTTGACCTCTTGCGTACGATAGACTTCCTCGAAGAAGGCGGCGCAGAGGTGCATCTTATTGGCCGCGGCGTCGGCTCGGTGCCGGTTGCGCTGGCCGCGCTCTTGCACAATTCCCAGCTTACTTGTGAGCTTGTTCACTATCTTCCAAGCTACCAGATGCTCATCGAAAACCCCTTGCACAATTGGCCGTTTTCGTGTTTCATTGAGAACTGTCTCGAAGCGTTCGACCTGCCCGACATCTACAGTGCGCTTGGCGACAGGTTGAAGAAATGTGATCCCTGGGGGCCCTGGATTTGACGTTGCCTCCCTCTACGGGTCCGCACGGCCACAAACCAGTCAAAGGGAGAATTGGAAATGTCATATCGCGACCCTGATTTCCTGCGCGACCACATTCGCAGCATCATCTCCTTTTACCACCCCACCTGCATTGACGAAGAGTACGGCGGTTACATAAACCAGATGCGCGACGATGGCTCGGTCTTCGACCGCATGACCAAGCACCTGGTAGGGACCTGCCGCTTTGTTTACTGTTACTCGATGGCGTCGTTGGCGTTAGAGGAGCCTGCCTACCGGGACGCGGCCGCGCATGGGCTGCGGTGCCTCATGGATTCCCACCGGCAGCCTGACGGCGGATTCGCCTGGGTGCTGAATGGCCGGGAAGTGGAGGACGGCGACCGTCACTGCTACGGGCACGCCTTTGTACTTTTGGCGGCGGCGGCCGCGGCAAAGGCGGGTGTCGACGGGGCGGATGGATTTGCCGTCGAAGTCTATGACTTGCTAGAGACGCGCTTCTGGGAGCCGGATGCGCAACTCTACGCCGACTTGATCGCGGCCGGCGACTGGAACGCGATCGATCCCTACCGCGGGCAGAACGCCAACATGCATATGTGCGAGGCGATGCTATGCGCATACGAGGCCACCGGCGAGGCCCGTTACCTGGACCGCGCCCACCTGCTGGCGCGGCGTATCTGCGTCGACCTGGCCGATGAAGCGGACGGGCTTGTGTGGGAACATTACCGTACCGACTGGACGCACGACTGGGACTACAACAAGGACGATCCCCAGAACCTGTTCAAGCCCTACGGCTACTTGCCGGGTCACTTTACCGAGTGGTCCAAGCTGCTGCTGATCCTGGAGCGCTACCGGCCGGAGGACTGGATGCTGCCGCGGGCCCGACATCTCTTCGACGTCGCGCTTGAGAAGAGCTGGGACCATGAGTACGGCGGTATGCACTACACTTTCGCGCCGGATGGCACCATTCTGGATCGCGACCGCTACTACTGGGTGCTATCGGAAACTTTCGCGGCCGCGGCGGTGCTGGCTCTGCGCACTGGCGATGACGGCTACTGGGACTGGTACGACAAGGCATGGACCTACTCTGACAAGCATTTCGTCGATCACGAGAAAGGCGGCTGGTACCGTATTCTAGACGCCAACAATCAGAAATACGACGACCTCAAGAGCCCGCCATCCAAGACCGACTACCATCCTCTGGGCGCCTGCTACGAGACGCTGGAGGCTTTAAGGCTGGCAGGCGCGTGAGCTTGTCCTGACCCAAGCCTGGTCATAATTGTGCAAGAGACTTTCCTGACGAGGAGAATTCAAGATGCAGGTAAAGGAAACGGTACAGGCGCAGAAGCTCTATCGGGATGAAGGCTTTTTCATCTCCCCGGAGCCGCTGATCCAGCCGGAGCTGGTAGAGAGAGCCGTAGCCGGCATGGACGCGGTGCGCGCCGGCAACTACGACACCGGTATCCCGCCCCGCCCCTCGCGATGGAGCCCAGGTGACGACCCCAACATGCTCTGCAAGATCGAAAAGCCGCATATCGCCAGCCGGGCGATTATGGAACTGGTTTCGCATCCGGCGTTGGGGGCAATGGCTGCTGAAATCACCGGCGCCAGCACGGTGCAGGTGTGGTGGGTGCAGCTTCTTTTCAAACCACCCTCGCTCGAGGGGGAGCAGCCGCGCACCAACATCGGGTGGCATCAGGATTACAACTACTGGGGCGCTTGGGAAGAGGACAGCGAACTTTTCACGGCGTGGGTGGCGCTCAGCGATGTAACGCCTGAAACGGGACCGATGAACTTCGTCGCCGGCTCCCACCAGTGGGGACTTTCGACCGAGAGTGACTTTCAGTCCCAGGAGTATGAAGCCCTGCGGGAACAAATCCGCGCCACACACGGTCAGGTGTGGCGCGAGGTGCCGGCTATTCTGCCGCCTGGTGCTGCCAGTTTTCACCACAAATTGACTTTCCACGGCAGCGGCCCCAATCATTCGTCGCAGCCGCGGCGCAGTTTTGCCGTTCACATGCGAACCGAGAATGCCCGCCCGAGAGACGGCCTGCGTCAGGGACTGACTGCATTCATTGACGACCCAAGCTACTGCCCTATTATCTACGGCGATCCCGAAGCACTCAGCTGATCATAGCGGGAGGCGCCGCGGCCAGAGCCGGGGCGGTACTGTTGATGAGAGTTTACATTTGTAGTCGTAACTACTAAGCCATCCCCGGTGCGGGCTCACCGAATCAGAATCTGCAGTTGTCAGTGGCTCGAGACAGCAAGTAGGGGAGGCGACACCGTTGGCTAGACACGTTGCCGGGAAAGAGTACACAAGGTGGCTAGCCTCGGGGGGGCGTTGCGGGGGCGCAGCCCCTGCACAAGGGAGGGCCGAAGGCCCGACCGCCCACATAAGCAAGGAAAGAAAGGTGAGGAGTGAAGAGAGAGAAAACTTTGCTCGCCTCGTTTAACGTCTCGAACTGACTGTCGCTGCGTAGTCACTTGTAATCTTTGTAATGCGAAACGCGGACTGTCGCAATATCTCCCTTTCAGCAAGTAATCGGAGCAACATTTATGCCCGTCAAACCTTACAACATCCAACAGTCCAAGGCCCTGCTTGACCGCTCAGATGAGTTGATTGTGCGCGGATGCCAGGGGCACAAGCGCAGTCACGATATGCTGGAACTCGGCTATCCCGTTTTTACACAGCGCGCGGCCGGCGCCCGCTTCTGGGACGTGGACGGTAATGAGTATCTGGACTATCTGATGGGCTTTGGCCCCATCCTGCTTGGCTACAACGACCCCGTCATCAATGCCGCGGTCCAGGCGCAGATGGAGGAGGGCACCATCTACAGCACAGCGCACCCCAAGGAGTTGGAGGTCGCGGAGATGCTGATCGACCTGATTCCCGCTGTGGAGATGCTCGGCTTCCTGATAGGAGGCAGTGCGGCCACGTCGGCGGCGGTGCGGCTTGCCAGGGCATACACAGGCCGCGACAAGGTCATCCGCAGCGGTTACCACGGATGGCACGACTGGTCACGCACGGAGGACGAAGGCGCGCCTTCCGTTATCGCGCCGCTCACGATTGAAGCTCCCTACGGCGATCTCGACGCTTTGGAGGACATCTTCAAGCAGAACGACAACGAGGTCGCCTGCGTGATCATGGAGACGATCCGCGACAGCGGGCCGCCGGAAGGATTTTTGCAGGGCTGCGTGGACATGGCCCATCAGTACGGCGCGCTCTGTATTTTTGACGAGGTCAAGGTCGGCTTTCGGGTGGCCTACGGCGGCGCCGGCGAATACTATGGCGTCACCCCTGATCTGACGGCCTTTGCAAAAGCCTGCGCGAACGGATATCCCGGCAGTTTTATAGGGGGCCGCAAGGATATTCTCGGCTCGCCGCAGTGCCAGTCCAGTTGGATGGCGGCGACGTTTCACTGCGACCTTCCCAGCCTGGTTGCCATAGAAACCGTCGTCAAAGAGGTTAAACGGCGCGACGGGATCGCTTACCAGTGGAAGATCGGCAACCGCTTGATCGAAGGCATTAATGCGGCATGCGAAGAGGGCGGGCTGGGCTACCGGCTGACCGGCACCGGGCCGATGCCTACACCGGTGATGGAGGAGGAGGACAAGGACCGCTGTATCGCGATGCTACAGGGGTGCCTGGCGCGCGGCTACTACCTGCATCCCATGCACCCGATGTTTCTGACTCTCTCCCACACGGAGCAGGATATCGAGGACACGATTACTGCGGTGCAGGAGTCGATTGCGGATCTGGAGTGAGGATTCAAAAGGCGGAACGGCTCAGAGGCAGCACACGGTTAGTTTGCGTTGAGCGTTCCTACATAGACTGAACAGAACAAACTGATCGATGACAAAAGTGCAGATGAGCGAACGAATTGAAGTGCCCGTTGTGGTGAATCAGGAGCAGGTCGGATTCTATGTGGACAACGGCTATCTGGCCGTGCCCAACCTGTTAAACGCGGCTGAATTGGATGAATTGAAGCAGGATATAATCAAAGTCGCCCGCGGTGGATATCCCAATTTGACTATTGAACCGGTGCCGCGAGAACTAAGCGATGAAGAGGTTCTTTCCAAGATTCTGGCCATCCACCAGCCGCATTATGTTAGTCCGATCATGGAGAAATACACTCGCCACCCGAAGATCAGCGGCGTGCTCAGCCAGATAACGGGCGCGCATCTGGCGCACTGGTCGGGGAATGTGAAGTGCATGCAGTCGATGCTCTTTATCAAACCGCCCGGCTATCAGGGACAGTCCTGGCATCAGGACGAAAACTACATCCCCACTCGCGACCGCTCGTTGATCGGCGCCTGGATTGCGATTGACGATGCCTACGTTGAGAACGGTTGCATGTGGGTGATCCCGGGTTCGCAGCGGCCGGGTTATCTTTACCCCACGCGCAGACACGGTAACCCGGACGAATTCGACACGCACGACGACATGGCAACCGGGTTCGACGAATCGCCCCAGATTCCGGTCGAGGTCAAGGCCGGCAGTGTCGTCTTTTTCAACGGTTATCTGCTGCATCAGTCCTTGCTCAATCGTACGCAGGACAGCTATCGCCGTGTACTGGTCAGCCACTACCTGAGCAGCGAATCATTGCTGCCTTGGGTCAAGACTGCGGATGAGCAGCCGGTGGCGCGCGTTGACGTGCGGCGAGTTTTTCCGGTGGCGGGGGTTGATCCGTATGCATGGAAGGGTTACGAAAAGAGTCCTGCAGCCGAAACACAGCTTTACATCCGCAAGGCGACCTTCGACGAAGACTGAGAGTCTCGAGTCGGGCAAACTTAGAGTAAATCGAGTCGCTCTGCATCCCGGCAGAAAGTGCGAATTGGCCATCGCCCCACATACGTCCTCAATCGGAGCCTGAGATTCCATGACCAAGCAGTCCCTGGCAGGTTCAAGTTGCCTCATTGAAGAGTTTGACTTTGAGGGTTGGAAGGCCGTTAGCCTCAGCAACGGCCTGGTGAGCCTGGTGGCAGTGCCTGACGTTGGCGGCCGCATCATGGCGTACAATCTGGGGGACTACGCCTTCCTGTGGTTTGACCGCAATCTCGCGGGAAAACTCTATTCGGCTGAAGAGAATATGGGCGACGGCAGTATCGCGGCCTGGAAAAATTATGGCGGCGACAAGACCTGGCCGGCGCCGCAGGGCTGGGACCGCCCGGACCAGTGGCATGGCCCGCCAGACCCTGTGCTGGATACGGGACCCTATACGCTGGAAACTGTGGACTCATCGGCATCAGCGGCTTCAATCCGCATGACGAGCCAGCCGGACCCGCGCACCGGCGTCCAGATCTCCCGCCAGGTCACGCTGCATGCCGGCGGCGGCCGCGTCAGTCTCCATCTTGAGATGACAAACGTTTCCGATCAGGAGCGTACCTGGGGCATTTGGGATATCGTGCAGGTGGATGCCACGGGGAAAGACGACAACGGACAGGAGACCCACAACGAAGAGGCTTGGCTTTACGTTCCCACTAACCCGGACAGCTGCTTCGCGGGCGGCTACAATGTCATGTTTGGCGACGAGGACAACCCTGAATGGCAGCCCGAAGTGCGCCCCAACCTCTTAGGCGCGCAATATCTGTACCGACTCGGCAAGATAGGCATTGATTCACCGGAAGGGTGGATTGCCTTCGTAAACCAGGCTTCTGACTACGCCTTCTGCCAGCGCTTTACCTATTACCCCGGCGAAGAGTATCCTGATGACGGCGCCTCGGTCGAGTGCTGGACCACCGGGCACGGCGACCCTGTCGGCGGTCTCGATTTCGGCAAACTGAATCTCTTCCACGTGGAGGCGGAAATCCTGGGACCACTTCGCAAAATGGCCCCGGGCGCAACACAGAGACTGGAGATTGACTGGTACGTCGCGCGCTGCCCCGGCCCAATTGTAAATGTGACGCATGCCGGCTGCGCCCATAGGCCCTTAGAAACCGACTCAATCAGTTCGGGAATCCGCCTGACTGGTGTCTTCGGCCTCTTTCACCTGGGTAACGTGCAGCTGGTTTGGCTGGATGGCGATGAGCGGACGTTGGCAACTGAAACGCTGGCCCTCGTCAATCCGCTCAACGTGCTGCGAGTCGACTGCGTTCGCCGGCCGCCGCCGGGCGCCAGAGTCGCGCAGTTGCTTCTATGCGACGCGCAGGGCGAGCCCATCTCGCCTCTCGACAACTGCAATATCCCCACTTCATAGGAGGAACGATCCTTTGGAGCTACTCAACCCTTATGGGCATCTGCGCGGTTTCAATTACACGCCCAGTACGGCTGTCAACGACATCTCTTTCTGGCGAGACTACGATGAAGGATTGGTTGAGCGAGAGCTTACTTATGCCCAGCGGCTGGGTCTGAACAGCGCTCGCCCATTCCTTGCTTACGTCGTTTATGAACACGATCGCAAGAGTTTCTTGAACCGACTCACCCATTTTGTGCGTACGGCCCACGACCGCGGGATCAGCGTGATGCCGGTGGTGTGGGATTCCTGTTTCGACGATACACGTCCTACAATCGATTCGACTGTGAACAAGTGGATCCCTAACCCTGGCGTCCAACGGCTCGGGCCGGAGTTCTGGCCGGACGGCGAGGCCTATTGCGCCGACCTGGTGCAGACTCTTGGTTCCGAGCCAGGTCTGGCAATGTGGGACATTATGAACGAACCGCTGATCACCAGCTGGGTGATGGAAGAAACGCCCGAGAGAGACGAACGCAAGGGCACGATTTGGAACTTTGTGCATCATTTCTGCGGTGTGATGAAGAAACTGGACAGTGCACATCCGATCACGGTTGGCGTGGCCAATGTGGCAACGCTGGCGCAGGTGGAGACGCATGTGGATGTGCTCTCTTATCATGATTATCTACCTACGCGCGCCGCGATCCGCGCCCAGATTGACGACGGCTTACGCGTGGCGGAAGCCAATCAGAAGCCGATCTTTATCTCGGAACTAGCCTGCCTGGCACGAGCGAACCCGTACGACGTTACGCTGGAAATCTGCCAGGAGGCGGGGATCGGCTGGTATCTTTGGGAGTTGATGATAGGCAAGAGCCGCTGGCGGGATATTCACGGCGTCGTTTATCCCGATGGCACTGTGCGGGACCCCAGCATTGTTGCCGCCATCCAGGGCTTTTTCCGCCGGCGAGGGCCGGATATGATCCCGCCTGACGTTGACAAGGAAGGCGCCGCCACACGCGTCCTTGGCCAGGCAAAGGAGTGGCTCGGCACGCCTGATGTTGACTACGCGCAGGGTGTCATACTACTTGAAACTATCGCCAACCTGCTGGAGGCCGGCGAGCACGTGCCGATGAGTGATCCACCCAGCGCCAGGGCGCTGGCACTCACCAGTGCTGTGGAGACCGACTCCAATCGAGCGGAGCTAGTCCGCTCGCTGGTCTTGTGGAGCGAAGCTCTGGCAGAGGCGAGTGCCTGAACAGAGGCAATAGCGCACCTTTTTTGAACAAAGTTTCTTGGTGACTACTAAACCATATACTGTGCCTATCTTGACCAGCCCCTTTATCCCTGCCGCCATTCAGGGTGTCTGATTGCGTATTCGGTTGGCGGCAGCCAGGTTGCAGGAGCCACATGGCTGGAATGAGGACACCAGGTCGGTGAGCGATGGTTTTGGAGGGGGGCGTGGCGGGGGCGCAGCCCCTGCACAAGGGAGGGCCGAAGGCCCGACCGCCCAGAACCGCAGTGGTTAGTGAGAAACACTTTCGTTCGCCTCATTCAGGATCGCAAACTAGTTGTGGCTGAGTAGTTTCGTTTTTTGTAATGCGAAATGTTTCATACGCATTACGAATTCACGACCAAAAGGAAAGTAAGAATGCGAACTCTGGTTTTTTGTGATGACAGCGCCCATCCCGCTTCGCTGACACGAGACGGGCTGGCGGCCCTTGGGCAACCCGATCTACAGTTCGACTGGGTGGAGGATCCCACGGGATGGAGCACGGATAGTTTGAACCAGTATCCTCTCGTAATCTTTTCCAAAGCCAACAACCGCTCGCGGGCGGATCATGAAGCTTGGGCCAGCGAGGAGACCGGACAGGCATTTGTCGATTATGTTGCCGGTGGCAGCGGTCTCCTAGTCCTACATTCGGGTACGGCTCTCTACGACAACTCGCCATCTCTTTGCCGCCTGATGGGAGGCATTTTCACCGGCCACCCGCCGCAATGCCCGGTAACTGTCGCGCCTCTAACCGACCATCCGCTTGCTGCCGGCAGCACGTCATTCACGCTGATGGATGAACACTATATGATGGAGATGAACGATCCAGAGGTGGATCTCTTCCTCCATACCGAATCCGAACATGGCAGTCAACCGGCCGGCTGGACCCGCACCGAAGGAAAAGGGCGAGTCTGCGTACTCACTCCCGGCCACAACCCGGAAGTCTGGCGCCACCCCTCTTTCCAGGCCTTGCTGCGTAACAGCCTGGTGTGGTGCAACCCGGCATAGGACAGAGTGAAAATGATGAGTCAAGCCGTCCCTCAGTTGCCGCGCAGGCGCCTCGGCCGCACCGAACTCGAAATACCCGTCATTCCTTTTGGCACGCTGGGATTCAGCAACAGTTTCGGTTTCGTCAGCGACGAGGATGCCCTAGCCCTGATCAAACATGCAGTGTCGTTGGGCGCCAATCACTTTGATTGCTCCCGATGCTACGGGGATTCGATGCGCAAGCTGGGCCTGGCCTTGCGCGAGATCCCGCGTCAGGATGTAATCATTACGGGACGTCTGTGCTGTCATTCGGATGCGCCTTGGGGCGGCTATCACGGCGCAGGCGAAGCGGACTACTCAGCCGAACGCGCCGTGCGCGATGTGGAGGACCAGCTGGAGCTTCTCGGGACCGACTACTTCGACGGCATTATGATCCACGACCCCAATCGCATCGAACCCACGTTGGCCAGTGACGGTTCCCTTGCCGGTTTGCTTCAACTCAAGGCACAAGGCCTGGTACGTAACGTTGGATACGGGATGGAACCGCACGACTTTCACTTGCAAGCAATTGCAACGGGCGACGTCGACCTGATCCTCTGTTTCAACGACTATAATCTCGTCCGGCGGACGGCCGCGGACACGATACTTCCTGCTGCTGCCGACGCCGATGTAGGCGTCTTAAATGGCTGGGCCATCCTGCGCGGCCTGTTGACCGGGGCCGACATTGACGAGGTGATTGCGCGACGACGCTACCGGAGCGACGCCGCCGCGGAGGGTGCGCGCGCTTACTGGAACTGGTGCCGGGAGGAACAGGTCGATCTATTGCAGCTGGCAATCCAGTTCTGCTTGCGAGAAAACCGCATCCATGGTAATCCTATCGGCAGCCTGAATGTGGAACAGTTGGAGGCCAACATTCGCGCCGCGTCAGCGCCTCTGGACGAAAGCGTTTGGACCAGATTCCAGGAAAAGTTCGGAGCCGGGGCGCGACAGTGAGGTGTCAGTAGCAGTTCAGTCGTCCCACATTGCAGGTCGTGTTGCAGGAGGGTTCGAAGAAGTATACCCGTGAAGCCAACCCAGGAGGCAAGCAATGACTCAAACCCCACCGCCGGTGCCACGCCGCCGGCTCGGTCGGACTGAACTTTCAGTACCCGTCATTCCCTTCGGCACGCAGGGGTTCGGCAACCATTTCGGCTTTGTCAGCGACGAGGACGCGGTTGCCCTGATCAAACATGCGGTGTCGCTGGGCGTCAATCACTTTGACTGCGCCCGTTGTTACGGGGATTCGCTGCGCAAGTTGGGTCTGGCCCTGCGCGAGATCCCGCGCGAGGATGTCATTGTCACGGGCCGTCTGTGCTGCCATTCGAATGCGTCGTGGGGAGGCTACCGGGGTGACGGCGAACCGGACTATTCGGCCGAACGCGTGATCCGGGATGTAGAGGACCAGCTGGAGATCCTGGGCACTGATTACTTCGACGGCATGCTGATCCACGACCCGAAGCGTATCGAACCAACCCTGGCTAAAGACGGAACTCTGGCAGGTTTGCTGCAGCTGAAGGCGAAAGGACTGGTGCGAAACGCGGGATACGGGATGCGTGAGCACCATTTCCACCAGGAGGCGATTGCGACCGGCGACGTCGATCTCATCCTGTGCTTCAATGACTACAACCTCATCCGGCAGACTGCCACCGGGACCGTTCTGCCGGCGGCGGCCGCAGCCGACGTAGGCGTAATGAACGGCTGGTCGATCCTGCGGGGGCTGCTGACCGGTGTGGATATCGACAAGGCCAGGGAGCAGGGGCGGTACAAGAACGACGAGGACGTCGACGCGGCGCGGCGTATCTGGCAGTGGTGTCGCGAGGAACAGATTGACCTCTTACAACTGGCGATCCAGTTCTGCCTTCGCGAAGATCGCATCCACGGCAACCCGATCGGCAGCTTGAACGCGGAGCAGCTGGAGGCGAATATTCGGGCGGCGGCGACGCCGGTGGACGAAAGTGTTTGGGAGAGGTTTGAGGGGGAGTTCGGTGGCGGCGCGCAGACGTAGGGCTGCATAGCGGGAGGAGATGCCGCCGGACGTCCCTAATCCAAAAGCACATTTTTCGCCTCTTCTGGGGCATAGAGACTGCTGCCGATTCTTCTGTAAGCAGGTACCCCGCACCTTGTTACCTGATTTCTTTATTTTGGAATTAGGGTGCGTACACGTCGCCTCCGTTTCTTGTACCCGGCCTGAAAAAAGCCGTTTGACACGGTAATTGTCAATGTAATATTATTCCACTAACACTGCCGGCAGAAGAAGCCTTCGCGGTCCATTGATCTGTATCCACTTGATGGCCCGGCCGTTACTGCACTCTCCTATTCGGTATTCGTATTCAGCAGACGTTCACATATGCAGGCAAATCTCTTACCCAAGGAGACAAACACCCATGCAGAAAAGACAGTTCAGCAGACGAGGATTCTTGTCCCTGGCAGGTGCAACCGGCGGCGCGGCGTTACTGGCGGCCTGTGCGCCCGCGGAAGTTGAAGTCGACCAGGGAACGGCAGCGGACAGTTCAGGCGAGGCGATGCCCGATGTCGACCGCGTCCCGGTGCGCGTATGGATTGGCGGCAGTTACACGCCGACAGAATGGACCAGCCGTTCTGCCGAAAATCCGATCGTCGTGAACGCGCCGCGCATCCTCGCAGAGCGCTATCACGAGGAGAACCCCGGCACAGAGATCGTGTACGAAGAGGGCCCTGGCGGCGAGGACTATTTCGCCTGGTTGACCGCCGGAGCGACGGCAGGCACGGCGCCCAACCTGGTGCGGAGCACGCACAATTTCGCGGTGCAGAACGGTTGGGCCGTACCGATGGACGACTACCTGGCCCAGCCCAACCGCTACGCGCCGGACTATGACTCCTGGAAGGACATCTTCTATCCTGCCTTTATGAACTCGCTGATTCAGCCGGATGGCAAAATCTATTGCGCACCAATCGACAACATCTGGCCCAATGTCGAGGTCGGCCTGGCTTACAACAAGGAAACGCTCGACAGCATGGGCCTGGAGCCGCCAGCGACGTGGAGCGCACAGATGGAAGTGTCCAAGGCGCTGAAAGAAGCTGGCGACGGACTGGCGCCCTGGCAGGTCGAGCAGGGGACCGGCAACCTGTGGCCTCTGGCACTGCAGATCCTGCCCTCGATGATGCAACCGGTCTGTCCGGATATGGACCTCAACGGTGACAAATTTGTTGGCGTAGATGAGGCGCTCCCCGCCTACCGCGCCGGCATCATCGGACCGAATACGCCGATTTACAAGCGCGCTTTTGAGGAAATGTACGAGCTGGCAACCTACTGGATCGACGGCTTCAACACGGTCGACATCGACCTGCTTTGGCGAGAGGGAAATGTGGGACTGCGTTATTCGGGGTCTTGGGAGTTTTCCCGCATGGCCAATGACCCCAATATAACTTTCGAGAGAGGCTTCCTGCCGCCGCCGCTCCCCAACAGCAGTGAAATTCCAGCGACGGACAGCACGCCCGGCGCCACCGATCCGCCGCGCACGACTGCCGGTGACGGAACGGTGCCCGGCGATCTGCTGACCGCCATTCAGGGATCAGAGTATGTCACGATGGCATCCTCGACTGAAAAGGACGCCAATCTGGAACAGACGGTTGATTTCTGGATGTTCCTTACCGAACCGCAGAACAACTCATTCCTCGTCAATGAGAATCAGGCTCGCATTTCTTCGGCCATGGACGGGACGCTCGGATCGATTTGGCAGGAGATTGCCACTTTTGAATTGCCTCTCTATGAATATGCCATCGCCTGGTGGGGACAGGGCTGGTATTGGGACAATGACAACTTCATGCGATGGCGTCCTGTCTTCATCGAATGGATTACAGGCCAGATCGATGAAGCGACCTTTTATGAGCGGCAGGAGGAGGAATTTGCCGCAGGCGCGCAGCGCTATGAGGAAATTCTGGAAGAGCAGACGGACGACAGCTAGGAATTCGCTTGAACCGGTGGTCGGTGCTCTGGTCCGGCATCGGCCACCGACCTCGGACTACTGGTCGCAAATTACAGGTTTTTGCCGACAATGGGAAAAGGACGGCTGCTCGCATTCGCCGTAATTGGATTGCTGCTGGCGGCTATTGCGGTTGACTATGTGCAAGCGCAGGCGCGCCTGCCAAACATCTCGATCTCCGGAGAGTTTGACCAGCCTAAGGTCATCGCCGACGGCGAGAGCTCGATCATTCTTACTGTGCGCGTGACTGAGAATGGTAAGCCGCGCGGTAACGCGCTGCTGCAGGCCTGGCTTGAATCAGGGGGCGGCCTCTTCATCCCCGAGTGGAACTATACCGACGAAGAGGGTTACGCTGAGTATACATACACGCCGAACGCGGCCGGCCCCTATGATCTCCAGGAGGATACGATCGCGCATGTGATCGATATCAACATCGGACGACTGTTCGAAGTTGACAAGCATTACCGCATTCAGATTCCAATTGAAGCACCATTAACCACGGAATAGGGATAAGGAACAGCTGCATGAGCAGTGCGCAGTCAACGCAGACAGATTCGGCGGCGGGCGGCCGCGGCCTTTGGACGAGTCGGACTGGCGATTCGGGGCTTAGTTGGAGGGCGTTTCGCCGCTCCTGGCAGGCCTACGCGCTGCTCAGCCCCATCTTCATACTACTTAGCATATTCGTCTACTATCCCCCTGTCCTGGGCCTCATTCGCGCCTTTTTCCGCTGGCGTCCGGGCGTACCTGCTACGTTCGTTGGCCTCGACAACTTCATCACATATTTCACGTACGCTGAGACTCCACATGAACTGGTCAATATCGTCAAGCTGCTGATTTTTGGCCTCTTTGCCGGCATTGTCATGCCGTTCATCATGGCCGAGCTAATCTTTTTTGTGCGCTCAGCGGCCTTGAAGGAACTATACCGTCTTCTGGTCATCATCCCCATGCTTGTCCCGGGTATCGTAACGGTACTACTCTGGCAGAAGCTTTACGATCCTTACCTCGGGCCCATCAATGACATGCTGCGGGCAATGGGCCTAGAGTATTTGGCACTGAACTGGCTGGGGGAACACCGGGTCGCGATCTATGCGATCATGTTTGTCGGGTTCCCGTGGGTGTGGGGGGTGGGCACGCTGATCTACCTGGGCGGGCTGGGTCAGATTTCCGAATCGGTGTATGAGGCCGCGGCATTGGACGGCTGCACCGGCATGGGCCGGGTGCTGCGCATTGACATTCCATTAGTGCTGGGCCAGGTACGGCTGCTGGCGATCCTGGCGATAATCAACGCTATCACCGCGTTTCAGAACATTCTTGTTCTCACCGACGGGGGACCGGGGTTCTCGACGATGGTGCCGGGGCTGACGATGTTTCATTCGGCCTTCCGCGCCCAGAAGTTCGGCTACTCGTCGGCAATTGGCCTCCTGCTGTTCATCATTGCCATGTCGGGAACGCTGATAATCAACCGGGGCATCCGGCCCGCGAACGAAGAGCTAAGGCAGTAAAGCGTTGCCGGGGTGGCGCTGAATTGCGCACGGGGCAGCGAAGCGACAACTGGCAGCATATTCGCAGGAAACAAACATGACGACCGAACTACAGAGGAGCCCGAACCGCCGACCGCTGCAGATGTCCCAATTGGGCCTGCATATTTTGATCGCCTTCCTGCTGCTCCTCTCGTTAGTTCCGACTGTTATCATGATCAACCTGTCGTTCAAGAACGGGCTGCAGTACCGTTGGGACCGTTGGAATGTGAGTCTGCCACTACGCGGCTCGAATTATTTGTCTGCCTGGGATGTGATCGACGCGTACATGTTCAATACTGTGCTTGTGGCCGTGGTCGGCCTACTGGGTGTGCTGATTCTCTCGCTGATCGGCGGCTATGTTTTCGCGCGCATGCGTTTTCCACTACGTGAGCCGCTTTACTACGCCATTATCGCTCTGCTGATGGTGCCGTGGGTGCTCTCTTTCATCCCCGCTTACATGCTCTATAACAATCTCGGCCTGCTCAATACACGCTGGGCCTTGATTATCCCCAACATTGCAGGCGGCCCTATTTTCGGCATCTTTCTGATGCGGGCATTCATAACCGGCATACCGGAGGAGCTTTACGAGTCGGCCCGTTGCGACGGCGCGGGTGCGTGGTCACTCATCTGGAGCATTACGTTTCCTCTGAGCCTTCCGGGCCTCGCCACCCTCTCGGTGCTCAATTTTGTCGCCGAGTGGAACTCCTTCCTGTGGCCGCTGGTGACGATCAGCGACATGAGCAAACAGGTGATTTCGGTCGGCCTTTTCCGCCTTTCGCGAACGACAAATGACAGCGTCGATTTCGGATCGGGCGGCCCTCTTTTCGCCGGCTATGTGCTGGCTTCGATACCCCTTGTCATACTCTTTGTCGTTCTCGGCAAGTTCTACGTCGAGGGGCTGGTTGAATCCGGCATCAAGATGTAGGGCGCGGACATAGGTATGTTCACACAAGGTGAGATCGACCAGTTTCATCGCGACGGATTTATCGTGGCGAAGAGGGTGATTCGGGGCGAGGAACTGGCCGCGCTGCGCGAGGCGGCGGACCGGGTGATGGAGGAGGGAATCGCGGGTATCGATGAAGAGGGGCACCGCTACCGGCCGCACCCGGACGGCTCGCGTACCTACTTTCGCAGCGAGTTCATGTGGGACCGGGACCCGGTCTTTCAGGCGGTGACGGCCAATCCGTCGTTGCTGGCCCATTACGGTCAGCTGAAGGGCCATCCGTTCATGCCGATAGTCGATTCTTTCGTGTGCAAGATTCCGGAAGGCGATGTACCGGTCCACTGGCACCAAGACCCGCCGTTCGGCGACCCCGAATGGCCGGATACACACCCGATCCCCAACATCGATGCCGACATTTATCTGGATCATTCCACGATCGAGAACGGCTGCGTGTGGGCGATTCCGGGGCACCACCTGGTCGGACATGTTGAGGTGGAGAACTACTCGGAGGGCGCTCTTTTCGAGGAACTTGGCGCGGTGCCGATTGAGCTGGGCCCGGGCGATGTAAGCTTTCATTGCCTTTCGGCGCCGCATGGCTCTGCCGGCAACCGCACTCCCGATCTTCGGCGCACTTTCTACGTACATTACATGAACCGTGAGGTCCAGGAACAGAGCTACGGCCACCTTGGCTACGTCCAGGCGTTGGACAAGGAACGGGGTCTGTTCGACGACCGCGCTTTGGCGGCAGCCCAGAAGATGATCGATGCGCGTCAGGTGCTGGGCTTTGGCGGTCTCGAAGGCAGCGATGTGCGCCTGATGGAAGAAGGGTTCGAATTCACGGGCGAGCCGAGGACGCCGCCCAGACATTGGGGCCCGTTAATCGCTGCGATGTCCGAGGACGAAATCAGGCGCAAAAAAAGCCTGACTTTTTTGACACCGGCAGCTTAGCCTGCGCCATCCTTCCAAGCAGTTCCTTCTGGCCAACACGGCCCCGTGTTTCGCTCCGAAGTCTCGCAGACTTCAGGGAGTTTCTCGTAGTGCGACCCCTCCGCAATTCTGCAGGAACCTAGAGGAAGACCTTCCGCGCACGGGCATTGGTCCCGAGTCAAGGCAACGCCAAGGAAACAACGTGATGCATTCTTGAAAGGAAGGTAGGGGCATGTTCACACAAGAACAGATCGATCAGTTTCACCGCGACGGAATTATCGTTGCCCGGGGCGTTATACAAGGTGAAGAGCAGGCCGCACTGCGGGAAGCAGCCGACCGTGTCGTGGAGGAGGGAATAGCGGACACTGAACAAACCGACCATCGTTATCGCGCCAACGCCGACGGCATCCCGACCTATTTTCGCAGCGAATTGATGTGGGACCGGGACCCGATTTTTCAGGCGGTGACGGTCAACCCGTCGCTCCTGACCTATTTCGGCCAGTTGGTCGGCCATCCCTTCATGCCGGTCGCAGACTCCTTTGTCTGCAAGATTCCCGAAGGCGATCTGCCCATACACTGGCACCAGGATCCGCCCTACGGCGACCCGGAATGGACCGAGACGCACCCCGTCCCCAACATTGACGCCGACATCTATCTGGATCACTCGACGATCGAGAACGGCTGTGTGTGGGTGATTCCGGGGCACCACCTGGTCGGCCATGTGGAGGTGGAGAACTTTTCGGAAGACGCCTTGTTCGATGAACTGGGCGCGGTGCCGCTTGAAATGGAACCGGGCGATGTCAGCTTTCACTGCATCTCGGCGCCGCACGGCTCGGCCGGCAACCGCACCGGCGACCTGCGACGCACTTTCTACATTCATTACTTGAACGCGGAAACCCAATACCAGTGCTACGGCCAGAAGGACAGAATTCAGAAATTGAAAGACAGACTCGGCCTGTTCGACGCCCGCGCGTTAGCCGCAGTCCAGGAGATGATCGCCACACGCAAGGCGCTGGGCTATGGCGGCCTGGAAGGAAGCAGTTTGCGTCTGAACGAGGAAGGATTCGAGTTCACCGGCGAGCCGAGTACGCCGCCGCGACACTGGGGCACTTTGATCGATGCCATGTCCGAGGAGGAAATCAGGCGCAAGAAGAGCCTTGCTTTTCTGACTGGGGCCGCGTAGTCGATACTTAGTGCAAAGCCGATTTCATCTTAAAGAGAACACGAAAAACGGTTCCTGGATGCTGACCGACACCGGGACGGATAAGAATAAACTGCGTAACTACTAAGCCATGTACAGTGCTAGTCTTGACCAGTCCTTTATCCCTGTCGCCATTCAGGCTATCTGATTGCTTATTCGGTTGGCGGCAGCCATGTTGCTGGAGCCGCACTGCTGGAATGAGCACACACGGTCGGTGAGCGATGGTTTTGTAGGGGGGCGTTGCGGGGGCGCAGCCCCTGCACAAGGGAGGGCCGAAGGCCCGACCGCCCAAATGCAAAAGGAGAGTATAGAGGA
>MPML01000118.1 GCA_002238445.1 Caldilineaceae bacterium bin5
GAATCGAGCCCTGCAAGCCGAGATCGCCCGCCTCCGCCGGCAACGCCCTTGAAACGAACCACCAGCCACTGGAGTAACCATGGAGTCCACAGAAGCGTCGCAACAGCCTGCAGCCCCGCCCAACCCCCTCGCCCCCGACCATGGCCGCCGCGTCACCAAGGAAGAATACTGGGCCAAATGGTACGAAAACCCCTACCCCAACCTCGACGTTAGCTACGAATGGAACAACGGCATCCTGGAGGCCAAACCCTTGCCCAACGCTCCCCAGCTCAGACAGTATCGCTGGTTCTTCACCCTCATGACCTGCTATATCCAGACCCATCCAATCGCTGAACTGATCAATCTGGAAACCGGCGTCAGCATGACGGTGGCGGATCCCAGCCAGCCTTCCGGGAAGTGGGACGTCGTATACAAGCCGGACATCGGCGTCGTTCTGAATGACAATCCCGCGCCCTGGGGCGCGATAGAACTGCGCGCCTTTGAAGGCGTATGCGATATGATTGTCGAAGCCGTGTCCGATTCTTCTTTGGCCGAAGTGCGGCGCGACACACAAGAGAAGAAAAGAGGCTATGCCTTGGCCGGCGTGAAAGAATACATCATCCTCGACCCCGCAGACCGCTACATGCGCTTCTATCGCCTTACCCCCGACCAGCGCTATGCGGACATCCAACCCGACGCGGCCGGCGTTATCCGTTCGCAACTGTTGCCCGGCTTCCAGTTTCGGCGTACCGACCTGCTCGACCTGCCGGACCTGGATGATCTGGCTCTGGACGAAACCTACGCAGACTATGTCATTCCCGGCTACTCAGAAACAACCGCCAGGCTCAAAGCTGAAACCACAGCCCGCCGCCAGGCCGAGGAACGGAATCGAGCCCTGCAAGCCGAGATCGCCCGCCTCCGCCGGCAACGCCCTTGAAACGAACCACCAGCCACTGGAGTAACCATGGAGTCCACAGAAGCGTCGCAACAGCCTGCAGCCCCGCCCAACCCCCTCGCCCCCGACCATGGCCGCCGCGTCACCAAGGAAGAATACTGGGCCAAATGGTACGAAAACCCATACCCCAACCTCGACGTCAGCTACGAATGGAACAACGGCATTCTGCGGGCCAAACCCCCGTCCAACTACCCACAAATCAACCAGTATCGCTGGTTCTTTACACTCATCTCCCTGTATGTCCAGACCCATCCAATCGCTGAACTGATCAATCAGAACACCGGCGTCAGCATGACCGTTCCCGATGCCGCCCAGCCGTCCGGAAAGTGGGATGTCGTCTACAAACCCGACCTTGGCGTGATCCGGCACGACAATCCCGCGCCCTGGGGCGCGATAGACCAGTATGCCTACGAAGGCGTCTGCGACATCTGCGTCGAAGAGATCTCCGATGCCACGCTTGAGGAAGTGCGCCGCGATACCCAGGAGAAGAAAAGAGGCTATGCCCTGGCCGGCGTGAAGGAATACTTCATCCTCGACCCCGCAGACCGCTACATGCGCTTCTATCGCCTTACCCCCGACCAGCGCTATCAGGACATCCAACCCGCCGCCGGCATTATCAGTTCCCGCGTACTGCCCGGCTTCCAGTTTCGCCGCCAGGACCTCCTCGACCTGCCCGACCTCACAGACCTGGCCCTCGACGAGACCTACGCAGCCTACGTCATCCCCGGCTTCCGTGACGCCGTCACCAGGCTCGAACAGGCCGTGGACCGCGCCGCAGCCGCAACCGCCGCCCGCCGCCAGGCCGAAGAAAAGCTCCAGGCATTGCCAGCCGAACTCTCCCCACTCCCCCCCCGCCGCCCCCCCCCGCCCGCCCCAGCAACGCCCCTGATCCCCAACAGGCCCCCAAGCCCGATATACCCACCCAGCCGCGCCCCCGCCCTTCCCCCTGCCCTTCCCGATCCGAACGCAAAGCCGGCCTGCGAGCACAATAGATCACAGTTACCGACGGCCAGTAGAACCGTCCGCTACCGGGTACGAAAAACTGAGCTTTCAGGTGGGGCAGTTTTCTCGGAAGCTGTCGAGGAGAACTGGTCTGCGACTATGGGGAATGAACGACGAGCCGGCAACTAGGATTCAAGCAGATCGCGAAGAGAGACGAATGGCGTGACCCCATTGTGAACTGTCAAACCCTTGTACTTACCATCAAAGCGCACGTCTTCGGCTTCGCCCAGGTAAACAGGAGACTTGACGTGCTCGCTGAAAGGCTTTTCACCTATCCGCCAGTACTTTACGCTGAACGCTGACCTGCCCAACTCTGAGCGACTATCTGTGTTATAAACCGACAGAAGATAGTCAAACAGCGGCTGCGACCAGCGCAGCTGTGCATTGCCGTTCTCTTCATGTCTCTTATCGTTTTCGTGAGGAAGTGTTTTCTTCAGTTCAACAAAGATCGCAAAATATCTGCCCTCTGTTCTTCCGATGAGCAAGTAGTCGCAGCGTTTCTTGAAGTTCCTTGGCTTATTCCCACAAAACAGGTCCCATCCGCTGGCAGCGTCGGGACGTATAACGACAACTGATTCTGGAACCTCCTCGATCCTTACTGTCATGTCAACATTTCTATCTTTCTCAAACAGTTCAACCGTGTCACCCGCTCTCTTGCACGCCGGCAGCCTTTTATCCGTGCGCACATGCTCGTCAACCCATGCGACAAACTCCACGTCATTCATCGCCCTTTTCCCTCTCTATTCGTGTAAACAACTCCCGTGCCGTTCTGTTGATGTCATCAATCGTCTGGTCGAAGACCGGCATCTGAATGCCGTACTCGTCCACCCTGTTGGGTACCAGTGTGCCGCCCTCCGCAGTGTAAGCCCGCACCTGATCCGGTGACAGTTCATTTTGCTTCCGATACTCCAACCTCTCCATCGTCTCTACCTTCCTCGCAAAACTGCTGCTGAGCATGATCAGATTGTTCACCTCCTTTGCGATATAGTCGCTGTGCGTGGTTATCAACACCCGGTTGCCGGCATTCACCAGTTCGGCCAGCAACCGTGCCAGTCTGATCTGGTTTGTCGTGTCAAGATGACTCTCCGGCTCATCAATGATGATAAAGCGGCTTATATCCACATCATAAATGTACTTCAAAAAGAAGTGCAGTCCCGACAACTCCCATGCTGACGAAGATGCGAGATGCAAAGGTATGTCAAAACCGGCTCCGCTGTCAGAGCTTGACCTGAAGCGAACAGAGCCGTCTGCAACCTTGAAGCGGCCGCCCAGCATGACTTCTAACGGTCCGGCATAATCCTCCGAAATGTCCTCTCTGTAAGCTTCTGCCAGTCGGGGAATCATTCGGTAGAAATCTATATTGTCATGTACCGGTAGAGGATAACTGCTTATGTTCTCTAACGGCCCCAAGTCGAAAGGCGGGGCATCGTCTGACTCGCGCCCCTTGTACTGCATGGAACGAACGAACTGGCTCCTGACGTAATCCAACTCGCTAATGAACAGCGGGATAGTGTGGCGTGCCGAAGAAAAGATATACGGGTTCTGCGCAAACATAAAAACGCCCCCCAAAAGGAAGCGCAAATATGTACGCACGAAGAACCGCTTCCAATAGGCGGGAGAAAAAGGCCTCAATTCCTCTGGTGTAACATCTACCAGGCTCACCACAACCTTTCCCCCACTGTGTCTTAAGTTGATTAACCCCGCTAACGGATCAAAAGACTCTACCGGATCAAGAGAGGCGGATAAAGAAGATGTTCTCAAAAAGAATTCGTTTTCATAATTCACGCATAATGACGCCCCTCGAAACTGCTCCGGCGACGCGGTAAATGTCCGGGATATCCCGTTTTCCGAATACTCCTTTGCCATCTCCGCCACCAGACGGGCGCGCTCTTCTTCCCGCAACGCCGTGCTCAGCTCCCACGTTGCCTGGCCGTCGTCTTGCAGCTTTCGAATCGCCTCCTCAACCGGTCCGGCCCCAATCTTGGTGAAATGATTCTCAACAAAACTGTTCCCCCAACTGCCGGTTAACTGCCTGTCAAACCCATTCAGGAATCCATACAGCGCATAAACGACACTGGTCTTCCCCGTATTGTTGCGGCCGGCAATGATCGTGAGATCGCCCAGCTCCAACTCTGCCTTCCTGACTGGCCCTAGTTTCTCAAATGGGCCTTATGCTAGTTAGTGTTTGAAAAAAGTCCCCTGGTGAGATAACTTTGGAAGTCTCGAACAACCAAGGTAGCTCACCAGGAGGACCAAGCGAATGATAGCCCACTTTGACGACTTCTGTCTAT
>MPML01000031.1 GCA_002238445.1 Caldilineaceae bacterium bin5
CATCTTTGCATCCGATGCCAAACAGCTCCTGACTTCCACCCTCAGCCACCGGAGCACCGAGAATTCAGTCTACTGGCTCTTGGATGGGGAAGACAGTCGCATCCGTCAGGTCCATGCGCAGCACAACTTGGCCGCCTTGCGCCGCATGGCTTTCAACCTCTTACCCAGCGAAAACAGCGCCCAAATCGGTATTTCTGCCAGGTGTAGACGAGCCGGTTGGAAAACAGACTATCTCCCGAAAATTCTCTCCCAACAAGATGCGTATGCCCTGCTATTGCACAGAGGAAAAATTGACTTTCCCGCTCCTGCCCTCTATAATTGACGGCACATTATAGAAAGGCAGCGCACCGGAGGAGTACCCACGCGCGCAGACGGCAGAGAGACGCCCTCTTGGCTGAAAAGGGTGTCCGTTCTCGCAGCGCACATGAGAGGCAGCGGCAGCTTGGCTGGGAGCCGACGTCTCACGGGGAAAGTCGCCGGGAAGGCTGGGAGCGTGAAAGGAAGTAGCACATAACCCTCCCCGGGTCCGCCCGTTACCGCGGCAGAGAGAGTCGGCTTCACTCAGGGTCTATCCTGAGAATCCCGCCGGCTAACCAAGGTGGTACCGCGGAGTCATTTCGTCCTTTGGATGGAATGACTTTTTTGTTTCAACTGGCCTTCTTCAGTTTCTGGCCGTGGAAAAGAGCCAGCCTTTTAGCAAGTCGGCGAGTAGCACCGAACGCAAAACGCAAACAAGCATCGCCCATAAACGAGGGCCGGTATAAAACGGCAACTTACGGACAGGAGAACAGGGACTATGGCAAACACAAGCGCGCCCGAATCGCAAGCGGAAATGCCCACGATTTACGAACCCCAGCAGTGGGAAGAGAAGCTGTACGAATGGTGGGAGTCAATGGGTTTCTTCCGTCCCGAACAGCAAATCGAGAGCGGCCTCGCCGATCCCGACGCGCCCCCGTTCGTCATCTCCATGCCGCCCCCCAATGTAACCGGTGTACTCCACCTTGGGCATGCCATAACCAGCGCTGTCGAGGACATGCTCGTTCGCTATAACCGCATGGCCGGCCGCCCCACGCTGTGGGTGCCCGGCACCGATCACGCCGGCATCGCCACCCAGAACGTGGTCGAACGCAAGCTCGCCGAAAGCGGTACAACCCGCCACGACATCGGCCGCGAACGCTTCCTGCAAGAGGTCTGGGACTGGAAAGACGAATACCACGGCCAGATCAGCGGCCAGCAGCGCCGCATGGGCATCTCCTGCGACTGGACCCGCGAACGCTTCACCCTCGACGATGGCCTCAGCGACGCCGTCCTCGAAGCCTTCATCCGCCTCTACAACGACGACCTCATTTACCGCGGCAACTATCTCGTCAACTGGTGCCCCCGCTGTGAAAGCGCCATCAGCGACCTCGAGGTCGAACACGAGCAAATCGATGGCAAACTCTACACCTTCCGCTATCCGCTGCAAGAACTGAACGGCGCATCCTCCACCGCCAACCATGTCGAGGTCAGCACGACCCGGCCCGAAACGATTCTGGGCGACACCGCCGTCGCTGTCCATCCCGAAGACCAGCGCTACGCCCACCTCATCGGCGGCACCGCCCTTGTGCCCATCCTCAACCGCGAAATACCCATCATCGCCGACGAGCACGTCGACCCGCAGTTCGGCACCGGCGCCCTCAAGGTGACGCCCGGCCACGATCCCAACGACTACGAGATCGCCCAGCGCCACAATCTGCCCTATATCAATATCACTAACGTGGACGGAACCCTTAACGCGGCTGCCGGCCCCTACGCCGGCCTCGATCGCTTCGCAGCCAGAGAGAAACTCTGGCAGGACATGGATGCAGCCGGCCTGGTAGTCGCCGACAAAACACACCTCCACGAGGTGGGCCACTGCCAGCGCTGCCACACTATCGTCGAGCCGCTGTTGAGCACCCAATGGTTTGTAAAGACCAAGCCGCTTGCCGAAGCCGCCACCGCCGCCGTGCGCGACGGTCGCGTCAAAATCGTGCCCGAACGCTTCGAACGCAACTACTACCACTGGATGGAAAACATCCGCGACTGGTGCATCAGCCGCCAGCTCTGGTGGGGCCATCGCATCCCAATCTGGTACGGGCCCGACGGACATCAGTTCGCAGCCCGCAGCGAGAGCGATGCCCTCGAACAAGCCATCGAAGTCTACGGCAAGACAGTTAAGTTGGAGCAGGACGAAGACGTGCTGGACACCTGGTTCAGCAGCGGCCTCTGGCCCTTCAGCACGCTTGGCTGGCCCCAATCCGAAAACGGAGAAGCCACCGCCGGCGCCGCCTCCCACGCCTCCGACCTCGCCCGCTTCTATCCGACAACCGTGCTCGAAACCGGCTACGATATCATATTCTTCTGGGTCGCCCGCATGATCATGATGGGCCTCTACTTTACCGGCGAAGCGCCCTTCAAATACGTCTACCTCCACGGTCTGGTTCGCGCCGAAGACGGCCGCAAAATGAGCAAGAGCCTCGGCAACGCCCTCGACCCACTCGATCTGATCGGGGCCTACGGCAACGACGCCCTCCGCTTCACCCTGCTCACCGGCAGCACGCCCGGCAACGACATGAAGCTCAGCGTCAGCCGCATCGAAGCCAACCGCAACTTCGCCAACAAGATCTGGAACGCCGCCCGTTTCGTGCTCATGAATCTCGAAGCAGACGAAGTCGCGCTTGACAAGGAAAGTGGCCCCAATAGCATCACCTATGCCCTGCCTCCTGTGGCCGCGCAAACCCTTGCCGACCGCTGGATTCTCAGCCGTCTCAATGCCGTGCAGACACATGTGACCCATCTCATAAAAAATTGGCAACTGGGCGAAGCAGGCCGCCAGCTCTACGAATTCCTCTGGAGCGAATACTGCGACTGGTACATCGAAGCCGCCAAACCCCGCCTCTACGGCGGGCAGCCCGAACAGGCCAATGCCACGCGTCAGGTTCTCGCCTATACGCTCGAACAGTCGTTGCGGCTGCTGCATCCCTTCATGCCCTATGTCACCGAAGCCATCTGGAGCCACCTGCCCGGCGTGGCCGAACAGGCCGAAGCACTGATGACCCAGCGCTGGCCCTCCGCTCCCGAGCAACGCGACGCACAAGCAGAAGACGCCTTCGGCCGCATCCAGGAAATCGTGCGCGCAATCCGCAACGCCCGCGCCGAATACAACGTCGAACCCGGACGCCGCATCGCCGCCGTCTTCGCCGATTCCGGCCACATGCTCGTCCACGAGAATCTCGAACTGTTCACCAGCCTGGCGCGGCTCGACGCCGAGCAAATAGCCATCGAGAGCAACGCCAACGGCAGCGACTCAGGACCGTCCGTTCAACTCAACGCCGGCGGCATCACCACCTACCTGCCGCTCGCCGGCATGGTCGATCTGGCAGCCGAACAAAAACGGCTCCAGAAGGAACTTGACAATGTCGACAACCAGATCAACCGCGCCGCGGGTCTGCTGAGCAACGAAAACTTCGTCGGCAAAGCCCCGCAACAAGTGGTCCAACGCGAACGAGACAAACTGGAGGAGCTCGAATCCCGTCGCATTCAAGTCGCCGCTAGCTTGGCGCAGTTGGGCAGTTAGAGCACGAACAACAATTGCGGCATAACCGCATGTCTCGCAAGACTTACAAACAAACTGGCGGAAGTCCGACGTTATGCCCTATGACTTGAATGTTATGAACGCGATACATTGGATGGTGGCAGGTTTACTGATCGGTCTTCTGGTCGGCGCTGTAATGGGTATGGCCTTTCCTGCAATAGCCCTTGTTGTGGCGATCTTAGCCGCTGTTGTCGGCGCGGCGTGGCTAACTATGCAGTTCGGGCGGGAAAAATCAAAGTGAATTATGGGACCGCAAGAGGAGTGAAGACATCGGACGAAAGCACCTGTCGTCTCCCCTCAATCGCACGCTATTCGCGACGCCCTGATACAGATAATTGGTGATGCCGAACACACCTGCTTGAATCGATAGCGGGTTCCCTACTTGCCCAATCAGCAGTAAGCACAAACGTCGCCATATCGTTTGTGATAATTTTGACAATGCAACACCTGCCTGCTATACTCTAATTGACTCTATCGAACGATGCAGCGATGTCCCGCTAGGCTTTGAAACCTGTACCGTCAAGCCTGATAGCAGGATGAGGAAGGGGAGAAAAGGGGGAAACAATTTTCCCCATCTCCAAGGAGATCAGACACTATGGCGGAAGTGAGTCAGGCATGGCTCGACAGAGTAAAACGCTCCCAACAGCAGGCCGCCGAACGGCTTGGCATTGACGTAAGCGAAATGCTACCGCCGCGCGACGGCAGCACGGGCGAGGTGCAAGAGTCGGCAGCCGCAGCCCCAGCGCCTGCCGCCCAACCCGAACCGGTTGCTGCCGCGGCCCAGGAAGCGCCCGAGCCATCACCACAACCAACACCAACCCCCGTCGCCGCAGCGGCCGAGCCCGTCGCCTCCGCAGAAGCTACCGCTGCCACCCAAATGCCAACCGAAGACGCCGCGGCCACAGTTGCCGCCCAGGCTCCTACCGCTGTCCAAAGCAATGGCAGCGCAGCAGCCGCAGCCGCCGACCGAGTAGCGCCCGTCGGCCGCGCCGCCGTCCTCGAGTCCTTCGAAACCGGCCAGGAAGGCATCAACCGCCGCGAGTTTCTTGCATATGCCTATGGCGGTGCGTTAACCCTGCTGACCTTGGAAGGTGGCTTGGCTACATACCAGTTTATGTACCCCCGCTTCCGCGAAGGCGAATTCGGCGGCGAATTCAATCTCGGCGCAGCAACCGTTCTGCCCCAGGTCGGTATCGACCCGGAAGGCAACACAACCGGCAAATTCTGGCTTATCAATACAGACGAGGGACCGCGTGCCCTTTACATGGTCTGCACGCATTTGGGTTGCTTGTATAAGTGGGAGCCTTCCAACAACCGCTTCGAGTGCCCCTGTCACGGCTCCAAGTTCAGCCGCGAGGGGTTCTACATCGAAGGCCCCGCGCCCCGCTCTCTCGACCAATTCATCATAAAAGTCGTGCAAGACGGTTCCGTCGTGGCAGAGACCGCTGACCAAGGCGACCTGGTCGCAGCGCCAGCAGTGCCCGCACCGGACGCGGAAATAGTCGTGGACACTGGCAAGCGCCTGCAAGGCAAGGCCGCCGCAGACTCACCCGCAAAGAAAGTCGTCTGAGCGAAGGAGTCCGAACCAAACGACACAGTCGCTTGACTATACCAGGTAGCCGTGAAGCTGTTTTTCCTGACAGGAGAATCCAGTTCAAGTGACAGTTCACCAAGACCTGAGACGACAGCAAGACTGGGAGGTTCCGCTCCCAGTTCAGCCTGGAAAGGGAGCAGAACACAGGGAGACCAGCCGTAGGGAATTGCTCACCTACGTTTGGGCCGGGACGCTCGCAGTGATGACTTTGGGAAGTGGAATAGCCGCCTATCAGTTCCTCTACCCGTACCATCGTGCAAATACGTTCGGAGGTAAGTTTTACATTGGCGCTGCCACCGACCTGCCGCTTGTAGGAAGTGAACCGCAGGCAAACGTGGACGGAAGGTTCTGGTTGGTAAACACAGAAACTGGACCCCGTGCCTTCTCCAATATATGCCCGCGTAGCCTGGCCACTGGGCCCGTCAAGTTCACATGGGATGCTGACAGAAACCGCTTTGATTGCCCAGTGTGCGGAACTAAGTTCAGCCGCGAGGGGCATTACATTGAGGGCCCTGCACCGCGCAGTCTCGACCAATTCGTCATAGAAGTTGTTACCGGTCACAAAGTATTTGCGAAGACGAAACGCTTGCCTGAAGAGATAATCGCACCGGTGGTACCCTCACCAGAAGCGAAAATTCTGGTCGATACAAGCAAGATAATTGAAGGTTTTGCAAGAATGGACAGTCCAGCACTGAGAGGAAGTTCTCTCAAAGTAGTTCCTGGAGAACTCTCAGCCTGACCTTCTCTTACCAGGAGACGTTACATACCGATGGGCCTCCAAGATAATATTCGCGAAAAAGGAGTACTGGGCGCCGTCGCTGCACAAGCGGATGACGTTTTCACCCGCCTGACCGCCGGCATCGATGTCGGCGAGTTTCGACGCATGTTGCAGGGCGAACCCCCGGGCCGCCCCAACCCGCGCCTCAAGCCCCACAGCGAAGGCTTCCTTCTCCACATCAAGCCCACCTACTATCACGAAAGCGTGACCCGCTTCACCCACACCTTCCGGCTGGGCCTGTTGTCGACCTACCTCTTCATCGTCGAGACCATCACCGGCATTCTGCTGATGATCTGGTACGCGCCTTCCCCGGAACGCGCCTACACCGACATGATCCTGCTGCTGACCAATATCCCATTCGGCCAGTTCCTGCGCGACATGCACCGGCTCGGCGCCGAAGCAATGGTGGCAATCGTCACCCTGCACATGGTGCGCTGTTATTTGACAGGCAGCTATAAACCGCCGCGCCAGTTTACCTGGTTTACCGGCGTGCTCCTGCTCGTGATGACTCTGTTCCTGAGCTTCTCCGGCTACCTGCTGCCGTGGGACCAGTTGGCCTTCTGGGCTGTCACCATCGGCACATCCATGGCCGAGGCCGTGCCCCCTGCCGTCGTCGGCGAAACCGTCAACCTGCTCGCCCGCGGCGCCCCCGATATCGGCGCAAACGGCCTCCTGCGCTTCTACCTGCTGCACGTGCTCTTCCTGCCGCTGCTGCTGATCCTCTTCTTCTTCGTCCACTACTACAAAGTGGTCCATTTCGGCATCAGCCTGCCCGCCGATGAGGAGGAAGTAGGCGAGGATACCGCCAACCGCGTCCCCGCCGACAAACGGGTCTACTATCTGCCCGACGTGCTGGTCGACGAAACCAGCTTCATGACCGTCATAAATACGCTTCTCATCCTGCTTACGGTCTTCTTCTTCCAGGCTCCCCTGGAGCACATCGCCAACCCGCAGTCAACACCGCTGCATACAGTCGCGCCCTGGTATTTCTACTGGCTGCAGGGAATGCTCAAAATCGCCGACAAGTTCATCGCCGGCGTGCTGATGCCCGGCGTGCTCCTTGTGCTCCTGATGGCCATTCCCTACCTCGACTATAACCCCAGCCGCCGCGGCAAAGATCGCAAGGTTGCCATCGTCGCCGGTATCGTCGCCGGCGCAGTTATGATCATCCTCAGCTGGATGGGCACGCCTGAATACGCCGTACAGGGCGCCCCCGCCGTTGAGATTGTCCAGGATGTAATGCCCGAAGAGGGCTCAGGCCTCTCTCGCGAGATCGGTTACAAACACCTGCCTCTCGGCATCTGGCGCACCGATGAAGAATACGACGTGCACGACCACGAATTCAATGAGCTCCTGCACGAGTTCAATGATGTTGTCGATTTCTACCGCCGCGCAGACCCAGACTTCAATGCGCCCATAGGTATCTTGACGATCTCCCAGGACCAGCCCTCCCTCAAAAGGTTGAATTGGGAGATCACCTGGTTCGACGCCCAGGGTGAGGCCGGCAACTATGAAAAGACATTCTGGCTGCATGAGGACTCCATATACTGGGAACAATACGGCTGGAAGCACCTGTTCTTAGGCTATGTTTCCGATGGATGGAAGAGTCTGTCCGGCGCTCTTGTAGGGGAGTAATCTAGCAATTATGCATCGCCTTTATACTAGGTCTCCGATCGCCAAAATTGTGTGGGGCATACTGTCCTCACTGATTGGCATCATCGCGCTGTTGATGGTCTTGGTGAGCGAAAATCCGCGCATGGAAGCGCAGACCATTAACTGGCAGGGCCGCTCTATCGAAAACGGGGCTACCCTGTTCGACAACAACTGCTCCAGATGCCACGGCCCCAGTGGACAGGGTCTGGTAGGCCTGGGACCCGCCTTGAATAGCTACTATTTCTTCACCCCAACCGGCCGCATGAAAGATATCGGCTGGGTAGGGTCACTCGAAGACTACGTACTTCTGACCATTGCCGCCGGTCGCCCCAGCAAGGCCGGTAGCCAGTGGGCGGAAGTCATGCCCACCTGGGGCGGAAATTACGGTGGCCCCATGCGCGGCGATCAGGTCGAAGACGTGGCCGCATACGTCATGAACTGGCGCGGTTCCGCCCTCGCACAGACGCCTGAAGAAGACCCCTTCCGTCCCTTTGAAGATGTCTTACAGTCGACTGAATTCCAGAATACCGCCTTCATCCTGATGAGCGAGGAAGAACAGGCCATCGCCATCGAAGAGTACAAGGCGCTCAACACCCGTTCCCCCCAGGAAATATGGGCGAACGAAGCCTGTCTCGGCTGCCACAATCTCAGCCTGGCCCAAGCCGATGACCCTGGCCAGAACGGTCCCAACATGGCCGACCTCTTCGAACGGGCCGGCAGTCGCGTCGAAGGCTTGACCGCCGAAGAATACGTTTACCAGAGTATAGTCGAGCCGGCCGCCTTCACCGTCGCCACGTACGAGAATGTCGGTCAGATGCCCCAAACCTATGCCGAGAAACTAAGCGAAGACGAACTCCAGGCCCTGGTCGCCTGGCTTCTCGACCCCGATCGAGAAGAATAGCTGAGGAGCAGAGAGCGAGGACGTTGGAGTATGCCCCTCGCTCCACTGCCCTCTCGAAACTTCCCCTTCCTCCCGCTGTTTCCTTCTCCTAACTCCTCTCTGTCACAAATATCGACTGAAGAGGTTCTTGCTTGACCGCCGCAATACCCCAACGTTTCCGAAATCGCCGCCATGCTGGCGCGCTGCTTGGAACTATGCTCCGTGACTCGGAAGCCGTAGACCCCCTCGTACTCGCCCTTCCGCGGGGCGGCGTGCCCGTCGCCAGCGAGGTTGCGCGTGCGCTCAATGCACCTCTCGACGTTCTACTCGTACGAAAACTGGGCGTGCCCCGCCAAAAAGAACTGGCCTTCGGTGCCATAGCCGAAGGCGGCGTCCAGGTCATAAACCGGACCGTGATCGCGCAGCAAGGGCTGGGCGACAAACGTATCCAACAGATCACCCGGCGGCAGCAAAATGAACTGTCCCGCCGCGCCCGCCTCTTCCGCGGCGAGCGCCCGCCCGAGCCCATTAAGGGCCGCACCGTCTTCCTCATCGACGACGGCCTGGCAACCGGCGCGTCCATGCGCGCAGCAATTCAGGCACTAGTCTACCGCGAGCCGCATGAAATCGTGCCCGCCGTCCCCGTCGCGCCGTCGCGTACCATCGCCGAGTTGCGTTCTCAGGCCCAGACCGGCGCCGGCAACGCCGCAGGCCCGCCCTCCACTCCGGTCGGCCAAGCCGTCGCCCTCCTATCTCCTTCCCCTTTCTGGGGTGTGGGCGCCTGGTATGATGACTTTCGCCAAGTAAGTGACTCCGAAGTGATCAAGGTTCTCGCCGCCCACGCCCGCCCCGACGGCTCCCCTGTGTAACCCGCCAGTCACCAAATCTTTCGCGGGCATCTCAACTGTCATCCCAAGCCATATCAAGTTACAAAAACGCCGTCCTTCGAAAGTGGCAGCTTTCCTTGCAGTCATTCAAACCGAAAAAGACCATCTGATCGCATCCCGAAATGGGGGTGAACTCTCTCATTCCTCATTCTGCAACCATGCCGCGGTCGGTTTCTGTTCCAATCTCCTCCAGGCCAGGCAGTGTCACTCTCTCCTTGCCTACGGGCGATCGGCCGCAAGCCGCCTCCCTTGTGCAGGGGCTGCCCCCGCCAACGCACCGCCCTCCAGCTTACCCACCGTGCTTATTCTTCCCCCGCAAATGTCCTGTAGGGGCAGGCCTTGTGCCTGCCCTGGGCCCCTCCAAGAGCCGGAACACAATAACACACCCCCCCCTCCGCCCATTCCACAGCTGACCCCTTTCCCCCCAACCTGGATTGCACCCACCATTTTTCTGTCACTTGACACAGTTCCTCTAAACCATATAATGTATCCCGTTCCCACGTTGTTCATCTGTATACGTCAAACACCAAAGGAGGCCCGACCGTGAAAAGTACCCTTTCGCGACGTGATTTCTTGAAAGCCGCCGCTATGACAGGAGGTGTCGCCGCCTTGGCCGCCTGCGCAGTTCCCGCAGCCCCAGGCGCTGAAGGAGGCGAGAGTGAAGCCGCGATGGCCCCAGTCGAAATCCAGTGGTGGTCCTTCCCACTAGGGCTCCCCGGCGATATCCTCCCCCACGGAACCTGGGAGCAGGAAAGGGCCGACGTCTACAGCGATATGACCGAGGGCGTTACCATCACCTACCAGGCCGTTGGCTGGGATTCCATCGTGAAGGTACAGACCTCGATCGCCTCCGGCAATCCCCCACATACCGTCCTGCGAGCCAGCGTTGATGGCATCATCCAAGCTCTGCAATCCGATGTCGCCGTAGAGATCGAGCTTCCCCAGGAATTCCAGGATGACCTCCCGGCAGGTTGGTATGAAGGCATGCACTTCAGGGGCAAGAACTACATGGTGCCCTTTTACACGCTTGCCAACGGCATGGTCTTAAACCTTGACATCGTTGAGGAGGCCGGCGCTGACCACCTGCTTCCTCAAGGCCCGGCACGAACGTGGGACTTCGACACCTATCTGGCTATGATGAAGGCCTGTACCTTCGAACGCGATGACGGCTCGCAAGTCTGGGGCGGCGTGTTCTCCGCCGCAGAAACAAATCCGTTCTTCTACTGGCCGGACCAGGTCCTTAGTTGGAACTGGGGAACCGACACCGTAGAGCTTAGAGACGGCGAATGGGTCTGTAAACTGGCCGAGGAAGAAGGCCTCGCCTGGCTGCAATGGCTGCAGGACCTCTACTTCGTGCATGAAGTCATCCCCAACCCGTCCGGCCTCAGCGCCAGCCGTTGGGACTACTTCTTCCAGAAGTCCCTCCTCGGCGGCATCGGCCCCTCCATCGGCTGGACACAGCGCCCCGGCGTCGAAGTCGATCCCGTTTCCCTGGTCGTTACTGACACCGAGCGCGAAATAAACTGGATGTTCGTCCAGCCGCCCACCAACCCTGGCGTCGACCACTCCCTTTACTGGGGTGGGCCCAATTTGGATGTCAATTCAATTGTTTACCGCGCCGGCGGTGACAATGAAATCGGCCCGTCGATCGACTTCGCGCTCTGGCTCTCAAATAGGGAGAACCAGAAATGGATAGCGGAATACCTGCTTCCCGCACGTGTGTCAGCCGTTGAAGGCGTCGACAATCCCATGCTGGAATGGCACTACGAGCACTACATCCCCTATGGCCGGCAGAGAGCTTCGGCCCACGGCGGACGCGCCCGAGAGACCGTCGAGCAGCTCGAGCTGGTGCATCAGAAGATCTTCCTGCCCACGCCTCCCGAAGAAGCTGTGCGGGATTTCTGCGACACAATCGCTAAACTGGACTGGTACGTCTAAAGATCCATCACAGGCATTGCGTATTGCAGGACGACCAAAGGGTGCCCGCAATACGCAATGCCCCCCGATATCATGACCGATAGTGTAGACAAAATCGGCCCAGGCTGGCGCCAGCGACCAAAGTCGATCTCGTGGCCGCGCCTGACCAACGCACAGTCTGAGACGCTGTGGGGCTTTCTCCTGATCGCCCCTTTTATGGTCTTTTTTGCGATATTTTTCCTCCTTCCTTACGGCATGGTCATCTGGTTGAGCATCGTCGACTGGCATCCGCGCGGGGTCACCGAGTACGTCGGCCTGCAAAACTATGCCGACGTCATCGAGATGCCCAGCGCCCAGAAGTCGATGATCAACTCCTTCTACTACACCTTCATGGTTGTCCCTATCTCGACTGCTCTTTCTCTGTTGACCGCCATCCTCATCGTCTCTCTGCGCAGCAGTTCCACGCGCGGCTTCTTCCAGGCCGCATTCTACCTCCCCGGCGTCATCTCCGGGCTGGCAGTAGCAATTATCTGGCGCTTTGTCTTTGACTTTCATGTCGGCGTTCTCAACTACTTCCTTTCTCTTGTCAGATTGGAGCCCGTCAACTGGCTTGGCAATATCTACTCGGCACTTCCCTCCTTAGCCGGAATGGCCATACTCTCCAGTAACGGCGTTGCTATTATCATCTTCTGCGCCGCCCTGTTGAGCATTCCTTCCAGCCTGTACGACGCTGCCGCTGTCGATGGCGCGGCCTTCTGGCGCAAGCACTGGTCGATCACTTTGCCCCTCCTCACGCCCGCAATGCTTTACGTGATCGTCGTCTCCACGCTCGGCGCGCTTCAGGTTTTCGTGCCCATCTATGTTTTGACACGCGGCGGACCTGTTCATAGCACCATCACCGTCGGTTACTACATTTACAACCAGCTGATCTTCTACGCTAACTCTGGCACCGCCGCCGCCGCCGGACTGCTTCTCCTCGTGGCGACCGTCGGTTTTACCGTCTTTCAGTTCCGACGTTTTTCCCAGGTTGTGGAATTCTGATTCGAAGGCCCGAACATGGCGACCAAAACGAGCCTGCGCAATAATCAACCCTCCTCTCTTTTCGAGACCTTACAGCTGCGCCTGTTGCCGGAAGGTTCTGCCAGTGCCTCTCGCTACCTCGCGCTTCTGATGATTCTGGTATTGGCCGGAATCTCCCTCTTCCCGCTCTATTGGGCTCTTATCACAAGCTTCAAACACCCGTCAGAAGTCGCCACCATCCCCCCTTCCTTCGTCTTGACGAGGCCAGTTCTCAAAAACTATATCGACCTGATGACCGGCAGCGGCGTTGCCAACTCACCCGTTCTGAAATGGTTCTGGAATAGCGTCTTCACCGGCGCAGCCTTTACCCTCGGTGTAGTCCTCCTGGCCTCTCTGGCCGGCTATAGCTTCGCCCGCAAGCGCTTTCCCGGTCGTGACAAGCTGTTCTGGCTCATAATCAGCACAATGCTGGTACCTGCTTGGTCGACGATTATTGCCTCCTACGTCTTGACCTTGAAGCTTGGCATGCACGACACCTACTGGGCCCTGATCCTGCCCGGACTTGCCTCCCCGTTCGCCCTATTCCTCTTCCGCCAGTTCGCCGTCACCCTTCCGGACGAGCTGTTCCAGGCCGCCCGCATCGACGGCGCCCATGAACTGCAGCTCTGGTGGTTGATCACGCTGCCCCTGTCCAGACCCGTTCTTGCTACCCTCGCCATCTTTACTTTCACCTACCACTGGAACGATTTCCTCTGGCCTCTGTTGGTGTTGAACAAGCCCCAGATTTACACAATGCCCGTCGGCGTTTCTATAATCATGTTCCAGTTGAAAGGCACCGGTCCCGCCTATGGGATCGGCATGTCCGCCGCCATTCTGATGTCCGTGTTACCAATCGTCGCATTCTTGCTCATGCAACGCCAGATGATTCAGGGAATCACCATCGGGTCACTCAAGGGATAAGTTAGCCAGCGTCTTCGCAAGGAGCTCTCCATGGATTACAGTCACATTGAAAAACCGGACCTGGGCTATCGCTATGAGTTCAGCATCGATGAATTGGATGCCATGAATGAATGTGTGGAAGCGCACGGCTTTGCCATCATAAAGAATGTCTTGACCGAAGAGCTGGTGAAGGAGCTACAGGAATCCGTGGTGGAAGTTCTCGATCCGGACGGCACGCTTGGCGCCGGCAACAGCTTTACGCACACCGCCTTCGTCGAGCATTCCCCGGCCACTTGGAAACTGTTCGACCATGAGCCCTTCATGCGCGTAAACCGCTTCTACTGCGGCGATGGCGGTCTGACCATTCACCGCTCCGCCGCCATCATCCGCAATCCCGGCTCCGATCCGCTCGGATGGCATACCGACTGGCATGGATTTGCCGAGGGTCCTCCCCAAAACGCCGGCGATGTGCTCAATAAGTTTCTACTGCCCTCCGGCCTCTGGTTCTACATCACCGGCTCCTTTCCCAAGCACGGCGGCCTCGCCGTCATCGAAGATTCCCACGTCGAAGACTGGGAAGGGCCCGAGGGCTTCCAGCTGACCCCCGACAAGCGCTCCTTCCACCCTGAGGGAACCGAGCCCCACAACTACGTCGGCTTCGACGTGCCCGGCATGGTACCGCTCTTCGGCGAGCCGGTTGACCAGCTCGTTTTCGCCACCCGCACATACCACGCCGCCTTCCCCAACCGCATCGACCGCGTCCGGCTCTCCTGCGGCGTCGGCTTCCGCCCCAAGGAATACAAGATCGACGCGCCCTGGCCGCTCCCTGACACTTCGAAGGAGTTCATAAAGGCGCTTCCCGACCGTTTCCAGCACTATGTGGAAGAATACACCGGCATCCAGAACGACTGGCGGCCCGACGATGCCGAACCGCAAGCCGACGCCATGATGGGGTAGTGACGAGCGTTCAACAGCCACTCTCGACCTGAAGCCGCCTCCTCGCAATCGAAGTGCGCCTTTTCTTGGTAGGCAGCTAGATTCTTGGATCGTGGTCATAGGACCAATGCAGGACAGCCCAGGAATTGCCGGAGCACCAAATGGACTACAGCCACATCCAAAAGCCCGATCGGGGCTATCGCTATGAGTTCACTCTCGACGAACTGAATGCCGCGCAGAACTGCGTTGAAGCGCACGGCTTCGCCATAGTGAAAAATGTGCTCACCGACAAACTGGTGGAGGAACTCCAGGATTCGGTCCAGCAGGTTCTTGACCCCGACAACACACTGGGCGAAGGCAACAGCTACACCCATGGCTCTTTCATCGAACAATCACCTGCCATGTGGAAACTGCTCGACCATGAGCCGTTCATGCGCGCCCAACAGGTCTTCTGCCAGGCCGAGGAATTGACCATCAACCGTTCGGCCGCAATTCTGCGCAATCCCGGTTCTGCCCCGCTCGCATGGCACTCCGACTTCTGCGGCTTCTCCAACGGCCCCCGCACATTCTCCGGGGATGTACTGAACCGCGGCCCTTGGCCTTCCGGCCTCTGGTTCTATATCACAGGCTCCCATCCCAAACATGGTGGGCTGGCAGTCATCGAAGATTCCCATCTTGAGGATTTTGTAGCGCCCCAAGGTTTTCAGTTTACTCCCGACCGGCGCTCCTTTCACCCGCTGGGCACTGAGCCGCACAGGCATGTCGGCTTCGACGTGCCTGGCATTGTGCCCATCTTCACCGATCCGGGCGATGAGATCGTCTTCGCTTCCCGCACATTCCACGCTGCCTTCCCCAACCGCATCGATCGCGTGCGGCTCTCCTGCGCCATCATCTTCCGCGCCCGCGAGCACACGTTAGATGCGCCATGGCCGCTCTCCGCCGACGCACAGGCCTTTATCGAGGCCTTCCCTCAGCGCTGGCAGCCCCTGCTCGAAAACTATGTGGGGATCGATAGTGACTGGAGCGGGGATGAAGCTATGATGGGCTAGCAGAAGCAGGACCTGTCTCATCCTCGCTTGGACTTCCTGTTGGCAACTGCACCATCGCATTATGTCGCTCTGTCCCGACTGGCGCCACCGGATACGCCGGCAAGTCGAAGATCATTTCTAATGGGGTGGAAGGGAAAACACGCAGCCGCTCCTGGCGTTCAAGCGATAGGAGCAGGTTCTTGGAAGCAGCCCGGACAACAGCTCACTGGGTTCACTATCAGGTAACTGAAAACTCATTTTGCAAGGAGTCATAAATGGACTATAGCCACATTCAAAAGCCAGAGTTGGGCTATCCTTACGAGTTCACACTGAACGAGCTGGACGCCGCGCAGGCTTGCGTAGAGGCCCACGGCTTCGCGATTGTCAAAAATGTGCTCTCCGACGAGCTTGTAACTGAGCTTCAGCAGTCCGTCAAGCAGGTAATCGATCCGGACGACACGCTCGGCGAGGGCAACAGTTTCACCCACACCTCCTTCATCGAACACTCTCCCGCCATGTGGAAACTGTTCGACCACGAGCCCTTCATGCGCGCCCAGCGTGTCTTCTGCCAGACCGAAGAGCTGACCGTCAACCGCACCGCCGCCATCATCCGCAATCCAGGCTCTGCCCCGCTAAGCTGGCACTCCGACTTCTGCGGTTTCTCCGACGGCCCTCCCACCTCCTCAGGAGACATACTGAATCGCGGACCCTGGCCCTCCGGCCTGTGGTTCTACATCACCGGCTCCCATCCGAAGCATGGTGGGCTCGCCGTTATCGAAGATTCCCACGTCGAAGATTGGGAAGGGCCCGAAGGGTTCCAGCTAACCCCCGACAAGCGCTCCTTCCATCGCATCGGCACCGAACCCGAAAGTTACGTGGGCTTCGACATACCCGGCCTTGTGCCTCTCTTCACCGAGCCCGGCGATGAAATCGTCTTCGCCTCCCGCACCTATCACTCCGCCTTCCCAAACCGTATCGACCGCGTCCGCCTCTCCTGTGGCATCGGTCTGCGCCCGCGCGATTACCCGCTTGAGGCTCCATGGCCGCTTTCAGAGAAGGCCAAAGCCTTCAAGAACGGCTTTCCGGAGCACCTTCAGCCTCTGGTCAAGGATTATGTTGGTATCGACGTTGAATGGCGCGGCGAGGACGCCATGATGGGGTAGGGTTTAGGTTTCCCGCAACCGCTTGCCAGAACCTAGGTATGATGCGTAGGTATGATGCGTAGGGGCTTTTCGCCGATCTCGTGAACGGCAGGAACCAGAATTAGAAAGAGTTCTCAGATGCGTGGCGGCTGTCCAATGTCAGCCGCCTGTCTATCTCTATCCCCACGACCGGCTAGGCCCCGCTTCTCTCCATTCTCACCGAAGCCACCCGCCTTCCATCCAATTCGAACGCTTCCCCTGCTCCGGTTCCCCGAAAACCTAGCGACTCGAACCATGACTGCTTTTCCTCATCCTCAACCGAAACGACCGCGTAGCACCCGCCGTCGCCCAGTTCTCGAGATTTTCCGATGGCCGCCTGCGCCAGCTCTTCCCGCACGTCCGAAAAGCGCGCATGCGCGAATGCGTCAATCTGGAACCCACCCCCTTCGTCCCTGCGCGCCGTCGACAGCCCGACCACCTTCCCCTCCGCAGTCCTGGCCGCGAACCACGCACCGCCGCTCAGCCGGACCCGTTCATACCGCACATACAACCCCATACACGAATTCTGCGTGGCATAGCGTGTTGAGCAGATATTCGTATTCGCGTCCAGCACCTGCCAGTCATGCGGACAGAGGATCAGCGGGATCATTGGAATGCGGTCCGCTGGCGACGACTCCACAACCTTTGCCCCTTCTCCCGCGAAGTAGTCCACCAGGAAAGCCTCGGGCGAATTCCCGCTAAGGATATTGGCCATAACATTGGCCCCGGCCAGCTTTCGCCACCCGAGCCGGTGGTAGACGCGCGCCGCCGCCGGGTTGACCGTCCCCAGAAAGAACGCCTCTCCGCCCCCCGCGCGAACATCCTCCACCGCCCGCCTGCAAAGCTCTGTCGCAATGCCTCTGCCTCGAAACCGCGGTTCCGTCGCAACTTCTCCGAAACCTGCCAAAATCGGCACCGTCTTCGATTTCATCGTGAAGCATGTGCTTGCCAGGCTTTCATCCTCTCTTCGCAAGTAAAGGGTGCCACCGTTATAGTTCTTTTCAGAACCCAGAAAAACTTCGCGCGCAATGTCGGGCAATACCTCCCCAAAAATGGACGCCCAGAAAGGAAACAGTTCGTCGATCAGCTCTTCAGGTATAGGGACTTCGTACCGCATAGACTCCTCCCCCATTTCATGCGGACCAACAGGAATGACACCGAACCGGCTCGATCAAGTCCTGCTGCGTCACTTGCCAAGAACCAAACACCCAGCCCCTCGAACTATAGACGAAAGAACGGAGGGCGCTCCATGTTTCCCCTTCCGCTGAAAAAGTCCCCTGTCGGCCTCACAACTCGCTTCCGCGCTTGATCGCATCTGCCCCAAACCGCTTTCGCAGCATCTGCACTGCCTCGTTCAATTGTGCCTCTTTGGCTTGAGCCTCCGCGTCCGCCGGCAGATCAAATATGCTCATCTGCCGCACCGCCGCCACCAGTCCGCTGCAACCTACCCCTATCAGCCGCACCGCCCTACCTCCAGGCCGCAGGGCCGTCAGCAAGTCCATCGCGATACGGGCGATTTCCTCCTCGTCGTCCAGCGGCTGCGATACTGTCGTCTGGCGAGTGCGTGTACTGAAATCGGCCCAGCGCAACTTCACCGTGACAGTGCGTGCCGCCAAACTATTCCTCCGCAAACGGACGCCCACCTCGGTTGCCTGCTGGCGCAAGGCCCTTCGCAAAGTCTCCGTATCGTCAACATCCTGCGCGAAGGTCGTCTCCTGGCTGATAGACTTGGCCTCCCGCTCCGTAACAACCGGCCGCTGGTCGAGTCCCTGCGCTTGCCGCCGCAGATCATGCCCCAGCTTGCCGAACTGTCGCGCCAGCTCCTCCGGCTGCGCACCCAATACATCCGCGACCTTGCGAATGCCAATCCCCGCCAGCCGCGCACGCGTGCGCGGCCCAACCCCCCATAGCGCATCCACCGGCAACGGGGCCAGAAACTCCGCCTCCCGACCCGGCGGCACAACCTGGATCGCCCTCGGGTAGTCATCGGTCTGAACCGCCGCTTTGCCTACATCGGTGGCTATCTTCGCGACCAGCTTATTCGTCGCCGCCCCCAACGACGAAGGCAGCCCCAAGAAATCTTCAACCTCCGCCTGCAACTGCCGCGCCAGAACAGTTGCGTATTCGTCCAGCTCCGTCACGTCCAGGAACGCCTCATCGATCGAGAGCTGCTCAACCTGCGGCGTAATCCTGTGCAGAATCTCCATCACCCGCCCGGACATCTCACCGTACGCCCGCATATCCGGCGGCAAAATGCGCAGCTGCGGGCACAGCCGCACCGCTTGCGCCATGCCCATCGCCGAGCGGATACCAAACCGCCGCGCCGCATAAGAACAGGACGCCACCACGCCCCGACTCTCCGGCCGTCCCCCCACCGCAAAGGGAGCCCCCTTCAACTCGCCATGCCGCTGCTCTTCGACCGCGCAGTAGAATGCGTCAAGATCGAAGTGGAGAATCTTCCGAACCATCCTTTGGCCCTCGCCAACCTCAAAGCCTACCCAAAGTCCAAGCCTGCTCGTATTTTAGCACAGCCGGCATCTCCCCTATTGGCAGCTTTCGCAAAGCCCGGATATGATGTGCATCGCAGCACAGTCCTGCTGCGTTCCGAAACCGTTGCGGCCTGGTCAGGAAATGGCCCCGCTCCTCTTCCTCCGCGCTTCAATTAAAGGCAAGTCCGATGACCGATGTGCCTCGCAAAAATCCCGTCGCCTTTCTATGGACGGGCGACAGCGAGACCCTGGTTGGCAGGGCGCGTGGGATTACCCTCATTGTCAGCCTGCTGATGATAGACAGCCTGCACTATGTCTTTGCCCGCGTCGTCTTTCCCTATATCGATCCGGGACTAGGCGCCTTCTACGTGATCGCATTCGCCGCCCTGGAAATTGGACTGCTGGGCCTGGTCAGGCGCAGATTGCGACTGGCGCCCCTGCTTCGGCAGTGGCCGACATTCCTGGCCATCGGACTGTGCGTTGCAGTCAGCACCAACCTCAACTACTTCGCAATGGCCTACATCGACCCTGGCGTCGCCGCCTTGGTGGGCAAAATGACCGTACTCTTCAGCCTCGGCTTCGGCCTCTTCTGGCTCGGCGATCGCTTCAGCCTCGGGCAAGGAGTTGGTTCCGCCATCGCCGTAATCGGGCTCGCCGTAATCTCCTTCCAGCCCGGCGACTACCTCGGCCTCGGCACGCTCATGATACTCCTCTCCACATTCATCTACGCCTTGCACGCCGCCCTCACCAAGCGCTACATGGGCGAGATGGACCTGCTCAATTTCTTCTTCTACCGCCTCCTCTTGACCGCAGCCTTTCTCGCCCTCTTCAACCTCGCCCGCGGCGAAATGGCCCTGCCGTCCCGCGAAGCCTTCCCAATCCTCCTCCTCGTCGCCACCGTCGACGTCGTCATCAGCCGCCTTCTCTACTACCGGACCCTGCGCAAACTCGACATGAGCGTCTTCGCCGTCGCCCTCGCCGCCAGCCCCGTCGCCGCAGTAATCTGGTCACGATTCCTCTTCGACGTGTTCCCAACCGTTCAGCAGCTCCTGGGCGGTGTCTGCATACTTTTCGGCGTCGCGCTGGTCACCGGCGCCCCAGCCTGGGAACGCAGACGGCGCCGCGCCGCAACCCCCGCCGACGCATAAGCAGCCAGTTGTAAGTGCTTATATGGGCGGTCGGGCCTTAGGCCCTCCCTTGTGCAGGGGCTGCGCCCCCGCAACGCCCCCCTACAAAAACATGCCTCACCGACCGTGCCTCTTCATTGCACCGGTGTCGCTCGAGCACAGTTAAGGCCCTCAACCAGTTGGTTATCGAAACTGCCCGAACGGTTGCGGTGACGGAGGGCTGGCCAGGAAAGACAACAGCCGGTCAATTGTGCCAAGTCAGATGACATCGTTGACATCAGAGCCGTACTCCTCCCATCCCGAAAATCCTCGAATCCCGCAAATCCTGATTCAGACAAACCGTCTCCCTTCGGTACTACCCAATTCAGGTAATTCTGGAAACGATTCAATATACTCTAGTGGAGCAAATAACTTCCATTTGGAAGTCACAAGGGATTTGGCTGGGGGCAATCAGAAAGGTAAGAGATTTATTGCCAGAGAGGTATACTGCAGGGCAAATGCATCCAATCGGGAAAAACTTCGTGAGTATGCCCAATTCAGGTAGGGACGCACCTTGTGTGCGCCCATTGCAGGCCATCTTAGCATTCGAATTTGAACGCGATAGCCTGGGTTAAACTTGAACTCTTACAGGAAAGGGGCAGACCAAACGCAGCCGTTCAACGGCAGCCGCCAATGACTACGATGAATTCGCCGCGCAGCTTCTTTCCGGACACGCCTTCCAGCAAAGCAGAAACAGCTCCCCGCTCCACCTTCTCATACAGCTTCGTGAGGTCATTGGCCAGCGCCGCCGGCCTGTCTCCGTAAACAGCCAGTGCATCCTTCAGAAAGGCCGCCAGCCGGTGCGGGCTCTCGTAGAAGACGAGCGTGTGTTTAGAGGCCGCATCCATTTCCAGAAAACGACGACGCGCCGCCGACTTACGCGGCGCGAAGCCCCGAAACGTGAAACTGTGCAGCGGCAAGCCTGAAAGAACCAGTGCCGCAATCAGGCCGGTAGGACCCGGAATTGCCGATACAGGAAGCCCCTCCTCCAGCGCCCGCCGCACCGCCGAAAATCCCGGATCGGATATGCCCGGCGTGCCCGCATTCGTCACAACCGCAACCGACAGCCCGCCGCGCAACGCACCGATGATGCGATCGACAGCCTGCCCTTCATTATGTTCATGGTAGGAAAATTGGGGTGTTTCGATGCCGTGCTGCTTGAGCAGCCGCCCGGTCTTGCGCGTGTCCTCCGCCGCAATCAGATCGACCGTGTGCAACGTCTCCACCGCACGTAGAGTAATGTCACCGAGATTGCCAATAGGAGTGGCTACCAGATAGAGCATGTCAACCTGTTAAATTCAGATACGTGAGCTTCCCCTGTAAGTCCCACTCCACATCTGCTGCATAGCAACTGCCGGTCTTACGAATCCTGCGTGAAAGAGTCACCTGCTCACTCTTGCTCCGCGGCAGCGAACTCTTCTATCGCCGCGAACAGCCGCTCCAGGTCGGAAGGCCACACCTCGCCCATATGCCCGATGCGGAAGGCTTTGCCCTTGAACGCGCCGTACCCGTCAGCGATCTGCATCTCCCGCTCGTCCAGGAATCGGTTGAGTGCCCCCATATCCAAGCCTTTGCTATTCTCGACCGTCGTAACCGTATCGGATGCAAACCCGCTCTCCGCCATCAAGCCAAAGCCCCTGTCGACAGCCCACTCCCGGCTCATCTGCCCACAGTAGGCGTGGCGGGCATACCGCGCCTCCAGCCCTTCCGCGAAAATCCGATCAAGTTGCACGCTCAGCGCACGCAGCAGCGAAATCGCCGGCGTCGCCGGCGTCGTATTGCGCTGACGGTATTTCTCGAGTTGCAGAAAATCAAAGTACCATCCGCGATCGGATATTGTTGCCGCCCGCGCCATCAATCGGTCGCTGACCGCGGCGAAGGCAAGTCCGGGCGGCACCGCCAGCGCCTTCTGCGACGAAGTCAGCAGAAGATCCAGTCCCCAATCATCAAAAGGTAGTTTCACCCCGCTGAAAGAGGAGACCGCATCGACCAGGACCAGCGTCTCCGGGCTGACCCGCCGCACACATTCAGCGATGGCGCCAACCGGGCTGGCAACACCCGTGCTCGTCTCATTGTGCACAACCGTGATCGCGTCAACCGCGCCATCCGCAAGAGCACCCCGCAGCGCCTCCTCGACCTGGTCTGGCTTGACCGCCGTACACCATGGCACTTCCACCGCGATCGCGTCTTTGCCGCATCCGGTCGAGACATCATGCCAACGCTGGCTGAACGCCCCGTTGACAAAATTGATTACCCGGCCTTCGACAGCATTCCTGATGGCGGCCTCCTGCAAGCCCGATCCGGAAGCCGCCACCGTATAGACCCGCGCTTCAGTATGATAAAGCTTCTGCAACTGTGCGCTGCACTTGCCGAACAGCGCTTCAAGCTCGTCGCTGCGATGCCCGATCATCGGCGCCGCCTGCGCAGCCAGCGTATCCGGATGCACATCCGTTGGGCCAGGCACAAACAGTCGCTGTGGCGGCTTGTCCGCCGGCGTTTGAAACTCGGCTCTCGTCAGCCCATCTCTCGACAAACCGTGTTCTGCCGTCGAATTCTTCACAGTCGCAGTCATATAGGTCAGTTCCCTCGCAATCAATGCTTACACCAACGCTGGCGCAAGCTGGTTAGTTAGTAGAATATCAACCGTACAGGTCCCAAAGTGCAAGAAGTAGAAAGCAATCTCCACTCACGCTGCAACTGGTTCTACGCAGGTCGGCTCGTCGTTGCGCGGGTTATTCACCAGCTTGTTGACAGCCACAGCCCGCAAGGGCGCCCCGCTGAAAGACCGCATCAAGTGCAGCAGCGTATCCCCTTTCTGTACACCAGGATCCAGCCACTCATCATAGTCCTGCCGATCGAGAATAACCGGCATTCGGTGGTGCAGCGGCGCCATGAACGCACTGGCATCCGTCGTCAACAGCGTGCAAGACTCGATAACCGAGCCGTCCTGTTCCCAATGTTCCCACAGTCCCGCAATGCCAAATACGTCTCCCGAATCCATTCCAATCAAATAAGGTTGTTTGCCGCCTTGTTCCTTCTTCCACTCAAAGAATCCGTCCGCAGGCACGATGCAGCGTCGGTACTTGAACGCAGCGCGGAAGGACGGCTTCTCCGCAGCCGTTTCCGACCTGGCATTGATCATCCGGCTCCCGATCTTCGGGTCCTTGGCCCAGAATGGAATGAGCCCCCAATTCAGGTAAGTCGCTTCACGCAGTCCACCATGAGGATTGGCGCGCACTGCCAGCACAGGTTGCGTCGGCGCAATGTTGTAGCGCGCCGCTGTCGGCGGTGCTTCCTCCAGATTGAAAAGTGTCTGCAGATTCTGAGGCGATGCTCGCAGCACAAATCGACCACACATCTTCTACCTCCCAATAATCAATAAGAACAATAAGTGCACAACCGCTTAGGTTTTCGATCTTAGCGACACGCCCACAGCTTGTCAACTGAAAGGACCTGCAAGCGCGCCCTCGGGAATCTCTCGGCGCGTGTTGCCGCTACAAATAATCTGTCCCTCTTGGGACCACCAACAGTTCGATCCATCAACCGATTCTTAAGCGTAACGCCATTACTCGCCGCCTGGCAGAAAATTGCCAACTTCCAGCGCGGGCGCCGGTCAAAAATCGCGTTCCCACGAATAAGGAGGCTGCATAGCTTTTCCAGTATAATGTAGCCTGTTACGCATTTAAGATAGGATGAGACCGAACCATCCAGCACCGTCTTGGCGCGATTTTCAGACCGCTCCCGCTTGACGGTTTCGTTCCCACCGGGTAGCATAGCCGGCAGAATGCCGCAATACGTTTGAGGCCAAACCACCAAACTCCCATGCGACTGGCAGTCCTCGCCGACATTCACGGAAATCTTCCCGCGCTGCAGGCCGTCCTGGTCGAACTGGAACGACTGCAGCCCGACTACGTCATACTCGACGGCGACCTGATCAATCCAATGCCGTTCAACAACGACGTCGTCGACATCGTGCGCGCCTCCGACTGGGCTGTCGTCAGAGGCAATCACGAGTTCTACCTGCTCGACTATGGCACGGAACGCTCCCCTCGGGGCTCGGACGACTCCGAACGCTGGGGCAGTCTGCACTGGCTGGTTAAGCAGATCGGCCCCGCGCAGGCCAACTATCTTGCTGCCTTGCCCGATGAAATCAGTCTGTGCTTCCCCGGCGTCCAGCCTATCCGAGCGGCCCATGGCGTGCCAGGGCGCAATCGAGTCGGTTTCTATCAGACAATGCCGCCCGAAAAGATCATCCCCGCCATCGAGGCCATCGAAGAACGGAACATCATCTCCGCCCATACGCATGTGCAAGTGGACAGGCATCTGTTCAAGCCCGAATCAGTAGATCCGCTTACCGATCCGCATGAAAGTCACGCCGCTTTTGAAGGCGGCAACGCTGCACAAACGTCAGGATCGGCGCCGGCCAGCCCCTTCCCCTCGGCAGACCATCAACGCGAATGGAGCCGCCACTGGCATCTCATGAATCCCGGCAGCATCGGCCTTCCCCTCAACGGCGACCCCGCCGCCCAATTTGCGCTGATGGAGTCTGTACCGGACAGCGAGCAACCGGGCGGCTGGAAAGTGTTGCACCAGCAAGTGCCCTACGACCGTGGCCCCGTCCTCGAGGCCTTCTCCAGCGCGGGCCTGCTCGAAGCCGGAGGCGTCATTGCCAAGCTGTTTTACTGGGAGCTCGTAACCGCCGAACCTGAAATAATCAACTACTTTCGTTGGTGCTGGTCCAACGGTCACGACCCTGATGCCGCAGACATCCGCCAATCCTTCGCCGACTACAGCGATGCCACCGGCCGTGATCAATACGTAGACCAGCGTGACCCATTGAAAGTGGCGCCTGTCTGATGGAACGACAACTACGCCTCGCCTTCCTGGGCGACATCCACGGCAATCTGCCCGCCCTGGAAGTCGTGCTGGACGATATCGACAAGCATGCCCCCGACGCGATCTACCTGCTTGGCGATCTCATCAACCGCTGTCCGTGGACCCTTGAAGTCCTGGACATCCTGCGCCAGCGTGAGCTGTTTTCAGTTCAGGGCAACCACGACCTGGTTCTCGCGCTGCTCAACACGCCCGAATCCTGGACTCAGTTCCAGGACAAAAAACGCTTCTCCAATGTCCACTGGACTTGGGAAAAGTTGCGTCCGGCCGACATCAGCTATCTGCTAGAACTGCCCCACGACTTGCTCATCGAGATCGAAGGCGCGCCGCCGCTGCGCCTGTTCCACGGGCTGCCAGGCAACCCTTTCGCCGGCATATTACCCGACGCAGAAGAGCATGTGGTTTCCGGCCAAATAGAGCTCTACGACGAACCAGTACTCATCTGCGGCCACACACACCAGCCGCTGGACCGCACCATAGAGGCGAAACAACCCGCCACCCCGCGCAAACCCAAGACTAACGGACAACAGCGCATCCTGAACCCAGGCAGCGTCGGTATGCCCTATAACGGCGATCCACGTGCCCACTATCTCCTTCTCGACCTTGTCAAGAGCAACGCGCGTCTGTACTGGCAACCGCACTTTCAGCGCCTGGAGTACAATCTTGACAGGGTTACAAGCATGTTTCAAACAAGCGGTCTATTGGCTGTCAGCGGGGCAATTGCCAAGCTCAATTTACGTGCAATCCAAACCGGGCTGCCCTGGGCCAGCGATTACCTCCACTGGGTGAACAACCAACCCCAGGAGCTTCGAAGCGATCCGGAAACCGCAGTCAATCTGTATCTGCAGACCCACGGGCCTGACCAATGGTCCTTTAGCGGCTGATAAGTCCCGTCCGCTGCCACAGCCTGGACACAGCGCGCCTTTCGAAAACACAAAGTAATCCAAGCACGAAAACAACCTTCCATTCCATTAGAGATTCGAGAAAATGCCTTCAAAATTAGCAGCAGCCAGAGAACAGCTTCCCGCCGTCCAGACCTCGGCCTACCTGAACACTGGGAGTTACGGCCCCCTCAGTCGCGCCGTCGCAAACGCCATCGAAGAGGCCAACAGCCAGCAGTTGACAGCCGGTCGCCTGACAAGCATGGGCGAATCCGCCCAGTCCATCCCCGCCTCTCTCCGTGCTGGATTTGCCCGCGTTCTGGGGTGCGAGGCCGCTGAAGTTGCCCTCACCCATCACACCACCGACGGTATGAACATCGCAACCTGGGGCCTGCAATACCAGCCCGGCGACGAGCTCGTCACCAACGCATGGGAGCACCCCGGTGGGCTGCTGCCCGTCTATGCCGTTGCCCGACGCTTCAATCTCAAAGTGCGCGTAGTCAACCTCAGCCAGGACGACGATGAAGAGACCATCCTGGCCAAATTCGACCGCGCCATCGGCCCCCGCACCAAGCTGGTCTCACTCGCCCATGTTTCCTGGAAAACCGGGACCGTCCTTCCCATCGACCCCATCGCCGACCTTGTTCACAAGCATGATGGGTTCCTCGCGGTCGACGGTGCGCAATCCGGCGGCGCCATGCATCTCGACATGTCAACATCCGCCGCAGACTTTTATGCGATTCCCGGCCAGAAATGGCTCTGCGGGCCCGAAGGCATCGGCGCGCTCTACGTCAACAAAGAGCGGATGGGTGACCTGCTGCAAACCTACGTCGGATATCCAAGTTTGCGAGACGGTGGAGCGTTCGACGACACCGGCCTCTTCCTGCCGCCCGCCGCAGCCAGTCGCTATGAAGTCGGCACAACCTACCGCCCCGCGATCGCCGGTATGTGGAGTGGTCTCCAGTGGCTGGAAGAACTGGGCTTGGACTGGGTATACGAACGCACCCAGGCAATGACCCGACTCACACGTGAGGTGCTCTCCGCCATCCCCTTCGTGCGCCTGATCCATACGCCCACCCACGCCGGGTTGACCAGCTTCACTATCGACGGCATATCTCCTTCCGCCGCCGTCGACCGCCTGGCAGAGGCCGGCGTGCTTATTCGCTCCGTGCCCGCTCCAACCCTGCTCCGAGTTTCTTCCCACTTCTTCAACGACGAGTCGGACATTGAAAGGTTGCGGGCAGGAATAGAAGGTCTGGACCGCAGCGCCGGTTGACGGCAAAGCGAATAACCTGCGCTCCTGGGACCCCTAGAAGGGCCGCTCATAGCAGCATATCTGCCGCCGCCAACTTGTCGCGCAGGTTTGCACGGGCGCGGCTCAACCTGGACTTGACCGTGCCCCTCGGCAGGTCCAGCGATGCCGCCGCCTCCCCGTAATCATAGCCGTGAATGTCCACCAGAACCACGACATCGCGGTACCAGGAAGGGAGCCCCTCGACCATCCGGCTCAGAATCTGGAGCCTCTCCTGGCGCAACGTGTAACGCTCCGGATTCTGTTCGCCGCGGCAATCCGGCGTTTCAAAGTCCGTCTCCTCTATCATCTGTTCGAGGCTAATACTTTTATGCCGTTTCTGGCTCCGCAAATGATCGTAGCAGGTGTTTGAGACGATACGTAGCAGCCACGCCCGAAAGTTGCCGTCCTTAAACCGAGGCATAGCCCGGAATACTTTGATCAGCGCCTCCTGGACCGCGTCAGCAGCTGCTTCCTCGGACTGCAAAATGCTGCGCGCCAGGCGCTCCGCTGAACTCAGATACGCCTCGACCAGGCCTTGGAATGCCTCCTCATCTCCGGCCCTTGCAGCCGGAATCAGAGCCTGAGACCACTCTCCGCTGCCCTTGGCCTGTACAACCACCGACGGTCCTCCCGACTCAGTACCCACATATCCGCCGCGCCCTGCTCCGCTGCGAGCCGCAGCAAGTCCTGGACTTCTGATCGCCATTCCACTGTAAGATGTTGACATCTGCATACCCCTTCGTTATCCCTGTTTTCCGCGTCACGAGTTCGGCCTGCTGTAAGTAATGGCCGGCGTGCCGACCGGACGACCCAGCAGGCTAAGCCATCGCTGGCCTGTATGACAAGGATACGACAAATGTGGAAGTTCGAGTCTGAACGCTTTGAAACACAACTCGGACCGTTTGCTTACGATCGCCTTCGTTTCGGCGTTCAGTGAGAATGTACTAGAGGAACCTGCTCAAGCGGAGTTTGTTCCGGCGCGCAATAGGAGGGACAAGACGAGAGGAGTTCAAGCAGCAGTAGAAACTACCGGGGGTGTGGGCCGTCAGTAGACCAGTTCCGGTCCCAGAAGAGATCGGCCACTGAACGCCCGAATGCCTTCTGGAATTCTATCCTTCCGTAAGTTGATAACCATAGCCCCGCACAGTGACGATAAAGCGAGACTGCGTCTCTCCTGGCTCAGCCGCTGCCGGCTCGATGCGGTTACGCACTCTGCTTACCATCCTGTCGATGCTCGCGTCAAACACGTCGCCGCCGACCTCAGACCAAATCTGACTCGCCAGTTCATCTTTGCTGACCACACGACCGCGATTCTGATACAGATACCAAAGCAGATCGAACTGCTTTACACTGAGAGGTGGGACCAGCACCTTACCATCTATAAAGACCTGCCGCGTAGCCGATTCTACTCGAATGCCGGTCTCCGGCAGAGCCTCGAGAAAAGGCGCAGTGATCGTGGCCGACGGGTCGTGAAAGCGAAAACGAGTCGAAGCAAGCTGCAGCTCGTCCCCGTCCTCCAGCCAGGCCGTCGCACCCGGCGACAGACGGCTGCCATTGACAAAAACGCCGTTCTTGCTCTCAAGATCGTGCAACCGGTAGGCATTATCGATGAAGTGCAGTTCGGCGTGCTCTCGGCTGGCAAAGCCGTCGTTCACAGTTACGAAAGCATTGGCCGACCGTCCGATCAGCATCTTCTCTTTGGACAGTTCGTATTCAGTCCCTGCATCCGGACCACTAAGGCAAACTAGCCTCGCGGGCTGACCTGCGCGCATCTATTCTTCCTTCTAAATGATGTAACCATTCAGCCGCAGCAGATTTCCAACCCTGAACGAGGCGAGAAACAGTGTTCTTTCTCCCCTCCGAGTTGTATTATGGGCGGTCGGGCGCAAGCGCCCTCCCTTGTGCAGGGGCTGCGCCCCCGCAACGCCCCCCGACAAAAACATGCCTCACCGACGGTGTGCCTTCTTCGCAACGTGTCGGCTAGCGAGCAGGGCGGCGGCCATACACCAGTTGCGTCACCAAGAGCCTGGCTGCTTCCAACCGAATTCGCCATCACAGAGCCCGGATGACGGCAAAGACGTAGAGTTGGTCAAGACACAAACTGTATGCGGCCTTAGTAGCAATAAAATGATCAGACATTGGGCATGCTTCTCTTGAGCCTATCACCTCTGAGTGGGTCAGAGGGAGGTCTGGCACAATTCTGCCCAGGCCAACTCTCTTGGACTGAAGCTATCGCTGATCAACACTTCGAGACATGAAGATCAAAGTCCAGCAAGCTCGCCGCGAACGGTGTCGAATTAGCTCCCATTCTTTTGGCTTCTTGTTTCCCTATTCCTGTTTCTCTGGTATTATAGTCCGCGTATGGTAGATTTTCAACCCTCGCGCCCGTTCCGTCTCGCGCCAGTGCAGTCGCGCCGGGTATGGCGAGTAATTAAAGTACATTGCGTCGCGAATGGGCAGCAGAGCCGCCAGATTCAATCTCTTTCATCTATCCTCTTCACCCACCGCTGCGCACAGATAATCTCGACTGACCCGCCGATATTTGCTGGTTAAGGCAGAGACCTGAATACTATTGTGTCTGAGTTTGTTTTTCGAAATGCTGACTGAACAGAAGGATCCTGCCGGTGAGGCCGTAAGGTCCGAACCGCAAGAAGAATCAGAGAACGAGAGCTCGGCCCCGGAACCTGTTGAAGTGGGCCCGGAATTCCCGCAGCCCTCGACCGGGCATCCGGACGACTACCAGATCGGAAGATTCCTGGTAGGAAAACGCCTGGGCAGCGGTGGCGCAGCAAGCGTCTATCAGGCCTACGATCAGATCCAGGAGCGCGTGGTCGCGCTCAAGATTCTGTTGCCCGGCGCTGATGCCGCCGTGCGCAGCCGTTTCCAGCAAGAGGCTCACACGGTCGCTCGGTTGCGGCACCCACATATCGTCCAAACATTCCAAGTGGGAGATGCCGCCGGCGAAGGCAGCGCCTACATCGCCATGGAACTGGTCGACGGCGACAGCTTGGCGCAGCTCCTCAAACGCCGCGGAAGACTGAGCGTGGCCGAAAGCTGCAACCTTTTGGCGCCGATTGCCAGGGCACTGCACTACGCCCATCAGCAGGACATTGTCCACCGCGACGTCAAACCTAGCAACATCCTGCTCCGCCCTGTCAACCCGGAAGCCTTCGGCAGCATTCCCCGCGATGGTCATGCCCTTTCTGCTGTATACGAAGCTGAACAGATCCTGATCGGGAGCTCTGCCGACGGCGTAAACGCTGCCGGTCCTGCTTCCGATGAGTTGCCGGTGGCCCCCCTTCTGTCCGATTTTGGCATCGCCCGAGCCCTGGATATGCCGGAGCTGACAAACGTAGGACGCACCATTGGGACGCCTGCCTATATGGCGCCCGAACAGTGTGCCAGCAGTCGCGAAGTGACTGGTAGAGCAGACATTTACTCGCTCGGAGCCGTCCTCTTCCGGTGCCTGGTCGGACGCCCGCCATTCACCGGCACTACCACGCAAATCCTGCACGCCCACGTATACGCGTCACTCTCGCTGCCTGACGACCTGCTGGCATCTCTTCCCCCCGAACTGATCGAAGTGTTGCGCCGCAGCCTGGCAAAAACACAGCAGGAACGATACACCGTCGCCCGAGATATGGCCGACGAACTGTCAGCAATATCCGACGGGATCCTGTCGCAGGAAAACAGCCTCGCCGAACAGACTTCAACACTGACGCTGGTATCTCTGCCCTCCGTCCAGCTGCCGCCGTCACCGCCGCAAACGACCGACACCGTCATAATTCCGGGTGCGGAAAGCCGACAGGAGAAACCTGCCTCGCAGGACATCCCGCCGGACCGCCCCAGAGTGGACGTCGCCCAGCAAAACAGTCCGCGCACTTCAAGACGCTCCAAAGCGCGCCTGACTGTCACCATCCTGGGCAGTGTCCTCGTTCTGGCGCTGATGGCCTTAAGCCCTGTTGCCAGAAACGCATTGTGGGGCAACGAGTCAGCTTCGCCTGTGGAGAGCCCCTCCAGCGCCCCCGCGCCCTCTTCCCCTTTGCCGGCTGTCGAAGCACAGCAAATTTCGGAGGAGGAGGTTGAAACAACGTCTGCAACCGAAACCACAGCCTCCGTACCTGTCGAACTTGAACCTGAGGCCGCCGCCGATCCCCCTGCCGCGCTTGCAGTGGACGCCCCCGCAGCCTGTCAGTATCATGCCGCGGAACAGTTCGAGAGCTTTCTTGGCGAAGATGCAGCCGTAGCCCAGCAGCTCGGCTGCCCCAAAGGCGTTCCCACCAGCCTTACCTATGAAATCCAGCTATTCCAAACCGGCATGGCACTGGCACGCCTCGACAGACCGATCGTCTATCTTCGTTACTTCAGCAACGGCGAGTGGGAACAAAGGGAACATGACTGGAGGGAAGGCTTGCAGGAAGCAGTCGATTCCCCTGATCTCCAGTCGCCGGCAGAAGAACTATTTCAACCGGTTCGCGGTATCGGGCAAATCTGGGCCGAAAGCCTCTTTGTTAGGCAGGCCCTGGGCTGGGCAATTACCTTACCTGAGGAGACAAACGGCATCCTTCAGTCTTTTGAAGGGGGTTTGCTCATTTACAATATAGAGTCTCAAGAAACACACATCTTTCTGAAGTCGCAGTTGCGGCTCTAACTATCCAAAATGGAGGAGTATGATGCAATTTTCCACACCTGAAAGTGCCAGATGGTTGGGCCGACAAGTCAAGCGGGTGAGCCGGTTTTACTCGGCGCAGCCATCTTACATGGTCGTTCTGATCGTTCTGGTGGCGGCGTTGGCATTGGCCGGCTGTAACCGAAGGCAGGCGGAACCTACCGCCACGGCCGTGCCGCCCACGGATACGCCTGTGCCGCCAACTGACACCCCTGTGCCGCCGACCGACACGCCAACGCCGGTCCCGCCCACCGATACCCCTGTGCCAGAGCCGACCGACACGCCCACCCCGGCTCCGCCCACAGCAACACCCGCGCCGGAACCCAAAGTGAGTATCCCCAACGGCTGGACCAAGGTCGAAAACGAGCGCCTGGGCTACTCATTTGCAGTCCCGCGAGGTTGGTCAGTATTTGACCTCCAGAGCGGCCAGCTGAGTCAGATCATGCGGTTCGTGAGCGCGGACGCCGCCAAACAGGTGGATGAAGCCCTCACTGGGCCTGGTGGCGAGAACGCTGGCCATCTAGGTATACAGTTGGCGATTTTCTCCAATCCGCCTATCGCCGCCATGACCGGCGTCGGCATCTTCCCGAATCTCGACGATGATATCTCCTCCGAAAGCTTGGTGGAGTGGCTGACAGAGCAGTTGGAGAACCTTCCCCTTCCGGTACCCGTGGAAGTGAAGAGCCTTGAGGCAGGCACGACCAACAATCTGCCTTCCATTCAGGGTGTGGCCAGCGCCGACCTTGCCAGTCAGGGTCTCTTCAACGCCCATATCGTCATTACAGCGCTGCGGGCAAATGACACCGCCTACATTCTGATCAACGCAGTTCCCGACAACCAGGCTCAGAACAGGCAGCAGGAAATCGATCTGATTATCGGGACTTTCCGACCCGAATAATCGCTAGGACATAACCATGTGACGAGGAGAGAGAACGGTGGCGGTTCGGTCGTCTTACAGGCCCGCCGTCCACCACTCTCTCCTCGTTTTATTCTTGTCCCTGAGAAAATAGTTCCACTGTGCTCGACTAGGAGAGCAATGGAAGACCAAGCAGGAAACGCCCCCCCAGCATTGACTGCCATCAACGAACTGTTGTCCGAAGAGTGTCGGATCGCGGTCGTTAGACTCGTCTTGGCGCAGTGGAGGCACGCCTCTGATGATCTGAAAAAAATATTCGAGCGGACGGTAAATAACGGCCCGCAAATTCACGGTTTTCGCGAACCCTTGAGAGCGCCAGATGAACTTGTCAAGAATAATGTATTGCAGAGAATGCGTTTCTCCCCTGAGTTCGTTGGAATTGTTCTGCAGATTTGGATGAGTTCCCACCAGGAACTTCAAGGCGTAGTTAGCAAACACCTCTCTGATTCAGAGATGTCAACGAACGGATTGGACTTCTCGGCAAGTCGATTTTCTGGCAAGTGGGACATCGAGAGTTGGAGGCAACATAGCCGGCAAGTCGTTGAATCCCATAACCAGTTCACTGAAGATGATGTCGCTCTCATGCTATGTTGTATTTCAGGCAAATTGCCCTCCCCTGATGTCGCCCCTATCGACGAGCCGACTGATTCGCGCCAAGACGCCCTCTTTCCGCAATGGCTTGAAGAACTACAGGCATTGCCTGCAGACGCGCCTCAATGGCAGCAGGCTACAGATTTCGTAGCATCGGTCACCGAAATCATCAAATGGAAAGAGAATGAAAGACACTTCGTCGTCCGTTTGAAGGAACTGCTCGCAGAGTTGAAGCAGGATTTCGGGCGGGAATTGGCCTTTTTCCAATGCGATACGGATTCATGGTCCGTCGAACGTCTGTCCCGCCGACAACAGTCCGGCCAGCCAGCAACACGTGAAGAAATTGCTGAACTGGTGCGCCTGACAGAATCCCTGAAGCGTTTACTAGGCCACTACAAACCAGTACATGACATTGCTTCGAACATAGAAGAAGAGACGGTCCTGGCCCCAAAGCGTTCGGATCTGCAGCTACAGACCCTTAAGTGCCTGTATCAAATTTATCAACTGTTTTCACCAACAAACCCAACCGACGACGATCCAGCAAACGCGAGCAATAGCGGTGCCGCTACTGTTTCGGAACCGGTCACTGCAAATTGCGACAAGCAGCCGGAACTAGGCGAACGCAATTCCAAGCCACAAGACAACCCACTTCCTTTAGCCGAAGCAGAGGTCGGACCGCCCCCATCAGCAAAAAATATTGCCGACGAAGTTTCGGCTCAAGCCGCGTTGCCCGAGGGAAATGACGAATCTGACGGCCTCAATCATTCAATCGATGCTTCCCAGACAGGAGGGTATGGGGGACCCACTGCTGAACTTCCTGTCCAATCGATAGGTGATTTCGGCTTGATCGAATCAGAGAACCGTTCTCTGAAACAAGAAATACAGACGCTTCAGGGCGACCTGAAGACCAGCCAGAATGTTGTCAGAATCTGGCGCGTAGCATACGAAACCGCGTGCAAACGATTTCCACGTCCCGAAGAATCACTCGGTGACGATGAAATCCTGACCATTGAGGACGTAAGAACAGCCGTGGCGCTTGCAAGAGAAAAGTTCGCCGACGAACTCCTGTTTAAGCCAAACTCTAAGTCGGAGATCGACGATAATCCCTATGAGAAGCCTGGCAACGTGTGGACCGCGTTGAAATGGTTGGCCACCACCTATTATCGCTCAAAAATGGGCGAGCTCAGCGTGCCCGACCTCGGGGTGTCAATACTGAAAGCATGTGGTTGGCGCTACACAGGAAAACAGAGCAGCATCACAATGAAACAGTACAAGCCCTGGTACACAACCCACCTTGAGGGCAAAGAGTACTGGCTGAAGAAGCACGTCGGCACCGGCAGCAACAAGGATGCACGTTACACCATTCGAATCGCCTTTGACTGGGACCAGGACCGAAAGGTAGTTTTGATCGGCTATATCGGCCAACACCAGCAGACGAGCGCGACTTGACCATAAGATGAAGAACGAAGAAACCGACCACAAAATCGTCATGCTTCTTTCGCACCAGGAAAGGTATCACCTTTGACAAACAATACAATTGACCTGCGTTCCGATACCGTGACCCAGCCGACCGAAGCCATGCGCAAAGCCATGGCTGCCGCTCCTGTCGGCGACGACGTCTACGGCGAAGACCCGACTGTCAACCGCCTGGAGGCCATGACCGCCGACCTGCTTGAGAAGGAGGCGGCCGTCTTTGTGTCCAGCGGGACAATGGGCAACCTGGCCTCGTTGCTCAGCCACTGCGGCCGCGGCGACGAAATGATCCTGGGAGATCAAGCGCACATCTTCCTGTCAGAACAGGGCGGTTCCGCCGGCCTGGGAGGTGTCCATCCGCGTCCTATGCCCACTGCTCCGGACGGTACCCTGGACCTGCAAATGGTAGCGTCGTCGATCCGCGCTGACGACGAACACTACCCTCGTACCCGCCTGTTGGCAATCGAAAATACCCACAATCGCAGTGGCGGGCGCTGCTTACCCGTGGAGTACATGGACGCGGCCGGCAAGTTGGCCCACAGCCGCGATATGAAGCTACACGTCGACGGGGCCCGCCTCTGGAATGCTGCCGTCGCTCTCAATGTGGCCCCTGCCCGCCTGCTGAAGGAAGCGGACAGTGCCAGCCTCTGCCTGAGCAAAGGCCTCGGCGCGCCCGTTGGTTCGGTGATAGTCGGTGACTCCGACTTCGTCAAGCGCGCCCGACGCATGCGCAAAATCCTCGGCGGCGGCACCCGCCAGGCCGGCATCATCGCCGCCGCCGGCATCGTCGCCATCACCGAAATGATCGAAAGACTCGCGGACGACCATGCAAACGCCCATAAACTGGCCCAAGGCCTGGCGCAACTGGACGGAATCAATATCGACCCCGAAACCGTAGAGACGGATATCGTCATCTTCGAACTTTGCCGTGACGACATAACACCGGCACAGTTGTCTGCCGGCCTGCGAGAGCTCGGCGTCCTGCTGAGTCCCATCGACAGCACCCACCTGCGCGCGGTCACAAATCTGCACGTGACCTCCACCGATATCGAGCGTACACTCGACGCTTTTGCCCAAGTACTCCACTCTGGCAGCGATGGCGCCGGCGATGGCGTGCGCGTGTACGGATAGGCGAAGTGAGCGATGCGTTCACTCCCGTTGCGCTCCATCTGGCAGATTGTCAGTGAAATCAACCTGGCCGAGATTCAGCGTGAGATCGAGGCCCCCTTCCATCTGCTGGTCGCAGCCGATGATGAAGCGGATGCCGAAGAGGCCGCCCGCTGGCTCAGCGACCCCGGCGCCGCCTTCAGTCATCCTTGGATTACCATCACCGACAGTGCCGGCTCCGGACTGCGCTCTCAGAGTACCGACATCATCCCCTTCTCACCCGATTCAGAAGACCCCTCTTCCTACAAAACGCTTCCTTCTATTGACTGCGCCCTGTTGGTAACAACCCGTGTTGAACTTAGCGACGATCTCTCATCTCTGCTGAGGATGCTTCGCTCAAATTCAATCCCGGCTCTGATCGTCCTCACCGGGGCCGAAGGCAAACGGCCTGACGGAGAAATTGCCCGCTGGGGAGAGCAGGTGCGCGTGGCAATCGCCGAATGGTCCGATGAAGCCGTCATCCGCGTAGCTGGCGCGCTGATCGACGCCGTCCCCTCCACACTTCGTCTGCCGCTGGCCCGACGTCTCCCTCCGCTGCGCACCGCCGCCTGCAACCTCCTCATCCAGGAGACTTCACAGGTCAACGCCGGCTACTCCTTCACCACCGGCCTCGGCGAAACCGTGCCCGGGCTGGGATTCGTGCTCGGCGCCGGCGACGCCATCGTACTCACCAAAAACCAGCTGATGATGGCATACAAAATCGCGCTGGTCTCAGGCAAATCCGGTTCGCCGCAGAAACTCTTGGGTGAGATCGTCGGCGTTCTTGGCGGCGGCTTCCTCTTTCGCCAGCTCGCTCGCGAAATGGTCGGTCTTATACCTGTGTGGGGAATAGTGCCCAAAGTTGCAGTTTCATACGCAGGTACGTGGGCTATCGGAAGAGCAGTTCTGCTATGGGCAACCGAAGGTCGAAAGATTACCCCGGAACTGATGAAGGGGCACTACCGCGAAGCCCTGGGCCAGGGCCGCCAGGCAGCCCAGCGAATCGTCAACAACGCACGCAAGCCTCGCCTGCCCTCCGGCGCCCCCAAGGCATCAAAATCAAAGCCTGCCCCCGCTTCACGGCTTCTAAGGCAAGTCCGCAAATCTATCCCCCGCCTGCCCCCGCGTAAGAGCTGAGGCGACCCCTCGCCCTCCTGTTCGCGGACCAACTTCTCTCGAAAATTGTCCCACTTCATTTGACAATCGTACCTGCCGGTGTTATCCTTCCCGTCACATGTCATGGTTTCCTGATGGGGGCGTGGTGTAGCGGTTAGCATGTCGGCCTGTCAAGCCGGAGGTCGCGGGTTCAAATCCCGTCGCTCCCGCCTCGGCGGATGAAATGCCAAACCATAGGGAAATCTGGGGGCGTGGTGTAGCGGTTAGCATATCGGCCTGTCAAGCCGGAGGTCGCGGGTTCAAATCCCGTCGCTCCCGCAGGTAGACATGAAAAAACAGGTCAACCCATCGACCGGGTTGACCTGTTTGCTTTCAGAAGGGAACTGCCCTCGAACTCCTACCCGCCGACAGTGTCCATGTCGGGGGCCCCCATTATGTTGTAACCGCCGTCGACGTAGACCACCTCCCCCGTAATCTTCCCTGCCCAGTCTCCCAGCAGGAAGCGGGCGGCATTTCCCACGTCGGTCTGTGTAACATTCCCCATCGGCGCTACCGTTCCCACATAGCCAAGGCTCTTGCGGAAGCCGCTGACCCCGGCCGACGCCAGTGTCTTGATCGGGCCGGCGCTGATGGCATTGACCCGCACCTGATCGCCTCCCAGGTCCCAGGCAAGATAGCGAACCGTCGCTTCCAGCGCGGCCTTCGCCACTCCCATCACATTGTAATTGGGCGTCACTTTCTCGGAACCGTAGTAGGTCATTGCCAACATGCTGCCGCCCTCGGACATCAACGGCACAGCCCGCTTGGCAAGCGCCACCAGGCTGTAGCAGCTGATATCAAGAGCAAGACGAAAGCCCTCGCGGCTTGTATCCACGAAACGGCCGCCCAAATCCTCCCGCGGTGCAAATGCAATCGAATGCACCAGAAAGTCGAGACTGCCAAAATGCTTCTCCGCCTTCTCGAATAGACCGTCGATGGCGGCATCATTGGTGACATCGCATTCCTCTATGAACCTGCTGCCAACAGATTCGGCCAATGGAGTGACCCGCTTCTGCAGTACCTCGCCGGCATAGCTGAAGCCCAGTTCCGCACCTTCCTCCGCCAAAGCCTGCGCTATTCCCCAGGCAATCGAATTCTTGTTCGCAACGCCAAATATGAGACCGCGCTTCCCCTCAAAAGACCCCATTACCCACTCCTTATGTTGATCCAAAACCTGTGATCGACATCGAGAGCCCCCCGCCTGCTGGGAACTCCTTCAACCTACTTGAACTATAGCTTATGCTCTAATAGTTATAAATGCATATCAAATCGTCACTTGAACTGCCCGATCCGCCGTATTCCTTGTCAAATTCGTGCAAAATAAGAGAATTCAATGAAAATTCGTCCATTTTCCCCCTTTACAAATAATAATTAGTATGTTATAATTCATATTGAGGAACCGAGTTGTCACGTTGTGGTTGGAAGCCACTATCGGGGGAAGCGTGGCATCCGGTTCCTTTTCTTTTTCCTTCGCCCGAATGCGCTGCTTCCCCAGTTCCTACAGTCGCAAAACTACTCGGCAGAAACCACTCGCAGAAACCTTTTCCTGCCAACCTGGATAATACTCTCGCCGCCGTTTGGCGAAACAGACGTCTGCACACCGTCGCCTACCGTTTCGCCGTTGAGGCGCACACCCCCCTGTTGAACCAAGCGCCGCGCTTCACCTTTGCTGCGCACCATCCCTGCCGCGCTCATCAGGTCCAACACATTCATCTCCTGCGAAAGCTCGAACTGCGGAGCATCGCTTGGCGCCGCACCCTCGTGCATGCGCCCCGCGTCAACGGCCGCCTGCACAGCTTTCTCTTCGCCGTGAAAAATGCCAACTATCTCCTGCGCCAGTACCCTTTTCGCTGCCTGCGGCTCCAATGCCCCCGCTTCCATCTGCTCCAGCATCTGATCAATCTCTTCCTGACCCCAACGAGTTACCAGCTCAGCAAAATTACGGAAGGTGTGGTCCGGCAAGTTGACCACCTTGGTAAATATCACGCCCGGCGCCTCATCGATGCCGATATGGTTGCCCGAAGACTTGCTCATGCGCCGGTGCCCGTCAGTGCCTACCAGAATGGGGAATGTCAACACGACCTGGGGACGCATCCCTCGCGCGTTCATCAGTGTGCGCCCGGCCATCAAATTAAACAGTTGGTCGGTTCCCCCAATCTGCACATCAGTTTCCAGCATAATCGCATCGTATCCCTGCATCAGCGCGTAAAAGAACTCATGCAACCAGATTGGTTCACCTTTGGCGTGGCGCTTGCTGAAGTTGTCTCTTGCCAGGAACTGCTGAACTGTGAAACTGCTTGCCAGCCGAATGACGCCGCCAAAGTCCAACTCGCTCAACCACCTGTGGTTGTAGTCGACGACAGTTTTCTCCGGGTCCAAGACCCTGTTCGCCTGCTGCGTGAAACTGCGCGCGTTTTCCATCGCCTCTTCCAGGCTCTGCTGCGTGCGGGCGCTTTCCTTGTCGCTTGGATCCCCAATCGTGCCGGTGAAAGTGCCAATCAAAAATACTACGGTATGGCCAAGCTCCTGAAACTGTCTCAGCTTGCGCAGGGGCACAGTATGACCCAGGTGGAGGTCGCTTGACGTGGGATCAAAGCCGCAATAGACGCGTAGCGGCCGGCCTTCCCCGCGACTCTCCTCCAGTCGAAGTCGCAACTCCCTCTCCATATTTGTACGGGTCTGCTCGTCGCCAAATTCGACGCCCCGCATAAGTATATTCATCTGCTCTTCAACCGGTGCAAAATCGGTCATTCCTCAGCTCCTTCGTTGTTTGACCCCAGTTGGACATCCCCTTCCCCTGAATTCCAGAAGCCCGGTCCAAACAGTTAAGGGCAGTTCCACTGGTCAAAACTTCGGTTGTGCCATAGCCTGAACAGGGTCGCGTCCCTGTAAGAAATCGAAATCCATGCCTTGCGGCGCCTGGAGCACATGATCCAGGAAAAGCTTGCCATAACCGCGCCCATACGCCGCCTCAGGAGGACGCCAGGCGGCGCGCCTCCTGTCTAACTCCTCCTGTTCGACACACAGTTCCAGTCGTCTGCCTGCCGCATCCAACTCGATTTCATCTCCCGTCCGTACCAGAGACAGCGGGCCGCCCACCGCGGCCTCGGGAGCCACGTGCAGGACAATCGTGCCCAAAGCCGTTCCGCTCATACGGGCGTCTGAGATACGCACCATATCGCGTACTCCCTGTTTGAGCAACTTTTTGGGGATCGGTAGATTGCCCACCTCCGGCATGCCCGGACCCCCCACCGGCCCCGCATTTTGCAAAACAAGCACGTCGTCAGGACCGACATCCAGGGTCGGGTCGTCGATTCTCTCCTGCAGGTCGGCAAAACTATGGAATACCACCGCCCGCCCGCGGTGCTGCAAGAGCGCCGGTGAAGCGGCCGCGTGCTTGATTACTGCCCCCGACGGGGCCAGGTTTCCCCTTAGGATAGCCAGTCCCCCTTCTGTCTTCAGTGGCCTGTCAAGCGAATGAATGACCTCTGGATTCACAATGCTGCTTTGGGCCACGTTTTCGGCCAGCGTCCTTCCCGTTACCGTAAGAGCGTCACCGTGCAAAAGCGGCAAGAGCTGGTGCAAAATCGCCGAAACTCCCCCGGCATAGAAAAGGTCCTCCATCTGGAACGAGCCGGCAGGCCGCACATTTGCCAGCAAGGGCGTGCGCCGGCTGATGTCGTCGAAAAGTGTCAGCGGCAAACTAACTCCCAACCGTCCGGCCAGCGCAGGTAAGTGTACGACCGCGTTCGTGCTTCCACCCAGCGAGCACAGTAGCGTTATCGCGTTTTCCATCGCATCAGAAGTAAGGATCTGCGACGGGCGCATGCCCTCCTCCGCCATCGCCACGATGCGGCGTCCGGCCCTCTCCGCCAGGAGGATGCGCCGTGAATCAGCCGCCGGAATAGCACCGTTGCCTGGCAGCGAGATGCCTAACGCCTCTGTCAGCGAATTCATCGTCGAGGCCGTACCCATCACCATGCAATGGCCCCTGCTTCGCACCAGATTCTCCTCGACTTCCGCATACTCCTCGTCACTGAGATTGCCTGCTCGGTACTCAGTCGTAAGCCGTCGGCAGTCCGTGCATGCCCCCAACGTCTGCCCGCGCCAGTGGCCGTTCAGCATTGGCCCGCCCGAAACCAGAATTGCCGGCAGGTCTGCGCTTGCTACGCCCATCAATGCAGCCGGCGTCGTTTTATCGCAACCGCACAGCACCACTACACCATCCATCGGATTGCCGCGTATCATCTCCTCGGTGTCCATGGCCGCCAGATTTCGCCACAACATCGAAGTAGGCGTCAGGTATATTTCGCCTAGGCTTATAGTCGGAAACTCCAACGGAAAACCGCCCGCCTGCCATACCCCCCGCTTGACAGCTTCGACCAGTTCGGGGAAGTGCGCGTGGCAGTTGTTCATTTCACTATACGTATTCAGAATTCCGATCATAGGACGGTTCATGTCCGTCCTGTCGAAGCCTAGCGATCGGGTGAAAGCGCGGTGCATTAACCCCGCAGTATCCGGTTCGTTAAAGAAGGCCCGGCCACGACCGGCGTCCTCCAACTTCTCTGGTATTTCAGTCACAGTGCCTCCAAATCAATGGGCCTGGCCGACAGTGCGGTCCACGTCACAACGTTACCAAGCCGGCTATGGAGCAACCAGCACACGATAGAGGCTGCCATTATCGCTGTCGGTAACCACCAGGTTGCCTGACCCCTCTACCGTGATGCCCACCAGTTTGCGTAACGGTTGTCCCCCCGGTAAAACCCACGCCTCCATCCCGTCCGCGCCCTCCCCGGCAATGCGTAGGATCCCCCCCTGCTCCGGCTGAGTAGCGTACAAATTTCCTTCACCGTCCAGTGACAGGTGCGGCCCATCTACGCTATTGGCAGTGACCAGAGGCCACAGGTGCAACAGTTCGCCACCTACGGAAAAGCGCAGAACCGCCGTATCTCCAGCCGAGGACACGTAAACAGAACTTTCAGAGTGGAACGCAACGTCGACAGGCTGAAGGTCGGTATCTTCAATGTCAGTCGAAATGCGGATTAACTCCCGCCCACTGGTGTCAAACGCGGCAACGGCCAGTGCGGGCGTCAGCGCCAGCCAGATTCGGCCCTCGCTGTCAACATCGATTCCCCTGCTTCTGTCTGCTATTCTGTCGGCAATGGGAACTATTCGAATGAATTCCCCAATAGGATTGTGGATGCTGACCTGCCCGCCGTCTCCTGCATCCAGTACGTAAACATTCCCGGCGTCATCAACCGCGACATCGACTGGTTCGATGAATCGCCGATCAGCGTCAAGTACCTGGGCCAGTTGCTGACCATCTGAATCCAGGACGAACAGTGCCCCCTGTTCCGGATCAACAACGTAAAGATTACCATTTGCCGCGGTCACCCCTCTCGGTCGAACAAAATGATCTCCGACTGTCTCGAAAACCGCAGTCTTTACCTCACCTGTAAACGGCGAAATCCTATCGAGTGGCAGCGACGGGCCCGGCGCCTCATCCAGAACAACCTCTGCGCTTCCTTCCTGCGAGTTCAGCATTTCCTGTGCACTGAGGGTCCTGAAATTGTCTCTGGCTACGGCGCCAACCAGAACCACCAGTAACAGGACCGGGCTGCCGCCCCAGAGGATCAGCGTCCACATACTGCGGCCGGCCCACTCTCTCAAACTCACTCTCCTGCTGACCGCTTCTGCACCAGGCTCCGGTCCAATCGAGGCTACAAACCTGTCCTGCTCCACCCCTTCCCATGCCGGCACTGCTTCACTATTCGGGACCGCATCACTCGCGTCAACAGAATCCAGCCCTTTCCATGTCGGCGCTGCTTCACTATTCAGGGCCGCATCACTCGCGTCAACAGAATCCTCCTCTTCCGGCTCGGAAAATTCGTACAGATCATCTATGTGCTCAGGTGACAAAGGCCGGCCGCAGTATTCGCAGAACTTGGCCGCAGGCCTGACTGAAGATTCGCAACTGGGGCAGACCGTGCCCGAGTCTACATTCGTCATGACTTTCCTTGATCTCCAAGTCGGAAACTCGAACCGATTGACCGCCGTAAATGAACGAAGCCCAGGCTTGAGGAACAGTTCCTGGAGCAGATACATCGACCGCTTTCTTGGCCCTGCGCGCTTCCTTTCACTAACAGCGACAGTGTTTCACAAATTCCTTCTCATTCAGTACGAACGTCAAGCCCCTTCTCACGGTCCTCGGCCTCCTCGCATATGCCAATCTGAAGTCGCATGGCCTACGGCGGACTTTGAACTCGATACAACCTGCCATTCTCGCTGTCGGTCAGCAACAGTTCCCCGTCGGCTCCCACATCAATGCCGACCAACTTCCGTATAGGTTGGCTGGCCGGAAGTTCCCACACCTCTACTCCTTGCTCCTCGCCATCCGCAATACGCACGAATCCTCCCAACTCCGGCTGTGTTACGTAAACAGCTCCTCTACTGTCCAACGACAGATGAGGGCCGTCTGCGCTGTTTGCAGTGGCCAGGGGCCACAAATTCATCGGCTCCCCATCGAGAGAAAATCGTATGACCGATGTCGAACCGGAAGTAGACACATAGACTGCATCATCGGCATGGAACGCAACATCCACCGGTTGAAAGTCTCCTCCCTCCAGGACTGTCGATATTCGAGCCAGCTCCTGGCCATCTGTGTTGAAGGCAGCGACAATCAGGGCCGGCGTTATCGCCAACCAGATCCGGCCTTCCCTGTCTACATCCAAGCCTCTGCTCCTATCGACCATGTTATCAGAGAAGGGAATCACCCGCACAAAGTCGCCGTCTGCATCATGGACCGATACCTGCCCGCCACCTCCAGCGTCCAAAACATAGATGTTGCCGGACGCGTCTGCAGCAACGTCTACCGGCTCGCTGAAACGTCGATTCGACCGCCGAATCTCCGCAATCCTCCGTCCGTCCCCATCCAACACAAACATCGACCTCAAGCTGGAATCGACGACGTACAGCCTTCCATTTGCTGTGGCTACACCCCTTGGCCGTTCGAAAGCGTCTCTCACGATTTCGAACGCGGCTGTCTGCTCCTCGTCGACCGGAAGGGGCGAAACACTGACGGGAAGGGCCGCAAAAGAAGCCCCTGAGGTTTTGTCGAAGATGGCTAGATCTTCTACCGACAAGTGGTGGTAGCTGCCCTGTGGCGGGATGAGTGCCTCGGCCTGTACCAGCGAACGGTCTTGTCCCGGCGGCGCCCAGTGAAGATTCACATGATAGTGGGATGTGCGGGCTACATAGCGGATGCGTATATCGTGCAGCCCAGCGGTCAACTCGACTGAGTCTTCGTCGTACTGATTTGGTTCCGGGCTAGCCGCAATCTCTCTCCCGTCAATCCACAATTCTGATTCGTCTATGGATTCAATTCCCATCCGGTAGACACCATCGAATGGGACGGCCAGCTTGCCTTCCCACTCCACCGTATAGGGTCGAGGCAGCGGAATATCGTGAAAATAGAGATTGATCTGCGGATCAATTCGTGTGAAAGCCGCCGGCTCTTGCCAATTTCCATTGGCATAGTACCGCCCCAACAGGCCATTGCTGGAAACGGGCGGCACATGTAGTGCCGACGTCGGTACGATCTGTTCCTCCTCACCTGGGCGCTGCCAGGAAAGCGAAACAGGACCTTCGCCGCCAACCGCTCGAATCCGAAGTTTGTGCAAACCCATCGCCAGCTTCAGCGCGGCTTCAACTTCTCCGCCCTCTCCTGCAGAATCAGATTCACCCCCCGTTTCAATCTGGGCAACCAACTCTTCGTCCACATAAAGTTCCGCGCCCGCCGGCGCGGCCAGGACAAACCTGTGCGGCCCATACGCTTCAATGTTCAGAACGCCGTTCCATTCGGCCGAAAACGGGACCGGCAGTGGTGCCTCGAGCGGCCAGTCAACTAGAATGGCAGGGTGTCTCTCAACTTTCACTGGGCTTCCGGCCCACTCCGCTCCCTCGAAGTAGGACAAATTCATGCCCTGAATTGAAGAAATGTCTGAAGGACGTAGCCGGATTTCGTATAGAACCGTCGGCCCTCCGAATGGCGGCTTATGCTCCACAAACTCCGCATCAGGATAAAAACTGCGCGCCTGCTCAAAAAAATTGCGCCGGTCAGGATCCATCAGGAACAGCGCATCCCGATCAGGCGAGAGCGGCATCGGCAACGTATCGGTGTACTCGACAGCCCGAAAGTAAGGAACGGAGCTGCCCACAAATCGAACGGCGGGATGACCTGCATAGTGGGAGGTAAGATAGACTTCAGTTTCTCTCCTGTCCACATGCTCGGCAACGACAGATGCTGCTATCGTCTCGCCTGTCGAGTAGGCATTCCAAACTGCAAAGTCATTCATCTGGTGAACAAAGTATGTTCGATAATTGTAGACGGCAACTGCTGCCAGCAATATGGATACGAAGAATACAGGACTGCCTTTCCACAGCAAAAGCGGCCAGATTCTTCTGGCGATCGCTCTGCCTCGAGGGAAAATGTAGCGGCCAAGTGCGCTGGCCGGTGATTCGCTCTCTCCCTCGAACGTCAACCCATGATGAGAGGCCACCCGCCAGTTTTGCCACAGGAACGCAAGGGGAAGGAGAGCAAGCAGATAGGCAACGGGTAGAGTTCCAATGGCGCGCAGAGACTGCGGCGCCTCAAAACTTAGCGAGAAAACGCCGCCCGCCATCAACCCGAAAAACCAGAGAATGAGAAAGAAAAATCTGGCATGCCAAAATCGGCTCAGGCTGAGAGCCAGCCCCAGCACGAGCAGAGCCCCAGCAACCGGGGCCAGCATCGGTTTGCCTGGTAAGTTGTGGCGGCCGTTAGGATCGCCGCGCACGTTGTACATGAGGACGTGGGAGACCGCGTTTTCCCGCAGCTTTCCCCAGACCTGGTCCTCCGGATACTCTTCAAAAATCGACACTGTACGCGTTCGTTCTAAATATCGGTCAAGCCTTGCGAACGCAAAAGTTGCCAGCGGCGCAAGGAATAGCAGTACGCCCATCGCCAATACCACCAGGCCCTTCCAATGGGACAGAAAAAGGGTCCAGCGCGTGATGAAAAGATACACGATAAAAACAGCCACCACCGCCAGAAACAACTGAAAAGCGTAGTACGTGTTGAGACCAAATCCAAGGCAAAGTCCCGCCCACAGAAAGTCAGTAAGCCGTCCACGCCGCAGTGCCTTTAGCAACAGGCCAACACCTAACAACACAAACAGCGTCATCAGAATGTTAAACATTCCAATTCGGCTGAAATTCACGCTCCAACGCGAAACAGCGATCAGAAAAGCGAAGGCCAGCGCCGGCCCGCGGCCAAATAACTGGCTTCCCGCCAGGTAAGCGGCCGGGACAGACAGTACCCCCGTTATGACCGTTGCAAGACGAACCACGAATGTTATTTTGGGCAGAATCAGGAACAGGGATGACACCAGGTAGACGTAGTGCTCAGGCCCCATTAGGCCGCTCACATAGAGAGGCCGATAGTCTGGCTCGTCCAATATACGCTGTGCCTCCAACCCCGCCGTGGCCTCGTCATACCAGGTGCCAGGAGGAAACTCGGGCAACTCGTATATCCGCATGAAAAACGCAATGCAAAGAATTAGCAGGACCAGTAGCCGCTGGCCCCTCGTCCAGGGAAGCGACGGCGGACCTGTTTCCGAAGTCAAACCTGAAGCAGAAGACTGCTTTGTATTCGCATCCCCACCCACTGAAGAGCTGTCAGCCTGACCGCTCCCGAATCTTCTTGCCAACAATACACATCCCACAAAAAGCGCTAAACTGGCCAGGTGGAGCAGCCAGAAAAGGTCCGGCGGCCGGTCCGGATCTGTCAAGAGACGTTCCAATGACCATGCCGAAACCGCTCCTGGCAGCAGCACTATCGGAAGCAGCCAAAAGATGTTCAGGCGCCTCAGCTGCCCGGAATCGGACGTTGCCGGCAAGGCGAACACTGTGCTGCTGCGAAATGCCCAAAGCGCCAACCCAATGGCGACCGCGTAAAGGCCGACCGCTGGCAGCGTCTGTCCGCGCACGAGTAGCCACTGCCCCCCAATCGCGCCCACGATCGCGACAATGCCCAAGAAAACGTTGGCGCGTACTGTTCGGGCAGGACCAAAAGCTGCCACGTGTTCAGGAGGAACCGGAACCGCGCTTGCCGTCGCACCGCTACCTGCAGCTGCTGCTTCCAAGCCAACCGTGCCGGAGGGACTTGAACCCAGAAACTGTATTACCAACCGCCAGAGAGCCGAGATTCGGAAACCGAAGGTCGCTTGCCTGATTCGACCCAGCAAGTCGGGCCAACTCAATCTGGCAGGGTCCTGCATCCCACCTGCACTACCCTGGCTGCTTTCCCCTCTTGGTTCTGTCCCACCCCGAACCGGCTCGCCGGCCAGCGAAAACCCACAGTCATGGCAAAATAGCTGCCCAATGCCGCACAGCGCGCCGCACTGCGGGCATGGCGCTTCATCCGGCAGTCGGTCACCGCAGTGTTCACAATAATTGGCCGTAGGACGGTTGACGTGCGTGCACGCCGGGCAGGCCCTTTGCCCCCGACTGTCTTCGGTATTCGGTTTTCTGCTATCGCTCCTGTCCGTCAATTTCCGACTCTCAGTTGGAGCACGCTTAGGCGACTAACTGTCTCTTGAAGACTGACCTGCTTAGTCTACCCTGCAAGGTGATACACGATATAAAGAGGATTGTCCCCATCATCTACAATGATTTCGCCGCCCGGATACATCTCCCTGATTCTGTCGATCTCTTCCATGTACTCTCCCTCCAGCAGATACGTCACCGGCCCGGCTTCGAGCTTCTCCACAGCAAAAACCCCGAACTCCCGCGAACGGTCAATTCCTCGGCTATTCGGAAAGAGAAACTGAATCGTTTCGTACCTGAATCTCCGTTGCCCGGAATAGTAGTAGATCGTCCCGGGATCATCAAACGAGTTTGCCGCTTCCAGGGCCTCGAAGTAACCTGTAGGGAACGTCCACAGGAAGGTCGAGGAGCGGGGTAATTCAATGAAGTAATAGCTCAGGTTCCAGAGAGCGCTCCATACAAGGACAAGCGCGGCCGCACCTACCGCTGCAGTCCGACGCCAACCCCCAATTCTGCCGTACGCCATCTTTACAACTGTCACCGCACCAATTCCGGCCAGCCCAAATACCCACGGAATAGCGGTTATGCTTCGCCGCATCGATCCGGCCGAAGGATCGGTTAACACAAGACCCGACAATGCGGCTAGAACCACCAGAATGGCGAATGAGTACGGAGGACTTCGCCACCTTCTTATCGCAATGACAAGGCCAATATACGCTAAAGCGGCAACCCCAACATCTAATACGCCTACCCCTCCGATGCCGTCAACCCCGTCCATCCTCGGGTTTCTGAAGAGTAACCAAAACGAGTCCCATGCCCGCCCAATGACAAAGCCAACCTTCTCTAGGTACCCATCGGCCTCCACATACTCGAAGTAGTCCCATACCGATTTCTCGTTCAAACGACCGAACAGTACTGTGGGCGAGCGAATGGCGAAATATATCATGGGGCCCGCGCTTACGACTACGCCCGTTGTCAGCAGAGCGAGGGCTATCAACTTGCGCCTTATAGAGCCGCTCTGCAAAGTGAAGAATACCAGGAGAACAGCCGCCACCGCCGCCAAAAATGTCGGAAACGCAAAATAGGTGTAGGGCACCAACCCCAAAAGCGCGCCGGCAGCAACCCAACCCCAAAGGCCCTTGCGCGGTGATTCAGGTCGCCCATCATCGTACACCCGCATCGCCCACAGCAACGCCGCTGCCGCTGCCGTAGAGGCAAACGCTAACGGGACAACCCCAAATCCCAGGCGGCTGAAGTGAAGGTGCCAGTAGCTGACCGTCAGGGCCGTAGTGCCGAAAAGCGCCACCCAGCGGCCGAACCCCAACCTCAATAGCAGATGCGCCGTTGGAATCGTTGCAATGCCGAAGAGCCCCATCGAGAGTCGGACTGAAAACTTGGATGCGTCAAGCAGCCAGATTACCAGTGCAGTCAGGTAGAACGGCCCCGAAGCCTGGCCCAGAGCAGATGTTGTGTAAGGTCCGATCCAGCCTTCTTTCAGGATGCGCAATCCTTCGATGCCTGTCCACGCCTCGTCGCCATGAAAGCCGGCTGGGATCTCCTCCAGGCGGTACACTCGCAGGAATGCGCCAACTGCTGTAAGCATTAAGACCGCGAGCAACTCCCAACGGTTGCGCTGCAACCACTTTCTCAGAAACGCGCTGGACCACGTCCAGTGCGGAGCGGGCCTGTCCCAAACAAGCCGCTCGCACGGCGCCAAACTAAATGGATTTGTAGGACGAAGGCCTAGGCGGCCTATGAGGCTAAGAGATTCTGTTCCGCGCGAAGGCGCATCGAAAAGTAGCCCGCCGCACGCATCACAGAATTCGTGACCGCCGGGGTTATCCCTACCGCATTGTTCACAAACAATGTCTATCGGCCGGCCGCACCGACCACAGAATTGGGCATTGGAGCGATTGGAGTATTCACATGACCTGCAGAGCCATGGTTCTGAAAAAGGCCCCTTTTCGAAGTGTTCCACTTGAGGAATCGTCAGTTCGGCATAATATAAGAGTTGGAAGTAACTGTTGGCGTGAATGTACCCTGTAATAGCAGAAGCCCGGCCGCAAATGCGGCCCACCGGGTGTCTACTGCAGCGAAACCTCAGACGGGTGGTCTCCCGCTTGGTCTGCAGACGCAGTTCCAATTGCCCAAAAAAGTAAATGCTCAGCCATCGTCATTTCGCGGCCATGCCGCGCAGCCTCTCCCTGGCATTCAAAGCGTCTCCAGCCCTTATCCCCTGCAGTACGCCTGCGGGCGCAGACGCCCTCCGGCGGCTCCGGCCCGCTAAGGCGGGCCTGCGCGCCCTTCGCCGCTTAGGCAGCTCAGTGATAGCGGTCGCCCCAACAAAATGAACACAAAGCTGAGGCCGTCAGGAGTTGACGCCCCCTTTGGGCGGTCGGGCCTTCGGCCCTCCCTTGTGCAGGGGTTGCGCCCCCGCAACGCCCCCCTCCAAAACCAGGCCTCACCGACC
>MPML01000032.1 GCA_002238445.1 Caldilineaceae bacterium bin5
CAGTCCATCGCTATCGGCAGGGCGATTCATTTTGGCGCCAAACTCCTGATCCTTGACGAGCCGACGTCAGCTCTTTCGGTTGCTGAAACACAGAAAGTGCTGAACTATATCGAGAACGCAAAAACTCAAGGGCTTCCTGTCATTTTCATTACCCACAATGTCAATCACATTTACCAGGTGTCAGACAGCTACACAATCATCCGCCAGGGAGAGAAGGTCGGCACTTACCAGAAAGGTGACCTTTCGCAGCAAGACATTGCTGACCTGATAACCGGTGCGCGGGAAAAATAGGGTAGACTTACAATCGTGAATGAAAACAGATTAGATCCACAGAATTCGCACATTTCTCTGCAGGGCAAATTCGCCGTTGTCACAGGCAGTACCCAAGGGCTTGGCGAAGCGGCTGTGCGACTTTTTGCGGAACGGGGCGCGGCCGGAGTCATTGTGAGCGGGCGAAATGCCGACCGGGGCAATGCGGTGGCGGAGGACCTGCGTGCAGGCGGCTGCCAAGCTCATTTTGTGCAGGCCGACCTGGCCGACGTGGACGCATGCGGCAGCATCGTGGCTGAAGCAGACAGGCAGTTTGGAGCCCTGCACGTCCTTGTCAACTGCGGCGCGCTCACAGTACGCGGCAACATTTGGGACACGACTTCTGCCCTCTTCGATCAGATGATTGCGGTGAATGCGCGGGCGCCGTTTCTGCTCATGCAGGATGCCTGTAAGCTGATGCGGCGCGAGGGTAATGGCGGGGCCATCGTCAACATTTCCAGCGTTGCCTCCTATGGCAGCGAACAGTTTCTGCTTCCCTATACGGCCTCTAAGAGCGCGTTGAACGCGATGACCAAGAATGTCGCCTTCGCGGTGATGCGTTACCAGATCCGCGTGAATGCGCTGGCTGTCGGCTGGATGGATTCGCCGGCCGAGGATTTCATTCAGCGCAAGTTTCATTCTGACGGGGAAGACTGGCTGGAAGCTGCGGAACGCGAGCAACCATTTGGCCGTTTGCTCAAAACGGACGAAGTGGCGCGGGCAATCGCCTTTCTGGCCTCCGACGAGTCCGGAATGATGACAGGCACCATCATCGACTTCGACCAGTCGGTGCGGGGCGCGGGGCCGGTGTCAAAGCCGCCGCCGTTAGATGATCCTTACTGGCGCATTGGCGCCAAGGACTAGGGCGTAAAGGGTCCGGCCGTCGTCTTCTCTGGCGACATGGCGTTGGACGATGACTGACGCCTACTGGCAGCTGTAGATTCGGGCCGAATTTCAACACGGAACGAAAGGACATATGAGCAACAGGGTAAACATTGGTGTTATCGGCGCAGGGGGAATGGGCGGCCGACACGCGGTCAATCTAACTGATGCCGTGGCCGGGGCCAAGGTGACCGCCATCATGGATGTCGACTCGGCGCGTGCCGAAGAGATAGCGGCAAGGTGCGGAGGCGCCAAAGTTTTCGCGGATGCTGAACAGCTGGTTGCGGCGCCGGATGTTGATGCAGTGGTGATCGCGGCGCCGAATCGCTTTCATGCCGGATTGACGTTGTCGTGTATCGCGGCCGGCAAGCCTGTACTATGCGAAAAGCCGTTGGCATCGGACGGCGAGGAGGCCCGCGGGGTGGTTGACACCGAGACCGCCGGCGGAAAACGGCTGGTGCAGGTTGGTTTCATGCGTCAGTATGACCCCGACCATGTTGCCGTCAAACAGGTTAGCGATAGCGGCAAACAGGGCCAACCGCTCGTAATTCGCAGCGTCCATATCAACCCAAGTTGGGGTGACATCCCGTCGCTGAGTGACGTCATCAACGGCTCGCTGATCCATGACATTCACTCTGCACGTTGGATGATGGGGGATGAAATTGCCCGCGTTCATACATCCTTCATTCCGTTCTCGCCCACTCAACCCCTCAGCGCGCGCTATGTCATGATCCAGTTGCACTTTCGCAACGGCACTCTAGGTAGCCTTGAGTGCAACTCGGACTCAGGATACGGCTATGAGATCACTGTAAGCATTACCGGAGAAACTGGTGTGGTCCAGTCGAGTCCTTTGCCACACCCGATTGTGCGCCACAGTAACGCAAGCAGCCAGTGGATTGAAGAGGACTGGTTACAGCGTTTCAATACAGCTTATGTCAATGAAGCGCAGGCGTGGGTGCAGTCCATCCTGGACGGAGAGGCCGCGGGACCGAGCGCGTGGGATGGATATGTTGCAATTCTGGTGGCCGACGCCGGCATTGAATCAGGACTGCAGGCACAGCCAGTTGCGGTAGAGGTACCGGAAATGCCTGCGCTCTATGGGTAGAGACATACGCCACCCCGAGCGGTGAAGCCGCCACTTTCAGAATATTATTCTGAAGCAAAGATGAGGAAGAAAATGAACACTGAACGATTGACAATGGCACAGGCGATTGTTCGCTTTCTCAAGAATCAGTACAGCGAACGCGATGGTGTGGAACAGCCTTTCTTTGGCGGCTGTTTTGGCATTTTCGGGCACGGCAATGTTGCAGGAATGGGCCAGGCGCTGCAGCAATATCCGGATTTTCGCTATTTTCAGACGCGCAACGAGCAGGCGATGGTGCATACCGCGGCTGCTTACGCCAAACACAGCAACCGGCTGCGGACTCTGGCCTGTACAAGCTCAATCGGTCCGGGCGCGACCAACATGGTGAGCGGCGCGGCAACGGCAACGATCAACCGGCTGCCGGTACTGCTCCTGCCGGGCGACATTTTTGCCCGCCGCAATGTTGCTCCGGTCTTGCAGCAGTTGGAATCGGAGCACAGCCAGGATATCTCGGTCAACGACTGCTTCAAACCGGTCAGCCGTTATTGGGACCGGATAAACCGGCCCGATCAACTCATCACTTCGCTGATTGAGGCGACGCGCGTTCTTACCAGTCCGGCCGACACGGGTGCGGTGACGCTTTCGATCCCGCAGGATGTCCAGACCGAAGCCTTTGATTATCCATCGGCGCTGTTCGACAAGCGCGTATGGTCGATTCAACGCAACCGGCCGGACCGGGCTGCGCTAGAGCAGGCGGCGGCAGTAATCCGGGCGGCGAAAAAGCCGCTGATTATTGCCGGGGGCGGTGTACTGTACAGCGAGGCGACCGCGGTGTTGCGGGAATTTGTGGACCGGTTCGGCATTCCTGTGGCCGAGACGATGGCAGGCAAAGGCAGTCTTCTTTTCGACCACCCGCTGCAGTTGGGCGCGGCCGGCGCAACCGGCACTTTCGCGTGCGAGCAGGTGGCGGACGAGGCAGATGTGGTGATTGGCATCGGCACGCGTTACAGCGATTTCACCACTTCGAGCAAGACTGCGTTCAAGCATCCGGACGTTCAGTTCGTGAACATAAATGTGGCTGAGTTTGACGCGTACAAACACTGCGCAATTGCCCTGGTTGGGGATGCCCGCGTGACGCTGGAAGAGCTGGGTGAAGCGCTGGGCGGCTATCGCAATAGCGGCGAGAGTGTCGCACAGGCGCAGCGGTTGCATGACGAATGGGAGGCCGAAGTCCAGCGCAACTATGACACACTTACCGCTGAGAGCGGGCTTCCTTACCAAGGCGCGCTTATTGGCGCGGTGAACGACCAGGGCGACGCGGAGGCGGTGATGGTCGCCGCGGCAGGCAGCCTACCGGGAGACATGCATAAGTTGTGGCGCGCGCGCCACGCCAAGCAGTACCACCTCGAATACGGCTATTCCTGTATGGGCTATGAAATTGCCGGCGGGCTGGGCGTCAAGATGGCCGAGCCGGATCGGGAGGTCTACGTGATGGTGGGCGACGGCAGCTTTTTGATGATGAATTCCGATCTGATCACATCGATCCAGGAGGGCTATAAGCTGACCCTCATTCTGATGGACAATACCGGTTTTCGTTCGATCGGGGCTCTCAGCCGCTCGTTGGGTCAGGGCGGATTCGGCACGCGCTACATCTATCCCGATCAGGTCGAGGCGGCTCATCGCAACGGCAAGTCCTTTAACGGGCTGCCGACTGACGAGTCCGGACATGACGTCGAGCCGCTGCCGGTAGATTTGGCGACGAACGCCGAGAGCCTGGGGTGTCACGTCATTCGTTGCGAGAGTGTGAGCGACGTTGTGCAGGCGTTGCAAGACGCCAAGTCGGTTGACAGGACGACGGTTATCTACGTACGGAATGATCGTTACCTGGGCGTACCGGGCTACAGTTGGTGGGATGTGCCGGTGGCTGAGGTGAGCGAGTTGGATTCGGTCAACGCGGCGCGCGAGGAGTGGGAAGAGCAGCGCACGCAGGAACGATATTATCTGTAAGGGCGTAGAAGACATGCCGCGAGATTGAGCCGATGGATCTGGTAGTTTTGGCAGGGCTGCCCGGGGTCGGAAAACTGACTGTAGGCCGAGCGCTGGCAGACGTTACAGGGTATCGTCTCTTTCACAACCACCTCACGGTGGACCTGGCACTGTCTCTATTTGAATTTGGCAGCCCACCGTTTGTTGAATTGAGAGAAGAGATCTGGCTGGCGTCAATTGAAAGGGCATTCGGAGCAGAGCTGGAAGGAGTAGTTTTCACACTCGCGTTTGACCGCACAGTTCGCGACCGATTTGTCGACCAGATACAGAAGATTGGCTTGTTATCCGGCGGCACTGTGCGTTTCGTGGAGTTGACCTGCCGGCAGGATGAACTTGAGAGCCGATTGGTCCAGCCTTCGCGCGCAGAGTTTGGCAAGCTGCGCTCGGTGGAGCAACTGTTTGCGCTACATCAGATGGGGGCATTCGAGGGACCGCGCCTACCACCTGACAGGTTGCAAGTCGACACGACAGGGCGCTCTGCAGAAGAAGTGGCCGGCCAGATTGTGACTGAACTCAGCATGTCGACAATGAATGGTGGATAGCCTGGGTACAAAGCAAGGGAATGGTTGGGCAATCATGACGGTCTTACCAGAGACATTCCTGGGAGAAGATTACGAGCTTGAGCGTGGGTAACCCATGCCGAGTTTCAATCATTATTATGTGCAGTCGCAATTGCATGTTGCACTCCATGCGGCCTGCGGAGAAAGATTTTTCGTCGGCGGGGAACTATCGCTAGCGACTGAACCGACGACGACGCCAGACATCTCCATTCGCAATTTTCGAAATCCTGACTGGCTGCAAGATGAAATACGGGCGGCGGGCCCCCCAATTGCAGTAGTAGAGTTTTTGTCGCCTTATCAAAGTGTGAACGAAATTATCCCCTAAAATAGAGACCTATTTCGACTTCGTGATCAAGTCTGTGTGGCTCGTGCAGCCGCCGCTCAAACAGGCAGCAGTCTTAACGCCTGAATTGGAGCCGCAGATCTTTATTCAAGGCGATATCATTGACCCGATACTGGACGTCATAGTGGCGCTGAAAGAAATTTTCTCATAAGCGAGGAAGGATGTATGACACAGAAACAGGAACTACTTAATTTCGTCAATGGCCAGTGGCAGCGCAGCGGGGCAGGGGACGCGATTGATGTGCTGAACCCGGCCACGGGCGCCGCGATTGCTACGGTGGGCCTGTCGCCGGCCGCTGAAGTGGATGACGCAGTGCGAGCGGGACTGGATGCCTATGCTGAGTGGCGGGAAACGCCGGTCGTCGACCGCGTTCAGCCGCTGTTCCGGCTGAAGATGCTGCTGGAAGAGCATGTAGATGACATTGGGCGCGTACTTACTACTGAATGCGGCAAGACCTTTGTCGAAAGCGTAGGTGAATTGCGACGGGGCATCGAGAATGTGGAAGTCGCGTGCGGTACGCCGTCGTTGATCCAGGGGTGGAACAATGAGGACATCGCAAGCGGCATTGACGAGCACATGATACGGCAACCGCTGGGTGTTGTGGCCGCGATCACGCCATTTAATTTTCCCGGCATGATACCTCTGTGGTTTCTTCCCTATGCCGTCGCAACGGGCAACTGCTTCATTCTCAAGCCCAGCGAAAAGGTGCCGATGACAACGCAGAAGCTGTTTGCTTTGATTGAGGAGGCAGGCTTCCCGCCAGGCGTAGTGCAGCTGGTTAACGGTGGAGCAGATACGGTCAATGCCATTCTCGATCACCCCGATATTCGCGCCATCAGTTTCGTTGGCTCGACAGCGGTGGCGAAGTATGTCTACAGCCGCGCCACTGCCAACGGTAAGCGCGCCCAATGCCAGGGCGGGGCCAAAAACCCTGTGGTAATCATGCCGGACGCCAATATCGAGACCACTACCCAGATGATGGGCGATTCGGCGTTCGGCTGCGCGGGCCAGCGCTGCCTGGCGGTATCGGTGGCGGTGACAGTCGGCGAGGCAAAGGATCCCTTCACGGAAGGCATCGCTGACCTGGCCGCGAGCCGCAAGGTCGGCTACGGCCTGGACGAAGCAACGGAGATGGGGCCCGTCATCACCGGCGAGAGCAAGCAGCGGATTGAAGGTCTGATTGAGGTGGGCGCGCAAGAAGGCGCGCGCGTGCTGGTGGATGGCAGGCAGAAGAGCGTGGCCGGATACGATGACGGCTACTGGGTTTTCCCCACGGTTCTCGACGCGGTAGAGCCGACCAGCCAGATTGCCCGCACCGAGATTTTTGGTCCGGTTTTGAGCCTGATGCACGCGGATACGATAGACGACGCGATTGCACTGGTAAATGACCGCAGCGTAAACGGATACGGCAACATGGCCTGCCTCTTCACGAGCAGCGGCGCGGTGGCGCGGCAGTTCCGCCACGAGGTGGATGCCGGCAACATTGGCATCAACATCGGCGTGGCCGCGCCGATGGCCTTCTTCCCATTCAGCGGCTGGAACGAGAGTTTCTTCGGCGACCTTCATGCCCAGAGCCGGCACGGAATCGAGTTTTACACGCAGACTAAGGTTGTGGTGGAGCGTTGGCCGCAGGAGTGGAGCCGAAAGTTCTAGGCGCAAGCGGCTGACGACTGGCCCTTACGGCTTTACTTGTTGCCAGCCGGCTTCGTTATTCAGTGGCCGCTCACAGCTGTAAGGCGCTGGCTGGGTCTGTCTGAAACGGTAGCTGCTGGGCCGCAGCAGGTGTGAGTCTTGACAAACTTTTTGTCTTCGCCGCGATTCGGGCGATTTGACGACGTGTTCGGTTGGCAGCCGACAGGTTGGTGGAGCGGCCCTGCTGGTATGAAGGCGTCCGGTTGGTGAGCGATGGTTTTGTAGGGGGCGTTGCGGGGGCGCGGAACTGCGGTTTTAGGTAGTCAGTTTTCAGTTCTTAGTGAACTGTGAACTGCGAACGGCAATGGTCAGTGGCATGAGACGGCGAGTAGGGGTGGAGACACTGCTGGCCAGACACGTTGCTGGAGCCGCACGGCTGGAATGCGCACACAAGGTCGGTGAGCGATGGTTTTGTAGGGGGGCGTTGCGGGGGCGCAGCCCCTGCACAAGGGAGGGCCGCAGGCCCGACCGCACAACTGCAGTTGTAAGTGGTCAGTGGCGAGGGGAGACGGTTGCGACGCAGTTGCGGGTGAGTAGTTACCCGAAATGTAAGGAAGTGAGGCAAGCGAGGTGCACATGGCTGAGGAGATCGGTATTGGTGTAATCGGCATGGGCTGGATGGGGACGGCCCATAGCCGCTCGTATAGATTGGTGAATGACCGTTTCCACGATAGCGGCGTGCGGGCGCGCCTGGTTATCTGCGCCGATGATGTAGCGCACAGGGCGGAGGAGGCGAGAAGCTCGCTCGGTTTCGCGGAGTCGACTACCGACTGGCACGAGGTTGTTACCCACCCCGACGTGCAGGTCGTCAACATTGCCGCGCCGAACTTTCTGCATAAGGAGATGGTGGAGGCGGTAACTTCGGCAGGCAAGCATGTTTTTTGCGAAAAACCGGTCGGGCGCAGCCCGCAGGAAACTGCGGCGATTGAAGGGATGGCACGCGCGGCGGGGGTCATGAGTTTTGTCGGATTCAACTACCGCTGGGCGCCGATGGTGCAACACTGCAAGAATCTGATCGACGAGGGGAAAATCGGACGCCTGACTCACTACCGGGGCCGGTTCTTTGCCATGTACGGCAGCAACCCATATGGCATGTTGACCTGGCGATTCAAGAGGGAGCAGGCCGGCCTGGGCGTACTGGGCGATATCATGTCTCACACGGTAGATATGGCCCACATGCTCGCCGGCCCGATCAAGAGGCTGGTCAGCAGTCGGCATGTCTTCATCGGAGAAAGACCTCTACCGGTACCCGGACAGGGCACCCATTTTTCGGTAGGCAAAGAGGGCGACCCGACCGGAGAAGTGGAAAACGAGGACTATGTGGGCACGCTGGTCGAGTTTGAGAACGGGGTACAGGGCAGTTTCGAGACCTGCCGCGCGATTTTTGGGCCGAAGTGCGAAATGTCTTTTGAGGTCAACGGCACAGCCGGGGCGGCCAAATGGAACTTTGAGCGCATGAACGAGTTGGAGCTGTATCTGCCGGGCGCCGACGGGATGCACGACGGCTACACCACTCTGCTTGGCGGTCCCGCCTACCCTGCGCACGAGCGTTTCAACCCGGGCGATGGAATCGGATTGGGTTATGAGGACTTGAAAGTGCTTGAAGCGCATAATTTCCTGATGTCCATAGCGGAAGGCGAGCAACGTGCGCCCAGTTTTGCCGATGCCCTGCGGCTGGCCGAGGTGCAGGAAGCGATGACCCGTTCGTGGGAGAGCGGCGCGTGGGAGGATGTGCGGCCGTTGACCCTCGAAGGCGTTCTCTAGCTAGCGCCCGCTCAAGGGGCAGACGCAAACTCAAGACGGAGCGAACAGAGATGTCTGAGCATGTACGTGTGGGAGTCGTCAGCACAAGCTGGTGGGCGGACGCGATGTATCTACCTGCGTTGGACGCCCATCCGCGGGCCGATGTTGTCGCCGTTTGCGGCCGCAACAGGGAGCGAGCGGATACATTTGCCACTCGCTGGGATATCCCACAGGTTTACACCGACGTAGATTCGATGATAAACAGCGGCGAGATCGATGCGCTGGTGGTGGCTTCCGGTCACGAGACCCATTACCCTATCACCATGCAGGCGTTGAACGCGGGACTGCACGTTCTGTGTGAGAAGCCGCTGGCGTTGAGCTACGGTCATGCGGCCGAGATGGCGGCGCTGGCCGTTGAGAAGAATCTAATACACTGTACGCCATTTACTTACAGGTTTATGCCAACGAACCGTTATATCAAGGAGTTGGTCAACGACGGGTATATCGGCAGACCTTATCATCTCAATCTGCGCTACTATACCGGTTACGCGCGCGAGCCAGGTTACGGATGGAGGCATGACCGGGCGTTCTCGGCAACAGGCGTTCTGGGCAATATCGCATCGCACTTCTTCTATTTAGCATACTGGTGGTTTGGCGAGGTTACCGAGGTGTTCTGCCTTGGGGGAGAGTTCGTCGATCGGCCGACTGTCACACCGGAGGGTAAGCCTTATGAGCGCACCGAAGACGCGGCCTATACGTTGTTGCGCTTTGCCAACGGGGCGCAGGGACTAGTGCAGGCTTCGGCTGTCTGCACTGAGGAGACCGACTTCGGCCAGCGGCATGAGTTCGACCTGCACGGGGAGGGAGGTACGCTGCGCAGTGTGATCGATTGGGACAGTCGGCAGGATGTCGAAGGTACTCGGCGCGGCGAAGGGCCAACGCGGCCGCTCGAGATTCCGGAGCGAGTCTGGGGCGCGGCGCGGCGTGATACTGTGCATAACACGTATCGCGACGTCTTTCGCGTGGAGGACCATATGACCCGCGGCTGGATCAATGCGATTGCAGATGGACAACCTTTCAGTCCCAGTCTAGAGGACGGGGCTGTCGTACAGCGGATCATCGATGCGGCCGACCTGAGTGCACGCGAGGGGCGCTGGGTCAGGCTGAAGGACATCAGCTAGAGGAGGCGGCGGTGGACCAGAAGGTCAGATTCGCGATCATTGGCGCGGGGCGGATTGGGCAGGTACATGCGGAAAACCTGACTCGACATGTCCAAGAGGCGAAGGTGGTCGCCATTGTTGATGTCATCCACGATGCCGCTAAGCAGACGGCGCAACGCTTCGGGATCGCGCACGCCAGCGGGGATCCAGAGGAAATCTTCAGCAGTAGGGAAATTGACGCAGTCGCCATCTGCTCTTCAACGGAGACACATTCCGAATACATCATCAGGGCGGCACGGGCGGGCAAACACGCGTTTTGCGAGAAGCCGATAGCGCTCGACCTGCCCGCGGTGGACGCGGCGCTGGCGGCGGTCAAAGAGAGTGGGACCAAGTTACAGATCGGCTTTAACCGCCGCTTTGACCCCAACTTCCGCGGCATTCGAGATGCGGTCCGCAGGGGCGAAATTGGCTCGCCTTACCTCGTGCAGATTACAAGCCGCGACCCGGAAGCTCCGCCGTTGAGCTACGTAAAGGGATCGGGCGGGCTCTTTCTGGATATGATGATTCACGACTTCGATATGACGCGCTTCCTGCTTGATGACGAGGTGGAGGAGGTGTCAGCCACCGGCGCGGTTCGGGTTGATCCGGCTATCGGCGAAGCCGGGGATATCGACACTGCCGTGGTTACAGTGCGTTATCGTTGCGGAGCACTTGGGGTGATTACAAACTCGCGCCAGGCGGTCTACGGCGGGGACCAACGAGTAGAGGTTCTCGGCTCGCTTGGGTCGGTTTCGTGCGAAAATAACACTCCGGACCGGGTCATCAGGCAGACTGAAATGGGCGTGATACATCCCAAGCCTCTTTACTTCTTCCTCGAACGCTATCAGGTAGCTTACGCCGATGAATTGCGCTCGTTTATTCAGGCTATCCGTGACGACACAGAGGTCGAGGTGACGGGCAATGATGGGCGGGCACCGGTCGTTCTGGCCCTGGCGGCGGGATTGTCGTTTCGAGAGAAGCGCGCCGTATCGGTCAGCGAAGTCTCTGATTGAGTAGGCGACCAGTGTCAACTTCACGGCCAGACTGCCCTTTATATTATAGGGGCCAAGGCCTTGAGCGGTTCTTGCTGTCTCCACACAGTGGCCGCTTTGGATTTGTTCGGCCAAGACATAGTCCTTCGCCTGTATTTCTTCACTCGCGACCACCAAGCTGCCCCATATACACGAGGTTGCGGCTCGCGCCCTCGCGGCGGGGTCTGTAGCACTTCCCCACTTTTCGACATCCGATGACGGCCATGTGGTGACTGTGGTAGACTTAGGAGACGAGGTAGTTCTTCAGCCTGTCTCTACAATGTCTTTCGCCGGTCGTTACGCCGCGCGTAGAACCACAATTCTGGATTGCAAGCTTCATGAAACGCTTTTATTTGCATGTAGGAAATCTGCTGGCTCCATTGGTGGCTAGTATGTCTGCAATATGGGTGCGGCGAGGGCAGCGCTCTGTTCCGATGGCACAGCGGAGAGGCATTGGAGTGGATGACGAGCAACGTGCATTGAATCCTCGCAGGCCATGGATCGCCCTTCGCAGGATGGCTTCAGTTGTCGCAGTTGCCGTTGGCCTACTTTCAGTGCTGCTCTACGGCAGCGGCGCAATTGTACCTGTATTCGCACATGACGCGCGACAAGAGACGGAGGCCACAAGCGGCGGAACTGGCAACGTCATGGTCCGACAGGATGCGCCGACTTGGAGCCGAACGCAGTCTTTGGACCTTCAACAGGATTCGACAACTGAAACTGTAACTGTAACTGAGACAGTTCCCTATACTAAGACGCCTTCGATCTCCGAGTTTGGGTTGGCCTTCGTGAATTCTGCGGAGTCGCACAGCGGTACGGGGCGCATCCAGCGCGGGCTGGACACGGGTGTAACGACTGATCGATTTCCAATCTACTGGGAGCAGGTCGAAAAGAGTATAGGCACGTATACGTGGACGAGCCAGGATACCGCTTTAAAGGCTAATGAGAGCCTGGGAATGGACACGCTGGCCATCCTTCTGGGTACGCCGCGCCAGTACCGTCTCGGAGGCCGGGCCGTGGGGGTGTCGCTGGGAGGGTCGTTTACGGAGGCGCCTGCCAACCAGGCCCCGCGTTCGGAAGGCTGTAGCCCGCAGGAGGCCGGGGGCGAGTGTATTGTAATCGAAGGACCCACCCTTTTTGGTGAACAGTCGGTCGAATCGGCGGGAGAAGGAGGGGAGAATACGGGCCAGCCTGACTCGCGTGCCCAGTCGGGTAGCTGCTTACGCAGCGAAGGGCCGCCGGCCCCATTTAACCTTTGGAACCCGATTTTTGCCAATGGCAGCGATGAACCTTCGGATGGAACGCGCATCAGCCCAACCAACCCGTGGGCGCGGTTTGTGGGGGCTGCGGTTGCCCGCTATATGCCTGGCGGGGACGCAGGCACAAACGTTCGCCATTGGGAAATCTGGAATGAACCGGACCTGTGTCACTTCTGGTCCGGCACGCCCCAGGAGTTTGCCCGCCTTTTGAAGGTGGCATACATCGTCATTAAATGGGTCGACCCCGAGGCCTATGTCGTATTTGGCGGCCTGGCCCACTTTGCCAACGGGCAGTGGCTCTTTGATATGTTGGACGCCTTGCATACTGATGCGCTGAGCGAAAAATATGACGGCTTCTTTGACGCGGCCGGCTCACATCACTATTCCCTTTCGTACGTAGGTTATCAGTACACCAGCAAAGTACGCGGCGCATTAGATGACCGCGGTTGGTCGGACAAGCCGATTTGGATAACTGAGAGCGGTGTGCCGGTCTGCAACGATTTCCCCGGGCCGAACTGCCCCAGCCCGTGGCGGGCTTCGGCGACAGAGCAGGCTTCATATGTCTGGCAGAATATCGCGTATACGAGGCTGGCAGGCGGTGGGCCGATTTTCCACTTTATGCTGCATGATGACTGCGGGAACGTGGTTGCTGTCAATTCGCCCGACGGTTTTGGGCTGGCCAAGAACGAAAGCTCAAGCTTCTGCTCCCCGTCCAACGCCGAGACCAGGCTGGCCTATTCGGCCTTCAAGTTGGCAAATCAGCACCTGACAGGTACGGATGTCTCGTGGGCAGACATCGAGCGTTTTCGCGTGCGGCGGGTTGCTTTTTATCACCCCGAGACGAAGGAGCGCCGGTTGCTGGCTTGGGCACTCACGTCGCAAGCTCAGACGGGTAGCATCCCAGCGACTGGGACGAAAGCCCGTCTCATCAAGATGGACGGTACCGAAACGGAGCTGACGCCGACGAACGGCTACTACGAGGTCGGACTGGCCGGCGCCACCAATGCTAATTGGCCTGACGGCCAGGGCGGCTACGGAATGGGTATTTTTGGCGAGCCGGTCTTGTTGATTGAAGAGGACACTTTGGCTCCCACTGCCTCGATATTGAACCTGCCCGCCTACTCCTCGGCAAACTTCACAGTGAACTGGTTGGTGAGAGACTGGGGCTCCGGTGTGATTTCGACAACTGTCTATGTCAAAGTGGGGGATGGAGAATGGCAGTCGTGGCAGGCAGACGCGGAGGCGTACGGCGCGGCAGTTTACAACGGAGAGGTTGGGACGCGCTATAGCTTCAGAATTGAGGCTGAGGATTTGCTGGGGTACAAGCTGGAGACGGACACAGCACTGGCTGAAACAACGGTACTTACCAACAGCGCGGTTACCGGCAGAGTGATAAATCCGGCGGGGGAGAACGCGGTAGGGGTAACAGTGCAGATCGGCGATACCACGACAACCACCGACGCCAGCGGCCAGTTCACGACGACCGTGCCGATCGGAAGCTGGAACATTTCGGTGAACAGTCAGCTGCTGATCCGCAGGCGGGATTTCGGATCGACTGAGAGCCTGGCTTTGCTCTACTCGCCGGGCACGAATGCGGTGACGAATGGGGACTTTGAGAGCGATTTCAGCGGCTGGACTAAGTCCGGGAGCTCAACCTCGGCGATCGAAGCGCAGGCTGGCACATCAGACCACGCGTTGCGGCTAGCCAGCGGCTTCGTGCCCAATGCAGGTGTTCCGGGAACAGAGGGAAGCGAAGGAGGCAATAGTACGGTTTCTCAGCGTCTTACGGTGCCGACGGGCCGGCCTTACCTGGCCTTTGCCTACAGGGTGGAGACTTCGGAACCACTGACGGGCACGGATTCGTTCGAAGTGATTGCGGTGGAGGATGGCCAGCCGGCCAATTATATGTTGGTCCAGCGGCAGAGCAGTGGTTGGCAGTATCGCTCGTTTGACTTGGGACAGTATGCGGGGAAGGAGATTACGTTGATTCTCAATGTTTATGAAACGTCCCCGAACCGGCGCACGAGCGCGCTTATCGATTTGATTACGCTTAGCGATGTACCTGCGCAGAACCTGCAGAGCAGCGGACCTGCGGCCAGGCCGCGGCCGGCCGACGTGCCGGCGCCAAGTGAAACGGGTGGATCAGGAGGGCAAGAGGGTAGTACGATAATTGGTTACAGGGTTTATCTTCCGGTCGTCCTAAACTTGAGTGAATAGTGGTAGGAAGTTCGCACTTCAATGGCCTTCGTCCAGGCCGACATGTTCTTCCGCGGCGGAGAGTTCCCGCCACAGGAACCAGGCGCCGGCGCGACGTTGTCCCTTGGGTGCGCGGTCATAGTAGATATCGAAGAGCCGGCCTTCCTCCGTACGGACGCGAAAGTAGGCCCTTCCCTGACCCCAAGAGCCCTGGGTACTACCGCTGCGCACAGAGTAGGGAGGACGTCCGCCTTGGGTTCGAATCTCCGGCTTGCCGTAGCGATGCCAGTTGGCCAGCATCTCTGTCACTCTATGCGACTTGCCCCGCCATTTGAAGGAATCCGGCGCGGGCGGCTTTTTTTCGAGCGAAAAGCCGTCCGGCAAGGTTACAGTGATTTCGCGGCCAATGAATTCCATAGGATTCAGACTCGAAGCCGGTCAAGCCCGGCTCATTGCGCTCTCTTCGACAGGCTTCTGGCGGGCAAGGCGGAGGTCGAGCGCGACCAGATTGGACACGGTGACAACTACAAGCAGTGCCGCTACGCCGTAAACTGGAGCAAATCCCACCGCTGAAACGAGCGAGAATGCAAACAACGGACCAACGGCAGAACCGAGGTCCGATGCGGTGGCGTAAGCACCTACGAACAGTTGGGGCTGAGGCGTTACCAGAGCTGCCTGGTTGGCGTAGGTGTCGAGAATAACATTGACGCCGGTGCTGATAATAAGCACAGCTAGCAGAGCCACTATCGACAGGCTGTTCGGAATCGCGAGCATCGCCGTAAGCCCAAGGCAAAGCAGAGCCACCAGCACAATAGTCAACCGTATGCGCCCGATCCAATCTGACAGCGCGCCCATAACCGCGCCGAGAAAGAGGTCGGAGAACCAGCGGGTTCCAAGCACGATGCCGGCCATCGCACCTACCTCCAGGCCCAATGGCAATTCGCCAGATCCACTCCCGAAATTTTCGGCAAGGAAAACTGACGCGGTGGCAACCAGGCTTGAGTTGAGGAGCAGTTTGAAGAAACCGACCAGCAGAACTGAACGCTGCAACGGGTCGGTTAGTGCACCCTTCCAACCTTGAAGAACTTTCGGACCCTTTGTCGGCGGCTCCTCCGCGGCCTCCGGACCGGCGGCATGACTATCTGTCGAGGGATCTGAGCGTTGGTCCTTGGAATCTGGAGACGCGCTGGCAGGCCAGGATAGGCCGAGTGCTATAGGGATGGCAAGCGCCGACAGTCCTACAATTGACCATATGGTTACATGATAGCCGTAGTGATCGAAGAGGAAGCCGCCCAGAACTGCGCTGACCGCGCTTCCCCCGCGAACGACACCCCACATCATCCCCATGAGTCGACCCGCGTCTGTATCGCTGCCGGTCCAGATCGATTGAAAGGTGCCCTGCCGCAGGCCGGACCAGCTGATTCCCCACCCCATTCGTGCGATTAGAAAGACTGTGAATCCCCAGCCCAGCCCATAGGCAGATGTTGTCAGGACGCCCAGAATCGTCGAATAGAGGAAGGCGCGATATGGTCCAAAGCGAGCGAACAGCGCGCTGAACCAGGTATTTGAGAAGAGGCGGATGAGCCGGTTGGCGCTGAGCAGCATCCCGACATGTCTGGGAGAAAGCCCGAGACTGCCAGCAGCTAGCGGGAGGATGGCGTACAGAAGCGAATCGCCCATAATTGCGAAAGCGACCGATCCTGAGACTGCAAGTACCAGAGCAGTGGGTGACGGACCGTAGTTTAGGGGACTAGTGGACGGTGATTCGGAACTTTTATTTTGCTCAGGCTGGGACATGGCAGTTGCAGGAATCGCAGTAGCTTGCGGTCAGGATCTCTACTGGAGTCGTTCTGTTTTAGTTGGGGCATGCCGGTCCGAGCCATTGTATCATACTACGGCGATATTAAGTCCACAGTGGTCATGATGAGGCAGTACATGCCTGGTCCTTGCTCTTTGGCTCTGACGAAATCGATTCAAGCGCTCCGTCATTCGAGAAATGGGGGCCAATAAGAAATGTGTAGGTAGGGGACTCTTTTGACATAGAGTGCATCTGCAGATACTATCGGGATAGGAGGTCAGTCCTCATTCCTTGCAATTGCCTTAGCTTCTCTGCGGTGTCAAGACACTCCATGTTCACTGTTGTTTTTGCCGATTGACGCGTACCTGCGCGGCTCCAAAATTGTTAGTCCAGGGGGAACAATATGATTTCAAACAGTGCCAAACAGAAAATGCAATCCGGCCAGCCCGCCTTCGGATTCGCGCTGGGGATGGGGTCGCCGCTCAATGCTGAACTCATCAGCAGGAGCGGGATCGACTTTGTGATGATTGATCGGCAGCATGGCTCGTGGGGAGAAGACAGTGCGATCGCGGCGCTGGTGGCCATCTTTGGGAGTTCCGCAATTCCTATGGCGCGCGTGGCCCGCAACGACTACACATTCATCGGTCGATTGCTGGACGAAGGTGTGATGGGGATGATAGTTCCCATGGTCGATACACCGGAGCAGGCTCGCTCCGCGGCCGAGTCCTGCCTGCTACCGCCCGAGGGTCAGCGCTCGTGGGGTTGGGGACGCGCCAAGTTGTATGGCGCCGACTATGCCGAGAGGATAAACGAGGAGTTGTTCGTGGCCGTGCAGTTGGAAAGCGCTGAAGCGGTAAGAAACGCAGAGGCGATTCTTAGTACGCCGGGCATAGACGGCTGCTGGACAGGGCCGAGCGACCTGTCGCTTTCACTGGGATTTCATCCGTCGGAGATGGACGACCGGGAGGAGCATGCACGGGCGCTTGAAGCGATCCTGGAGGCGTGCAAAAACACGGGCAAGATTCCAGGCATTGCAGGGCGCAGTGTGGATGACGCGCTGCACAGAGCCAGCCAAGGCTTCCGTTTTATCGTCGCCACAAGCGACGGGGGCTTGCTGGAATCGGGAGCCTCAAGCGCTGTCTCGCGCCTTGCCACATTTGCAGGGTAACGCCAGGTCGCGGACCGGCGAGAGTGCGAGCCATCTGAATCGTAGCTACTAAGCCACAGTCGCTAACCAGCCAGTTATCCTTGGAACCATTCGGGCTCTTGGTGACGCAACTGGTGTGCAGCCGCGGCCATGCTCGCCAGTCGACACGTTGCGATGAAGACACATGGTCGGTGAGGGATGGTTTTGGAGGGGGGCGTTGCGGGGGCGCAGCCCCTGCACAAGGGAGGGCCGAAGGCCCGACCGCCCAAAATACAACAATGAGGGGCGAAAGAACACCTTTGCTCCCCTCGTTCAGGTTTGCGAATCAGTTGCGGCTGCGTAGTAACTCTGAATCTACGAATGCGTTGGGAGTAGGCGAACGGCTTATGGTGCCGCCGCTCCTGATGGAAAGGGATGTTGAAAGGAGCAGATTGATGTCGACTTCCTCTGAGTTTCTTGTCGTCGGCGCCGGAATCTTCGGGGTGACGACTGCTTTGTCATTGCGGAGCCGCGGGTACAGCGTTGCCTTGATCGATCCGGGACCTCTTCCCTATGCCCTGGCTGCCTCAACTGATGTCAGCAAGGTGGTCCGCATGGAGTACGGCAGCAACCGCCAATACATGCGCATGGTGATTGGCGCGATCGAGGGATTCCATCGCTGGAACGAGCTATTTGGGGAGACGCTGTACCACGAGACCGGCATTCTGGCGGCCACGAAGGATCCTATGCATGAAAGCGAGTTCGTCAACGACAGCTATCAGATGTTGCTGGAGGAGGGGCAGAGCCCGGAACGGCTGTCTGGGGAAGAGATAACGCGGCGGTTTCCGGCCTGGACAACTGGGGCCTACGTTGACGGCTTTTATAATCGGCGGGGCGGCTACGCAGAAAGCGGGCGTGTCGTCGGCAAGCTGGTTGAGCATGCAGCGGCCGTCGGGGTCGAAGTGCAACCCGGTCAGACAGCCCATGAACTCGTATTGAACGGCAGCCGTGTGACTGGGATGCGAACACGCGAAGGGGCGACCTTCCATTCTGATCACACTGTACTGGCAGCAGGGTCGTGGACGCCCTGGTTGCTGCCGGAACTGCAGTCGTTGATGACGGCGACAGGCCACCCGATCTTTCACCTGAAACCGAAGGACCCGGCGCCCTTCACGGAGCCCGAATTTGTCGTATTTTTCGGCGACACGGCCCGCACTGGCTGGTATGGGTTCCCGATGTTGCGCGAAGGCATCGTCAAGATTTCACGGCACGGGGTCGGCGTAGCTCTTCACCCCGAGAACGATGAGCGCACGGTATACGAGGAGGATTTTACGCAACTGCGTCTCTTCCTGGAGGACACATTCCCTGCGCTCCTCGATGCTGAAATCACATATACGCGACGCTGTCTTTACAATGACACGCTCGATGAACATTTCTGGATCGACCATCACCCGGAGAAAGAGGGGCTGAGCGTTGCTACGGGCGGGAGCGGACATGGCTTTAAGTTCGGTCCGGTGCTTGGGGACTTGATCGCCGACGTGGTGGAAGACAATCCAAATGACTGGGCAAGGATGTTTCGCTGGCGCGAACTCTCCCCGGGCACGACGGGGCAGGAGGCTTCCCGTTACCACGGGGATGCGAACGGCGCCGGGTAGGCAGTTGCACGAACTTGGGACGCACGAGAGCAACTATTCGATCACACGCAGGCTTCGAAATGACTCTACACTTTGGCCTTGAAGAATATGACCGCGCGGCTGACTTCGTGCGTGCTCGGACAGAGCAGCAGGGAATAAGTCTGTCAGAGAGGCGGCCGATTGGGCTGATTCTCGGCAGTGGGCTAAATCCGCTGGCAGAGGCGATCGAGGAGGCGGTAGCGATTCCTTTCGAGGAAATCCCGCACTTCTCAACCAGCACTGCACCCGGGCATGAGGGGCGCTTAATCGTCGGTCAACTGGCCGGTAAGACGGTGGCGGCCATGCAGGGGCGCATCCATCTGTACGAGGGGTATTCGGCGGAGGAGATTACTTTTCCGATCAGAGTGATGCAACGTCTCGGCGTCGAGACGCTGATCCTGACCAACGCGGCAGGTGGTCTGAACTCCAGCTTTCGCGCCGGCGATTTCATGCTGATCGAGGATCACCTGAACTTTGTCGGCATGGCGGGTCACAATCCTTTAATGGGCCCTAACATGGATGCGTTTGGCACTCGTTTTCCGTCGATGACCCATGCTTATCCGCGTTTTTTGCGTAAAGCTGCCCTGGAGTCTGCGCGGGAACTTGAGGTCACGCTACGCCAGGGGGTGTACGCATTCCTGGCCGGCCCGAATTTTGAAACGCCGGCGGAGGTTCGCTATTTGCGGCAGGTGGGAGCGGACGCGGTGGGGATGAGCACTGTACCGGAGGCGCTGGTGGCGGTTCATGCGGGCATGAAGGTGTTAGGTATCAGCACGATCACCAATGTAGCAATCGATCAGTTAGACGCGGAAAGTGAAACCAGCCACGAAGAGGTTTTGGAAACAGGAAGAATCGTTGTGCCTCAGTTGACGGCACTGCTGATGGCGATACTCGAACGAATATAACCTGAAACGGCAGGGGTCGAAAGAAAAAGCAGGGCACATTATCTGTGTCCCTGCTTTTTTGCTATTAGCCAAGCCTCTGCGGTTGGACAAAGGCGGGCCGAGCGTTTTGCACGACAGCAGCGTCACCTAGGAAGTGGCCGCGGCCATCGACTCTTCCTGTGTCGGGTCAACTATTTTGAGGTTGGCATCCTCCGGACGCTCTTCTCGCATAGCTTTGGAGTATTCGATATGTGCAGGCTGCCGCACGAAACCGAAGCGGTTATTGATGCCCAGCATGCCGGTGTTGTTGGTATTGTTCCAAGTTCGGATTTCTCCGAATCCTTTCGCGAGGGCAAATTCGACAGATTTCAGTTTCAATGCAGTGGCAATGCCGCGCTGCCGATAGGAGCGAATTACGCCGGTGATGCCGACATATAGCAGGTTGGCATCGGCCTGGCTGGACCACAGATTGGTCATGCCAACGTATTCGCCCTTGTCGAGCGCGACAAACCAGGCGTCAGGTATCAGATTAGTGCGTTCCCATATTTTCTGAAATTCCTCAAAGGGCACTTGCGAGGGTGGCTCGGGGCTAGGAACGTCGCGGTCGACCAACCACTCCAACTCGTAGAGCTTCCGATCCCGATCTGGATCGGATTCCAGCTCGGCAACAGTTTTGATCTCGATTCCCTGCTCAGCCATGCGCTGGGGGTATCGACTCCAGTCGGCCAGGTTTAAACTGGTTGGGTCCATACGGGACTCCCAGTCGCGCATTTTCTCGGTGAAGCCGAGTTTGTTGGCAAACCGAACACCATCTTCGTAGTCTTCGCGCGTGCTCGCGAGAAGGCGCAGCGGGTCGAACTGTTGCATCTCTTGGCATAAGTGTTGCCACAAGGCAGTGCCGATGCCGCGATTTCGGAACTCCGGTAGCACGTCTACGCTAACAAACAGTTTGCCGGGATGGTTAATCCACAGGGACTGGCCGTAGGAGGCAAAGCCCACGGGCTGGCCTTCAAATTGGCCGAAAAAGCGGCCTCTCTTGGTGGCTCTTGATCGTTTCTCGTCGGATTCCTTCCACTCTTCCACGGTGTCGGGATACTCTACCCAGACGGCGTTCACGATGTCGACTGCCTGGCGGTAGTCTTCGTCACTCTGTTCAAAAGGTCGAATTGTAATCAAGGTTCATACTCCATTCTAGAGAATCATCGGATTTCCGGGGTTTTGAAGACGACGAAACACAGGCTCTTTGCTCCTCATTTCAGCTGGTACGTCTTCTGCTTCTTCTGCCAATAAAAAAACCGTGGAGCGGTCGAAACACGCGTCCACGGTTTGGGAAACAGTCCAGGGGTGACTCAACGGTCAGGCGCAAATCTCCCTGTAAAAGACGCGTAGCGACCAAAATGGATAGACAGCTTAATTCGCATGGTGTACGCTCCTTTCTGTGTGGATGACGGTCCAGCACCGATTTAGTGTCAAGGCACGCCGGCTAATGTAGCATGGATCTTAATCGGAGTCAAAACGGCGGTGACGTCGAACGGGCCGGTGTCATCACAAGTTCTATTGCAACGATTCGGTAATAACGCCGGCGAGAACGGCGGCGGATTCAGCGTCCGAAACTGCCTGTATCTGATTGACTATGTCGTCCAGCGGCAGTTCATTTATTTCGTCGCTGCGGCGCAGTTTCAGTTCGGCGACTCCGTTTTTCACGCCTCTTGCCCCGATTGTCAAACGCATTGGGATTCCCAAGAGATCGGCGTCGTTAAACTTCACCCCGGCCCTCTCATCGCGATCGTCATACAACACTTCCAATCCGGCTTCCTGCAGCTGCTGGTAGACTCGGTCGGCCACTTCGGTCACTTCAGGCGTGCGTCTTGTCGCCAGGCTGACAATGTAAACTTGATGGGGCGCGATCGTTACCGGCCAGACGATGCCGTTGTCGTCGTTGTTCGATTCAATTACGCTTGCCATCAGGCGCCCGGAGCCGATCCCATAGCAGCCCATCACCATGGGCGCGCTGCTGCCATCTTCGTCGAGGAAGGTGGCATCCATGGCCTCGCTGTACTTGGTGCCAAGTTTGAAGATGTTACCCACTTCAACGCCGCGCTCGGCTCGCATGGGGGCCCGACAGAGCGGACAGGGATGGCCGGCAGAAGCGGCGACGACATCCAGGGCCAAGTCAGGCTCATAGTCGCGTCCGCAGTTAACGTTTGTATAATGCCAGCCGTCTCGATTCGCGCCTGCAACCAGATTCGGGCTGCGAACAATCAGATCGTCTACAACCAGGAGGACCTGGTCGCGGTGGATGCCGACAGGCGAGCCATAGCCTGGCTCGGCGCCAATGGCTCGGATCTCCTCGGGATGGGCTGGCCGCAACTGGCGGGCTTTCAGGGCATTTGTCAGTTTGGTCTCGTTCAGATCCATGTCGCCGCGTACAATGACAAAGACAAACTGCTCCTTGTCCTCTCCTTCCTCTTCAGTCGTCGCCACTAGAAAGAGCGCTTTGGCAGTCCGACTCTGTGGAATCTCGAGAAAGTCGGACAGGGCGGCGATGGTATTGACGCCGGGAGTGGAGACCTCTTCCAAGGGAAGCGCCTCCTCTACCGCCTGGTCTTCATTCTCGGACTTGACGAAAGTGGCCACTTGCCGGTTAGCCTTGTATCCGCACTCGTCACATAGGAGTAGCGTGTCTTCACCGACTTCCGTCAGTGCCATGAATTCGTGGGCCATGGTACCGCCCATCATTCCCGTATCGCTTTCGACCGCTATCACCTCCAGGCCGGCCCGGCCAAATATATTGAAATAGGCCTGGTAAACGAGAGGATAGTATTCGTCAAGGCTGGCGATATCGGTATGGAAGGAGTAGCCATCTTTCATGGTGAACTCCCTCACGCGGATCAGGCCGCCCCTGGGCCGAGGTTCATCCCTGAACTTCGTCTGGATTTGGTAGAGCATGACCGGCAGTTGGCGGTAGCTGTTGATTACGCCGCCTGCAAGCTCCGTAATGACTTCCTCGTGGGTCATTGCCAGGACCAATTCGCGACCGGCGCGGTCGGTCAGACGGGCGAGGTCGTCGCCGATTTCATACCAGCGTCCGGTGCGTTTCCAGAGCGCGGCCGGCTGCACGACAGGCATCACGATTTCCTGCCCATCAATGGCGTTCATTTCCTCCCGCATAATATTCTCGATCTTTTTCTTGACTCGCAGCCCCAGGGGCAGATACTCGAAGATACCGGCAGCGACCTGCCGGACCAGTCCTGCTCGTACCATGAGCTGGTGGCTGCGAACGTCGGCGTCCGCGGGCGCATCACGCAGTGTCTGGAAGAACAGTTTAGACATCCGCATATTTCTTGTCCTTTGTTAGTGTCTTATCCGTGAAATCAAGCCTTGAGGAGTAGATCACTCCAGGTTACGACAAAGCCCACATCGCCAACCTGTGGCTTCGCGTTTATTTGTGTGCAGTTCCTCCACCCGCGTCATCGTGCGATGTGTTAGCGGGTGGAGGTAGTAGGGTCTGGGGAGGAAACGGGGAGTGAGTGCGAGCGCGGCGGGGCCGACTCGGTGCCCTCAGGGCGAGGCATCAAGGCAAGTTGGACAAGGATGCAGGCTTCAATTACGTGCAGGCCATTTTCATGTGCCCAGTCGGCGGCAGCGGCACTCTCGGCACCTGGCTGGAACCAGATGGCTTGCGCGCCGGCAGTTTTCGCCTGCGCGACGACGACAGGCGCCTGCGCGGGCGGCACGACCATATTGACAACCGCGGGTGTTTCCGGCAATTCGAGCAAACTGCTGTAGGCGGTATCACCTTCTATCAGGCGCTCGCGATTGTTGACGGGATAGACCCGGTAGCCGGATTCCTTAAGTTTCAGATAGATCCGATTACCGTATTTGGCAGGGTTGTTGCTGGCCCCCACCACGGCCCAAACGGGTTCGTCTACGTATTTCTCGATGAGGCGTAATTGATCCTGCATGGTTGTAACCGCCAGGAAACTGCGTCATTCCTATCGACCGTTCAGAGCGAGGTTCAAAACAGCCTGCTCACAGATAGAGTATACTTTCGCACAAATGACTGTGTCAAAGTTCGGGAGCGCCATTTCGTTCGTTTGGCAGGTTGTTCAGGTTCAATGTTGCTCAGGGTCGGCGCTGGCAGGCTATCCGACAGCGAGCTACATTGCCCAGTCGCAGGACACGCCTTATAGTTGACCTCGTTGCCAATGCGGCTTGCCTTCTGATATACTCTACTCACATTCAAATGGGCTAGTTACAACTGGTTTTTGGTACAAGTCCTGAAACTCAAGTCGGTTTTGGGGGCAAAGGTCAGGCCTTAACGGACCCTAGCAAAGGAGAATTGATTGCCATGTCACTATACGAGCAGAAGCCATGGATAGAGAAATACGAAGCGGGTGTACCGGAATCAATTGAATATAACGGGCAACTGACCCACGAAATGCTGGATGCTTCAGCACAGACCTATGCCAATCAGGTGGCGACACGCCTCCTGCTCGCCTATCTGCCTCTGGGCATCACCGTTCAGGCCAAGCAGACGTATACCGAATTGAAAGACAGGGTTGACCGCTTTGCCTTTGCCTTGCGCCGAATCGGATTGCAGCAAGGCGACAGAATCGCCATCATGCTGCCTAACATCCCCCAACAGGTAATTGCTTTTTTCGGGGCGCTAAAGGCCGGGTGTGTCATCGTCAACACAAATCCGACCTATACGCCGCGGGAGCTTAACCATCTGCTGGAGGACAGCGGCGCGACCGCCATTGTAATTTTGAGCGGATTCTACGAGCGAATCGCACAGGCCAGAGAGAATACGGATCTCAAGCATGTGATTGTTACGGATGTACCCGACCCGTTGGGCTTTCCATTCAACAAGCTCGTTGAGAAGAAAGTGCGTGCTTCCGGCATGATGACAGATGTCCCCGACGGCCCGGGCATTTGGGCGTTCGACAACCTGATCGAGACGAGCGCACCAAATCCTCCGAGCATTGAGGTAACTCCCGATGATGTAGTGCTCTTTCAGTACACCGGCGGCACAACCGGTTCGCCAAAGGCGGCCATGTTGACCCACCGTAACGTCATGTCCAATGTCCAGCAGATCGAGGCCTGGTACAGGGATCTCGAGTATGGCGGCGAAAAGGTGCTAGGCGCGATTCCATTTTTCCACGTATACGGAATGACGGTTGCCATGCTCTTTTCCATGTACAACGGCTCGGAGTTGATTGTAACTCCCGACCCGCGCCAAACCGACCTGGTGCTTGATATTCTTCAGCGCGAGAAGATCACGATGTACCCTGGCATTCCCACCATGTACACGGCGATCATCAACCATCCCAAAGTCGATGATGCTGATTTAAGCTCGATCAAAGCCTGCCTTTCGGGCGGCATGTCGTTGCCGGGAGAGATCCAGCGGCGGTTTGAACAGATCACGGGCGGAAAACTGGTGGAGGGATATGGCCTGACAGAGACGTCGCCCGTGGCCTGCGCCAACCCCATCAATGGACTGCGCAAAGAGGGATCGATCGGCTTTCCTGTGCCGAGCACTGAAGTTGCGATTGTCGCTCTCGAGCCGAATGAGGATGGCAAGTATGAGGCCGTAGCCGCAGGGGAAGAGGGCGAGCTAATCATTCGCGGGCCGCAGGTGATGAAGGGCTATTGGAAGCGGCCCGAAGAGACGGCCGATTCCATAAACGAAGAGGGCTGGTTCCACACTGGCGACATCGCCCGTATGGATGAAGACAGCTGCATTTACATTGTGGATCGCAAGAAGGATCTGATCATCGCAAGCGGTTACAATATTGTGCCCAGGGAAGTCGAAGAGGTGCTCTATATGCACGAGGCTGTGCAGGAGGCGGCGGTGGCAGGCGTTCCGGACGCCATCCGAGGTGAAACGGTAAAGGCCTATGTTGTTTTGAAGGCGGGCCAGAAGAGCACACAGGACGAAATCACGACTTTCTGCCGGGAACATCTGGCCCCGTACAAGGTGCCGAGGCTGGTGGAGTTTCGCGATGAACTGCCCAAGAGCCAGGTAGGCAAGATATTGCGGCGGGTGCTAGTCGAGGAAGAAAAGCGAAAAATGGCGTAGGCCCGACTTTTGACTGCTTGCATCTGGCAGGTTGTGCTCTATGTGCACCCTGGCATTGTTTGCAAAGGGCGCTGCATTTGACAGTTTCTGCGCCGGCTTTTATGATGTGAGGCGAATGCGCCCCCGTGGTGGAATTGGTATACACAGCAGGTTGAGGGCCTGTGCCCTTTAGGGCATCTCCGTTCGAGTCGGAGCGGGGGCACCATAGATGAGATGCGTGAGCGATAACCTCACGCATCTCATTTTTGTTTGGGGACTTGGGTTTGCTTCGAGGTCGTACGCTACAGTCAGATGGGCTTTGTGAAGGCAATCACCCCGGGGTTCTGGCAGACAATGTCGGATTTCTTCCGCGCCTTACCTGCTATAGGGCTTTCTCAAGTACCGAGGTGTGTGAAAGCTCCCATCCCCAGATAGGTTGCGACAGGCCCCAGCTCCTCGTCTATTCGCAGTAGCTGATTGTATTTGGCGACCCGATCACTGCGGGCCGGCGCCCCAGTCTTGATCTGTCCGGTGTTGAAGGCCACGGCCAGGTCGGCGATAGTGTCATCCTCCGTCTCGCCGGACCGGTGGCTGACAACTGCGGCCCAACCTGCCCGATGGCTCATTTCGATAGCGGCAATGCTTTCGGTCAGGGTGCCAATTTGGTTGACCTTACATAGCAGGGCGTTGCAGGCACGCTCGTCGACGGCGCGCTGAATGCGTTTCACGTTCGTCACCAGCAGGTCGTCCCCGACTAACTGCACTCGATCTCCGATCTTGGCATGGAGCAGCTTCCAGCCTTCCCAGTCGTCTTCTGCCATGCCGTCTTCGATTGAGATAATCGGGTAGCGGTTGCTCCAGTCGGTCCAAAGTTCGGCAAGTTCTTCACTGGACAACTCAATGCCTTCAATGTCGAGCTTGTAGCGTCCGGTTTCCTCGACATACAGTTCGCTTACCGCCGGGTCCAAGGCGAGGTAAACGTCTTCGGCGGGACGATAACCGGCTTTCTCAATCGCCTGCAGAATCACATCGATAGCCGCTGCGTTTCCCCCCAAGCTGGGTGCGAATCCTCCTTCATCGCCAACATTGGTGCTGTAGCCGGATTCGTGAAGAACATCTTTGAGCGCGTGGTATATCTCTGTCCCCCACCTTACCGCTTCAGCAAAGGATGGGGCACCGGTTGGCATAACCATGAATTCCTGAAAGTCAGTGCTGTTTACTGCGTGTTTCCCGCCATTGAGAATGTTCATCATGGGAACTGGAAGAGATTGCGCATTGACGCCGCCCAGATAACGATAAAGAGGCAGACCGGACGATGAGGCCGCTGCCTTGGCCACTGCCAGGCTGACACCCAGAATGGCGTTAGCGCCGAGCCTGCTCTTGTTTTCGGTGCCGTCCAATTCCAGCATGAACCGGTCGATGGTTACCTGATCCAGGGCGTCCGCTCCTTCTAATTCGCCGGCGAGAACTGTGTTGACGTTATTTACAGCCTGAAGGACACCTTTGCCCCCATACATTGAATTGTCACCGTCCCGCAATTCAACTGCCTCATGAACGCCGGTGCTGGCGCCGCTGGGCACGGCTGCGCGGCCGGTAGCGCCGCCGCTGAGCTGAACCTCTACCTCGACGGTCGGGTTACCCCGACTGTCCAGTACCTGCCTCCCAATGATTGTCTCGATAAAGTTCATCGACCTGTCCCTTGTCTTTGTCTGCCGGCACCGGTGTCCACTTGAAACAGTCGGCTGGCACTCGTGCGGCGCTCTGTCTTTGACTGCGTACCTTGTTTGCCCGGTTCAGCAGTACATTGGTGTAAAACCCGAACAAATGGTAAGCTGCCCACTTACGATATTTCGTTAGGTGCGATACTGCAAGTTGCACATCACGTCTTAAGAATTTTTGCGTCAGGCCAATGACAATGATCTACCTTGATCACTCAGCCACAACTCCTCTACGCCCGGAAGTACTGACGGCGATGGAGCCATATTTCGGTTCGACCGACCGAGAGGACAACTCGAAATACGGTAACCCGTCGAGTATCCATCTAGCGGGCCGCGCGGCCCATGCCGGTCTGAGCGAAGCCCGGGGCACGATCGCTGACATCCTGGGCGCTGCCGCCAGGGAGGTTATTTTAACCGGTTGTGGAAGTGAAAGCGATAACGCGGCTTTGCGAGGGATCGCATTGGCCAGGCGCAAACAGACCAGCGCCAATCGCATTGTCACGACGGTGGTCGAGCATCACGCCGTATTGAATACCGCTGAAGATATGCGCGATTTCTTTGGGTTCGATTTGACGCTATTGCCTGTGAACAGCGACGGGTTTATTAGTGAAGATGCGTTGGCGGAGGCACTGGGCGACGGCTCTGACATTGCGCTGGTCAGCGTTATGTACGCTAACAATGAAATTGGTACCGTGCAGCCGATAGGCAGACTGGGCGCGCTGTGCCGGGCGCGAAATGTACCTTTTCACACTGACGCGGTACAGGCGGCGGGAAAGCTGCCCTTGGACGTAAACGCGCTGAACGTAGATGCACTCAGTGCCAGTGCGCACAAGTTTTACGGGCCAAAAGGTGTTGGCTTTCTGTACCTTCGTCGCGGCACGCCGTTTCATCCTTTCATTACGGGCGGCAGCCACGAGGGAAGGCGGCGGGCGGGAACCGAAAATGTCCCGGGCATCGTAGGCATGGCGACGGCCCTTGCCCTGTGCGAAGCGGAGCGGGATGTTGAAATGGCCCGTCTGCAGCTGCTGCGTGACACCATCATAGGCCACACGCTGCAAGCCATACCTGGCTCACGGCTGACTGGAAGCCCCACACAGAGACTTGCCAATCACGCCAGCTTTACAATTCAAGATGTAGAGGCGGAGGGGATCCTCATTGCCTTGGATCTGGCCGGAATTGGGGCCAGTAGCGGCAGTGCCTGCACCAGCGCCCGCCAGCAGCCAAGCCACGTGCTTGAGGCCGTCGGAATCCCGGCGGAAGAGTTGGCCGGCGGTCTGCGATTAAGCCTTGGCTATAGCAACACGGCCCAACAGGTCGAGCTGCTGCTGCAGAAACTGCCGGACATCGTCGGTCAGCAGCGCCAGATAGTTCCGGCGGCATTGTAAGAGCTGAAGAAATACTGCCGCTGTGTGCGGCGAATGCCTCAATTGAAACGCGAATGCGCAGCCCTCTCAGAAATCTTCCTCGCCAGGTTAATTCAAGGCATCACAGTCTGACGCTTGCTGGTCTGCTAAGCATGGACCTGCCGGCGATCGTCAGTGTAATCTTCTTTCTTGGGGCCCTGATCCCTGCTTCACTCCTTTTGACTCTTGGTTATCTGCCGGTAGGCTTTTTCGGTGGTGTTTTCGGGCAGGGCAAAGTGGACAGGCTTGTTTTTGAAGGAACAGAGATTCCATTGTTGATTGGAGGGGCGGTTATTGTCCTATTGCTGGCTGGGCCAATCTTTTTCTGGAGGGTCAGGTTTTTTCGGCGCATTTTGCTCTCCACCACTATGGTTTCCGGTCAGATCAGGGCCCTGAACATCACAGCGTTGGAATTCAATGTAGACTACGTATACTGGTTTCAACAGCGTGCGTATGCAGGGCGCAATGCCATTCGGCGCAATCACCGTCGTGAGAAACGAGACTGTTTACGCCCTGGCCAGAATATCACTGTGCTGGTAGACAGCACGCAGCCAGAAGCCTCAGTAGCGCTGGAACTGTACTCTCGCAAGGACCGATAAGACCGTTGGCAACGTGCTGCTCGGTGGTTGGATTGGTATACCTGCTTTCGTTCTCATGCGTTGGTCCCCGACCCCTACAAAACGCCCAAATCGTAATGCAGACTAAGCGCCACAGTTGCGCTATACTTAGCGGGGCATGGATCTTGACTGGACGTACAGGCCGCGCCGCCGACGTCGCAAAGGGTGTTTCGCTTGGAGCGGTTTGGTTCTGCTTCTGGCCGTCTACCTGTATATACAGCGTCCGGACTGGCTAGTTAGGCAACCTCCGCCGGCACTGACGACCCCCACTCCAAGCGCGCTCTACTGGCAGACGAAGGCGGAAGCGCACATTGCCGCCGGCAATTTCGGTGAGGCTGCGGCTGCTCTTCAGCGGATGGCTGAATTGGAGCCGGAGAACGCCGAACCGCTGGTAGCGCTGGCAGAACTGCACTTGATGGCGCGGCAGGTTGAGCAGGCCTACGCACTGACCAAGGAAGCAGTCCGGCTCGACGACGAGAGTGTGGCGGCGCTGGCGACGCATGCACGCGTGCTCGACTGGCGCGGCAACTACGATTCTGCCAGCGATTTCGCCTTTCAAGCGCTTGAATTGGATCCTGACAATCCCGATGTTCTGGCCGTTTTAGGGGAAATCTACAGCGACGTGGGCAATTATGCGCTGGCGTTGGAATACCTGGAAGAGGCCCTGAACATCGATCCAAGAAATGTTATGGCACGCCGTAACCTCGGCTATCTCTTTGAGATACAACGTGAGCACGAACAGGCAATTGCAGAGTACAACCGAGCCATAGAGTTGGCTCCAAACCGGCCCGATTTATATATCGAAGTGGGACGGCAGTACGAGCGACTGGAGGAGTGGGGACTGTCTATAGAGAGCTACGAAAAGGCTGTCAACGCGGGTGAAACCGCTTTCGCGCTGGACGCCCTGGGTTGGGCACTTTGGCAGAGCGGGGACCACTTGCAAGCGCTACGCATTTTACGCAGAGCGTCAGAGTTGGAACCGGAAAACGGCCTTGTGCTTGCTCATCTGGGAATGGCCTACTATCGGCGACTCAATTACGAAAGCGCAGCTGAAACGATGGAACAGGCGCTGGAATATCTGGATGAAGATGATATCAACGCCCAATTTACTTTGATTCTGGGACTGTCCCACGTTTTAAAGAAGCCGAAAGAATGCAACTTGGCAGTGCCTTGGCTGCATAAGACCTTGGAATTCGCGCCGGGGTTATCTTCCGCTTTGTACGGCCTCCGCCAGTGTAGTACCGGCACGTAACGCGTTGGCGGTCCAAATTTCCCAGGTGGTTGTTGGCAAGAATCTACTGACGTTGGCATAGGAAAGCGGTTCAGCCGTTACGAAGTTTCAACACACATGTCTCACAACCGGGCTCGTCTGAAATCCTCTCTACCTCGCCCGACAATCGCTGCGCCTTCACGGGGCAACGGGCGAGGCGACCCCGTCGAACCGCCGCAGCCCTCTGTGCCAATTCGTCCTCCTGTGCAAGCTGAACGCAGCGCGGTGATACGAGAGCGGGTGGCGACAAGAACGGTAACATCGAAGCGCCGGCTGCAGCGAACAGGAACGCCTCTAAGAGTATTGCAACAGCCAATTCAGGCAGGTATGCGCAAGGTTTTCGACCTGCGCCGCCTGCTTTTTGTCGTGGGTGTTACTTTTATCGTGCTGCTCCTGCCCACGCCGGCTGGACTAAGTGTGGCAGGGCACAAGGCACTGGCGTTATTTGCATTTTCCGGCTTGATATTGGCGCTGGAACCGGCTCCGCTGCCAATCGTTGCCCTGCTGGTACCCATTGTTCAGATTGCTCTCGGCGTCGATGACGCGGGCGGCGCGTTCGAGCCATTCGGCACGCCGGTGGTCTTTTTGATTCTGGGAAGTCTGTTCCTGGCTGAGGCGTTGCGGAAGCATGGCCTAACCCGCCGGCTGGCGCTCCACGCAATCGTCGGCAGCAGAGGACAGTTTGGTCCGCTGCTGTTCGCGCTCATGGCGATCACCGGCGGGCTGAGCATGTTCGTACTCAATACTGCAACTGCGGCAGTGCTGATCCCGGTCGCAATAACAATCGCCCAGCAGGTGCCGCGCCCTGAGGATGGACGCAAGGCACTTGCTGTGCTAATTCTTGCCATCGGTTACAGTTCCAGCATCGGCGCGATAGCCACAATAATGGGAAGCGGAGAGAATGCAATAGCAAGCGGGCTGCTGGGGCAGCTGTACGGGTTTGGATTCGTAGACTGGATGAAATACGGCTTGCCGGTGGTGTTATTGTTGATGCCGCTGGTTTGGTTTTTGCTGCCTCGGCTATTTGCTCTGCCGGCGTTGACGATTGATGTCGAGCCGGCGAGACGGGAGATAGAGCGGCTGGGTAGATTTTCCGGACCTGAGCGGGAGATCATAGTCGTGCTTCTGGTGTCGATCAGTCTGTGGATTGCAGGGGGGTATATCGAGCAGATTCTGAATCTGCCTGCCACGCTGTTGAGCAGCGCCGTCATTGCGATCGGGGCGGTTGCTGTGCTTTCGGTCGAAAAGATCGTCGACTGGAGCGATCTGAAGGGCGTGAACTGGGGTGTCTTCTTTGTCATTGGCGCGGGATTGACGCTGGGAGATGCGCTGGAGAAAACGGGCGCAAGCGCCTGGTTTGCCAACCTGGTGGCGCCGACGTTTGCGGGGCTGCCTTTCATCGGCGTTCTGGCGGCGCTGATCCTGCTGGCTTTCTGCGTCACGCAGTTTATGAACAATGTCCCCCTAGGGGCAATTCTGGCACCGGTATTGATTACCTTGGGGCAGGCATCGAATATTGATCCGGTACGGCTCGTTGTCCCCACTATTTTCGCGGTTGCGTTGGCATTTGCGCTGCCCAGCGGTTCCGCACGCATGATCCTGATCGCTGTAACCGGCGTGGTAAGCAGGCGGGAGATGGTGCGCACGGGCCTGATAGTGGGGATGGCCTGTGCGGGCGTGATATTTGTGTTCTTCTATCTGCTCGGCCAATTTGGCATGATTTGAAACTGATCGCGAGTCGGGCGACATTGCAGCCAGGTGCAAAGGCTTAGACGTAATTCTTAGCAGTTACGACAGGGGGAAAAGGTATGCGAGTCTGGCTCATCGGCGCGGGGCATATTGGAACGGTGGCGTTGCGCCAACTATTGAAAAATCCGGCTGTGGAGATTTTCGTCAGTGACCCGTCAGACCAACCGGAAGCAGTCCTGAGCGGTCTAATCGATCGCGTCGATCTGATTGCCAACATTTCGCCTGTCAATGTAAACGAGATTGCCCGTCGCGTGCGCCCAGACCTGATCTTACTTTCTCCCGGTATAGGGGAACAGGGTTTTGGCGCAATTGAAGGTAGCAAGGCGTTGTCCGAGGCTCTCAACTACGAGACAATTATAGCCAGCGAATACCCGTGCCTGATTCTTTCGTTGTCGAACCAAAGCTGAAGCGAGTACCAAAAGGAACCGGGACGAAAGTCAACTATAGACACTGCGCTGATATTGAACTATGACTGATGATTTCTCGCCGATCCGGCACAATCTGGGTGTTTACAGGTTGCGAGGATTCAGCGGGCGCAAGGCGGAGTTGAATACACTGTGCCAGTGGCTGCTTGAGGCACACCGGCAGCCGGCGCTGGCAATTAGCGGGGGCCAGGGGAGCGGGAAGAGTACGCTGGCTACTGCTGCCGCCTGGAACACGATCCACCACTTCCCGGATGGCATCATCTGGGTGGGGGCAGCGGGCAGGGATCGCTTCCGCATGTATGACATTGTGCGCACGCTTGATACTGTGCTCGGCACGACTCTGACGCGGGTGAGCGAGGATCGCTGGGGAATCGGCATCCTCGAACAGCTTTACCGGCGTCGACGCCTGCTCATACTGGACGAACTTTCTGATGCTACCGATCGTGAAGTTCAGACGCTGGCGGAGATCATCAGTCATCTACACGACTCGGGTGGTCAGTCCCACATTTTGCTCATCGATCGTGACATCCACCCGGAATTTGCCGATCTGATTGACGACCGGCATTTGCAGCTGGGTGGGCTGCCACTGTCCGAGGCGGTGGGATTTGTTCATGCTCGGGCGCCCGAGTCGGTTCGCGATACGGCCTTGCGCAATGTCGAGAGCCTGCACAGTCGGACCGGCGGCAGACCACTCAGCATGCGATTAGTGATGGGGCTGCTGATCGATTTCGGGTTGTGGAGCGAGTTGGATCAGCTTCTGGCCGAGCTGCCCGCTGAGGACGGCGCGGTGGAGATGTCGAGCGTTGCCGGTTTTGCCGTCGAGAACTTTGCCGCGTTCTGGCCGGAGGCTGGATTGATTCTGGATCGATTGGTCAGCGCGGCGGGAGGGGCTACCTACCAGGCGTTGACGGAGCTGTTTACAGTCGGGATGGGCACCGAAGATGAGAAACGCCAGACTTTCGAAGCCCTGGTGACGCGTGCCTTGGTAGAAGTGGACCTTTTCGACCGCCGCATTGTCGTACAGCCGGTCGTCCGCCGTTATCTCGTCGAAGGCGCGGTGATGCTGGGGGAAGACTGGCATCGCCAGCACTCGCGCTACTACTTGCAATTTGCGCAACGCTACCAGGAGGTGCCGATCCAGCGCTGGAAGGAAGTGGACCCGTTTTGGGGAAACATTCATTGGGGTGCGGATTGGGCTACGGAACGGGTGGAACGGGTCTTCGGCATTTCGGTGGAGGAGATAGTCGGGGAAGAGTTGGAGATCCAGGGGCTGCGCGACATGCCGATCAATTTTCCTGAGGTGCAGGACGACCTCAAATTGATGCGGGACTACGCGCTGGCGCTAGCCCACTATGCTTTTTGGCGACACCCTCCGGGAATCTGGCGCTGGCTTTGCGGGGGTGCTGTTGCCGCGATTGCGCTGGGCGACATCGGTGATTTTGGCTGGATGCTGGCGAACATCGGGCGTCAGCGGTTCTTCAATGGCGAAGTCGAAGAGGCAATGGAGTGGCTGCAGCGGGCTTTGCGGATCTTTGACGAGCGCGACATGTTGATGGCGATGGCATACGGTCACACCGACCTCGGAACTTCGTTTCGTGTGCTGGAGGAGCCCCGACAAGCGCTTGAACATTTTTGGCTGGCGTTTGAAGCGGCGGCACAGCTGGGCGACCCTCGTTCGCTGGCGCCGGCTTATATGAATCTTGGCAGCGCCTATCTCAGCTTGAATAATTTTGAACGGGCAATCGAACAGCATCGCAAAGCTCTGCGTGTGGCTTTACGATTGGGCGATGATGCGCTCGTGGCCAGCGCCCACAACAACCTGGGGCTGGCCATGGAGGGTATGGCCATGTACGCCGAGGCCCAGCGTGCTTACGAGTCCGCCTTGACTGTTTTCGAGCGCAATCACGACGCCACCGGCATCAGCACCTGTTACAACAATCTGGGTTCTGTCTGTTACGCAAGGCAGGATTTTGCTGCAGCACTAGCCTGGTATGAGAAAGATCTGGACCTGTCGGATGCGCGCGGGGCGTGGATGGATAAGGCGGCCACGCTTCACAACCTTGGCCATGTTGCGCTTGAACAGCAGGAATATGCGCAGGCTGGCGAATATTTCCGCCGCAGCCGCGAGCTTTATGCGGCATTCCAACTTGATGAGTACGTGGCGGAAGAGGACGAGATGCTCACGTATGTGGCCGCGGTAGCCTCACCGGGTCGATCCCAACGCTAACAAAACGCTTACACTTTCGGTAGTTCAGAATCTTGTCAGGCGACAGGAATTATGCTACACTTTCTGATGGATTAGCACTCAAGCTATATGAGTGCTAAGGGAGTATCTGAAGGGTTGCATTTTGCGGGTAGAAACTGCCTTTGAGAGAGGGTGCAGCCGGCCAGTAAATTGCAATTGGTTTCTATTTCCCGCTGCCTAGTGGCGGGCAATCTACTATCACTGGTTTTTCATCAGAAAGAGTCGTAAAGCAAGGAGGAAGTTCGAATGAATCTGAAGCCGCTCGGTGATCGGCTGGTAGTCCAGCCCCTGGAGGGGGAAGAGCAGACTTCCACGGGCATCTATCTGCCGGAAACTGCCAAAGAGAAGCCGCAGCAGGGCGAGGTAGTTGCAGCGGGACCTGGCGCCCGGGACGAAGACGGCAACCGCATTGCCATGGATGTCTCCGTAGGTGATATCGTTCTTTACGCGAAGTACTCCGGCACGAACATCAAGCTGGATGCTACCGAGGTCCTGATTCTCAAAGAATCGGATGTCTTGGCGCTCGTCGGATAATAGCTGGCATTACACTGAATAAGCTCAATTAACCCGCTGCTGAAGCACGGGTCAAACTGGAGGAGACAGACCGCGATGGCAAAGCAACTTGTGTTTGAAGAAGAAGCCCGCCGCAGCCTGAAGCAGGGAGTCGACGCCCTGGCGGATGCGGTAAAGACCACACTCGGCCCCAAGGGCCGCAACGTGGCGCTTGACAAGAAGTGGGGCAGCCCCACCGTCACCCATGACGGCGTTACCGTTGCCAAAGAGATTGAACTTGAGGACCCGTTCCAGAACATGGGCGCGCAGCTTCTCAAGGAAGCCGCCACCAAGACCAATGACATCGCCGGCGACGGCACCACCACGGCGACCGTTCTGGCCCAGTCGATTGTCACCGAAGGCCTCAAGAACGTTACCGCCGGCGCCAATCCGATGCTGCTTAAACGTGGCATTGAGGCTAGCTGCGACGCAATTGTCGCTGCGCTCAAGGAAATGGCGACGCCAGTTTCCGGTGAGGAAGAGATCGCCCAGGTCGCCAGCAACTCGGCCGCCGACGCGCAGATCGGCAACCTGATCGCCGAAGTGATGGCCAAGGTTGGCAAGGACGGCGTCATCACCGTCGAAGAGAGCAAGGGTCTCCAGTTTGAGACCGAGTACGTCGAAGGTATGCAGCTCGACCGCGGCTACCTGAGCCCTTATTTCGTCACCAACAATGAGAGGATGGAGGCGGAGCTCGATGCGCCTTATCTCCTGATCACTGACAAGAAGATCAGCAGCGCGCAGGACATCGTGCCTCTGCTGGAGAAGCTGGTCCAGGTTGGCAAGCGCGAGCTTATCGTGATTGCCGAGGACGTGGACGGCGAGGCGCTGGCCACGCTGGTGCTCAACAAGCTGCGCGGCATGTTTAACGCGATGGCCATCAAGGCACCGGGCTTCGGCGACCGCCGCAAGGCTATGCTGCGCGACATCGCCATTCTCACCGGCGGGCAGATCCTCTCCGAAGAGGTCGGCCGAACGCTTGAGAGTGCCCAGTTGGAAGACCTCGGTCAGGCCGACAAGGTCATCAGCACGAAGGACGCCACGACGATCGTCGGCGGCCACGGCGGGAGTGAGGAGATCCAGGGCAGGATTGAAGAGATCCGAGCCGAGATCGATGCCAGCACCAGCGACTATGACCGCGAGAAACTGCAAGAGCGCCTGGCCAAGCTGGCCGGCGGTGTTGCCATCCTGCGCGTGGGCGCTGCCACCGAGACCGAACTCAAGTACCGCAAGACCCGCGTCGAGGATGCCCTGAGCGCCACCCGCGCCGCGGTTGACGAAGGCGTAGTGCCAGGCGGCGGCGTTGCATTGATTAATGCTGTTTCCGCCCTGGCTAGCGTCGACATGGATGATGCCGATGCAGCCACCGGCGCCCGCATCCTGACCCGCGCCCTTGAAGAGCCGATGCGCATGATCGCCACCAACGCCGGCCTCGACGGCGCGGTTGTGATTGAGAAGGTGCGCGGTCTGCACGAAAGCGGCAAGGCCAACACCGGCTACGACGTCATTCAGAACGACTACGTCGACATGATGGATGCCGGCCTCTCCGACCCCGTCAAGGTCACCCGCAGTGCGGTAGAGAACGCCAGCTCGATTGCGGCAATGATTCTGACGACGGCGGCGCTGATTACGGACATTCCTGAGGAAGAGAAGCCGATGCCAGCCGGAGACCCCGGCATGGGCGGCATGGGCGGCATGATGTAGGGTTGGTTGGTTTGTGAATTGAATAGAGATTGGAAGGGCGTCGGGAGGAAATTCTCCGGCGCCTTTTCTTTTTTGTGGAACTCAGCGCTCGTTAAATTCAGGAAGAGAAGTCAGAAACCTCTTATTTGGCTTCAAGAATGTCCATCAGGGCAATAGTGAATCCATCAAGCGTTGGAGACGTAAGGCTCTGTTCATCCCCGTAAATACCGCTCACTTCGAAGCGATTTTCTCCCTGAAGCAGGACCATGATGGTACGGGCGTCCGGGTCCACAATCCAATATTCTTTGACGCCATGTTTGGCGTACAGATCGAGTTTTAGTGTCCGGTCTCGATCGGCAGTCCCTGGGGAGAGGATCTCGACCACCAGGTCAGGTGCACCTTGGACGTTGTTAGCAGTGATGATTTCAATCCGGTCGCTCGAGATGAACAGCAGATCCGGCTTCACCACGTCCGTGTCTGACAGCACGACATCGAAGGGAGAGAAATAGACTTTCCCCAGGTTGCGGTCTCTCGCAAAAGATCCAATCCTGAGGTGCAATACACTCAGAAGGTATTGATGTAACTCACTGGGGGAAGGGGACAAGAAGAGATCTCCATTCAGTAGTTCGTAGCGCTCGTCATCCGACATTTCCAAATAGTCGGCGTATGTTAGCTTGGCTTTAACATCCAACACTTGGGCTCTCCTTTCCTTGATAAGAGGAATCGGAACCAACCAGTTCGCTTCTAGCTTCTCACCCGGTAATAACCCCTACCTGCACAGGTTAGGCAAAGCGAGCGGTCATCTTCTATAACCTCGCGCTCGTTGATTATTTCCTCGCCACATCTTTCACACTTGGCGCGCGCACTGGCCCGGCTCACGATCTCCATGATCGGTTGTGCCATCTTCACCCATTCGAACGAGAGCAACTCGGCGTCGGGCATGCGCTGGTAGCCGTGCAGCATGGCGAAGTAGCGGCGCGTTTGCTCAGGTGCGTAGTGGCGGGCACGGTCGCGGACGTCGAGTTTGGGCGCGACTCGCAGCGCGCGGTCGGTCTTTACGTCGACGAAGGTGGCGGCAATCTTGCCGTAGTCCTCGACCCGCAGCGTGCGGCCGCCTACCGAAACGCCTGTGACCGCCTCTACGCCATCTACGAAGCAGCCGTCGGTCTCCACAATTACCAGGAGCCGCTTGTCGGCGCGGGGTACATCCAGTTCCAGAATTTCTGCCGCGGCGAGGGCGCAGCGCGCGCCGAGAACCTGGCGGGGACAGAGATGTTTGTGGCGGGCGGAGGCTATTTCCAACGCGTTCTGCAACTCTTGGGGGACAGCCTGTACTGCTTTGTCGGTCGGCATCGCCATGGGCGCACCTCCTCGAGTGCGGCCTTCTGTCGTCGCGCTCGGCTGACTCCTGTCTGAGCGTCGATCGCGTGCATCTGCGGCCGTTCAACCCTATTATACCACCTGCATCAAGTCGGGTATTTGCTACGCAGCAATATCATTGGCGTGTTGGAGAGAGGCCGCACACGCGTTGGCCGCTGCAACCATGACGGAAAATCGGCGACTGTGTTAAAATGCGCAACATGACAGAAAGGGCGACCAGGAGAAAGCAAGACATCCCGCCAAGTGAGACTACTGTCGTTGTCGCGATGAGCGGCGGTGTCGACAGTTCGGTGGCGGCATCCCTGCTGACCGAGCAGGGCTATCGTTGCGTAGGCGTGATGATGCGGTTGTGGGCAGAGGTGGCAAGCGGTGAAGGGTCCGGCAACAAGTGCTGTGACGAGGAGAGCGTGAACGACGCCCGCCGCGTGGCCGATCAGCTGGGAATGCCCTTCTATCTGATCAATGTCGAGCAGCCATTCAAGGAGAAGGTGGTTGATCTCTTTATCGACGGTTACAGCGACGGTCTGACGCCAAACCCCTGCCTGGCCTGCAACCGGCACATTCGTTTCGACTATCTGCTCAATTATGCGCGGCGTCTAGGCGCCGATTATCTGGCCACGGGCCACTATGCTCGTTTGCGGCGGCAAGGGGACGGGAGCGTTCATCTGTTGCGAGGCGTGGATGCGCACAAGGACCAGTCCTATGTACTCAGCGTGCTGGGACAGTCGGAGTTAAACGACCTACTTTTTCCTGTGGGCGATCTTGCCAAGGACGAGGTGCGCCGGATCGCGGCTGCGCGCGGCCTGCCCATCCACAGCAAGCACGATTCGATGGATCTCTGCTTCGTAGTCGATGACGATTATCGCCGATTTCTAAATGATTGGGCTCCGGATGCGTTGAATGCCGGCGAAATCGTCGATGTCGACGGCAAGGTACTGGGCAGGCACAACGGATTGCCGAATTACACTGTGGGCCAGCGTCGGGGGCTGGGACTGAGCGGCGCGGCCGCACCCATGTACGTAGTTGAGATGGATGCAAGCCGCAATCAGCTGGTGGTTGGGCCGGCAGAGGCACTAGGAAGATCCGAATTGATGGCAACCGGGGTCAGTTGGACTTTGGGCCGGGCGGTCAGCGCAGGAAGCCGCGTTCAGTGCCAGATTCGGTATTCCGGACGCCCTCTGGACTGCACCGTGCACCCACGGCAGGACGGCAGTGTGCGAGTCGTCTTCGATGCACCGGCTCGCGGAGTCAGCCCGGGCCAAGGGGCAGTGTTCTACGACGGTCGGCACTGTCTGGGTGGAGGGTTGATCGCAAGACCGGAAGCCGGCAGAAGGACGGCGGGAGAAACATCTCAGTCTTCTGTCCAACCTGTTTACTTTTCAAAGTGAGGAGGCCCTCGACTGGTTCCCGGTACGCCCTTAACGTCACTATTTCTCAGTCCGTCAATTCTGCTGGCTTCATTGCTTGTCACCGGATACGCCAGCATCTTTCACTTGTGGACTGGACGATCGCTGCGAGAATTGCCACAGTTTCTGTTTGCGGCCGGGGTTGGGTTTACGTTGGGGCATTGGGTGAGCCAGACCCTGCAGTGGGACACCTGGCGGGTTGGGCAGCTTAGCCTGTTGGAGGCGACGGTGGCGTCCGTTCTAGCTCTATTTCTGGTAAGGACACTCATTCATTAGCCGCGAGGCAGCAACACTGCTTGTAGGGAACGCCTGCCGGTTGAGCCAAAGATCTTCCGCTCGACCTATTGCAAAAGGAGATCGTCGTGGTCAGCGCCATAGTTCGGGATATCGCCATAATCCTTGTCGCCTTGGAGATACTCATAATGAACGTGCTGCTGCTGGTGCTGATCTGGCAGGTCTGGCGACTGGTCAAGATGATAAGGGCTGAGATACAACCGGTCATAAAGGACGGCCAGGAGACGGTTGGTACTGTTAAGGGCTCAGCGGAGTTTGTCAGCACCAGTTTCATTTCTCCTCTCATAACCACCAGCAGCAGGTTGGCCGGCATTTGGCGCTCCGTGCACGTGATCAGGTCGGAGTTGAAGAGTTCTATGGGCGATATTGCACCGAAAGGGCGGCGTTCCGAAGCGCCTGACGCCAGTTCATCCCAGTCTGTACCGGAAAACTCACCGCCAACCTCTTGAACGGGACAGGAGCCACACCTGGACCGGAGGTGAATTGCTACTGCAACTTCCGCCTGCGCATGACTTCTGCTTCAGCCACTCTCGCCCCCGCGACCGCCTCGACTTTTCAGACTAGGGCAGTGCCCGCGACAACAGTCGTACGGAATTGGATGCCATGCAGGACGAAATTGGCAGCTACTGCGATACCGTATACGAATTTCATTGGCAGGAAACAGTTCATTCATAGCAAATGGGTTGGGGGGATAGCATCTAGCGTTAACGTGCGCACTTGTCATAGAACTTTCGAGGGATAGTATGAATTACTGGCAGACTGATTTGATCCGGCTGCGCGGCGTCGAGCCGGAGGACGGCGACTTATTCTGGAGTTGGAATCAGGATAGCGAGATGGCTCGCAATCTTGAATTCGTGTGGCCCCCTGTTTCCAAGGCCCAAGTGCGCCAAGAGATGGCTGCCGCGGCGCAGAAAAAAATGGAGAACGACGCCTTCCAATGGGTCATAGAAGAAACGAATGGTACGCCAGTCGGCTTCATACACACGCACAACTGCCATCCTCGAAACGGTGTATTCAAATATGGATTGGGGGTAGAAGCTTCCCACCGCCGCAAAGGCTATGCTGCGGCTGCTATTCTTGTCATTCTGCGCTATTACTTTCAGGAGTTGCGCTACCAGAAGGTGACCATTCAGATGCATAGCGAAAATGAGGCCTCGCGCGCCTTGCACGAACGGCTGGGTTTTGTTCGCGAAGGCGCGGTGCGGCGTGCGATCTTCACTGGCGGCCGCTACCTGGACGAACTTTTCTACGGTATGACGGTTGATGAGTGGCAGCAGCGCTATGGAGTATCGGCAAAATGAACCGCGCCTTCACTGCTGTCAGGCTCGATCCAGCGCATACAGAATGGCCTGTCCGGCTTCGCGAGATGCGAAGGAGGTTGACAGAACGGCCAACGCTTCTGCCTCACCACTTCCTTGAAGTCGTTTTGCCGAAAATCGGTGGAGAGTGCTTTGCCGTTGTACCTTCTCAGGCGGGCACGGCGGAAGTCCCTTGCGGATATGCATTTCTGCTCCCGCGCGATGCCAGGGGCGAGGGGCAGGAATATACGTTGCGCTACGAGCATGTGGCAGGTTTCGCGGCGGTGGGCGGCGGCGAAATAGTGAAGGCTGTGGAGGAGAAGCTGCAGCCTGGGCAACGGACTCGCTTCTATCGAGCGGACGGGGACCACACCTTTACTGCGACCCATATCGACTTGGAAGGAATAGATTGCGGCCGCCCAGACGCGTCAGAGGCGGCCGCAATTCGGGAGATGCAGCACGCCATTTGGCACAGCCTGCCGGACGGGCTCTACCCCAGCGATCTTCACAGTGACGAAGCCGGACTGGGTTGTTCCCTGGTGGCCCGGGTGGACGGTGCTTTGGCCGCTTTCCTGCTGGGGTTCCACCGTTTTTCTCCCATCACAACTGCCCTGCCCCTACAGAACTATAACAGGGAACTGATGCTCGAGTCTCAGCTGCTCGCGGTCGCTCCCGGCAGGCGCAGGCGCCGGATTGGCCAGTTGCTGAAGCGGCTGCAAGCTCGTGAGTCCATGGACACGGGCGTCGATCTGATCAGCTGGACCACGGACCCGTTGCTCTTTGCCAACGCGCTACTCAACTTCACTCGTTTGCGCGCGGTCGCATGCGAATTCCAGCCCAGTTTCTATCCGTTTCGTAACGAGTTGAACCGGTTGACGGCGGCGCGACTGATCATATTATGGCCGGTTCGCTCGCGGCGGGTTCAGATGGCATTGCGGGACGAAACGCAGCCGGGTCCTTGCGAAGTCGAGGCAGACCCGGAACTGATAGTCGTCAATCAGGGCAGTCGGGCACCGATCTTTGACGCTGCCAGTGCTCGGATCGCCATTGAGGTTCCGGGAGATTGGGTGGCTCTCCAGCGCCTGGACCGGCAGGCGGCCCAGCGCTGGCGCGACACAACCACTCGCCTGCTGGACCATTACATCGGAGCACAGCAGGACCGATTTGTCATTACCAGCACAGGAGTGAGTGGGGCGCGTCGCTATCTCATTGGCGAGCGGGTGGATGGGAAGCTGCTGGAGGACATTTTTGCGCCGGCAGGCTGAAACACGGCCGTGCATCTCTTCCTTGACTGGGCGCGCTTCAGGCTGTGTTTCAAAATGGTGCGGCCAGGAGTCATATCAAGAGACGGTCGATCTCAACATCGTGGCGTCTCTTTCTGGCTTGCACTAGTGCGCGCTGTCTGAGGACGCGCGGCAGGCCGAGCAGGCCGGCTAACTGTCCTTTCAAACGGGCGCGGGCAGCTGTCCCGCGACAGTTGCGGAGTGCGTCGGCTGCAATCGAGAGTTGGGCGCCGACGATATGCGCGAAGTGACATTGAAGGAGTGAGGAGGGCATGTTTTTCGCGAGCGTCCAGATGGTGTTGCGGCCCACGTAGTAGCTACTCAGTTCGTCGCCGCCGCTAGCACCCAGTTTGTGATATACGCGCGCGGCCGGGGCAAAGACGGCCTGCCAACCCAGTAGCTGTGCCCGGAAAGAGAAGTCCACATCTTCGAGGTACATCCAGAAATTTTCGTCAAAGCCGTCGAGAGCCATCCATAGCTCACGACGCACGGCCATCGCCCCGCCACAACCTCCAAATACATCTTCAGAGCTGTCGAACTGGCCGCTGTCGGTGGCCCAGACGCCCCGATTCCGTGGAATTCCGTCCCGGCCCATCATATCACCGGCGGTATGAATACGGTCGCGTTCCTCGAACAGGAGGAGCTTGGCAGCTACGATTCCCGCATTTGGATTGGCGCAGACGGTCCTGGCAAGTTCGGCCAAGAACTCAGGGTCGGGTTGGGTGTCGTTGTTGAGGAGCACAATAATCCGACCGCGCGCGGCGCGGGCAGCGGCATTGACGGTGGCAACGAAACCCCGGTTTACGGGATTGTCCAGCAGGCGCACGCGGCTGGCATTCGACTGCACCCAGGCCACGGAATTGTCGCTGCTGGCGTCGTCGGCGAAGATGGTCTCGAAGTCGGAGAAGGTCTGCGAAGCCAAACCGGCGAACAGGTCGGGTAGATGGCGGCTGCCGTTGTAGTTGGGGATGACTACTGAGAAGAAAGGGGAAGGGTATTGCGGTTCGCCTACGTTGCCCGGTCTGTCTTTCTCGGTTGCTACGTCCATAAGATTGCCCACTTTATTCATTTGTTTCGGTCTGCACGTAATCCCGCAGGGCGTCTCGCCAGTCGCGCAGGGCAATGCCCAGAGCGGCGCCGGCCTGGTTGACAAGGACGGCGTGCGGCGGGGGCATCGTCGGACGGGGCCACTCGGCAGAGCTAATGGGATCGACCGGCAAGGCGGCGCGGCCGGTCAGGCGCATAAGCTCTGCCGCCCAATCGTAGCGGCTGGCGCGGCCCTCGTTGACAAGATGGTATATGCCGAAGTGCTTTGTCTTCAGCAAGAGCGCGATTGCCGCGGCCACGTCGGGCGCGTAGGTCGGATTGCCGAATTCGTCGCTGACCACGCGTAATGCGCCGGTGCGGTCGGCGGCGGCGCTTATCTTGGCGGGAAAGTTGCTGTTGCCAGCTCCGTATAGCCAAGCCACTCGCACGATATAGAGGCGATCCAGGACCGCGGCTGCGGCCTGTTCGCCGGCGGCTTTACTGCGGGCGTAAACGCTGCCCGGTGCGATCTGTTCATATTCGTGGTAGAAGCGGCCTGCATCGCCGGCGAACACTTCGTTTGTGCTGATCTGTACCAGGGTCGCGCCGCAGCGGGCGCATCCTTCGGCCAAGTATTTCGGGCCAAGGGAATTGACAGCGAAAGCCCAGCCTGGTGCGTTCTCGGCGCCGTCGACGTCGGTCCAGGCGGCGGCGTTGATGACGACATCGGGTGCGGTTTCCTCCACTGCATTGGAAATCGCCGGGTCGGCAATGTCGTGGCGGGGGCGCGTCCAGCAGGTAAGTTTTTCGACGGTGGCAAACTGCTCCGCCAAAGCCTTTCCCAGCTGTCCGTTTGCGCCTACGATGAGAATATGGGCCATTTTGGTCATTTATGCGTGTCGTCAGGTACCGCTTCTTGTGACATGCAGGACTTCTGCGTGGACAGATCCTAGTATAACCGACAGTCCAGATTGGCCGAAAGATTTTCCCGCCAGTCTTTGTTCCCCTACCCTGTGCCCGAGACTAAGAGAGCCTACTCATGCCTCGGGGGGACTGGTTCCCCAATAATTGTCTTGGGCCATTGCCGCATGCCTGAGAGTAGTCACGGCAACGACTAAGCCACAGTATTTGACCAGCCGGTTACTATTTGAACTGTTCAAGTTCTGGTGACGCAACTGGTGTGCGGTCGCCGCCGCGCTCGCAAGCGGACACGCTGCGATGAAGGCACAGTGTCGGTGAGGCCTGGTTTTGGAGGGGGGCGTTGCGGGGGCGCAGCCCCTGCACAAGGGAGGGCCGAAGGCCCGACCGCCCATATAGGGCGATAGCCCCTGGCGGAGGCCCGCAGGCGAACTGCAGAGGATAGTGGCAAGAGACGCTATGAATGCAAGGGGGAGGCTGCACTGCATGGCCGCGAAATAAAGATGGCTGAGAGGCTGCTAGTCAAGAAAGTCAGAATTCATTCTGTCGTGGTCCAGCAAGAGTCTTACCAGGTCTGGAAGTCGATGGCGAAAGGGGAAAAGGTCGTTGAATCCGACGTGACCGCCAAAGGGCAGGATATGGACTTGCAGCAGCGGATGGGACGGCAGTGCGCCAATGTCCCCGGGTGGGATCAAGGGGTCATTGGCCGCGGTGAGAATGGAGACCGGCGCGGCCAAGTCGTTAAACTCGTAAGGTCTCACGGCGTATGCGTTCAAGTATTCGTCGACATCGCTGTACGAGGACATGCTTTTTATGACCCAGTCGCTCATTTCCCTGATGGTTGAAATCGTTTCCAAAGGGGCAAAGTCGTAGAGCTGCGGAAAGAGTGCCTGCTTTTTGCGAAGTGATTCGAGCCAGCAGCTGCGAAAATAGTTGCGAAGCAGATGGTGATCATCGAGGAGGAAGCTCGTTCGCCGAGGATTGAGAACGGGGTTGATCGCGATCGCCCGGCGCAGATTTGGGATCGGGCTGTGGGCGTGGCGCAAGGCCATGCGAACGACGAAGCTGCCGCCCAGCGACGCGCCGATGATGTAGAACGGTTTTCCTGCAGCAAGCAGGCCGACCTGCTGGGTTGCGGCATGGGCTTCCTCGATGAGGGTCGCGTAGAATACGCCCCTGTTGAGGTGGTGGGTGGATCCATGATCGCGCAGATTCAGACGGACAACGTCATACCCGTCTCGGACCAGAGCACTGCCGAGCACAAGATTGTAGGCAGAATGACTATCCCCTTCCCAGCCGTGCAGGAGCATTGCCAGCCCTTTGGGCTTTGTCAGGGTATCGCCGCGATTCCGGCTTGGCGTGTAGAACCCCAGTAGGCGTACGGCGCGGGCGGGATCAACGCCTGTCTGATCCGGACCGCCATCGAACAGGACCATCTGTTCGTCTTCTGTCACGAGCCTGGCATCCGCCGGTATTTGCCGACCCAAGAAGGTCTGCATGTTGCCGCTGCGGAGGAGGAGGTGGGGACGGTAAATTTGAGCGGGGTCGATTGCCTTGGAGGGCGCCGGACTGTTTGTTGGATTTGCCATTTTATTATGCGGTTAGAAGTGAGCTCTGATCCTGCTACTCTACTGTAAACGTGGAGATTGGGCCACATTTGGCGTCTGGGACAGCGAAATTCGGCCCATCATTCTTAGTCTTTGCATGGTGGACTACTTTGAGATACAATTCTATGATATTATTCTCGCGCCCTTCGCGAGGTCAGCTGGCCTGACTACCTGTTACGGGCGGGCGGTGGTTAAACCATTATTTAAAACCACCTCTGTCTTCTTGAATTGTACTGTAGTGGAAACGAGGTCTCATACAATGGTCGATCAGTTAGCGCGCTTTGGAGCTGAGCCAGTTGGGATTCATCCCGACGGTGTCTCCACAGCAGCCATCGAAGCTCCTCCCCTCGAGTCATTCCTGAACGGCGACGGTGAACAGGACGATCCAGTTTCGCAGAGAATCGATGCCTGGTGGGAGCGTACAGAGGAGGTAAAGGCCAGCGAGCACTACTACTATTTTCAACCCGTAGATGCGCTGGAGGGGCCCTGGGTACATACTGAGGGCAAGCGCAAGCTGATGTTTGCCACCTATAGCTATCTGGGACTGATAAACCATCCTCGTATAGTGGCAGCGGCCAAGGCGGCAGCGGACAAGTATGGGACAGGTACACACGGCGTCCGCATACTGGGAGGCACGCTGGATCTTCATGCTGAAATGGAAAGAACCATCGCCGATTTCGCGCACCGCGAAGAGGCGATCGTCTACAGTTCAGGGTATGTAACCAATTTGGCAACAGTAAGTACGATAGTCGGCCGCGGGGACTGGGTTTTTTCCGACAGGTGGAATCATGCCAGTATTGTCGACGGCTGTCTGCTTGCCCGCGGAAAGTTCGTCCGCTTCCGTCATAATGATATGGACGATCTCGAGAGGCAGTTGCGCCGTGCCCCGGAAGGCGCGGGCAAACTGGTTATAGCGGACGCGGTTTTCTCGATGGATGGGGATGTCTTCAATTTGCCGGCGGCGCACGATCTCTGCCGGCGATACAATGCCCGGCTGATGCTTGACGAGGCCCATAGCATTGGCGTGCTTGGCAAGACCGGGCATGGCATCGAGGAGCATTTTGACATGTATGGCTCCATCGATCTGAAGATGGGCACACTTAGCAAGACTATCCCGGGCATAGGGGGTTATGTCGCCGGCAGCAACAAGCTGGTCACTTATCTGCGTCATACTGCGCGCGGCTTCGTATTCAGCGCTGCACTGCCGCCCTCGGTGGCGGCGGCAATAACCGAAGGCTTCCATGTGCTGGAAGACGAAGGCGTAGAGCGCAACCGCACTCTCCTCAACAATGCGCGTCAATTCACAAGCGGCCTGCAGGCCGCCGGTTTCGACACAGGTCTAACCGAGTCGCCGATAGTGCCAATCATGGTCGGGACTGAAGAGCGCGCATTTGCAATGACCAAGTATTGCCAGGACAACGGCATATTCGTACTTCCCGTTTTGCCGCCGGCCGTAAAGGAAGGCACTGCGCGATTGCGTGCCAACGTTACGGCTGCCCACACGACCGAGGACATCGACTTTGCGTTGAGTGTCTTCATCGAGGCGGGACGCCACATTGGCGTGATCGACTGAGGCGACGGCGGGATTCACGAGTGCGCGGTACGCGCCGGGATTTGGCGCGCCACAAAGCCGAAGCAGAGTCACAATGAAACGGGTCATCTCCATTAGCTTGGGCAGCAGCAGGCGCAACAAGCGGGTCGAGACCACGCTCAGGAACGAGCAGATCGTCCTGGAGCGGATTGGCGCGGATGGCGACCAGAGACGGATGCGGGAACTGTTTCTGGAATATGACGGCCAAGTGGATGCATTCGGGTTTGGAGGGGCGGACCTGGGGTTGGAGGTAAACAACCGCTATTTCCCGCTCCATTCAGTTGGCAGCATTGTGGCGGGCGTTAAGACGCCGGTAGTTGACGGCGGCGGCATTCGCGCGGTTGTCGAGCGGCAGACTGCGCAACGATTGCAGAGTATTTTGCCCCCGCACCCCAAACGAGTCCTGTTTTGCGTGGCTGTCGGACGCTACGCGATGGTACGCAGTTTCCTGGACTTAGGTTACGAGCCGATTTTCGGCGATCTGGCCTTTGGTTTGGGAATCCCCGTTTTCTTGCGCAGCTTGAGCACACTCCACCTTTTGGCCAGAGTCCTGCTTCCGATAATGGCCCGACTGCCGTTTTCGTGGATATACCCCACCGGCGAACAACAGGACCAGATAGTTCCGAAATACGGCGCGCAATACGAGTGGGCCTCGGTCATCGCCGACGATTTTCATTACATTAAGCAGCACCTTCCTGCGCGCCTGGAAGGCAAGACAATCGTCACAAACACCACGACTGATGACGACGTGGCTTTGCTCAAAGAGCGGGGCCTATCCCACCTGGCAACAGTTACACCGCGGCTGGACGGCCGCAGTTTCGGCACAAATGTGATGGAGGCTGCGCTTACGGCTCTGGCAGGCGAAGGGCGTCCGTTGTCTGCTTCAGAACTGCTGGAGATGTTGGACGAAGAGGACATGACCCCTAATCTGCTCTCACTGGCAGGATGAGAAGGGATGGCAGTACAGGTTCGACTACCTGTCGTTCATTACCGCCAACGTGAGAGGGCAGATTCCCAGCTTCATACTGATTGTGTTTTGACTATCCTTCCTTCCCGCCAGCATACCGGTTATAAGATTGCGTATGTGGACGGCATCCGCCAGGCCAGTGGAGCCGATTCGCTGGAACAGAGGCGTACGGTCGGTGAGGGATGGTTTTGTAGGGGGGCGTTGCGGGGGCGCAGCCCCTACACAAGGGAGGGCCGAAGGCCCGACCGCCCATAATACAAACATGAATAAAGAGAGAAAACTCTTGCCGGCCTCGTTCA
>MPML01000033.1 GCA_002238445.1 Caldilineaceae bacterium bin5
CTAACCCTGCCAACCACTCCCCAATCACTGACCCCTGACCCCTGACCCCTGCAGTTCCGCGCCCCCGCAACGCCCCGCCCTTACTAGACCACCGTGCTCATTCTTCCCCAGCAATGCGTATAGAGCAATGTGGTTTTAGCAAGGCGTCTAGCCAAAAGTGTCTTCCACCCCACATCCTGTCTCAGCCCCTTAACCCCCGCAGTTCTCCGTGGACAAAAGGTGTTGCAGTTGCAGTTCTCCGTGTTCCTCCGTGGCCCTCCGTGGTTAAAAGGTTTTGCAGTAGCCGTTCTTCGCGCCCCTCCGCGGCCCTCCTTGGTTCAAAAAAAGGTGTTCTTTGCCGCCCTTCATGGATAGACTGAGTCCTGCCCCTGCATGTCCCGGTATAGGCGAAAATCAACCAGCCCTGCTTTGCACCGTCAAGACATCGCACACATTCCCAACACACCCCAACTACACCCGCGCAATCCGCCGCCGGAACGGCCACTGGTACCGCAGCTTCTGCCTCTCGCTGTAACCCTCGTCTCCCGGCGTCGGCGCCTCCACCCGGCCAAACATAAACCACCCCAGCAACGAGAACAGCACGCTGAGCAGAAATATGGCGCTTTGCGGCGCCCCCATCCGTAGCAGCACGACCGTCACCACCGGCGCCACCAGACCCCGCAGCCCAACGATCGTCGACTGAATCGCAGCGTACTCCGTCACCCTGTCCGGGTCAGCCAGCTGAATCCCGGCGCTAATTCGCCCTAACTCGAAACCCGCCATCCCCAGGCCGCGCGCGATAGCCGACGGCAGCAACATCCAAATGTTCTGTGCAAACATGTAGGTGACGGGCGTAACAATCGATATAGCGGAAATTGCGCGCACCACAAACAGGCCGCCCCGCTTGTCGATCGTCCGCCCCCACAGTAGATAACTGAACAGCCAGGTAACCGACTCCACCAACCCCAGCAATCCAATATCCGAATAGGAGAGTTGCAGGCGGTCCACCTGCACCACCGGGTACAACGGCCAGCTCAGCAACCCGCCCAGCCCAAACAGCGAATAGCCGACCAGATAGACGGCAAAATTTCTGTCCGTGCGCACGATCTGCCACAGATCGGAAAACGCCTTGGTTTTGCGCGGCGGCAACTCCCCCTCGTCGAAGTCAAGGCGCGTGAAGAGAAAAGTGGCCAGTATGCCGAAGAGCGCGCCGATGGGAAAGAGAACCCTGTACCCTACCTGGTCCATTGCCCAGCCGGCCAGGGGCGTGACCAGAAGAATCATCGAAACACGCCCCATCCGCACCGTGGACATCACCTTCCCTCGCCCGCTCTCAGGATAAATCTTCTGGATCACCCGCGTATAAGCCGGGATCACAAATGCTTCCAGCAGCCAGAAGACGATGCCTACTGCCATCAACTGCGCCGCGCCCGTCACGAACGCGGTCAGCAAGAACAGCGAACGCCCCAACAGCCAGCAGAAAACGATTATATTGATCGTCCGCCGCCGTCTCATTATCACAATGCTGAACGAAGTAAATACCGAGCCGACAAAGAGAAGCGCCGTATACAGCGCCAGCATATCGACCGTAGCGCCCAATCGGCGCAGCACAACCTGCGTGAAAGGAATGATACAAGCATAAAAAATGCCATAGGCCAGTGACATCGAAAGTTCGATATGCATGAACCGGCGCACAGCCGGCGACAACGAACCGGCCAGAGCCGTCTCTAACCACATACCGGTTCGGTTCAACAATTCAGTTGCTTTCATCTTTGCTCCAGCCTCATCCAAAGGCAATTATTGGCGTCTGGCAAGAAACCCCTTCCCACCAGTCTATCTCTAATGTAAATTCCACTTGTTATCAGTACCTTCCACACCTGCGCCACTCTGTAGTGATTCCGGTTCTGCTTCTGATCAGAAGCCTCTCTCCCCTTGTTCTTGGGCGGTCCTGCCGTTCCCCTCATCCCCAGCAGTTCCCCCAATCCCCGCAGTCCCCCTTATCCCCGCAGTCCCCCTATCCCCCGCCGTTCCCAATCACAAGCGTGTAATCCGTCGCCGGAACGGCCAGCGGTAGCGCAGCTTCCGACGTTCGCCGAAGCCCTCGTCCGTCGGCAATGGCGCCTTCACCCAACCAAACGACACCCATCCCAGCGCCAGGACAACAGCACTGATCAGGAAGATGCCGTTGTGCGGCACACCCAGCCGCAGAAGTCCCACCATCACCACCGGCGTCAAGAGACCGCGCAGCCCGACCACGGTCGACTGGATCGCGGCATACTCGGTCACCCGATCAGGGTCCGCCAGCTGTATACCCGCGTTGATTCGCCCTAATTCAAAGCCCGCCATCCCCATTCCCCGCGCAACTGCCGACGGTATCAACATCCACAGGCTCTGGGCCGTCATGTAGCTGAGAGGCGTCACGATAGAGATAGCCGTGATCGCACGCACAACAGAAAGGCCTCCCCGTCTGTCGATCATCCGCCCCCACACCAGATAACTCAGCAGCCAGGTCAACGACTCGATCAAACCCAGGAATCCAATTTCCGAATAGGACAGTTGCAAACGGTCCACCTGCACGATCGGATGAAGCGGCCATGCCAGCAAACCGCCCAGGCCAAACAGCGTGTTACCGAAAAGATAGACCGCAAAGTTTCCATCAGTGCGCACAATTTGCCAAAGGTCGGCAAAAGTCTTGGTCTCGCGTGGCGGCAGTTGTCCCTCGTCCAGGTCAATCCGCATAAAGAAATATGTCGCCAGAATGCCAAACAGCGCGCCAATCGGAAAGAGCACCTGATGCCCTGCATAATCCAATGCCCAACCAGCCAGCGGCGTGACCAGAAGAATGACCGCAACCATCCCCAGGCGCACAGCAGACATCGCTTTACCGCGCCCGGTTTCCGGATAAATCTTCTGGATTACACGTGTGTAGGCCGGAACGGCAAACTCCTCCAACACCATTAGCAGGATGCCGATAACCATCAGCGGTATCGCGCCCGCAATGAATGCCGTGAGCAGGAACAACGAACGCCCCAGCAGCCAGCAGAAGACGATCAAGTTGATGGTGCGGCGTCGGCGCATCAGCACCACGCTGAAGGAGGTAAAGACAGATCCGATGTAGACAAGAGATGAATATAGCGCCAGCATATCGACGCTCGCGCCCAATCGGCGCATGACGACAGGTGTGAAGGGGATGATCGAGGCGTAGAATACGCCGTAGGCCAGCGACATCGACAACTCGATGCGCATGAACCGGCGCACAGGGGGTGGCAATGAACCGGCCAGTGCGGTCTCTATCCACATACCGCTTCGGCGCAGTAATTCTGTTCTATTCATCTGTGCTCCAGCCTCTAGCAATTCCTTTGCCAGGCGTCTAGCGTTCCGTTCTGACCAGTCTACTTTTGGGCCGGAGCGGGCCCCACCAACATGTGCGGGACCCAGATGCGCCCCCGGCAAAAGCCGGAGGGTCCAACAAGCACGGTCTGTCTAACGCATTCCAAACAATCATGCCAAATGCCGCCGCTGAGGCAGCAAAAGACAATTAGAGTACGGTAACACAGTGCCACAGAGAACACAACCACAGAAAGGCATTTGAAACACTAAAACCAACTACCCACCCACAGCCAATTCGCGCCTCCCCAAACTGCCCTATCCCCGGAACGCAAGCGTCTAAACAGCAACCACCGACCACTAATCACCGGTGTTCCACTAAAAACTAAAAACTGAAAACAAAAAACTTCAGTTGTGCGGTCGGGCCTTCGGCCCTCCCTTGTGCAGGGGCTGCGCCCCCGCAACGCCCCCCTACAAAAACATGCCTCACCGACCTGTGCGCCTTCTTCGCCGCGTTGCCACTGTCCAACAGTGTGCCTGCCGCCAACCAAAGACCTTGCGGAGAAAGCCTGAACGGTGCCAGCGGTGTCGGGGGCGCAACCCAAAATGGGGGAGAGCTCTCGTATCCCTCTGGCAGCGACCGTGTTAATTCTTCCCCAGCACAATGTCTAGCAAACAATGTCTACCCCCCACATGCTGTCTCAGCCCCCTAACCCCTGCAGTTCCCCCGCAGTTCCCCTGCCGTTCCGCGCCCCCGCAACGCCCCCCTACAAAAACATGCCTCACCGACCGTGTGTGCTCATTCCAGCAGTTACGCTCCACCAACGTGGCTGCCGCCAACCGAATAGGCAATCAGATTGCCTGAATGGCGTCAAGAATAAAGGGCTGGTCAAGACAGGCACTGTATATGGCTTAGTAGATACCTGAAAACTGACAACCGTGACACGCCCTGTCTTTCCAATGAGTTGACAACATAATCGTTTACCATTAACCTAGTCGTTGAACGCCGGAATGAGAGCCTGTCCCATGAAATTCGCTTCGCAGATCAACTCTGATCTTTGTTCCCACCCGGCGCACACACCTGTCCACTCGTCACGAAACACTATCCACCCTAACTAAGATGCCAGCCTTATCGTCACCCGGATCCAAGGCCCGCTCCCGCATGTCTCGCAGCATACTTCTGCTGTTGCCCCTTCTGGCGTCCGTGATCGCCGGCTGCCTCACGCCCGTACGCGCTGTGCCGACACCCACGCCCTGGCCAACACCAGTGCTGTCCGAACAGAAAACGTATATGGTTATGCGCGGCACCGTCGAAGATCGCTTCCAGCTCATCGCCGAAGTAGCTCCTTTGCGTTGGGAATCGCTCGCCTTCGCAGTGGACGGTAAACTGGGTGCAATCCTGGTCAGCGAAGGCGAACAGGCCGAAGAAGGTCAAATCCTCGCCGAACTGATTATGCCCGACCTGCTGGAACAGCTGGAACAGGCCCGCCTCGATCTTTCCAGGGCCGAAAGCGTGCTCTGGGTCTACGAAAACGAACTGAGCTTTGACCTGAAAAGAGCCCAACTGGAAGTGCGCCGCGTCGAACTTCTCCTGGCACAAGCGCGCAACACAGGCGACACCGACCAGATCGGCCTCCAGGAAGTCGCGCTCGAACTGGCGCAACTGGACCTGAGCCAGGTAGAAAGTCGCGTAGACCCATCCCTCGAACAGGCCGTCGCCCGCGCCCAGTTGGCCGTCGCCGCCCTCGAGCGCCAGGTTGAGGAACGCCGTATCCGCGCCCCATTTTCTGGTCAGGTCGTAGCCGTGGGAATCAATTTGAACAGCATGCGCGGCCCCCTCGAACTTCCGCAACGCCGCGCCGACGTACCCGCCTTCTCCCCCTTTGTGGTCATCGTTGAACCGCAGCCCGTTGAACTGATCGTCTCCAGCCAGAGCGCTCGCGTCGGCGACCTGGTCCTCGACCAGGAACTGACCGCAATCCACCGTTGGGCACAGGATGAGCCATTCCCCGTTCGTGTCGCCAAACTACCGACAATCTCCTCAGGCGACCGTTTCACGCCCGGATACCCAGGCTCCATCCACCTCTCTGTCGAAGGCGAGTCTCCGCCGCTCGCCGCAGGTGAATTTATCACCATCCAAGTCGTCGCTGCCGTGCGCGACGATACTCTCGTGCTGCCCGACGCGGCCGTGCGTCGTTTCGGAGGCCGTACTTTTGTCGTCGTCCAGGACGGTGACCGCCAGCGCCGCATCGATATCCGCACCGGTCTCGAAAGCCAGGGTGTGGTCGAAGTGCTGGAGGGTCTCGAAGAAGGCGACGTCATAGTGGGACGATAGATGCCTTCACGCCTCCCCTTTCTCGGCCTTGCGCTGCGCCGTCTCGTCAGTCGGCCCAGCCTTACTCTGCTGTCCCTGCTGAGTATCGTCCTCGCCATCGGTATGGTGGCAAGTATTCCCGTCTTTTCTCAAGGCGTTAGCTACCTCCTCCTCCAGGACGAACTGGCTTCCGTCGGCGCCATCTTCCATCGTCCGCCCCTCACCATGCGCTTCTACTATATCGTGCCCAAGACCAGCGCCCTCCCGCTGGATAATGCCCTGCGCCTCGAAACCGACTTTCGCCGCATCGTCGAAAGAGAGACCGGCCTCGCCGTGGCCGATACGCTCACCTATGTCGCCAGCCCCGGCATGGTCATTAAGCCGCGGGAAGACGACCCAACCTACACCGATCTGAAAGACAACACAATCGTCGAAAATGTGCAGTTCGCCGTCGTCACCAACATCGGCGAACGCATCGACATCGTCGATGGACTGCCCTTTGGAACCGAGAGTAGCGACGGCAATGTACACGTCTGGGTGTTTGAAGAAAAAGCCACCGAAATGGGATTCCAGGTCGGCGAATCCTACCAAATGATCGAGGGCGCCTCCGGCAACGCAATCCCAATGACCGTTGCCGGAATCTGGAGCCCCTCCGACCCCTCAGACTTCTACTGGTCTGCCACCACCATCTCCTGGCGCAAACTCCTGCTCGTCACCGATAGCGTCTATCGCCGCTCAATCGAACCGGAGATCAGCCGCAAAACCGGCATCGCCGTCTGGTACCTCAGCCCCGACGAAGAAACTATGCATCTCCATCAGGCCGACTCCGTCGCCAATGGTCTGCGCTTTGTGCCCAGCCGCGCCGACCTGCGCTTCCCCGGCACCAAGATGGATGTCTCGCCAGAACTGCCACTGAACCGCTATCTGCAGCGAAGAGCCAGCCTGTCCGCGCTCCTGGTCGGCTTCAGCCTGCCTGCCCTGGGTCTGCTTCTTTTCTTTCTGTGGATCCTCTCGCACGTGACCGCCCAGTTTCAACAGGAAGAGGTCGCCATCCTCGCCTCGCGCGGCGCCGGCCGCCGCTTCGTCGCCTTCCTAATCCTGCTCGAAACCCTGCTCCTGCTCGTTGTCGGCATCCCCGTGGGCCTGGGAGCCGGTTATATCATGGCCCGCGCCATGGGGTTGGCATCAGGTTTTCTTGTCTTCACACCGCGCGCCGGCATCCCGGCCACTCTTTTCGAAGTCGACTGGCGTCTCATCGGGCTCGCTCTGCTGCTCCTTGTGCTGGCGCGAGCCCTCCCTGCTCTACGCGCTGCTCGCGGCGGCATCGTCCAACATCTGCGCAGCCGCTCGCGTCCCCACGCCGCCATCACAACCCTCCTGCTCATTGGTGATGGCGCTCTTATCGCACTCTCCTGGTACGCTTATCGACAGCTGAGCCAGCGCGGCACACTCGGCATCATTGGCTGGGAACCGAGCGGTGATCCATTTCGCGATCCACTCCTGCTCCTGACTCCTTCTCTCTTCGTCTTTACATCAGCTCTCGTGCTGACCCATCTTTTTCCACTGCTCATGGGGCCAATGGATCGCCTCGGCAACCGCCTCCGCTCATTTGTCGCCTACATGGGCCTCACCCAGCTCCATCGCCAGGGCAGGCACTACTCCGGCAGCCTCTTCCTGACAATGGTCTGCCTCAGCCTTGGCGCCTTTTACGCCTCCATGGCACTCAGCCTCGACCAGTGGCTGTCAGACCGCATCCACTACCAGGTCGGCGCCGACTATCGCTTCCAGCAGGGCATTCCACCCCCGGACATGGGGGGACCAATGGGCCCCGGTGAGGAGCCGGACCCCGAAGTGATCAGCGCATGGCTGCTGCCGGTTGGCGACTACCTGGAAATTCCCGGCGTCGAAGAAGCCACCCGCGTCGCCGTCTACAAGACCAAGACCAGTGTATCCCGGCAAATCGACGCCGTCTTTCTCGGTATCGATCGGTTTGACTTCCCCAGCGTCGCCTTTCATCGGTCCGACTTCAACCACGCCTCCCTCGGCGAACTCATGAATCGGCTCGGAATGTACCCCAACGGAATTCTCGTCTCACGCAATTTCCTGCGCCGCAGCCGCCTCCTTGAGGGGCAGACCACCAAGCTGGACGTTTCAATTAACTACGGCTCCTTTGAACACGAATTCCTCATCGTTGGCACTTACGATTACTTCCCTACCGCCTATCCCGAGGATACCGAGGTCTTCGTCGGCAATCTGGGCTACCTGTTCGAACAGGTAGGCGATGAGAGCCTGCACCAGGTCTGGATGAAGACCCATGATGACGCCGTTCCCCAGACGATTATCGACAATCTCCTCGAAATGGGCATCTGGCCAATCCGCGTCAGCGACGCCCGTGCCCTCCTTACCCTCGACGAGGAAAGAGTTGAGCGCATCGGTCTCTACGGCATACTGTCAGTCGGATTTCTCGCCTCCGCCCTGCTTGCCAGCCTCGGTCTCCTGGTCTATACCTATGCCTCGCTTCAGGGCCGCTTGCAACAGATCAGCGTCATGCGCGCCGTCGGCCTCAAGACACGGCTCGTACTCGCAATGGTCGGCGTCGAATACCTTGGCGTCATCCTCTTTGGCGTCCTCTGGGGCGTCGTGATTGGCATCACCACCGCCTACCTCTTTGTACCCTTTTTCCGCGTCAGCGGCGACCCCATCTTTGCTTTGCCGCCCTTTGTGCGCCACATCGCATGGGTCCAGATCGGTATTCTCGCATTCGTTTTCGGCACAGCCCTTTTGGGGTCCCAGTCGATCATCCTCTACTGGAGTACACGCCGCGATCTCTTCCAGGTCCTGCGCATGGGGCAGAGGGAGTAACAGCATGACCCAAATTCCCGCCGCAGACAACGCCCCCTTGGTCGTCTGCGACAATCTGGTCAAAATCTATCAGATCGAAGAGCTCGAAGTGGTGGCCCTCCAGGGTCTTGATCTGGAGATCCGCCGCGGCGAGATGATGGCCATTATTGGCGCCAGCGGCAGCGGAAAGTCCTCTCTGCTGAACATAATCGGCGGCCTCGACCGTCCCTCAGCAGGCCAGATCTCCGTCAACGGCCGTAACCTGCTCAAGGCGCCTGACAAAGAATTGGAGAACTATCGGCTGCACGACGTCGGCTTTGTCTGGCAGCAGTCCGCGCGCAACCTGATCCCCTACCTGACCGCCCAGGAAAACGTCGAGCTGCCCATGATCGCAGCCAGTGAACGCTCCGCTCCCCCCGCGCAGCGCGCCCGCGAGCTGCTCGACGACGTAGGGCTGCTGAGCCACAGCCACCATCGCCTCGCACAGCTTTCCGGCGGCCAGCAGCAAAGGGTCGCCATCGCTGTCGCCCTCGCCAATCAGCCTCAAATCCTGTTGGCCGATGAACCCACCGGAGAGGTGGATTCGGTCACCGCCCAGCAGATCTGGCAGCTCCTCCGCCAACTGAATCGACGCTATAACCTCACCAGCATAATCGTCAGCCACGATCGCGATATCGCCCGTGTTGTCGACCGCGTAATCGGCATCAGGGATGGAAAAATCAGCACAGAAATGGTACGTCAGGCGGGCAGTGGGATGCCGGTGGAGCAGTTGCTTGAGGAAGTAGAACACAGCGAGAGCAGCAGCGCGCCCACCGCCGACGAACCGGTCGCCGCAGACGATAACGTCGATCTTCAACTGGAAGAGCGCGTCGTCCTCGATTCAGTCGGCCGCCTGCAGATGCCGCACGAATACCTGGAACAGCGCGGCATCGGCCGCCGAGCGGTCGTACAGCTCGTCGAAGACGGCATCCTCGTCCGGCAAGCCCAGGAACAGTTCGTTTTGCCAGCCGATTCCGCCCTTTCGCCTGCCGGTGGCGCAGGATCGGAATACGACCCTTCCGCATTGGACCAGGACCCCACGCCGCATCGCGGCGTCCCCTGGTGGCGGCGCATCTGGCGTTCCTCTCCCCGCAAGGATGACGTCATACCATCATCGCAGCAGGCCGCCAATCCCTGGTCCAGCGATATCGCATCCTCTTCCGATAATGGCGAAGACGCGCCCGGTGCCGCCGGCAGCAACGGTGACACGCTCCAATGGGAACAAGGAGCCCAGACTTCCCGCTCCCAACTGGGGACCTCAGAGCCCCTTCCGCAAAGCGATACCACAACTTCCGGCTCTTTGGATATTTCTGAATTTTACAGGGGGCCGCTTGTCGAAGTCAGCGATCTCCAGCGCATCTATGCCGTGGGCGACCAGTCTGTACACGCCCTGCGCGGCATCGACCTCGTCGTTCCCCGGCGCTGCTTCGCCCTCTTCCGCGGCCGCTCCGGCTCCGGCAAAACGACTCTCCTCAACCTGATCGGCAGCCTCGACACGCCAACCGCCGGCCGCGTCTCCCTCTTTGGCCAGGACATCGACCTTCTGACCGCCGATGAATGCGCCCAGCTCCGGCAACTCTACATCGGCTTCGTCTTCCAGGCCTTCTCCCTTATTCCCACCCTGTCGGCCCAGGAAAATGTCGAGATGACCCTACGTATCCTCGGTCTTCCAGCCGCGGAACGGCGCCGCAGGGCCGCTTACTGCCTCTCGCTTGTCGGCCTTGGCCGCTGGGCTGACCACCGGCCCTTCGAGATGTCAGGCGGTCAACAGCAGCGCCTTTCAATCGCCCGCGCCCTCCATGCTGATCGCCGACGAACCAACAAGTGATCTCGACAGCGAAACCGGCCGTCAGATTCTTCAGCTGTTCGCCCGATTAGTGGAGGAAGAGGGCATAACCGTACTGATGGCCAGCCATGACCCGGCCAGCGACGACTTTGCCACCGAAATATACGAGTTGCAGGATGGCAGTATCGCCAATCACACCAGTCAAAGCCAGTTGAACTAAAGAAGCTCACCACCCTCCCCTTCAGTGCAGTTGCCCCTAAAGGAGAATTGACCATGGGCCAGACCTGCCGCGTCGCTATCGCCGGCTGTCATCGTATGCTTGACCGCAAACCGGCCAATCACAACTTTGCATCCGCGTTCGCTGCTGTGCCCGATACCGAAATCGTCGCAGTCTTCGACCTCGGCGCCGACACGCGCCAGGCATTTCAAGACTGTTGGGGAGACAAGGTCGCCGCTTACGATGACTTTGGCCGCATGCTGCAGCAGGAAAAACCGGATCTTCTCTGCGTGGCAACCAGTCAAAAGATGCACGCCGACCAGATCGAGCAGGCCGTCGCTGCCGGTGTGCGCGGAATCCTCTGTGACAAACCACTCGTTACCAGCCTTAGCGAAGCCGACCGGCTCCTGGACGCCTGCCGCACCGCCGGCGTCCCGCTTGCCCTCGGGCTGGACCGCCGCTGGCTCATCTCCTACCACCGTCTGGCCGAGCTGCTGCGCGATGGTATCGTCGGCCAGCTGCAGTCGTTGATCATCTACGGCATCCCCAACCTGATCAACCACGGCTGTCACTGGTATGACGCCGCTCTCCAGCTCGTAGGCGATCTCGAACCGCAATGGGTAAGCGGAAATGTCGACGATCTCCCCGGCGAAGCCCCCGATTCCCGCCGCCATCTGGACCCGCCGGGCCGCCTTATGGTGGGGCTGGCCGGAGATGTCCAACTCTATTTCACGCCCGGCGGCAGCCAGCGGCCGGCCTTCGACGTAATCGGCAGCCAGGGACGTCTGTCAATTGTGGATGATGGGCTGCAGGCGTGGCAATGGCAAGATGCCGGCGCGCCGCCTTTACCGTTGGATATCCCCCAACCGGTCGGCGATTTCCCCGCCGGCGCCGCTATCGTGCGCGATCTGGTCGACGCCGTCGCCAGCGGCGGCAGGACCGCCTGCGATGTCGAAGAAGCCCGCCGCGCCACCGAAATCGGCTTCGCCGTTCACCTGTCGCATGCGCGCCAAGGCGCCCGCATCGACCTGCCCGCCGCCGATCGCAAGTTGCGTATTAATTCGTTCCCGTGGGGAAATGAGTAGGGGTTGCCCCGACTCCAGCCTTTTCAGCCGGCCCGATAGGCAGATGTCACCTTCTGGAAAATGGCAATCACGTCGTCAATCTCCCGCGTACCCCAGTTCTCGTGCAAGGAAAACGTGAAGTGACTCTTCAGCATTGCCTGTGCGTTGGGGCAAGTAAAATCGCGATTCGGATCGCCCTCGTATAAAGGGCTGGCCCAAGGGTAGCCGCTGCTGCCAAAGACCCGCCGCTCCGTATACCACGACTGGCGGTGTGGCATCCCGTACCGATAGTCGTCCGTCACCGGCAGACCTTCCGCCCGCAGACTCTCGCAGAAAGTCTCCTTGTCACACGCCGCCCGCTCCGGGTAAAATGCCACCTGCAGAAACCAATAGCTGGATTCGATCTCCGGCCCCGTCTGCCGCATCGCGATCATTTCCAGATCAGCCGTGCCTTCGATCAACTGGCCAACGATTGCCCGCCTGCGCTCAACCATCCCCGGCAGTTTACGCAACTGCACCAGCCCCACCGCCGCCGCCAGGTCCGTCTGGTTGAAGTTCAGCGTCGCCTGCATGTTCGTCGCGCCCTCAGGCAGAAAATGGGGCTTGCCCCGGTCGGCCATCCGTCGCACCGACTGGTAAAGCGCCTCGTCTCGCGTGAAGACCATCCCGCCCTGGCCCCCCGAACTATGGTGCTTTCCCGACATCGTCGAAAAGGCCGACAAGTCGCCGAAGCTCCCGGCCAGCTGCCCCTTGTACCTCGCTCCGTGCGCCTGCGCACAGTCCTCAATCACCGGAATGCCATGCCGCCCCGCCAACTCCATGATCCCGCCAATATCGGCCGGTTCGCCCGCGATATGCGGTACGATAATCGCGCTCGTCCGCGGCGAAATCAGCTCCTCAACCTGCTCCGGTCCTGTGTTGTAGCTGTCCGGCGCCGAGTCCGCGATCATCGGAATCATGCTCTGCATCGGGATCGGCATCATCCCCCCCGGGTCCGTAAAGGGCCCGATGATGACCTCGCTGAATGCCTCCAGCTCCAGCGCCAGCAGCGCCACGTAAATCGCCGCCGAACCGGAGCTGACCGCGTCCGCGTAACCGCCCCCCAACTGCTCCGCAAACGCCGCGCAATACGCCTCCTCCTCCTCGCCCTGGTACGCGCCGAGCGTCCCCGTGGCAAGTACCTTGTCCACGTACGCGCTGATCGCCTCCTTCTCCTCGCTCCCAATGTGCCCGCGCGCCGGCAAAGGCGCCTCCCGCACCGGCCTGCCGCCTTGCAGGGCCAGCTTGCTCACACTGTCACTCATGCCTCATTCCTCCAGAGCGTATTCGAAGCGGCTGCTGGCCGGCAGGTCGCCCAGCCAGGTGGGGACTTCCACATCCGACTGCGAACGGACAATCCACAAATCCTTCTTATCCGACCCTTCCACCGTACACGCCGCCCAGCCCGCTCCTATCAGATCGCTGCCATGCCACGTGACCGAGCCAATGCGTGGCGTATCCCGGTAGGGATGACATACGCTGATAAAGGCCGTACGCGACGCAGTTCGCTGGCGGATCATCAGGTCCTGCGTATCCTCCGCTGGGTTTCCTGGCGCCGGCCCCGCAAAAAGAGTCGTCTCGTCCATTTCGGCCATGAACAGTTTCACACCCGTTTCCCCAAACTGCCAGTTCAAAGCGATGTTTCCGTACGCCGGTCGGGTGCTGAGATCATCAATGTACTCGTATCCGTCCCCCTCAAGTACGGCAGGCACAATCGGAATACCATCCCCAAGCGGCGCCAACACGCCGCGATTGCGAAAGATCCAGTCAATTCGGCGCTCTCTCCCCGCGTCTACCAGGAAAATGTCCACAAAATAGTCGCCGCGCGCTAGGACCGCCCGGCGCATACCGGTCCCATCGTAGACTTCTGGCGCCTCGCTGTCGACACCGTAAGAGGGCACGTCGATTCCGGTGACAGCCCCGTCTCCCCACCTCACCGCTGCGTCAGCGATCTGAAACGGCCCGTCAGCCCGAAAAGCAATGCTCCGACCCGCGCCCGCCGGCTGCGACTTGCCATCCAGCACAACCGTATTATGACTGACCGTTTGGCGGTACCAGCCCTGAAACAGGTCGATCCCATACCCAGGGGTCCCCAGGTCCGGCGACTGCCGTTCGCCGCAGGCATACACTGTCAGCCCCAGCTTGTCCGGGTGCCCGTGGCCTCCGCCATGAACCCCGTACTTGAGGAAAACATACTGTTCGGTCGCTTCCGAACGCACTGCCTCCCCTTCCGGCTGCGTACGCAAAATCGTATAACCCGAGGCCGGCATCTGCACACTGGGCAGCGCGAGACCCGCTTCCGATCCCGATTCCAGTTCCATAGCCCCGTACAGAAGCGCGTCAAGGCTCTCCCGCGGCCCGTGTCGATACGCTCGCCCCAGCACCTGGCCGAAGAGCGGCTCGTCGAACCACGCGTTTCCAATCTCGTAGAAAGCTGGCGCCTTGGGCACGCCGTGGCAGCAGTCGTCGTTCAGGCTTGTAAAGTACCAGCAGTCATTCGTCGCCGGTAAGCTGCCTTCAGGGTAGGCGCACAGAACCGGCGCCCGCAGAACCGCCGCCAGTGACGGATGCTCCCTTAAATCCCACTTCGGCAGATTAGCCGTCGCCTTCGCCAGCAACAGCAGCGCAGCCACCGTGTAAAAGTGATAGCTGAACGAGCCCTCAAACCACAGCCCGTCCGCCAGGATCCCCTCCCGCGCCTGCGTATGAAAGCCGTACTGCCCGTCAATCGCGAAGTCCAGCAGCGTCTCACGTCCGGTCACAGCCCCGATGGTCCCGATAGCCGCATTGTGCCAGCAGGCAAAGTTGTGGATCCCCCCGAAATGCCGCTCCATCAGAAACTCCGCTGCCGGCAGCAGCAGTTTGTCAACGATCTCATTCTGCTGCCCATCGCTGAGCGTAGACCGGATCAGGTCGAAAGACCACGCCAGTGGAATCGACCACACCGCCTCGTCCAACGTACTGAACTGCGCAACGCCATGGTTCTGCGGCCGCCAACCGCCATAGGCCTTGTACCCATCGTACGCGTCAGCATAGCCTAACAGGATCTTCTGCACTCGCTGCCGGTTTCGCTCCTCGCCCTCCAGCTTCCACAGCACAGCCAGCCGCAACGCCGACTCCGCCAGCCTGTTGTTGACCGACCAGCGCCAAGCCGAATCAAACGGCTCCCCACTGAACGTCGCCCCGTCCACGGGGCAGCGATGTAGGGTGGGCGAGTCAGGCTCAAAAATCAGCTGAACCGCATGCTGCGGGCAGAAATAGTCGTGATAATAGCCGCCCGGCAACGCCTGCACGCCGACCGGACGGGCAATGAAATCGTCTACCTCATGACGTAACAGCCCAACCGCTGCCGCGAACTGCGGCAACCCTGCCTTATGCCGAATCGGCGACCACTGTTCGTCTGAAATAAGTGTTTTGTTCGTCATATCTTAACCTGTACTTGAAGTCAGCGAGCGCATAAGAAAGGCTTACCCGCCAAGTCGAAACTTCGATTTGTGTGTAACAGCTAGTATTACCGCTGATCAGTTTCATAAGGCTCAGAATGTTAGACCGAAGAGATTGCCATGCGTCTCACTTTGAATTAGTGTTTGAACGATTTAGAATCTCTTCAGGTCAACGTTTTCTCTGATGTCGTTCTCAGAACTTTTCCTGTCCGATCGATTTGGGAGCGGCTTAAGGCTGGACAGATCCGTATGACTGAAAAAAGAACATATCAAGAGACTCATCCCTGGATAAATTTCCAGTTGGACCTGCGCAGGTTCGATTATACGCTATGGTTTCAGCTCGGAGAAGTGCAGGCAAAATGCGAACAGGTTGCTGGAATTCCCCTCCTGCCTGACGTTGAAGAGTATTTGCATCAGGTCTTTTTAGCCAAGGGAGCGCTGGCAACGACTGCCATTGAAGGAAATACACTATCGGAAAAAGAAGCTCTGGAGTTGATAAAGGGTGAACTCGAACTACCCCCTTCCAAAGAATATCTTGGGAAAGAAATAAGAAACATCGTTGACGCTTGCAACAATATCCCAGAAGGCATAGTGTCCGGTGAGCTGGCAGAATTGAACGTTGACAGGATTACTCATCTAAATGCCCTGGTCTTACAAGACTTGCCGCTAAAGGAAGATGTTTCTCCCGGACTTATTCGAGAGCATGATGTCGGCGTAGGGCGGTACCGTGGGGCGCCGCCACAGGATTGTAAGTATCTTTTGAATAAGTTATGTAGCTGGCTAAATGTCGATAGTTTCCTACCGAACGAAGAACTTAGAATTGCATCAGGAGTTCTGAAGGCAATCCTTGCACACCTTTATTTGGCGTGGATTCATCCGTTTGGCGATGGCAATGGGCGAACAGCGCGCTTAGTAGAGTTTCAAATGCTGCTGTTGAGCAGGGTGCCGACGGCGGCAGCCCATCTCCTTAGTAACCACTACAATCTGACACGGACGGAATACTACCGGCAACTCGATCTGGCGAGCAAGTCGGGTGGCGATGTCTTCCCATTCATTCGGTATGCCCTGCAAGGCCTGAAAGATGGTCTGGATGAACAGCTTCAGACGATACGGGCACAGCAATTCCACGTTTTTTGGATGAACCATGTTCACAATTCGTTCCGCCAAAAGGTAACCCCCACAGATCTGCGCAGGCGACAACTCGTGGTCGATCTTTCCGAGGAAACAGAGCCTGTACCAATCGTAAAACTACGTTATCTTTCTCCTAGAATTGCAGAAGCCTACGCTGGCAAGACCGATCGGACGATTCGTCGAGACGTCAATGTACTGGAAGGAATGGAACTGATCAGAAGAAGATATGAGGGTGTCGAAATAAATAGAGAGCTGATGTCCGCCTTCCTGTCTCTAGTAATTACGAAGGAGCAAACTTAGGACTCGTCGTAGGTTTCCTCGTTCGCCGTCGACTAAAATGAAGAGGAGAGAAAGATGCATCTTCCTCTCCAATCCTCTCTCTAAAGCGAAGCCGTCGCAGTGTCAAATGTTATCACCGCGCGAATCCACTCACGACCCCGCAGCCCCCTCTACCTTCGCCTTGAAAGCCTGCCCGCCTGACGCGACCCAGGCCGCCCAACCCGTCAACAGAAAACGAACGCCCAGATTGACGTAGTGCGCCGCGTTCGCATCGCTGGCAAGTCCGCCTGCCGTCCTGCCCGCCGCGATAATCTGCGCAAACGCCCCTTCTATCGTCGCCACAACATCGGGGTGCTCTATGTCCCCCAAATGCCCCATCGTCTGCGCCAGGTCGCTCGGCGCAACGAAGAAAACGTCAATATGATCAACAGTGAGAATCTCCGCCAGATTATTGATCGCAATGATATCCTCGATCAGAACAATAACCAGCGTCTCATCATTGGCCCGGTGTACATAGTCGGGGACGCCGTATCCCTGGCGGCTCGTGTACATGCCCCGCCTACCTGCAGGATGGAACTTGGCCGCGTTGACCACCGCCTGGGCCTCTTCAGCAGTGTTGACATGCGGGACCACCAGCCCTTGCGCGCCCAAGTCGAACGTGCGGTAAATAATCCCTTCATTGTTCTGATTAACCCGCACAACCGATGTCATGCCCCACAGGTCGCAAGCCCGCGTCAGGTCGGGGATGTCGCCGTAATCCACCGGGCCGTGCTCCCCTTCAAGCCAGATCGCGTCGAACCCCAGTGGCCCTAGTTGGTCGATCATGTCGGTCGAGTTGTTCCCGGACAGGCACACAACCACCTCGCCCCGTTCCAGTTTGTGTTTAGCTCTGTTCTCTCGCATGTCTAACCATCCCTCCTTCTGCCTGGATTTGAGTGTCCCCTGTCGCGGGAAGATACCGCAGCGGGTTCGGCCATTATAGCCTAAATTCAACATAAAAAATAAAGGCGGCCCCGTTAAAGGGACCGCCCGTAATCGTCGTTACTCTCGACTGTGCCGTGAAGCGTAGCCCTGGTTACTCAGTGGGCCAGCCATCCGGAATCTCATTGGCTGCCAGCGCTTCCTGAATCGCCGCCGCAGCATCCTCAGTAACCCATCCGCTCCAAATGTCAGACTTGCTGTTCAGCCACCACAGAGCGGCGTCATTGCTGGAGGCGTCACTGTTGTCATTCAGCCAGCGAGCCACCTCTTTGTAGACCTCAATATTGAAGTCCCAAGCCGTCAGCATTTCGATAACGTCGGGCGCCCCGTCCACAAGATCAGGATGGACGGCAATCAAGATATCAGCGTCCTGGTATGCGCAAGCTTTGTTCGCCGACCAGCATTCGTCGCTATAGGCCGGTTCTTCGAGCCGCACCAGGTCCAGAATAAGAGCTGGATCATTCGTGCCCCACTGGTAGCCTACCCAGGGTTCCCCTTTCTCGTAGGCGCCGTACAGGTCGGCATTCGCCGCCGCGCCATCGCCGGGATTCACAATATGTACATGATCCTCCAACTCGTAGCCGATAACCTGAGCCGCATTAACCTCTTCGCAAGCCCAGCCGATTACACAGGAAACAAGACGCACTTTCCCCCCTGATTCGGCGGTCGCAAAGAGCTCCTTGAACTGTTCGTCCTTCAGGTCTTCGACGCTGTCCAACTCTGGATACTGCTCCTGCAGATACTTGGGAATGACGAAAGCCGACTGCCAGTCCTTGCCCAGGCTAGCGCCAATTTCAACTACCTCCCCATTGCCCAGCGCTTCAGTCCACGCCTCTATCTGGTTGGGTAGCCAGATTTCCAGAGTAACATGGGTGTCACCATTGCGCAGTCCCTGAAACAGGGGCAACGTTGCGCCAAATACGACATCGGTACCGTAGCCGTAGCCTTTTTCGACGATGTATTGGGCCACTCGGTTCTGAATCTGGGCACTGCTCCAGTTCAAATCGCTGAAAATGATCGTGTCCATTGAGGCCGCCATCTCTGCCGGAGCAGCCGCTTCCTCGCTTGGCGCGCTCTGTTCAACCGGCGCACATGCCCCGGCGACAAAAATGACAATCAGAGACAATATTAGTAAACGGTGTTGGACGCGCATGCTTCTCTCCTTGGGGTGAATGTTTGAAGAAAGGCCGGCATCTGGGGCAAGCAGTCAAACAAGGCGTGCAATCAAACCAGAAGTCTGACTTGGCACGCTCTCTCCTCCAGTCCAATGTTGGCCGCGAATGGCGATGAGATCAGGTACTGTTCCCTGACATAAAGCGAGTTGTCATAACCACCGCTGCCTTTCGCCCTTCAATTTGGCTGAAGTTTCGCCCCGTTAGCCTCTCCCTGAGTTTGGGCTCACTCAAGCAACGCTAAGCAGATGACATGCCGTGACTTCAGGTCTTACAGTATTGCCGAAGATAACCTTGTAGGTTTCTTGACAGCTCGGCTGTCGCGAATGAGGCGGACTCTCTTTTCCGCGACCCTATGTTATCAGGCTTTGGACTGAAGGTCAAGTTGAAGCCTCCAAGACCCTGTACGGGTTTTGTCCCAGTCCGAATGTTCATATGATTTTGCGTGGCCATCCTGGCCCTGTTGCAGATCAGGTACAAAGGGCCGGCCCTTCCTGTCACCTGGCCGACCCAGGCAACAGCCAGCTACATGCAACTGCGTGATCGTTTTACCTGGAATGACATATGCAGGCAGGCGATATGGTACGTCCGTCTACTCAATGGGCCAGCCGTCGGGGATCTCATTTGCTGCGAGAGCAGCCTCGATAGCGTCAGCCGCCTCCTCAGTGACCCAGCCGCGCCAAATGTCGGCATTGCCGTTCAGCCACCACAGCGCCGCATCATTTGTGCTTGCATCGCTGTTTTCGTTTTGCCATGCCGCGACTTCCCGATAAATGTCGATGCGAAAGCCCCAAGCCCGCAGCATCTCTACCACGTCAGGTGCCGCCTCCAAAAGGTCTGGATGGACCGCGATCACGATCGTAGAGTCTTCGTAAGCACAGGCCTTGGTCGTGGACCAGCACTCTTCACTGTACGCCGGCTCCTCCAGCTGGACTAGATCCAAAAGCAGGGCTGGATCATTAGTACCCCACTGATATCCAAGCCACGGTTCCCCCTTCTCGTAAGCGCCGTAGAGATCAGCGTTAAGCGCAGCGCCGTCGCCCGGAGTCATGATATGTACATGGTCCTCCAGGCCATAACCTTCGACCTGGATGGCGTTGACTTCCTCACACGCCCATCCGATTACGCACGAGACCAGGCGCGCCTTGCCGCCCGTTTCAGGAGTCGCAAACAACGCCTTAAACCGTTCTTCCTTCAAGTCCTCGACGCTGTCCAGTTCAGGGTACTGCTCCTGCAGGTAGGCAGGGATCACGAACGCAGACTGCCAGTCACGTCCCAGGCTCGTGCCGATCTCGACAACCTCACCGTTTTCCAACGCTTCATACCACGCCTCAACTATGTTGGGCAGCCAGATTTCCAGGTTTACATGGACATCTCCCCGGCGCAGCCCTTGCAACAAGGGCAGAGTTGCACCGAAGACAACATCGGTAGGATAACCGTACCCTTTTTCGACAATGTACTGGGCGATACGGTTCTGAATCTGCGCGCTTGACCAGTTCAGGTCGCTGAAGACAATTGTCTCGATCGAGCTTGAAGGAGCAACCGTCTCGTCAGAGACGCTCTGCTCTGCCGCCACACAGCCGCAGATGGCAATGACGGCGAGTAGCAGTATGAGTACCCTGCACTGGGTGGGCATATTCGATTTCATTCTCATTGAGTGGACTGTCGAAGGCCTGCATGAGCCGACGGTGGCAGTAGTGGGGAAAACCTGAAGTTTTGCTAAACGGGCTTTCTGTATTTGGCTCGCCTGCAGACGAACCACTATTTGCACACAGTGTGTTAGTCTTGAGAAATTGCAGGAGAAGGGCCGTACCGCTTTGGACACCTGTTCCCGCCACTCGAAGTAGCTACAGCGGCTCGGCCGATGGGGGTCATATCATGCAATTCACTTACCCCACACTGCGCCTGTCCTCCTGTTCCTGTGCCACCGACTGTGTCAAGCGGTCGATTACGATGGCCAGAAACACGATAGCCAACCCCGCGATGGCGCCGTTGCCAGGCTGGTTCTTCTGCAACGCGCGTAGCACGTTGTCGCCAAGCCCGCCCGCTGCCACCATGCTTGCGATCGTCACCATCGCCAATGCCATCATTGTCGTCTGGTTGATGCCGGCCATGATCGTCGGCAGCGCCATCGGGATCTGCACCTTGGTCAGCAGCTGGTACGGTGTCGTTCCGAACGCATGCGCCGCCTCGACCGCTTCCGTCGAGACCTGCCGGATCCCTAGATTGGTCAAGCGAATGACCGGCGGAACCGCGTAGATGATCGTGGCGAAGATGCCGGCAGGCTTCCCCAGTCCGAAGAATAGAATGCCCGGCAGCAGATACACGAAGCTGGGCATCGTTTGCATCCCGTCCAATATGGGGCGCATCAGATTGTTCGCCATACTGTTGCGCGCCGCCAGTACACCCAGGGGCAGACCAACTGTTACCGCAATCACCACCGCCACCACCATCAGCGCGATCGTGTCAATCGTGTTTTCCCACAGATCCATGAAGCCGACGAACAGCAGGGCGAATATGGTGAATCCCATTAGCCTCCAACGTCCTACCGCAAAGGAGAGAAATGCCACCGCCACCACAACTGCCGGCCAGGGAACCCATTTCAATATGTCTTCGATCGTAACTAACGCATGGGCAACCGCGCTGCTCATCCCGTCAAACAGCCAACTGCCCTTTAGCGTCACCCAGTCGACCGCGTCGTCGATCGCGCCGCCGATAGCTTCTCGTACCGTTCTCTCCAGGACTAGAGTGCCGCCGTTATCCGTTTCTACTTCGGTCCGCGAAACGGTAGTGGGGAACTCCATTTCCGCTCCCCAGAATCCGAAAGATGCCAGCAATACGGCGATAACTAGCGCCAATCCCACCAGCCAGAAGGTGCTGGGAAGTGTGGCCGCCTTGCTGCCCGGCGATTGAGAGACGTCGGGCGGCACCTCTTTTCTGCCCGCCCCGCGTTGCGAGAGAGAAGGATCCGAATCCTCGATTCTGATTGCATCCATACCTGCTGGCGGCCTGGCAGGTTGCTCTGTGCCCGACGCCGGGCTATCGACCTGGGCCATTTCAACGCCTCCTCATTCAACTGCCTACCCGCTATTTCGAACCTGATTGCCGAATTCCCAGTCAGATTAGCCAGTGCGTAATGACTGAGAATGAACTGCTGGAAGCTATTCGACCATTCCAGCCAGCAAGGCTCGTCGGTGGATTTCGCCCAACAAGCGCCCATCATCGTCCACGACCGCGATATAGCGCTCCGTTTGCGCCGCCAGGGGGATAATCTCATCAATGAAAGTTGCCGGGCTGGTGGTCGCCAGAAGGTCGTCCTGCGCCACCTTCAGAAGTTCAACATTTCGGCTTGCCAGATTGGCGACCTCGTCCTGCGTAAGAATCCCCTTGAGAATATGACCGTCCCCCACGACATAGGCCGCTTCGGCGTCCTTGTTCTGCATGGCGGCCAACGCGGCGTCCGTATCCTGCCCTTCGTGAATAACGACGGCAGGCTCCTGCATGATCGAACCCGCCCGGATCACCTTGGCACGCGACACATCCTGCACGAACGCCGAAACATAATCGTTGGCCGGCCGCGTCACGATCTCCTCTGGCGTGCCTTCCTGGACGATAACGCCGTCGCGCATGATTGCAATGCGATCGCCCAACTTGAGCGCCTCATCCAGGTCATGTGTGATGAATATTATCGTTTTCTGCAACTCCGCCTGCAGCATGACCAGTTCGTCCTGCATCTCCCTGCGAATTAGTGGGTCCAGCCCGCTGAACGGCTCATCCATGATTAGCACTTCCGGGTCGACCGCTAACGCTCTCGCAAGCCCTATTCGCTGCTGCATGCCCCCACTCATCTCGCTCGGGTAGTAATATTCCCAACCCTTAAGTCCCACAGTTTCGATGGCTTCTGACGCCAACTTGTAGCGGCCATCCTTGTCCAGGCCCTGTACTTCAAGGCCGTATGCCACGTTGTCCAGCACGCAGCGGTGGGGAAGGAGAGCGTAATGCTGAAAAACCATCGCTATCTTGTCGCGTCGAAACTGCCTCAATTCCTCCTGCGAGTAGCTGAGGATATCTTCGCCATCGAACTGGATCTGTCCCTGTGTAGCCTCGATCAGTCTGATCAGACAGCGTGCCAGGGTCGACTTGCCGCTGCCCGAAAGCCCCATCACCACGAAAGTCTGCCCTCTCAATACACTGAAGGAGAGATCCCGCAGCCCGATTACAAGGTCCAGTTCCTCTTGAATATCATCGCGGCTCTTGGATGCGTGTTCCGGCTGCAGCGCACGCTCCGCCCCGTTGCCGAACACCTTCCACAAGCCGCTAACCTGTATGTGATAGTTTTCTTGATCCATTTTTGAGCCTGGCAGAGTAACTGTTGGGGAGTTTGTCGACTGTGGCGACCCTGTAACTGTTCCTGTCAATTCGCAAACAGTGTTGTCACCCAATCATAAACAGTATCATGCTATCCGAATACTTTCAAGTCCGGTCTCGAACTGCTTGGACCATCTCAGAGACTTTGGAGCAGAGCCCTGTCCACCTCGATTCCAAACCCCGGCGCGTCGCTGGGAACCAGATAACCGTCCTCGATAACCGCCGTCCCGGGCAGCTTAACCATCTCCGCAAGCGGCACGCCAGGCGGAGAGACGCCCCCGGATCGCTCTCCCCATGTAATCGCCGGCATCGCAAACGCAAGATGCTGCCCATAAGGAGAGTTCATGCCCCCATGCGGGATTACCTCAATCCCAGCTCCCTCCGCGATATGACAGATGCGCGTGCAAGCCGATATGCCGCCCACCCACAGCGGGTCCGGCTGCCAAATGTCCACCGGACGTTCGTTGGCCGCCCGCGCAAAATTCTGGAGCAAATACCAATGCTCCCCCGTCGCCAGCGTCTGCCACGGCAACCGCTGCCGTACCTGCGCAAACCCCTCCGTGTCATCCGGCAGCAGGAAGTCCTCAATCCATCTGAGGCGATAGGGCCGCAACACTTCCGCCAGCCGCACCGTGTAATCCACGTCCAGCGCCATCCAGCAGTCCAGCATCAACGCAACGTCAGGGCCGATCAACTCACGGACACCAGCCACCAGCTCCTCAGCCTTCCGCAGACCCTCCTCGCCGTCGGCCGGCCCGTACGGAAACGGCAGTTTCATCGCCTGAAACCCCAACTCCATATACCACGCCGCCTCGAAACCGGTGGCGTAACAGAAAATCCTCTCCTTCTGCGGGCCGCCCAGCAGTTCATAGACCGGCCGCCCGAGCACCTTCCCTTTCAAGTCCCACAACGCCAAATCAACCGCGCTGATCGCATAGCTGGCCAGCCCCTGGCTGCCGTACGGCGTAGCCAAACGCGACATCATGTCGAACAGCTTCTCCGTCGCCATGCAGTTTTCGCCCGCAACGTGCGGCGCAAAATGATCGTTGATAATCCTGCTTACAGGCCCGCCAAATCCCGTGACGCCCAGCCCAAAGCTCCCGTCCTCCGCCGTAACAACGCACACCGTGCCCTTCCACTTGGCCGACCACGACGATCTCCGCTCCTTGTACTTCGGATAGCGCCCCATCGGGCTTGACGGCTCCAACCCATCCCACACATAGGAAGGCCTCGGCGTGCTCTCCTCCCCCCTGCGTCTCCGTCCGGGATTCAAAGACTCTTGTTCGATTTCGAGGGCCTTGACTTCTGTAATCCTCACAGAAATCTCCTGCAATGTCTGTAATATCCAGCTTCATTCCAAGGAACTGCGCCTTGCTGAATTAGCCAGTACCCTATCCCGACTCGTATACCTGACGGGTCTGCACCGCGATCTCTCCCCAGTCCAGCGAATGCGCCCGCGCCCACGCCGCCTCCCGCATCGGACCCATCTCCCTCTCCTGAATCTCCACCATCGATCGCCGTAACCCCTCCTCGTCCTCCCCATTGTACACAATGCCAGCCTCTGGAGGGACCAGCTCGGTCAGACATCCGACGCCCGGGGCGATCACCGGCATGCCGAAGGAAAACGCCGTGATCACCGAACCCGAAGTCAGAACCTCCAGGAACGGAAAGACGCCAACATCGCCCGCATTGAACAGATACTGAAACTCATCGTTGGCAAAATGGCGTGACGAGCGCAACATCACCCGCGGATCGTCCGGCGGTACCGACGCCACCAGTTCCTGGCCGTACTCCGTGAAGAACTTGGCGCCCAACAGCAGCCGCAAATGCTCCCCAGGCAGCGACTGAAACACCTCAATCAATCGCTCAATCCCCTTATACCGGCGCACGTTACCGAAATAGTAAAAGACAAAATGGTCATCGTTCAGCCCCATCCGCCGCCGGGCCTCGTCGCGACCGACCTCGTTGGGATACGGGTACATAAAATTGCCATGGTTGATGACGTAAACACCCTCAGTGCGATGAAAATGCTTTCGCACAAGCTCCCGCGCATGCTCGCAATGCACGATCACCGCATTCGCCAAATGCGTGATCGCCGTCTGCGCCAGATGGTCCAAATCGCGGCTGTTGCTCTCATGTGGATAAAGATTGTGAACCGTCCACACGATCCTGTACCCAAGCAGTCGTGCCAGGGCCAGGTTGTCAATAAGCTCGGTCAAAAGCCCCAGCTGCGCCTCCAACGCCTCCCCGCTGTACATGTAGTTGGGCCAGTTGAGATGCAGTACCTTGATCTTGCCCTGATTCTCATGCAGCCACGCCTTCGTCAGCGTCTCAGGATGCCCCGCCTCCAGCTCGATGCCCACCTCCCACATCGCCCGCGCCAGCAACCCTCCGTAAGGATTGGCCCGATCCAACGATAGCCCCGCCGCTTCCCAGAAAAAAACACCGCGCATAGTCCTGTCCTACCTTGACTTGAAAGCTGATGAACGCGTATTCGAATTCGTGCACTGGTACGCTGTTGAAAATTTCAGTCGGAGGGATCCTGCAAGGTTACACTGTGCCCATTGCGCGCCGACTCGTAGGCGGCTTCCACCACTGCAAGCCCAGCCAGTCCCTCCTCGCCAGGAATGGGGTTCGGACCGTCGCCGGCAACGGCCTCGCCAAATGCCTCCAGCAGCGCCACGTGCGGCCGCGGGCCACCGGGCTCGACCGCATAGTCCTGTATCCCCCCCGCCGTCAACACCCGCAAAGTCCCAGCCGAATCTTTGGCCGAAATCGGGGCCGCTACTATCGATCCTTCAGTGCCCCAGATTTCCAGGCCATTCGTGCGCTCCGGCGCATGGTTGGCCGTTGTCCAGTGGCTGGTAATCACCGCCTGCGCGCCGCTGGCCAACCGCAACAGCAGCGTCGCCGTATCATCCACCGGGGATTCGTCGACCAGCGTATCCATTAGCGCCGTAACCGATTCCGCAGGGCCGCACAGATAGCGCAACAAGTCGATGCAGTGGATGCCCAAATCCATCACCGGGCCGCCGCCGCTGATCTCCGGATTGTGATGCCAGACACCCGGCTGCGGCGGAAACCGGTGCGAAAAGTTGATCCTCGCAGCGGTCACCTGCCCGATCGCGCCCCCCTCCACAAGACTCCTGACGCGCTGGTGGCGGGCATTGAAACGCTGGTAATGGCAGATCGTCAGCACAACCCCGTTGGCGCGGCACGCCTCGATCATTTCCTGCGCCTCCGCAGTCGTCAGCGCCATCGGCTTTTCACACAGCACATGCTTGCCCGCCTCCGCCGCCATTACCGTCTCCCGTGCGTGCAAGTGAGGCGGCGTGGCAACGTAAACCGCGTTCACCTGGCCATCGTCCAGAAGTGCTTCCGCGCTGTCGTAGGCGCGCTGCGCGCCGTGTTTGTCAGCAAACTCCTGTGCAGCATCCAACGACCGCCGCGACACCGCAACCAGTTCATGCCCCGGTACAGCCGCAATCGCCGGCGCCATCTGGCTCTCCGCAATCTTGCCCGCACCCAATATTCCCCAGTAAATCGTCATCCCGTGCCCTTCATGTTCTTGCCACCAAAATCTGCCCTCAACTCCCGTTCACGATTCGAACCACCGGCTACAGTTCCACGGCTTCTTCGCGGCCGCTTTCCAACGCCCGCTCTAGAGCAGACGCCACGCGAATCGCTGCCAGCCCATCTCGACCCGTGACGATCGGCTCCCACTTCCCCTGCACCACGCCCACAAAATGGCTGAACAGAGAGCGGAACATCCCCTCCTGCCGCCCATGCATCACCGGCATATAGCCGATATCGGGATACTCCGGCTCACCGCCTACACGGTAGACAGCAACCGCATTCTCATGGCCCAACACCTCAGCCGCGCCCTTCTTGCCGTGTATGCTGAAATGCTCGGCCTGCGAACGTCCGCTGAAAGCCGGCGTACTCCAGGAAGTCTCCAGCACGCCCACAACGCCATTATCAAATGTAAACACAGCGATGATAAAGTCATGCCGGCCCTTCGCCTTCTCCCGCGAATACGCCTTCACGCTTGTGATCGGACGCCCTACCGTCCACAACATCATGTCGATGTCGTGTGGCGTCAGCCAGTACGCCAACGAAAACTTGCCCAACACCCGCTCCGCTGCTAACTGGATCGTGTTGCGCCGCGAGTACAGGTGCATCACCTCCCCGATCTCACCCGCCGCCACCGCCGCGCGCATCGCCGCGTAGGGTTGGTCGAAGCGCAAACTTTGACACACCATCAGCTGCACGCCGATCCGGTCGGCCGTCTCGACAAACTTCTGAGCGTCCGCCGCCGAGACCGCCATTGGCTTCTCCACCAGCACATGCTTGCCCGCCTCCAGCGCCGCCAGTACCGGCGCCGTGTGCATCCACTCCGACGCCGCCACCACCACCGCCTCGATCTCCGGATGGCTGGCCAGCATCTCCTCGTGCCCGACATTTGGATATCCGGGAACCCCATATTGCCCTGCAACTTCTCCAGTTCTCTCTTCACTGCGGCCGCTCACCGCCACCAGGTGGGTCTCGCTCAGTTCGCTCGCCAGCCGTGCGTAAACGCTCCCCATCCGGCCCGGGCCGACGACTCCAATCTGCAAAGGTGAATTAGTCATAAAAAGGTTGCTTTCTTTCCTGTTCTGTTTATTGTGCTGGCCGTCGTTTGCAGTCTTCTACTCGAATCTGCCGATCTGCACTGTGCGTCCGCCCTCCTCGGCCGAGCGCACAAGCGCCGCCATGATCGCCATGACCTCAACCGTCCAGGCAATCGGAAATGGCGGTTCCCCGCTGACCGCCATCTGAATAACACGCGCCAGCGTCTCAGTATAGAACCTGTCTCCGTCTACTATATCCGCCTCGCCCCAACCTTCTGCGCCGTACACCGCGCCATGATACAAGCCGGGCGTCTCGTGCAGCAGGTTGACCACCCCCTGCCGCCCGTCCGCATAGTGCACAAGACCGATATCGCAACGCTCCGTTCGTCGCGTCGTTACCGCCTCCGCGCCGCTCCCCAACAGCGTATGCAACAGTTCAGTTGCGTGTATCCCGTAAAAGAACGGATGCATCGCCCGCGGATCAGGAAAGTCACCGGCCGCCGCCCCGCTCACAACCGCGCAATTCAACGCGCCAAAGCCTGCCATTCTCTCCTGCAGCTCCATCACCTCCCCCGCATAACGCAGCGCCGAGCACGACATCAGCGGCACATCCCGTTCCGCGGCCAGCCGGACCAAACTGTGAACATCCTCCATCTCGTTCGCGAAAGGCTTGTCCACAAAAGTCGGAAGACCCGCCTCAATCGCAAGCCGGGCATGCGGCGGATGATCCTCGCCGTAGCGATTAACCACCATCGCCAGATCCACATCCTCCAAAGCCTCTGCCGGCGTGCCGACAACCTCCGGAATCTGCCACTCCTGCGCCTTTGCCCGCGCCTGCTCCGCATCCTCCCCCCACAGCTTGACGACCTGCGCCCGCCCGTACAATGGGCTGTCGGCTGGGTTTACCAGCTGAGTCCACGCCTCAGTATGGGTACTGTCCGCTCCAATCATGCCGATTCGTATCATTTTCTCTTCCTCTGGGCATCTTTCACTGAATCTTGCCGGTCCGCGGCCGTTTGTCAGCGTATACGCCCAAATCTGATTGACAGCATTTTTAACTGTTCGGTATACTCTCTATGTTAAACAACTGAAGCCAGTCGCTCGCCCGCCAGCGACAACGATTTCCCGAAAACTCGAAAAAGGAGTTCTCTCCATGGCCCTGACAGACGAACAAAAAGAATTCTTCTGGGAAAACGGCTATCTCCCCTACCACCGTATCCTCTCCGATGAGGAACTCGCAGCAGTGCGCAAACGCAGCGAGGCCATCATCAGCGGTGAAGTCAACCACGTGCCGCCCCGCTACATTCAGTTCGAAGCCCAATTCCGCGACGGACTGCCCGCCGGTGTCGAACCGCTCGACGCCGTCCGCAAAATGACCCAGCTCTGCTACTTCGACGACGAATTCGAACGCATCGCCCGCAAACCGGAAATCGTCGACGTCATCGAAGACCTGCTAGGCCCCAACATCAAGCTCTATACCGATCAGCTGATGATGAAACCTCGTTTCCACGGCACCGTCACCCACTGGCACCAGGACTCGATGGCCTGGCACCAATTCGCGCCCCAGGAGCACGTCAGTTGCTGGGTGGCCCTCGACGACGCCACCGTCGCCAACGGCTGCATGACCGTCATTCCCGGCAGCCACAAATGGGGCCCGATCGATCCTGCATACAAAGAACGGTTCTTCGAAAACCCGCTTGTGAACAAGCCCGTTCCTGTCGAACTGCCCGCCGGCAGCTGTATGTTCCATCACGGCCTCAACTTCCATCGCACCGGCGCCAATTCGACTCCTAACCGCCGCCGCGGCCTCGCTCTCCACTACCTCCGCGCCGAAACCATGTACCTCGGCATCGAAGATGAGGAAGCCCGTCTCCTGACCGAATGTGAGAAACCGCGCGGCGAGTTTCGCTTCATGCTCATTCGCGGCAAGGAGTATCCCGGCAGAGTATAGAAATAGCTCCTGGGCCGGATTTCGCCGGGACGTCACCAGCAGGCATCAGTCGCGCCAACTTCTACTGAATGTCGACCCGCCGACCCGTCCGTGATGATTCATAGGCGGCATCAAATATCTGCAAAAGGTGGTGAGCGTCATCGATGCTCACCACTGGCTTGCCGCCTTCCCGCACCGCCCGCACAAAGTCGGCTACATATTCATAGCCAAACTGGTCCGCGTAAACGGGCCGCGGTTGCACCGGCATATTGAACTGTCGCTCCGGCGCACCCTGCCACTCAGGTGCCGCACTGGATACCGTCAGCAGTCCGTCGCCAACCGGACCCCACGTGGCCGCACCCAACTGCCCGCGCACCGCCATGTATGTGTCATTGCGCGGCCCGGCCCCGCTCAACAAATAGCCCATGTGCAGGCATGCATGCACGCCGTTCTCATACTCCAACGCAACCGTTGCCGCGTCCTCCACACCTTCCTGAATTTCATCCGTGCGCCGGCTGCACAGGGCCGTCACCGAGCGCACCCGCGCCTGCGCAAACATCTGGAAGAGCGTCAACCAGTGCCCGCCCTCCATGTGCAGAATGCCGCCCCCTTCCGTCTCGCGGCGGTACATCCAATGGTCCGGCTCACGCAGCCCCGGCCCAACCTGAACTGTCACCAGCCTCGCCTCCATCGCCAGCAGCTTCCCCAGCACGCCCGCATCCAGGCAGCGCCGGATCTCCTCCGCCACCGGATGGCGCGGCCACGGATACCCGATCTGGACCACCAGGTCGCGCTCCTTAACCAGCTGGCAAACCGGCTCAAGCTCGGGCGCCGTGCGCGCAGCCTGCTTCTCTATATACATATGCTTGCCCGCCTCGGCCAGACGCATCGCCGCGCGCGTCGCTTCATCCGGCGGCAGCATCACCACCGCCGCATCGAACCCATCCCATTCGAACAGCTCGCATAGATTGTCGTAAATGCGTGCCTCAGGATCGTGCCGCGCCAGGCTCGCCAGCGCCGACGCTTCATCCGCATCCCACTCGCTGTATGCCACAATCTCGACATCTTCCTGCGCATGGAAAGACTTGATCAGGCCGTGATTGCCCTCAGGCTCCAGCCCGCCAGCATGTATCCGCAAGCCAACCACCGCAACGCGCAACGGTTTTTTAGCGTTCATAGCGAAACCGTCTTCCCCTCCGCCGCCGACGCATGCGCAGCCTCAATGATCTGCAACGACTTGATAATCTCCTCAACCGTGTACCCGCTGCTTCCCTCACCCCGAATCGCCGCCGCAAACGCCTGGATCGATGACCTGCCCTCCGCCCCATATCCGGGCACCGGCGCAGAGGGAATGTCGAACGTGCGCGTCGGCGCGGCCGACCACTCCGGATGTTCGCTTGTGATCGTGCACTGCCCTTCGTCCACATCCCACTGGATCAAACCCAGCGACCCGCGCAGCCCGATCGAAATCTCGCCGTAGCCCGAAGTAAAATAGCCCGCATGCAGGCTGCCGATCATCCCATTGTCGAATCCCAGCGATACCGCCGCCGCATCCTCCACGTCAATATCATGCCCGCCAACATTCGCTTCAATCGCGGCAACCCGCGCCACGTCCGCGCCCGTCATGTAGCACATCAAGTCCAGCCAGTGACAGCCCAGCCAGTTGAGAATGCCGCCTCCCGCCTGCTCGCGATTGAAATACCAGGTCTGCGGATCGCGCCGGGCCACGCTCGAAGTCAGGAAACGAAACTCGATCGAATACGGCTTCCCTAACAGTCCCGCCGCCCATGTCCTCTTGATCAAATTCGCAATCGGATGGAACCGCCACGTATAACCGCACGAAAAGTGGAGATTGTTACGCCGCACCGCCTCGGCCACCGGAACCAACGCGCTCGAGTGCACTGCAAACGGCTTCTCGCCCCACACATGCACCCCGGCTTCGGCCACCTGCACCATCCACGAAGGCATATCTTTCAAGTATGTCGAAACCATCACCGCATCCGGCTTGCCCTGCGCGAGAAGGTCCCCCAGGCTGTCGTAAAATGGCACGTCTAGGACATCCGCCTTCAAGTTGGGCTTCACCCCTTCCGGGTCGGGGTCATAGAAGCCAACCAGTTCAATCTCATCCGGCAACAACATCAGCGTATCCCGGTACATGTTCGCGTGCATCAACGACACACCCGCCTGCGCAAATCTCAGCTTTTTCATAGTGGGCTTTCTCTCAACCTGCTGGTGGTAACTGGCTTGTCCTTCAAAAAGTGCCTCTTTCGGGCACCCCTACCTCATGGCTGCGCCCAAATCTCGTCCGCCAACAGACACGAACTGAGCGGCCGCCCCACCAGCGGAATCCAGTCCTGGCGGGCATACAGCGTTCCCGGAACCGCCTCGCCATCCACGACAAGGCTGGCCCGATTGGAAACAACGAACAGGCAGTATGTGTAAAGGCCGGAAGCCCCGGCAATGCCGTGGTGGACAAACGGAGGCTCCAACCCGGCCCACTCAGCACCGATCTGGCGCTCCGCGGTGTCTATCGTATAGCTCAACCGCCGCCGCATATCGCCGCTGCGGCCGAATCGCGCCGTAATGATCCTGTCCCCACACGCCGCCAGCGGATTGTCGCTGTCGCGATACATCCTGTCATACATCCACACCGCCATATCAGGGTTGTCGGTGTAGACGCCGTTCGCCGGCGCCGACGGAAAACTCTCGGCATCTAGATACAGATATCCCGCATGCCCTCCCCCCGCCGGGCTATACTCCGTCTGAAACAGGCTGAAGCGCGCGCAATCCTCCTCCGCACCCGCCTCCCGCAGATAAAGTAAATAATGGATCCCGCACCAGATCGGCGTCTGGTCGCTCGTCTCCCGCGTCATCAACCTCCTCCATCAATTTGATTATATGGGCGGTCGGGCCTTCGGCCCTCCCTTGTGCAGGGGCAGCGCCCCCGCAACGCCCCCCTACAAAAACATGCCTCACCGACCGTGTGCCTCTATCGCAGCGTGTCGGCTGGCGAGCATGGCGGCGGCGATATACCAGTTGTGTCACCAAGAAACTGAATGGTTCCAAGGATTACTGGCTGGTCATCTTCTGTCGCTAGGTAGTTACCTCCACTCTATTAGGGTTCGTTGACGTTTGTCTGAACAGTGACTTCCGGGTGCAAATTGCGGCTAGTCGTCGAAGGGCGACGCAGCTGCGCAAAGAAAATCCGATACGCCTCTGGTGTTCTCTGCGTCCTCCGCGGACCAAAAGGTGTTCTTCGCGACCCTTCGCGTGACTTCGCGGATCAATTGTTTTTGGCTACATCAACAGTCAATCGAGAAACATCCCTAACAGGCTTTCAGGCTTTCCGTTCTTGTCGAAATCTGAACAGCCTTCCCAAAATGTCCATCGAACCTAGCCACTGTAGTTCCGCTTGCGAAAATGCCCGAACACCTTGCGAATCCCGGCCGCAATATCAGCGACATCCTCCTCGTCAAGACTTGGCTGCATCGAAAAACTGAATCCCCGCCGCATCAACTTCTCGCCATTCGGGCAGTCAGCCATCCTGTAGTCGAGCGGCTTGTCCCGCTTGTAATCAAATGGAAAATGGCTGCGACCGTAGCAGTTCGGCCCCGCCAGAAACTCGTTGCGGTAGAGCGGCCCCTCCTTGCCCGACCCGATGTACGGCCCGCCGGCAGGGATTCCCTCATGGTTCAGCGCGTCGGCGAACTCCCACGCGTCACACTCCATCTTGTCCGTGTCCAACGTCATCCCCAACACCCAATGCGAGTGCCTGTCCCCTTCCCGCACACGCTGTGGCGTGATCTCCTCGATATCCGACACGCTCTCCATGATCCCCTGCGCAGCCTCGATCTTCTTCTCGATATAGCCGCCCACCTTCTTCAACTGTGAAATCAGGACCGCCGCCATCAAATCATTCAGCTTGTAGTTAGGCGCCAGGAAATAGTTGGCGTAAGGCCGCCCCTCGAACGGTCCGCCATTGCGCGGCAGCGCACAGTCGGAGAAGATCAGCGCCCGTTCCCACAGCGTCTCATTGTCCGACATAATCGCCCCGCCGCCCCCGGCAGAAAGATGCTTGCCGCCGAAGCTGAAACCATTGATGTCGCCCATCGACCCGACCACCTTGCCCTGGTACTCGGCAAAGTGCGCCTGGCAGCAATCCTCTATCAGAAAGATCTGATGCCGGTCCGCAATTTCTCGCAGCGCCCCCATGTCACACGGGTTGCCAAAAAGATGCACCGCGATAATGGCCCGCGTCCTGGGCGTAATCTTGGCCTCGACGTCGGCCGGGTCCAGCGTGTACGTGTCGTCAACATCGGCGAATATCGGCACGCAGTTATGGAGCAGCGTCCCGATGATGCTGCCCCCGGACGTCCACGGCGTCACAATGATCTCATCACCAGGATCAGGGTTTATCGCGCCGACGCACGTGTGCATCGCCGCCGTTCCCGAAGTTACGGTGACAACATGGGCCACACCGTGGCGCGCCGCAAACTCCTGCTCAAACTGCTTTACCTTCGGCCCCTTGCCCAGCGCACCCGAATTGATCACCTCTGCAAGCGCTTCGATGTCCTCTCCGCCAAAGTAATGACTCGGTCCAAAGGGCAGAGTGCGCACCGGCGCGCCCCCCTGCATCGCTAATTGTTCGGCCATGACAGTTTCTCTCCTTCACGCTTGACATTGTCTTGTCCAGTCTCACCTTCGCCCAGCAGTCCCGCAATTATTCCAACCAACCTCTCCAGATCGCCTGGCAACTGAAACTCTTCTGTGTCTCTCGTAATTCTCTTCTGCCCCCGATCCAAAACCCCAAACTGCCACACCGGCCCGGCGGTTACGACGCCGAATATCTGCGTCTGCGCGCTTCGCAAAACCTCCGGCCCTCTGGGACCGCCCCGGGCCCGACCGGTGCGCTGGGCCTTTCGTGCCCGCCGCGGGTGAATCGACTCCACCGTCGGCCTACCGAAATACTCACTTACTGCCACCATCTTCGCGGCCAACGTCCCAAAACCGCGTTCCAATTCCTCGTTCTTCACCCCGGCCACCACCACGTCATTCCTGCCCCGCAGCAGATAGTCCACCGTGCCGTTCAGCCGCCCGCCTTCAACCGTATATTCGATGTTCATCTTGAACCTGACCGCGTCGAGCACAGCAAATAACAGCGGCGTAACATAGAAAGCACGGTACGCGGCTTCACTGGTCATCGGCACAAAGGGCAACCGCTCTACCATCTGCGCGCGCAACTGCTCAAGCTGCGGCGCAAGACGGGAAACCTCTACAGAGTGTAATGACAATGGGGCGCTGCGATAGCGGTAGCCTAAATCGGCAAGTATCTCTTCAGTCTCTGAATTCAGCTCGAGGACCTGGGAAAACGTATAGGAAGTACCTTCCTGGAGTACCATAAATTTTCTAAGTTGGCACGCCATTTCCGGCTCGTCAGCCTATTCCAATCCTGTGGACGTTCCCGTCTGCACACGCTCCATAGGCCCAACAGAGCCGTTGCTTCGCTTCCCAGACAAAAAAGTGTCGGCGCCCTACACGCGACGCAACGTGTCTCCATCCTAACAAAGCGCAGGTCCTATGTCAAAGCGGGGTCAAATGGCGGGCTCAGCCCGAGTTGGGGCAAGGGTCTGGCTATCTGTCGCTAGCAGGAGAGGGGAATACCGATAGTTTTTCGAACCAGGGGGCATCAATACAGTAAAAACCGAGTAGGGTTCTTACCCATTTAACTGCAACTGCGTCAAATCTCACTCTTCAACAGAGAAGGCGTTTAATTCAGTAGTCACTGCGCCAGCCGGAATTTGCGCCAGTACATCTAGATACCACCACCAATGTTCGGGAGTAACTCCATCTGCAGTCTCTCGCCAAGCCGTCAGATCCGCGATGGATTGAATGGCCTCGTAGAACTGCTGCGCTTGTCGAAGTAGTCTCTTATCTGCGGTCGCCAGGCGTGCCTCCTGTTCAGACGTCAAGAGATGTCCCATTGCATGCAGTTCGCTCCGGATCATCAGCATCTGCAAATGCTCCATGCCGCTGACATCGGGAAACGCAACGTCCACTTCATACGCTGACAGTTTTTCTTCGATTGTGGTCATGATAGGACCTCTTGCAGGGTTCCAAGTCTGTCAAAGGCGAAATTGCTAAGATACAATTTGGGGCGCTCGACGACATATGCGCTTTCGAGAACGCCATCTAGTGCAAACATGATCAACCAGGTCTGTCTCTGAATGATGCCGACGACGGCCACATAGGCAACGCTGTTGTAGTTATAGAGATACACTGTGGATGTTCGATCCGAAATCACCGAGTGGATGACCTGATCGTACTCGGCCTGAGTTGCGTCTGAGGCCAGGTTGCCCCCTTCTTTTGCGTTTCCGCAGTTGGTTAGATGCACGGCCTTGTTTCCGGCGTATTTGATGTTGAACCAAGCGAATCGCGTCTGCTACCCTGGCACAATTCATTCCGGCCAAATGAGATGGCAAGAATAACGTCCAGTGGAAATTGTAGCGCGGCGCGTCCGGTTTTCAAGGCGAATATGAGCCCTGCACAGGTCGCCGGAGGCGCAATCCGAGTTCGCGGAAAGCCCTTCTGTTCTCCTTCGTCCCACGGCCAAGCCTCTTCTCCTGGCCAGCAAACCTCCCAATCCAAAATGCAAGTCGCCTCCCCCCTGAATTTGGAAACAAGTCAAGCCTGTTCTATTATTCCCCTTAACCTGAAATAATCGATTTCCACTGTCTATCTACCAGGCCTCAATGCCCCCGCCCGCCCTGTGCGAACCGTTAAGACACACACGGTTGTACGGGCACCTGCCGAGGCCGCAATGCGTCCATGAAAACAGGAACTTCTGTATTTCGTATAGAGCGAACACCAAGACGCGCCCCGGCCCCCTTGGTTCAGCGATGAAGAGCCACACAATTTAGTAGAAAAGGGGTAGACTAATTCTGCCCCATATTGTAAAAAATCATCTCAAAGGAGACAGAGTATGTCCAAACTTCAGACACTTCCCCATCAAAACATGAGCCGTCGTGACATGTTGCGCCTTGCCGGCGTTGGCGCAGCCGGCGCCGCGCTCGCTGCCTGTGCGGCGCCCGCGGCCGCACCGGATTCCGGCGGAGGGGACGCTCCCGCCATGGAACCGGTCACAGTTATAGCAACCACCTCTATGCCGGTCAATACCTTCGACAACTCCCTGGAGCGGTCAGTCGAACAGCTTCCTGAAATTGCCCTGGAAGTAAATGCCAATGGCTGGGGCGAAGGTGGCTGGGATGGATATTCAGACACCCTTCTGACCCGCATCGCCGGCGGCGAACAGATCGACGTCATTATGATCGCAATCGAAGGCCTGCGGCTTCTGACGGCAAAGAACGTCCTCGTAGCCCTGGACGACTTCCTCGCTGGCGATCAACCAGCCAATGAGATCTTACAGAACGACGTCCATGTCACTCTCCGTGAAATGCTGCAAGTTGACGGCAAGCAATATGAGTACCCCTTCTCCTGGAACAACATGGTCATGTACTACAACACGGCCATCTTCGAAGAAGAGGGCCTCGATCCGCCGGCAAACGACTGGACCTGGGATGACTTCCTCGAAACCTGCCTGAAGGTTGCCAACGTGACAGGTGGCGCCGACGACCGCTTCGCATACTCTTTCTGGGGCGCAGGCATGTTCGGCATGGCAGCCTGGTACTTCAACAATGACGTTTCGCCTCTGTCCGATGACTGGCTGGATTCGAACCTGCTCGACCCCAAGGTAGCCGAAACAGTTCAGTTCATGGCCGATCTGATCCTGGAACACAAAGTCGCCCCCAACCCTGAAGGCTGGGATGAATGGGCACAATTCCACGCCGGCAACCTCGTCATGCGTACCTGCGGCCGCTGGTGCATCGGCGGTTCGCTCGAAGCCGACTTCACAACTTACGACATGCAATATCAGCCGCATCGGGCAGGCCCCCTCAGGACAGTGGCCGGGACCGACGGCTGGGGCGTCTCCACTTCCAGCGAGAACCCACAAGAGGCTTGGGAAATAGTGAAGCTGCTTTCCAGTACCGAGGCTTCGATTGACATGGTGCAGTTGGGCGGTAACATTCCCGCGCTGCGCTCTGTATCTGAGTTGCCCGTGTTTGCCGAGTTTGGCCCGCCCAACACGGCCCTCTTCTACGAAACGCTCGACTTCGCCGCAACCGTGCCGTCACCTACCAACTTCAACATAGTCGAACCGATTCTGAACCGTAACTATGCTACGATTTGGAATGGCGAACGCACCGTTGAAGAGGCCCTTCAGACTGCCCACGATGAGGTGCAGGTGGAGATGGACAAGCTGAAGCAAGCATAGTCAGGCCAAATTAGGGATAGCAGGGCGCCGGCAGTATGAAAAGCACTGTACCGTCCACTGCTCGGTAACCTGCTATCCCAAGGTCCTCCATTAGGACATTCCATGACTTCAACAGCACTGCCTGACGATAAAACCGGTGGGCTGACCAAACGCCTGACAGGCATGACCTTGGCCCGGCGCGAAGCATGGGCTGGCTATCTGTTCGCTACCCCAGCTCTGATGGGGCTTTTGGCATTCACTGCTCTGCCAATCTTCGCCTCCCTCATTCTAATCTTTCTCCACTACGATTTGTTGACGCCGCCAAAGTGGGCCGGCGCTGAAAACATCACTCGGCTCGCTACCGATTCCAGGATGTTCAAGATCTACTGGAATTCACTGCGGCTCGTTGTCGGCGCAACTTTCCTCAACAACGTTCTCGGTCTCCTCCTTGCGGTAGGTCTCAATCGCACAATGCCTTGGGGCATTCGTTATGTCCTGCGAACCTCCATCTTTTTCCCGGTAATGACAACAACCGCGTCTCTGGCCGTAGTCTGGCGTTTCCTCCTGACGCTGGACAGAGGCGTAGTCAACTTCCTCATCGGCCAGATCGGACTGGACCCCGTACCTTGGCTCAGTAGCTCCACCTGGGCGCTGGTCTCCGCCATGATCTACGATGTCTGGAAGAGTTGCGGCTATCTCATGGTTATCTATCTGGCCGGCCTGCAAGCCATTCCCGCTGTCTACTACGAAGCCGCTCGCATCGATGGCGCCGGCTTCTGGCAACAGTTCCGCAATGTTACCCTGCCCCTGATCTCGCCCACCGCCTTCTTTGCCATCGTTATCTCTCTCATCGGCGCATTCCAGATCTTCGACAACGTGTGGGTACTCACCGAAGGCGGCCCGGGGGACGCCTCCCGCGTGATTGCCATGTATATCTACGAGAAGGCATTCCGCGGCTTTGAAATGGGTTACGCGTCCGCCGTCTCCTTCACCCTGTTTATCATTCTGATCGCGCTCACCTTGCTGCAATTCCTCGGCGCACGGCGCTGGGTTCACTACGAATAGCGAACTGCTCTACTCGACGGGTTACGACAAAAGACCGGGTTGATGGCAACGACAACAGGCTCAACAAATACGCCCGCTACGGTTCACAAGGCATATAGAAAGTCAGTCTGGCTCCATCTGGGCGAGGCCCTGTTGTGGCTGCTGCTGATATGCATTGCGATCATCGAGATTGCACCCATCAGTTGGATGTTCTCTACCTCGCTGCGGGACCCGAAGAACTCCTTCGATCTCCCTCCCGACTTCTGGCCTACAGCACTCCACTGGCAGAACTATCTCACCGTCATCAACTCGCCCGACATCGAGTTCATGCTGTTCTTCTGGAACAGCCTCAAAATCGCCCTCATCGTCACCGGCGCGCAGCTGCTCACCTGCTCGATGGCGGGCTACGCCTTTGGCCGTCTTCGCTTCTTTGGGCGTGATATTCTCTTCGGTCTCTTCCTCGCCTCGTTGATGGTCCCGGCAACCGTCACCTTGATACCCTCATTCATCATCATCCGCTCCCTCGACCTGATGAACACGCACTGGGCGCTCATTCTCCCCAGCGTCACCAGCGCCTTCGGCGTATTCCTGCTGCGCCAGCACTTCAAATCGCTGCCCGAAGAGCTCCTTGACGCTGCCAAAATCGACGGCGCCGGTTACTTCCGCATATACTGGCAAATCCTGCTCCCCTTGACCGGACCCGCCCTTTCCGCCCTCGGTATTTTCACTTTTCTCGCCTCCTGGAATAACTTCGTCGGGCCGCTGCTCTTCCTGCGCGACTGGGACAAATTCACCTTCCCCATCGCCATCGCCACCATCCGCGGCTACATGGGCTCAGGCAACCAGTCTGAAGTACTGGCCGGCATCATGATCTCCATCTTTCCGCTACTCGTCTTCTTCCTCTTGGCGCAACGATGGATCGTCCAGGGCGCGGCAATTACCGGTATGAAGGGATGACCAGTCAGCACGGCATCACCGGCAGCACATATGTGGTTCAGGTTGTCCAGACACTCTGGGAAAACTTGCCTCAACTGCTCTGGGGAGCGCTGCTCTTCAATCTCATTTGCCTGCCCGCCGCCTTCCTCTTCACCGCCGGCCATTTCATCCCAACCCTTATCGTGGCCGCCCTCACCATTGGTCCTGCATGGGCCGCCCTGCTGGCCTTCGACATGCGCCTCATCCAAGGGATAGTGCCCCGGCAATATGCAATCTTCAATGACTTCCGCCGTCTCTGGCCGCGCAGCGTACTCTTGAGCCTGTTGACGGCCTTCCCACTGCTCGCTCTCATGACAACCCTGCCTGCCCTCCAAACCCAGCCGGTAGCCCCCATCGTTTGGCTCGGCCTGGCAGCCGACCTCCTGGGATGTGCAGTGATGGCAACACTGTCACTTTATGCCTTTCCCAATCTTGTCCAGCAACGCGAAAATGGCGTCCGCGCCTGTATACGCGACGCCCTTATCCTGGCCAGCCGCCACTCCACCAACAGCCTGGGTCTCCTGGCTATCGGCATTCTCTTCAGTTTCTGCGTCGCCTATATCAGCCTGGGGCTCCTCCTCCTCCTACCAGTAATCTACAGCCTCTTCATCGCCGCCAACTACCAACTCGTCATGGAAAAAGAGGCCCAGGCATAAGACAGTCTCTCGCGTCCTGCTTCAATCCCATTTCGCCCCAACGAATCAAATTCCAGCCACCATCAAACTAGCGCCCAACAGTCTGCCCTCTCTATAATGCACTTCACCGACCACCGACCACCGACCACCGACCACCGACCACCGACCACCGACCACCGACCCCCGCCCCCCTACCCCCGACCACCGACCACCGACCACCGACCACTGACCACTGACCACTGCCCTTCCGGAGATTCAAATGGAGCACTTCGTCTACCGCAACGAAAAAACCAACCAGATATCCTTCCCTCTCGGCGGCATCGGCACCGGTTGCATCGGCCTCGCCGGCAACGGACGCCTCATCGACTGGGAAATCTTCAACCGGCCCAATAAAGGCGGCGTAAACGGCTTCTCCCACTTTGCCATCCGTGCCGAAAATGACGGCCAGGTTACCGACGCCCGCATCCTCCACGGCAACCTGCACTCTCCCTATCAGGGAGAGCTCGTCGCCCCGACCTTCAGCACCTTCGGCTGGGGCCCCCGCCGCGAATATCTGACCGGCCTGCCCCACTTCGAGAGCGTCGACTTCCGCGGCCAGTTCCCACTCGCCGAGCTCACGTACCGGGACGACACCTTCCCCGGCCAGGTCCGGATGACCGCCTTCAACCCCTTCATCCCCACCAACGAAGACGACTCCGGAATACCCGCCGCCTTCTTCGAATTCAGCGTCACCAATTCCACCGCCGCCGATCTCACCTACACCGTCGTCGGCGTGCTCACCAACCCCCTGCCCGCCACAAACCTGAACGCAATCGAGGAGCGCACATGGGGCCACGCCCTCCACCTCTCCTCCGACAGCCTCCAGCCCGAAGAAACCGCCTACGGCAACCTGACCCTCGCCACCGACGCCGGCGTCGCCGGCGATGTCGACGTCAGCTGGCAGCAAAACTGGTTCCGCGGCGCCTGGTTCGACAACCTCGAAGTCTACTGGAAAGACCTCAATACCCCCGGTCCCTTCCAAAACCGCGCCTACGAATCCGCCGAACAGCGAGGCGGCGGCGCCCAATTCACCGAACAGGACACAGGCCTTCTCGCCATCCACCTGCCCGTCGCCGCCGGCGAAACCCGCCGCGTCCGCTTCGTCATCAGTTGGAGCTTCCCCACCTGCGAAAACTACTGGAAAAAAGAGCAAGCCAGCGCACAGACCTGGAAAAACTACTACGCCACCCAATGGGACGATTCCAGCGCCAGCGCACAGTACGCCATCGAGAACTGGCCGCGCCTCTACGACGAGACGAAACGCTTCAAAGACGCGCTCTTCGCCTCGACGATTCCGGCCACAGCCCTCGACGCAGTGTCCGCCAACATCTCCATCCTCAAATCGCCAACCGTACTGCGCCTGGAGGACGGCACATTCTACGGCTGGGAAGGTCTCCACCCCGACGAAGGTTGCTGCGAAGGCAGCTGCACCCATGTCTGGAACTATCAACAGGCGCTCCCCTTCCTTTTCCCCGCCCTCGAGCGCACCATGCGCACCGCCGACTACCGCTACAACCTCCTCGAAAACGGCGCAATGCCATTCCGCATCCAGCTACCCCTGGGCTCCGATCCATGGCCATTCCGTCCCTGCTGCGACGGCCAGTTCGGCGGCGTCATGAAGACATATCGCGACTGGAAGATCAGCGGCGATCACGAGTGGCTAAGCTCCATCTGGCCCGGCGTAAAGAAGTCCCTCGAATACGCCTGGAGCCCCGAAAATATCGACCGCTGGGACCCCGACAGGTCCGGCGTTCTCACCGGCCGCCAGCATCATACCCTCGACATGGAGCTCTTCGGCCCCAACTCCTGGCTGACTGGCTTCTACCTCGGCGCGCTCAAAGCCGCCTCCGAAATGGCCGAATCAATCGGCGACGTGGCAACCGCCTCCGAATACCACGCCATTTTCGAACGCGGCAAAGCCTGGGTCGACGCCAATCTCTTCAACGGCGAATACTACGTTCAGAAAGTCGACCTTGCCGACCGTGCCCTCGTCGAATCCTACGGCCCCCAGGACGACGCCCTTAAAGGTGGCTCCGCCCTCGATGCCTATTGGAATTCCGAACACAACGAGATCAAGTACCAGATCGGCGAGGGCAGCAGCATCGACCAGGTGCTCGCCCAGTGGCACGCCTCCCTCTACGGACTCGGCGACCTCCACGACCCGGAACAGGTCAAGCAGGCCTGCGCCGCCATCTACAAGTACAACTACGTTCCCGAAATGAGCCAGGTCTACAACCCCTGCCGCATCTACGCCCTCAACGACGAAGGCGGCCTCGTCATCTGCGCCTGGCCCGAGGAAGAACAGAAGCCGCTCATCCCCGCCCCCTACTCGCAGGAAACCATGAACGGCTTCGAATACGCCGCCGCCTGCCACATGATCATGGTCGGGCTCGTCGACGAAGGCATGCGCTGTGTCGAGGCCATCCGCCACCGCTACGACGGCGAGCGCCGCAACCCCTGGAACGAATTCGAATGCGGCAACAACTATGCCCGCAGCATGGCCTCCTACGCCCTCCTAAACGCCTTCTCCGGCTTCCAGTTCGACATGGTCAACAGCGCCATCGGCTTCCAACCAGTCCAGGAGGACAATGGCGAGTTCAACTGCTTCTGGTCCCTCGACTCCGGCTGGGGTCAGTTCCAGACCGCCTCCGACCACTGCTCCCTCAAGGTCCTCTACGGCGCCCTCATCCTTCAGCACATCAACCTGCCCTCCCTCGCCGACACCCCAGTAGTCCGCACCACCCTCGACGGCGAACCCGTCGCATTCGAACAACAGGACGGCGCCATCACCCTGCAGACAAAGACCCAAATCCAGGCCGGACAAACACTCCAGCTGCTCTATCAGTGAGCTGCCCACCCTTCTCCTGACTCGCCCAAAAAACCGGCGCCGAGCCAAGTGGCTCGGCGCCGCCCCAGACAACTGAAAAAAAGTGTCCTCCCCGCTTCTACCTTGACGAAAAGCGGCGTTCTCCCGTGGCCCCAAAAATTTCCTCCTCGGACAAAGGAAAGGTGTTCTTCGCGGCCCTTCGTGGCCCTTCGCGGATAAAAGGTGTTGCAGTTGCTGTTCTTCGCGGCCCTTCGTGGCCCTTCGCGGATAAAAGGTGTTGCAGTTGCTGTTCTTCGCGGCCCTTCGTGGCCCTTCGCGGATAAAAGGTGTTGCCGTTGCCGTTCTCCGCGGTTCTCCGTGGCCCTCCGTGGATGAAAAGGTGTTGCCGTTGCCGTTCTCCGCGCCCCTCCGCGTCCTCCGCGGACAAAAGGTGATGCAGTTGCCGTTCTCCGCGGTCCTCCGTGGCCCTCCGTGGATGAAAAGGTGTTGCCGTTGCCGTTCTCCGCGCCCCTCCGCGTCCTCCGCGGACAAAAGGTGATGCAGTTGCCGTCCTCCGTGGCCCTCCGTGGATTAAATACAAGCCAAAGTAGATTGTTCCACCCACTTCCGTATATAATTCCCCAACGAAACCGTAACAGGTTCCAATGAGCAGATTCCTGCGCCGTGCCGCGGAAGCCAGTCAAGCCGGAGGAAAAGAAAATGCAACCAGATAAAAATAATGTCCCAGGAATGCTCACCGTCAACCAACTGCGCACAGCCGTCGACGAAGGCTCCATAGACACCGTCCTCCTCGCGCTCACCGAACCTTATGGAAAACTGGTGGGTAAACGCCTCGACGCCTCCTTCTTCCTCACCGACGTAGCGCGCGGCACCCACGCCTGCGACTATCTCTTTACCGTCGACATGGAGATGGAACCCGTCCCCGGGTACCAGTTCTCGAACTGGGAATCAGGATACGGCGACGTCCACCTTGTGCCCGATCTGGGAACACTCCGCAAACTGTCCTGGCTCGACCGGACCGCCCTCGTGATCTGCGACGCGCAATTGGATCCAGGGCACGAACCTGTAGCAGTAGCCCCCCGCTCAATCCTGCGCCGCCAGCTTGAAAGGCTCCGCGCCCAGGGATATGAAGCCATGGCCGGGTCAGAGCTGGAATACTTCCTGTTTCGGACCTCATACATGGACGCAGCCAGCAACGGCTATCGTGACCTGGCCAAAGTCGGATGGTACCGCGAAGACTACCACCTCCTGCAAATGACCAGGACCGAAGACCTCAACGGCGCTTACCGCCGCCATCTCGCCGCATCCGGTGTCCCTGTCGAGTCCTCCAAGGGCGAATTTGGAAAAAGCCAGCACGAGTTGAACATCCGTTACGCTCCACTCCTGGAAATGGCCGACCGCCACGTACTGCTCAAACAGGCAGTAAAAGAGATATCAGATCAGCTCGGCTGCTGCGCCACCTTCATGGCCAAGCCTGACGCAGCCGAGGCCGGTTCCAGTTCCCACCTCCACGTCAGCCTGTGGACGACCGCGAACGGTGAAGTGACCAACGCCTTTCCCGGCACCGGCGACCTCTCCGGCATCGCCTGCTCCGACCACTTCCGCTGGTTCCTGGGCGGCTGGATGCGCTACGTGCCGGAGCTAATGGTCTGCTACGCCCCAACCGTGAACTCCTACAAGCGATACGAGGCCGGCAGCTGGGCCCCAACCGCCCTGGCCTGGTCGCCCGACAACCGCACCGCCGGCTTCCGTATCGTCGGCACAGGATCCAGTCTACGCATCGAGTGCCGTATTACCGGCGCAGACATCAACCCCTACCTCGCCTACGCAGCCGTTATCGCCTCCGGTCTGACCGGCATCGAGCAACAGATCGAGCCACCGCCCGCCCATATCGGTGACCTCTACGCAGCCACCGACAAGCAGATGCTGCCCGGCACCCTCGAAGAAGCCGTCAGCAACTTCTCAAGCAGCGACCTCGCCCGGACCGCGTTCGGCGCCGACGTAGTCGAACACTACTCCCACTTCTACACCACCGAAGCCGAAGCCTACCGCAAAGCCGTCACCGACTGGGAACGCACCCGCTACTTCGAACGCATCTAGTCGCTGCTTGACCTTCTTTTCAGCTATGTGTTCAGCGATCCCCTATAGGGTTCAGTTTCCCGCATTGACCGTCAGCAGTTCCGCCACAACATCCCTCGCATTCTTGCCAGACAGCGAACTGTTAGCTCTGGTCTATGGCGTGCAACTCGGAATCCCTTCCCGACTGACGACAATATCGCCCTTCTGGAAATCTTGACAAAACCCATACAATTCGATATAAACGAACTGTTTGAGGGAGTCGATTGCTTTAACTCCCCGTAACGACCGCCTCTTTTCCGGTGCCATATGGAGAGTTACATATGGCGCGCCCTTCCATCTGCCGCAGCAGGTTCGCTGCACTCCTGACAGTTCTCATTCTGGTTACCACCCTTTCTTCCTGCCGCAGCGATCCCAGACCCGCGGACGACTCCCGCTCTCGAGCGGCACCCACCTCCTGCGCCGAGACCGATCGCGCCGCCTTAACTGCCCTCTACAATGCCACCGACGGACCGAACTGGCACGACAACACCAACTGGCTCAGCCAGCAACCTCTTTCAACCTGGTTCGGTGTGACCACCGCAGAAAACGGCTGCGTTTCCCGGCTCCACCTCCGAAACAACAACCTGACCGGCGAACTCGCACCAGAGCTGGGTACACTTCCAGAGCTCCTTTACCTCAACCTCAGAGACAACAGCCTGACAGGTCAGTTCCCACTTGAATGGGAAAACGCTGCAAAATTCACCAACCTCTACATCCGCGGCAATAACTTCAGCGGCTGTTTCCCCAACCAGTTCGCCCACCTTGAAAAGGGCATTCTGCGAGATCTGCATGAACTGATCAGCCAAGCCCCCACCGGCGTTAGTATCGACGTCAGCATTGGCTACTGCGACACCTCGAGAGGCCGTTTTCCACTCAATAGCGCTCTCAGCACACCGTCCAATCTCTCCTACACATTGCAGGGTTCCTCGATCAATCTCCATTGGGATCCGGTCGCCGGCGCCGACCACTACATCCTCTATCATGACGATTTCTACGATTCGCGCTGCCGCATAACCGAACTCGCCAGTCCAAAATTCTGCCGGCTGCTGGCCACAGTCCACGGCGAGACAACCTACACCCACGTCGAAGCCCCCGGTGGCCGAAACTTCTACTGGGTGCGCGCCTGCAACAGCAGCGGCTGCTCACCCCTCATCTCCGAAAACACAGCCAGGCCTGCTGGCGCTCCCGTCAGACTCGGCATAGACTTCCCTCCCATTCCGTCAAACTTTACCTACGCATTCGAAGGAACATCAGTCATACTTTCCTGGGATCCGGTAGAAGGCGCCGACTACTACAACCTTTACTATCACCGCAGATCCTCCATCTTCTGTATGGTAGAATCCGACGGCACATCGGGCGCCTGCGACCTTCTGGCCGCCAATCTCACCACGACCACCTACACGCACGTCGACCCCGAAAAACGCACCAACTTCTGGGTCGCCGCTTGCAGCAGCGTCGGCTGCTCGCCCTTTCAGGCAGAGAGCCCCGTCAGGCCGGTCGAGGACATTCCCCCTGCCCCCTCCAACCCCACCTTCGCCCCCGAAGGCACTTCCATCGTCGTCAGCTGGGATCCGGTCGACGAAGCCGACTACTACAACGTCTATCATCACCACCACTTGGACAACTTCTGTACAGTCCAGTCCGACGGCTTCTCCATCTTATGCAAACAGCTGGCCTCCGGCCTTATCGAGAACACCTTCACCCACAAGGACCCCGACAGACGCAACTTCTACTGGGTCGCCGCCTGCAACAGAGGAGGATGCTCACCCTTCGAAGGACAGCCTGCCGCCCTCCCGGCCGAATCCGGCTCTTCCGATAATGACAACTGAATCGAACGACTGCTTCGTCCGACGCCGCGCCTCAGATATAAGCCACTGAAGGAGGACAAAAGTGAAAACGAACTCTGCTCGCCTGCGCTGGGCCTGTCTCTTGCTGGCAGTCCTATTCACTGCCGCAACGCTTACAGCCTGTAATGGAAGTGAAGAAGTCTCGGAGGAGTCGGCCCCTGCCGTGTCGGCTCCAACGCAGACGACTGCCTCAACGCAGACGACTGCCCCAACGCAAAGGGCCGAACCGACGCAAACGCCAGAACCCACGCAAGCACCAGAACCAACACAAACACCTGAACCAACACAAACCATTGAGCCAACACCAGCGCCCGCACCGACCAATACGCAAGAGCCGGCGCCGGAAAACCGTCAAATGTCTCTCGACGAGTACGCGGCATTCTGCGCCGAATTCGCCTCCACCGAGACGGCAGAAGAGGACGGAGAGATTGCCTATGGCGAGTTCTCAGACGGTCTGGGCGTCCTGATAACGTATCTGAATTCAGTAAGCCCTCCGGCAGAAGTGAGCGACTGGCACCAAGCCCTGTTGACGAGTCACCGGGAACTGAAGGCTGAAGTAGATGAATATCCCGGATCGAAAAATGATCCGATCGATCTCGAAAGGTTTTTCTCCCTGATATTGAGCTATCACGAAAGTTTGGGCGCAACAGTGCGTGCGATGGATCCCGCCATTCGAGACTGGCTCATCGCAGCCAAATGCATGGACGAAGAGATGGCCAGCCTATACCTGGCAGGCTAGACCGGCATCTATTGGGGAAGCAGTCTCGACTTCGATCCCGCATTAGGCCTACCACGCCCACCATTTCCATCTGTACTCGCCGCGGCCTGAACAGCAGGCATCCTGGGACAAGGGCCCATCTTGGCCCTACCCCGTTACACGACTGCCCCAGACGGGCACCGACAAGCAGATGCAGCCCGGCAGCCTCGAAGAAGCCGTCAGCAACTTCGCAAGCAGCGACCTTGCCCGTTCCGCGTTCGGCGCCGACGTAGTCGAACACTACACTCACTTCTACACTTCCGAAGCCGAAGCCCACCGCAAAGCCGTCACCGACTGGGAACGCAACCGCTACTTCGAACGCATCTAGTCGCCACTGCCTCGGCGAACGCAGCGGCGCCCAACCGGTCGCGCAGGCCTGCTCTGCCATCTACAAACTAAACTTCGTTCCCGATATCGTCCGGTCCCACAATACCTGCACCACCTACTTCCTCAGCGACAAACGCGGGCTTGCCATCTGCCCCTGGCTCGATCAACGTTACGCGTGGCCCACACACAAACGACTCAGTCCATTCTGATTAACTTGCGAATTCCTGTGCTTCCGCTTACCGAGAGAGTGTGTGCCCCCTATGCCCGCACCTGCGTCTACGCCTGAAAGCACGGCAGCCGCGTAAGTTCAAGGACTCTTGGACTTTGTTTCCCAGCCCAAAATGCGATTAAATTCTATAGAGAAGTGGGCGGATAATCAGCGGTCCTGACTCTCTGGGAATCCGCGGGCGTCCTGACCCAATGGCGTCTCAAGGGCTATGTCCAGCCTTTACAGCCAGCGCCCAACTTCACACTATCCCATCGTCTGGCCCTTCGATTCGAAAGTGTGTGAACTCTCGAATCGGCGGTGACGGAATTCAACAACTGAACAGTTCCTTGTAAGGCAATCGACCT
>MPML01000034.1 GCA_002238445.1 Caldilineaceae bacterium bin5
GCAGCCCCTGCACAAGGGAGGGCCGAAGGCCCGACCGCCCAAAATACAACATTGAGGGGAGAAAAACACCTTTGCTCCCCTCATTCAGATTTGCGAATCCGTTGCGGCTGAGTAGTTACGCTGGAGATTAGACCGGGAACTGACCGCGGCATGGTTGCAATAAGAGATATAAGAGAGTTCACTCCCATTATGGGATGCACGCCAAGAGGTCGTGTCCGGTTGATGCGTGAACCTTACTGGGGTAGGATAGTGGAGATGGAGGAAATCTGTTTCGCCTCGGCCACGCAAATAGTTAGTGCTATACGGAACCGCGAACTGTCCTCGCAGGAGGTGGTCTCGGCCTACCAGGATCGGCTTGAGGAGGTCAATTCGCGGCTGAACGCGGTGACCGTTGTTGCATCTGACGCGCCTGAGCAGGCAAGGCTGGCGGACCAGAAACAGGCTCAGGGCGAGGAACTCGGCCCCCTGCATGGTCTTCCTTTTACTGTCAAGGATACTTTTGAAACGGCTGGCCTGCAGAGCCCGCTGGACATTCGAATCCGGCAGAGACAGGTTTCGAGGACAGACGCGACAGTCGTTGCCAGGATGAAGCAGGCCGGGGCAATCCTGTTGGCCAAAACAAATTGCCCGCCGGCGGGCAGTGGCGCCGATACGGAAAATGCGGTAATTGGACAGACGCGCAATCCGCACAACGCCGGCTGTTCTCCTGGAGGCAGCAGCGGCGGCGAAGCTGCGCTTATCGGGGCAGGTGGATCTCCTTTAGGGCTTGGCAGCGACACGGGCGGCGGTCTGCGCGTTCCGGCAGCCTTCTGCGGCGTTAGCGCGCTCAAGCCAACCCAAGGCCGCGTTCCAAACACGGGCGTCTATAATCAGCCGGGCGGGTTCACGGATCAGCGTACGCAGATTGGGCCGGCGGGCCGCAGCGTCGAAGACCTATTGCTGGCACTGAGGATTATTGCCGGACCGGATTACTTCGATGGCGGGGTTGTATCCAAGCCATTGTACGACCCCGACCAGCTGCCTCTGCGTGATCTGACAATCGCTACTTTCCCCTATGATCCTTCTTCTCTGGTCACCTCTGCGGTTGCGAATGCGGTGGGTGCATCGGGGCAAGCCCTGGCACGCGCCGGCGTCCAGGTTGTGGAAAATCGCCCGCTTGACCTGGTTGGCGGCGCCCGCGATCTGGACCGCGGTTGGCGGCAGATGGCGGCCACACGCGGCCAGGATGTGGTGGAACTGCTCTATGCCTGGGATCAGTTCCGCACCAATTTGCTCCAGTATATCCGCTATTACGACGCGATTCTCTGTCCCGCGGTTCACCATACTGCGCCCTCTATTGGCGCGCGCGACAACCAGCGCTTCGACTACACTGTCCCATTCAGCCTGACAGGCTATCCGGCCGCTGTCGTTCCGGTCACGGTAGACGTAGACGGCCTCCCTGTCGCTGTGCAGATTGTTTCCCATCCCTGGCGGGAGGACATCGTGTTTGCCCTGGCCCTGGCGCTTGAAGAAGAGTTCAAGGAATGGCAAAAAGATCTCCATGGCGGGTTGAAACTGTAGCGCCAGGTTGGCGTAGTGTAAGAAAAGGCATCGTCAACATGGAGGGCATGATGGAAGAGGAACGCAGGGATGAAAATACAGAGCAATGTGGGAAAGGAGAGGCAGGGAGCTTCGGCGAAAGTGATGACATAGCCGAGGAGGTTCAACGGCTTGTCGAAGCGATGGCGCGGGCGGCCCGAAATTTCTGGAGCAGTGAGCAGCGTCTCCGGCTGGAGGAGGAACTGCGCCGCGGATTGGGTTCGCTGGTGGGGAATCTGGAGGAAGCTCTCGACCGATTCAGCCGGAGCGAGCAGGGGCAGGAGTTTCAGGAGCAGGCGAGCAAAGTGGCAGACCGGGTGCGGGAGAGCGCTCTGGCTGCTGAGTTGAAGGACGGTCTCACCGGCGGCCTGAAGACGGCGGCTAACGAGGTGCGAAAGTTTGCAGACAGCCTCGAAGAGGAACAGGAAGGGTCAGACTCCGGGCAGGACATTCCTGTTGAATCAGGAGATGACGAGGAAGGCGAGGAGCAGGCGTAAGCGGAGCGGAGAGGGGCCCGGCAGGGTCGCTGAGATCGAAGTCAGGGAAAGGAGAAGAACACTTTGGCGATCTTCAGGATTCCTTGACTCCAGGGTACGCGGTGGGAAACACCGCTGCTGCCCTCGAAGGATGACAGGTTGTCCATGTACCATACGTAGTTTCGTACCAAGGCGTCCTGGTTGCTGAATTTCGGGTCCCAGCCAAGAGCCTGTTGTGCTTTGGCGACCGTTACAAATGAGTCTTTCGCTGCAGTCTCATATACCCATTTGTACAGGGGTGAGAGTCCGAGTTTTTCCAGGAGGCGCAATGTCCATATGGCCGGCGCCGCGGGCAGAGGGATTATGCGTTTGCCGTGGCCGGCAAAGTCGAGCACGGCCTGGTAGTCTTCTTTCATGGTCGCGAATTCGGTCGCACCTATGTTGAAGGTATCGTTGACCTGTGCGCGGGGAAGCGTGGCAGCCAGGAAAATCGCTGAGCACAGATCTTCTACGTCAAGGAGCTGATAGCGATTCTTGCCACTGCCCAGCATAGGAAAGTTTTTGCCGTCCTTGGCCCAGTCGTAGAAGAGTGCAAAGACGCCTAGGCGCTCTGGCCCTACAAAAGATTTGGGCCGTATGATCGGTACACACATCCCCTTCTGCCTGAATTCCTGGCAGATCTCCTCAGCTTTTATCTTGGCCTCTCCATACGGGCCCACCCCCTGCAGCCTATCATTCTCATGCAAAGGATGGTGGTCGGGGATGCCATAGACGGCGGTAGAAGAGATGTGGACCAGTCTGTCCACGCCCGCTTCAAAGGCAGCCTCCAGGACATTCTGGATTCCGTCAACATCTGTGGAAAAAATCTCTTCCGGGCTGTACAGAGGCAGGGCTGCCGCGGCGTGGACGACAAAATCCACGTTTTCCATCGCGGAGCGGACAGCGGCCATGTCGCGTATGTCGCCCTCCACAACCTTGATAGAGTCCTGCTCAGGATAGTCGAAGGGGGCAATGTCGAGCGACACAACTTGAATCCCTCTGGCACGCAAGTAGCGCACGAGGTTGATGCCGAGGAAGCCGGCACCGCCCGTAACCAGGCAGGTTTTATCGGCTCGCTGGCTGCCAGACTCTTCTCCTGTCTGTCTGCTCTCGGTACTGGGACCGCGAACAGTGGCGGCGCCGGTATTTTCCAAGGGTTGGGATGGACTTATCGGCATTTGTTGTTTCGTGGTTTGATGGTGTCAGTACCTGGTTGCCGGTCTTCGCTGCCGTGGAAGCGCTAAGCAGATGCTATCCAGTTTTTCAAGAGTGAAGCGGTGGACTCAAAGGCCAGGTCTGAGGGGATTTCGTGCGCGCCAAACCAGCCGGCATCCTGCGCATCATCGGCCACGTAGGGTATTTCCGGTGAACTGGCCGGCACCGCACTAAAGGCAAGCACTATTCCGATGCGCTGGCCTTCGTCGTTTACCATCGGGAAGATGTCGATCAGTCCGCCGATATTCGAACGCAAGCCGACTTCTTCTTTCAGCTCCCGCTGTAGCGCGTCCTTGGGCATTTCGTCGGCATCCATATAGCCGCCGGGCAGAGACCATTTGCCTTTTGCAGGGTCCACCGCTCGCTGAATCAGGAGGACCTTGTCCATATGCAAAACGAGGGCAATTACAGCCACTTTGGGATCGTGAAATTGGACGAATCCACAGCCCGAACAGACAGGGCGCAGGGCGTTGAAGCGCACCACTTCCGACATGGGACAGGCGCAATAGGGGCAGTAGCGGAACTTGCTGTTCATTGCTACAAGTATAGCACCAGGAATATGGAAGTGTTATACTTGGGAAGCGTTGCTTTCCAGTAAAACACCTGACATGAACAAGACTGAGACAGTGCTGCAAGAGCGTCCCGCACGAGCCGCGTTGACCCGGACAGGTGGTTTTCTGACCGGATTCAGCCATACGCTGCAGCCGTACATCGGTTGTCGTTTCGGATGCAACTACTGCTATGTACGCCAGTCCAACGTCCATCGCTTTCACGGCGGCGGACTGGAGTGGGGAACCTACGTGTATCCGCGCGTGGGGATCGCCGACAGGCTGGAAAAGGAGTTGGCGGGGCTGCACAGGCGAGAAGCGCTGGAGCAATCGGCGTTCTTCATGTCTTCCTCAACGGATCCGTATCAACCCGCAGAACGGTCCTACCATCTGACGCGCCGTTGCCTGACCGTAATGGAACGAATGCCCCCCGGCTTACTGGTGATTCAGACGCGTGCGCCGCTGGCGGCCAGGGACTTCGACATTATGGCGGCGTTGGGCGAGCGATGCCTGCTCAACATGACGGTTGAGACCGATCGAGAAGACGTGCGCCGGTCTGTGACGCCACACTGTCCATCCATTGAACAGCGTCTTCATGCAGCGCGAAAGGCTCGGGACCGAGGTATTCCGACCCAGTTGACAGTAAGCCCATGCCTGCCCTATTCCAGTGTGGAGGCTTTCGGAAAACTGCTTCTGGAAGTGAGCGACAGGGTGATAGTAGACAGTTTCATTTCCGGCGATGGCTGCGCGGGCAAGCGGACGGCTCGAACCGACATCCCGGCGCTCTATGCGCGGTCGGGTTGGGAGGACTGGCGCTCGCAGGAGGCTGCCCTGGCCCTGTACGACTGGCTGGAGGAACGGATAGGGACACGGGCGGGCTGGTCACAAGAGGGATTCACGCGCCAGGCTCGCCAGGTAACGGGCAGTTTGCGCTGACGGCGTTCTTGTACCCTGACGGTGAGGTTAACGAGATGAAGAAAGCATTTGGAGGAATCGAGGCAGGAGGCACCAAGTTCGTTTGTGCCGTCGGCACCGGGCCAGATGATATCCGAGCGGAGATTCGTCTGCCCACAGAGTCGTCTGAAGTTACCATGGGTCGGGTTATCGACTTTTTCCGCGGCCAACAGGAGCAGCATGACATTGCTGCCATTGGCGTGGCCTCCTTCGGTCCCGTGGACCCGGACCCCGACTCGCGGACCTTTGGACACATTACGAACACGCCAAAGCCGGGCTGGGCAAATACGCCGGTGGCGCCGATTCTACGGGATGCGTTTGACGTGCCCATCGGCTTCGACACCGATGTCAATGTGGCAGCGCTCGGCGAGCACAGTTGGGGCGCGGCGCAAGAGGTGGATACGTTCGTGTACCTGACGATAGGTACAGGCATCGGCGGCGGCGGCATGGTGGACGGAAACCTGTTGCACGGCCTGATTCATCCGGAGATGGGTCACATTGCGATTCCCCACAATTGGGAACGGGATCCCTTCGCCGGCACATGCCCATTTCACGGCGACTGCTGGGAAGGGCTGGCCAACGGGCCGGCGCTTGAAGAGCGCTGGGGCCAGGCGGGTGAATCGCTGCCGGAGGGACACGAAGCGTGGTCGCTGGAAGCGCACTATATTGCGCTGGGTGTCACCAGTATCATGATGATCCTGTCGCCGAAAATGGTTGTTTTGGGGGGCGGTGTAATGGAGCAGGCACATCTATTCCCTCTTGTCCACCGCGAGGTACAGTCGCAACTGAATGGCTACATTCAAAGTCCTGCCATATTGGAAGAGATAGAGAGTTATATCGTGCCGCCGGCGCTGGGAGGCCGCTCCGGTGTGCTGGGCGCGATAGCCCTGGCTCAGCGAGCGCTCCAAGATGCCTGACCTATTGCTGTACCTTCGAGACGAACGAACGCAACTTCCTGGACCGTATGACCACCCCTTTTAACCCCACCGAGCATCCCCACCGCCGCCGCAATTTGCTCACCGGAGAATGGATACTCGTCTCTCCACACCGCATGAAGCGGCCGTGGCAAGGGCAAACGGAGACACCTCCGCCGCCTACCCTGCCCACCTATGACCTTACCTGTTATCTATGCCCCGGCAACGAACGGGCCGGCGGGTTCGTTAATCCCAACTATACGCACACATATGTGTTTGACAACGACTTTGCCGCGTTGCGCACAGATACCCCGGACGGCGAGGCGCAGAGCGGCCGATTCTTTCAGGCGCAGGCCGAGACGGGGGTCTGTCGTGTCATCTGTTTCAGCCCTCGGCATGACCTGACGTTGGCGCGCATGGATCTTCCGGACATTCGACGGGTCGTGGATCTTTGGGTGGAACAGGTGGAAGAGCTGGGCGAACAGCCGCACGTCGGCTATGTTCAGGTCTTTGAGAACCGGGGCGCGATGATGGGCAGTTCAAATCCCCATCCACATGGGCAAGTCTGGGCAACCCGGCGGCTGCCGACCGAGCCGGCCAAAGAAGATCAGGAGCAGCGAGCCTACTTTGAAAAGGAGGGCGCGCCGCTGTTGGTGGATTATCTTGCGGCGGAACTTGCAGCAGGCGAGAGGGTGGTGGTGGAAAACGAAGATTGGGCGGTGGTGGTTCCTTACTGGGCAGTTTGGCCTTTCGAAACGATCGTCCTGCCCAGGCGTCACTGCCGTGACATGGCGGCGCTAATTCCAGCAGAGCGGGACTCGCTGGCCGACCTCTTTAAGCGGCTGCTGATCCGCTATGACAATCTTTTCGAGACGAGTTTTCCTTATTCGATGGGCTGGCACGGACAGCCGACAAGCGACGGCGACCACTCCCACTGGCAACTCCACGCGCACTTCTACCCGCCGTTGTTGCGCTCGGCTGACGTCAAGAAGTTCATGGTGGGTTATGAAATGCTGGCTACACCGCAGCGGGATCTCACGGCGGAACAGGCCGCGCAGCGGCTGCGAAGCCAGAGTGAAATTCACTATTTGGACCGCTGAGACTCTGGGCGGTCTCGTCGATAGTCCTCTCTGGCGGCCAAGTAGGCGTCGCCACCGTGGCAGTCGTTGATCACAGTCAGCGGAAACTCTTCCACCTCCAGTTCGCGAATCGCTTCGCTCATCAGATCATGATAGGCGAGAATTCTGCTGCTGCGGATCTGACGGGCAAGAAGAGCGGAAGCGCCGCCGATTGCGCCAAAATAGACTGCGTTATGGCGGACGAGAGCATGCTTGACTTCCTCTGAACGGCTCCCTTTGCCGATAAAGCCGGTCACCCCCCTTTCCAAGAGAGGTAATGTATAGGGGTCCATTCGAACGCTGGTGGTGGGGCCGGCCGGTCCGATAACAGCGCCTGGTTTGGCCGGGGCGGGCCCAACATAGTAGATTACCTGCCCTGCCAAGGGCAGCGGCAACTCTTCGCCGCGTTGCATCGCTTCGACCAGCCGCTTATGCGCTGCGTCTCTTGCGGTGTAAATTCTGCCTGTCAGGGCGACTCGGTCCCCTGCCCGTAAAGCCTGCACCGCGGCGTGGCTGAGTGGCGCTTCAACTGGTATAGCCATCACAGTTCCAAGCTAGCCCGGCGCGGCGCCGAGCAGTTGAGGTTCACTGCCAAGGGCAGCGCGGCGATATGTGTTGCTACAGTTTCGACATGTACGGCCAGAGCGGTAACGACTCCGCCCAACCCCTGCGGTCCGATTCCTAGTCGATTGATAGCCTCCAGAAGCTCACTTTCTAATTTGGCCACGTGCGGCGCTGGATTTACGCTGCCGATTGGGCGCAGCAGCGCTTTTTTCGCAGCCACACCGACGGTGTCGAGCGAGCCTCCGATACCGACCCCCACGATCAGGGGCGGACAGGCATTGGGCCCGGCCTTTTCGACGGTTTCAAGTACGAACCGGCGCACGCCTTCTTCGCCAATGGCGGGGGCAAACATCTGGACCCGGCTCATAAGTTCGGCTCCGAACCCTTTCTGCATCGTGCTGATGCGCAGCCCGTCTCCGGCGACGATTTGCCAGTGAATCAGGGCCGGCGTGTTGTCGCCAGAGTTGGCGCGCAGGAGCGGGTCACTCACGACGGATTTGCGAAGGTCGGCATAGGCGTCTCGGGTTGCATCCTGCAGCGCCGTGTCAATTTCGCCGCCGCTGAAGTGCACATCCTGGCCGACTTCGACGAACAGAATCGCCATTCCTGTATCCTGGCAGGTGGGGATCGTTTCGGCCTCGGCATAGGCGGCGTTCTCGAGCAGGAGCTCAATTACCTCCTGGCCGGTTGGCGACTGCTCATCGCGGCGCGCGGTGCGCATAGCATCGAGGTAGTCATCGGGCAAACTGTGGGCAGAGTGGCGCAAGAGTTCACTGACCGATTGTCTCACCTCCTGGACATTGATAGTTCGCAAAGTTCTCGTCCTCCTTAGGGGAAAGTTGTGCTGAATGGGAATGCGAGTTCGAATAGGCCTCCCACTTCAGTTTTTCCGTTACTCAATTCTCTGCCTGCTGCTGGGCAAGAGCGGCGGCCATTTCGGCAAAGCGGGAATCCTCCGGCGCGAGTTCTGCTGCCTTCAACAGCTTTGAAAGGACGGCCGGATCGTCGCGGTCGTGAAGGAAATGGCCCCAGGCGTCCACTGCAAGAATGGCCGCCCGATCCGGTTGAAGGGTCAACGCGTGATGTCCATACTGGTTCAGGAGCTCGCCAACCATGTGTTCATATCCAAAAGCCGCCGAACCGGCAGGAATCGGCTCGTCGCCAAACAGCCCTTCCGGGCCCATCGACCATAAAGCATCGAAAGATGCTTCCCAGTCTCCGGCAAATACATGGCTCAGCAATGGGAACGGGCTGGCGAGAGCGAGCTGGCGGCTCACGTCCAGGTGATGGCGAATCCAAACGGCGTTCCAGCGGACTGTCTCGTTAGACGGCGAAAGGATCTCTGCCTGCTCAATTTCAATGAGCGCATCGGCGTAGAGGCCAGCTTCGGCTAAGGCGAGGGCGCTGCTGTTCCATGCACGCAGGTCAGCAGACTGATCGTCTGGCAGCGACCTGGGAGCGGCCTCAACAAGATCCTGACCGTCCCACTGGAAGAACCGCGCCATGTAGAGTTGCAGGCCGCAGGCATAGCAGAATATGTACGGGTCGCTGTTGTTCAGCAGCAGGTCCGCCTGGCCGTCGCCATTCAGATCGATTACGGATCCCACGTCGGGGATACTGTTGAAGCTGCTGATGATGAGGGACAGGTCAATTCCGTCCCAGCGCAAAAGTTCGAGGCAGCCTCCGTGCGCGCCGGCCCCTCCCTGGACGGTCAGCCACAAGGCGCCAGTTTCCACACCTACCTGTTCGAGGGAGAATTCGTCGAGGTAGTTGACGCAATCCAGTTCCGCCCGGTCCAGCTCTATCCAGCCGCCGGCCTGTGCTTCGTGGATCGACACAGAGTGTTTGGCGGACGAGGTTTGCGGGGGAAGTCCATAGGTAAAGGCGACGTACAGGGGAGGCCCATCTTCCGTATCGATTTGCTGCACTGCCACGCTGCGTGACGGGTCCTGAACCATGTCATACTCGGTGGCAAGCAGGTCTGCCAGCGTTTGATCACGCGGTTGAGGATCGCCCGATTCCGCCACCGGCGCGGTTTCGATCCCGCCTTCAAAAGCATCTGCAAGCTCTGCAAATCGGCGGTCCTCCGGCGCAAGTTCAGCCGCGCGTTGCAGGCCAGCCTGAACCGCAGGGTTGCTGGGGTCGATGAGAAAACGTCCCCAGGCGCCAAGCGCGTGGGCGGCCGCTCGTTCCGGCTGCAAGGCCAGCGCGGTATCGGAACATTGGGCGAGCAGGAGTCCCACTACGTGCTCGAATCCCGCAGCCGCCGAGTCGCTGGGAATTGGTTCGCTGCTGGCCAAGGTCGACAGTCCGACCTCCCAAAGCGAGTCAAACGCCACTTCCCAGTCGCCTGCGAACACGTGATTCAGCAGCGGGTACGGGCTGGCAGAGGCCTCCTGCCGATTGGCCTCAAGGTGGTGTCGGATCCAGATTGCGTTCCAGGTGACGATGGCGTTTTCGGGAGCGATAGCCTCGGCCTGCTCGATCTGATCCAGTGCGTCGGCGAACAGATTGGCGGCGGCAAGCTCTGCCGCGCGGTCATTTAGCGCGCGCAGGTCGGGGGGGCTATCGTCGTCAAGGGGAGCAGGCGTCACTTCCATCAACGTCTGACCATCCCAATAGTATAGCTGTGCCCAATACTGTCTTACGCCGCAGGCATAGCAGAAAATGTAGGGGTCGCTGTTGTTGAGAAGCAAGTCGAGTTGTTCGTCGCCGTTCAAATCGACGAGCGAGCCGGCATCCGGACTGCTACTGAATCCGCGGATTACGACGGTCAGTTCTTCGCCATCCCAGCGGAGCAGTTCGAGGCAACCGCTATGGGCTCCAACGCCGCCCTCGACTTTCAGCCAAACGTTTGCCGGTTCAATGGTTACCTGTTCAAGCGAGGATTCATTCAAGTGTTCGGCGCATTCCAGTTCAACGCGGCCCAATTCTGTCCAGCCGCCGGCTGTAGCCGTGTGGATCGAGACTTTTTGCCTGAAGGAAGTGTTGTTCGGGGGAAAGCCATGCGTGTGAGCAACGAACAGGGGCTCTTCATTGACGCCCGAAATTGGTTGGGCAGTTACGAGACGGCCACGGTCCTGATTCAGGCCGAATTCGGCGGCCAGCTGGTCTGCCAGTTCCGTCAGGTCCGGCGAAGAGGTCGTTCTTGACGTAGTCGTTTGGGTAGACGGAACGGGCCACACGGAAGGCTGGGTGCAGCCGCCGAGAAGAAGCGTCAGCACAAGTGTTAGAAAGAACAGGCGCCGCAGTGGAGGAAGGGGCATTGTATACTCCTTCGATCAGCCAAAATGATGCCAAAATCTCATCGGAATTGGAGGTCGGTTTTCGCTCCAATTCACCGGTGGCCAATGAACGCTTCGATCGTGCGTTTGGCAGTAGATGGTGCTTGCTCTTGTGGATCGCGTGTAGGGATTGTTTGGCTCTTTAACTCCAAGGATTCTTTATCGATTGTGAAATGTCAAGTTCAGACCGTGGACGGGCAGACTCTCTGCTTGGTTTTTCCAGCAATCTGCGGCATTGAAAGTCTGATTTCTATCCTGTATTTCCTGGACTTTTCCAGCGCTTGCGCCGACGAATCTTGTTCACGAAGCGTTCGGGAACGCACTGGTCGGGTCCAAAGAAACCTTTCCCAAACGCTAGACCTTCGTGTCTCGGTACATCTTGCCATTGCGCCAAGTGGCGACATAGCCTTGGGTGGCGATGGCGCGGCGCCTTGCCTTGATCGCAGCCCGCTTCAAAGCTATCAACCCGAGTTCGGCGAAACTGAGGGTCTTCATTTGCTCCTCAGTTGCGTAGATCAGACTTGGGTCCTTGACGGTCATTTTCGCTTCTCCTGGAGGTCTGGGATTGCTTCCGCGCTCCATAACCATTGGTGTGGTCTCCGTGCTATCGTAGAGTACCCACTCATCGACAATCTGCCGATAGATCTCCTGAAAGTTGCGCCATCCCTTCTCCATCCGACGACGAATGACGTCTTCCGGCACGTTGTGACCGCCCTCACGCACTCGTTGCGCTACCCGTTCTATTGCCTTCTCCTGATGGGTAAGTCGGAAAAAGAGGAGTCGGACGACATATCCCTGTGCCCTCCAAACCGGGATCATGCGTGCAAAGATTCGCGCGCTGAGTGTCGTCTCAAAGGCGAAACTTCCGCCTGCGCTGACTATATCACGGATCATGACAAGCATCAAGCGACCAGCCTGAATCTCGGCCTTTTCCGGTTGGAATGGATTGAGGCCGGCCGCCAGCAGATCGGCATTTACAAATCTGGGGCAGTTTGCCTCTCTAACGAGGAATTCGCGGGCGAAGGTAGTTTTGCCTGCACCGTTCGGGCCGGCAATGATGAGAATCTTTTTTGTGGATTCTGGCGCAGCTTGGCCTGGGGGAGTCACATGCCCATTGTACATCAGGTAAATGCGGGAGGGCATTTCAGCCCAAGGGCGTTATTCCGATGGCGCCGAGCGGCGACTTTGCGCCGCAGTCAGAGACAGGAAGCAAGCGCAGGTTTGGGGCAGGAAAAACAGGCGGGTCTGTAGAAGTCAAATTCGACAGGCATTCGGTCCTTCGGGATCTTGCCGCTCGGCTAAGCGAGTGTTATCTTGAACCATCTTTGGGCCATCGTGCCAGGCCATCCTGGTCAGAGGGCGGAGCGCTCTCTGCGGAAGTAAGCCGCCACCGCAGCAGTTGACTACACTGTCGAAACCTTGCTAGCGAACAATATGACCAATCTCGAGCTTATTGAGGCGTTGCGTCAGAACTACATCGCCTATTTTCAACTGTTTCACGGCCAACATGGAATATGTGTTCATGTAGACCAGGATATCGCGTGGATTGTCGCCAACGGGCCGCCAGGAAATCATATTCTGCGAGCTACGTTGCCCGCGGGCCGCGTTGACGAAGGGATCGACGAACTGCTTGGCACGATAGGCAGAAGGACTGGGGGCATTCGCTGGCTGCTCTTCCCCGCGGACCGGCCTCTCGATCTTCGCGACAGACTAAGGCGAAGGGGCCTGTCAACAGGTTCTGGCGACCATTGGATGTTTCGCCCACTTGATCGGTTGCCCACGCAGCTTTCGCCTTGCTGTATCAGTCCCGTGAAGGACCTGGTAGGGCTGCGCGCCTGGTGGAAAGCCTCCGCGCTTGGGTTCGGAACGACCCAGCGCGCCGCGCAACCATGGTACGACGCCTACCGACGCCACAGTTTCGGCCGGAATGCCTACGCCATTAATTTTGTCGGACAAGTGGACCAGATGACGGTCACATCGGCAACGCTGGTCCTGGCCGGCGGCATCGCAGGGATTTACGACGTTTCGACGCTGCCGGCGTTTCGCGGCCGAGGTTATGGCAAGGCGTTAACATGCCAGCTTCTTAAATATGCGCGGGAAAAGGGGTTTTCTCATGCCGGCCTGCAGACTGCGGACGCCGTGCAGTTCTACCAAGGACTGGGATTCGAAACAGGTTATCAAGAGGAGGAGTTCTTCTGGGCAGCGGGCGAGCCCGATGAGGAATGAGGATCAGGAGTTCGGGAAAATGCGGTCAAATCGGCAGTCTGATACACTGATATTGCTGAGTACAGTGGCGACTGCAACGGGATACGCAAGGAAACAGAATGCAGAATGAATCAGCGGACGGCGGCACAGCCGACGCGACAATAGCGCCCACGCGTCCGACGCCGAAAAAGCGCGTCTTTGATCTGGCGTGGCCGGTCATTGGTGAGAGTTTTCTAGAGACGATGTTGATGGTCGTCGACACCTGGATGGTGGCTCAGCTGAGCACTGCCGCGATCGCAGGCGTGGGCGCGTCGGTGCAGGTGATGTTCTTCATTATCGCAGCGCTCAGCGCTCTGGGCGTGGGCAGCAGTGTATTGGTTGCCCAGGCTTTCGGCGCGCGCAAACTGGCCGAAGCCGCGCGCCTGGCGCGCCAGTCGATCGTTTGGAGCATTCTCATCTCTGTTCCTCTGGCTGTGACGGGCTACTTTCTGGCGGGGCCGATCATTGGTCTGTTCGGCACCGAGGCTGACGTGGCACGGATTGGCGAGGAGTATCTGCAGGTGACAATGGCGACCGTTGTCGTTCTGGTGGTGCTGATGATCGGGGGCGGTGCGCTGAGGGGGTTGGGGGATTCGCAGACGCCAATGCGGGTAACGGCGCTGGCAAACGTGGTCAATATCTTTCTGACATACGGGCTGATTTTCGGCGTGGCCGGACTGCCCGCACTTGGGGCAGTGGGGAGCGCGTGGGGCACATTTCTTTCCCGTTTGCTGGCCGCAACTCTACTCTTGGTCGTGATGTGGCGCGGTCGTCAGGGCGTTGCTATTGCCGGGCGAAACAACTGGCTGCCGGAAGTAAAAGTGGCATCTTCAATCCTGCGGATTGGTGTACCGGCAGCTTTGGAGCAGTTGCTTACTGCGGCGGCGTTTACCTTGATGACGGTTATTGTTGCGGGACTGGGAACGGCAGCCCTGGCGTCCCACCGCATTGCCTTCAATGTTCTTTCGCTTTCCTTTTTGCCTGGTTTTGGCTTCGGCATCGCTGCTACCGCCCTGGTTGGCCAGTCAGTTGGCGCGCGCGAACCAGGGGAAGGGTCAGAGGCAGCTGCCATTGCCACGCGCTGGTCGGCGACGTGGATGGGGGTAATGGGAGTTGTTTCTTTCATTCTGGCTGAGCCAATCATACGCTTGTTCAGTCAGGACCCTGCGGTGATTCGTGAAGGAGTCGCGGCCGTTCAGGTGGTGGCGCTGGCGCAGCCATTCTGGGCGGTACTGTTCGTTCAGTCAGGGGCCATGAGGGGGTTGGGCAACACCGGCTTTCCTCTGCGGGCCAATGCGGGCGGCCTCTGGTCAACCATGTTAATAGCCTGGGTGGCAGTCACCTTTTTCAATGGCGGAATCGCCCAAGTATGGGGCGTTTTTCTAATCACCTCTCCTATAATGGCTGTTGTGCTATGGAGGCGCTTCAAACGAGAGGTAACGGAATGGACCGCCGAAGTCGAAGGAGACCCACTGCCTGTCGCCCAACCGGAAGCAGTATCAGTGCCCTGACCTGGCGTGCTTTCGGGTTTCTGCCGGGGTGAGACAGCCTAGAACAGACACAGAAAAGATATGAAACAGCAGTATCCAGTCCCTGCCGCTATTCATCGAGTGGATGAGAAGATCCGCCGCAGCCATTTCATCACTACAGTTGGGCCGGCCGCCTCTGTCGAGGATGCACGAGCATTCATTAAGGAGGTGCGCGCCGAGTTTGATACGGCCAACCACAACTGTTGGGCCTACGTGGTTGGCCCACCTGGTTCAAGCGGCCATGCCGGCATGAGCGATGACGGCGAGCCGCATGGAACGGCAGGCCGGCCGATGCTAACCGTGCTTCTCCACAGCGAGCTGGGCGATATTGTCGCGGTGGTAACCCGCTTCTGGGGGGGTGTGAAGCTGGGCAAGGGGGGGCTGGTCAGAGCCTATAGCGGGGGCGTCAAGTCCGCTTTGGAGGCCCTGCCGCGTGTTGAGAAGATGCCCAGGTCAGAGCTGGAGGTTATTATCGGCTACAGCGAGGTTACGCTGTTTCAACGCATGTTGCCGGAATTCGAAGCCGAAATCCTGACGCCGACATACACCGATATTGTGCATTACGTGCTCCGTATGCCCACCAAGCACGTGGAGCAGTTCAGCGTTCGTCTGGCAGATCTGACGAACGGGCAGGGGCACCTGTCTGTTCACCCCTCTGAGTAGGGGGCACCTGAATTAGGGCAATCGATTCCAGGATCAGGTCAGCAGCAGCTGACAGGGAATCATGGTTGCCGACGCCGGTCAGGACACCCACTGCAAGGGCTGCGCCCGCTGCGTGCGCCATACGAAGATCGGTCACTGAATCCCCGACCACAGCAGTATGACTTAAAGGAACTCCAAGCTGGGCCGATGCCGCCTGCAACGCGTCTGGCGCCGGTTTTGCGCGATAGGAACTGTCGCCGCAGGCAATGAAGTCGAAGAAGCGGGTCAGGCGGAAGTGTTTGAGGACGGCCTTTGTTGGGCCGCTGTCGTCGCTGGTAATGAGGGCGATTTTCACGCCATCTTCGTGTAGTAAAGCCAAGAATGAAGCTAAGTCTGTCACCGGCGTGAGGTTGACAGAGTTCGCGAGAAGTGGCGCGAATTCCTGCCGAACCAGCTGCTCGCAGGCAGACGAGGGAATCTGCGGATCCGCGTATTGGGAGAGTACTGTCGACGCTGCGTGAACTGTGACTTCGCTGGTTGCCGTGGCAAATGGGCCATTCTCGTTAAAGGCGCCTGCGGCTGTGTCATAGCCGAGAGCGCTACAGAGTGCAGTGTGTAACCCGGCCTGATGCGGAATCTGTGACAGTAATTGGTCCACTGCCAACAGGAATATGGGGCGCCAACTGGCATTGAAGTCAAAGAGGGTCCCGTCCTTGTCGAAGACTATGAGCCCGGCGTCATGGAGGTGGTCACCAAAGTAGACTAGGCCCATGGCGCGGCGGCCTCAGAAGGACGTGGGGAGCGACTTAGACGGGGAACAAACACAACCGGTTGTTACGAGCAAGGGTTTTCCAGATAGTCTTCGCCGATGATAATGCGCAGATCGGTCGAATCGGGAATGAGTAGTCCTGGAAGCGTGTAGAGGGAAGTTATCAGATTGAGCTGGCGGCTCAACTCTTGCAAAAGTGACTCGTGTGTATTGTAGTTGACGAGCAGCGTGTGCAGATAGTCAGTACGGTCAGCATCGCCGATGGACACGACCTGCCAGCCGTTAGATTCAAGCTCGCGGCGCACCTGGGCCGCCACACCGGCGCAGCTTGTTCCGTTCAGGATTTCCAAGCGAGCCTCGCGCGCGGTCAAGACGCGTAAATTGGCTTTCAAATCGGTCGATGGGAGGTCTGTGGACGAGACTTCAGTGTCTGCAAGAGCAAGCGGCTGAATTTGGGGAAGTGGATCGGTCGGTTTGTCGACGCCGGCTATCGGAACTGGTACCGGATCAAAGAATGCCTTGAGCTCAGGACGAATAAGATCCCGATTTGGAAGCAGAATCCAGGCTCCATAATCGTTATAGGTTTCGACGCCAAAACGGTCGTCTATTACCAAGGTGCGCAATTTGGGAGGGTTAGAACGCACATAGTTGGCGATTTCGGCAGCCGCTGACAGCGGCATATCGGTCCTGACACTTCCCCACGCTGTATTTACCAGCTGCGGCGCCTTGGCAATCAGTGTTGGCAGCATGTTAGCAGCGAAAACCTTCTCGACAATGGCCTGGATTAGCTGCTGTTGCCGCGCGGCACGCCCGTAGTCGCTGTCCATGTTACGCGTACGAGCATACTTCAGGGCAGTCTGACCGTCCAGGGTATGTAGTCCAGCCTCAAGGTAAAAGGTCTGATAACCGTAATCTGGAGTTGGATACTCCGGATCATGGATGGTCTGAGGTATATTGATTGTGATGCCGCCGATCTCGTCGACGAAGCGTACAAACCCGTTGAAGTCGACCTGAACGTAGAATTGAACCTCCTGGCCGATAAAGCTGCTGACGGTGTCCTTGGCCAACTGTGGGCCACCGAGGGGATAGCCGCGCTGTTCCCCAATGGCATAGGCGGTGTTTATCTTCGAAGGCAGATTGTAGCCAGGGATCGGCACCCACAAGTCTCTTGGCAGAGAGATCATACCGGCGGTCTGTCTGTGCAGGTCCAGCGTAAGCAACAGCATCGTATCGGTGCGAGGGGGCTCGTCGTCGTCGATACGCTCATCTGATCCCAGCAGGAGAATGTTGATCGGCTTCTCGGGAGTTTGGGCCTCCGCGGTCACAGCAGGCGATTGGGCGTTCTGGGGAGCGGAAGTCTGTTGCGGGCCTGTAGTTGCCGTCTCCGTATCAAGACCCTGTGGGACGTGGAGTTCAACTGACATGTCCGGCAAGGTATTGCGTTGCGCGAAATCTCTGGCAATATCGCCAAGTAGACTACCGATGAGGATTGAAATGACGAGGATGAATACAGCGAACACGCCAGCCAAAGAGATGACTAGCGTTTTGTTCCAGGGGCGGGGGCCGACCCGATTATGATCGTCAGGCAACTCTGTCCCGACGGTGGAGTGGCCGAATTCCGACATAATTCTGAGATTATAGCACGATACTTGGCGCTAAGTACAATCTACACTGCTGATTTTCAGGAGGCAACACTACGCCGCCAAACAGTTTTATGTGCAACAGCGGCGAAACGAGAGCAGGTTCTCCAGCTGGCTATTTTGGTGACTACGCACTCTGTCAACGCGGGAGCGGATGGGCATACAGTCCAGTCTTAGTCAGGATATAGAGAATGTCTGTCACTTCATCCAGGAAGAGCCCTCTCAGGCCAACCAGGGCCATGTCTTCGGCGTCGACATATTGTTGAATGTAGCGCCCTTCTTTGTCGTATACCAGGATACGCTCTTCAGTGGCGTCGGCCACATAGAGAAGGCCGTCGGACTGTTCGGCCAGCGCAAAATCGACGAGCAAGCCACCCAACCCCGGAATTCGCTCAAGACTGAATGGCAGTTGCTGCCCTTCACGGAAGCGGAGCAATGTGCCATCCTCACTGAGCATCCAGATGTCGCCGTCAATATCCATTGCGATCAGACCGGCGAGGTCTCCCTGAATCTGCTCATCGAACCATGCGGACGGCGGGTCATCATAAGCCAGACCGGCCGGCGCATAGCGATAGATCTGATTTGACCGTTCGTCAGCCAGGTAGAGGCGGCCGTTGTAGATTGCTATCTGCCCCACGCTTCCGAGAGAGTTCTGTTCTCTGAGAACCAAGTGGGTCGCGCCATCGAGGCGGTTGTAGCGGAAGACATTGTTGTTACGGTCCAAGACCAGGAGGCTGGCTTTGTCGGCAAAGCCGGCAATGCGGGGTTGCCAGGCGATATCCACCAACCTGCCTACAGTAACGCCAGAGACGACATCGCCTTCATTCAGGATGGCGCCGTTATCTTCTTCGAGCAGCGAGCGTTCGGGATTGGTGCGATAGTGGGCTATGGACTGTTGGCCGCTGTCGAAGACGTAAATGTCCTGATCGGAAACGACGATTCGCTGCGGCTCGGCATCGGCAGGGTACTGGAGCAGCGGCACATCGAGGGAGTATAGTGCGCGGACCTGCAGCAAGTCCTGGAGTTCGGTTGCAATGACCTCGGATAGTTCCTGGATTTGTTCGGTAACACCGATGAGAACGACTGCTTCATCCAGATATCGTTGCGCCTCGCTCAGGGAGGCGCGTGCGGTCGCTTTGTCGTCAACTTCGAGCGCCTGCTGGACCTGCAGCAATTTGCTGTCGGCCAATTGAACGAGCTGCAACCCTTCTTCCTGATTGAGGCTGCCTTCGCGCAAGAAGGCGGCGCCCACTACAGCTGAAGTAAGTAGCGGTATAAGGATCGCGATCGTAATGATCAGTCTGCGACGATTGCCTTTCGACGGTGCCGGCGGCGCGTAGCCCGGCAGCGCGGGCAGCTGGATACGCTCCTCTGCCTGCGGCGGGTCGGCCGGCTGTGAAGGCGGCTGCGAAGACGGCTGAAAGGGAGGTTGTTCAGGCGGCTGTGCGGCTTCTTGTGGAGGAGGTGGAGGTTCTGAGGAAGGATCCTCAATTTCAGGCTGCAAGGGATGCGCGCTCTGCCTGGCCGGCTTTTCTGGCAAGAGACCTTGCAGAAGACCGGAAAACCAGCTCTGCGGTTTGGACAAAACGTGGAGGGCACGCCGGTGCCACGGACCTTTAAGTTTTTTGAGCGGGCGGAATGGGACCGCCAACTGGTGCTGCATGGTGGGTGCGCTGGGGAGATTCAGGGATGGTTCTCCGGTTCGATTCTGGCGCGAGAGAACGCTATCGGTACTCCCTTCGCCGGGCATGTTGCGAACGGGAGGCGCGGCGCCAACGGCAGTGGGCAGGCGTGCTCCTTTTTCTTCCTCGGGGCCTTGTTCCTCTGCGTAAACCAACAGCAGACCAAGCAGCGGTACATTTTCGCCCTGCTGTCGCAGATGATTAACCATTTCCTGCATGTTGCTGACAGAAGTGTTGACGACCGCTCCGCCAATCGTTCTGACGTCGGACTGCAGGATCCACTCACTTTCTCCCAAGAACAGCGCGTCGCCGTTGTGGAGTATATGCCTGTATGTGTGTATGTTTGGTTGCAGCTCACCGCCGATAGGACCGGTGTAACGTTCCTGGTCAAGAGGGAATTGATCAAGGCGCTGTTCAGTGGCGACGAGTGCCACAGTCGGTCCTGATGAAGCGATAACGAGGTGGCCCTGGACGACTGCGGCGCAAATGATGCCTGCCTGCAGGTCGATATCGGGGCTGCGCCGGTTCAAGTTGCGCAGGTTTTCGTGTGCGCTGCTGATGGCCTGCTTCAGTACCTCACTGACCGGGCCACCCGCGGCGTAGTATGTGTATTCAACGGCCGCCTGCATTTCGCGCACGGCGTGACTGCTGACGGGGCTGCCGCCAATCAGTTCGATGAGAATATACAGATTGCCCCTGGCGGCGCGGTCGTCGCCCCAGCCGGGTTCTATGATCTCCAGGTGAGAGGCCCGCGGGTTACGGTGGTCAATCAGCTGGGCTGAATGGACATTTGGTTGTATCGAAGAAGCTGTGCTTGCCATAGTTGTTCAGTATTGCGGAGGTGTCCTGGGGCCGCTCACTTTGACCCTGTTTGGGTAGATGGGCTCAGAGGGCGGCACGTTGGCTTGGAACCCGCGAGCGCCGCTTGTTTAGAGTCGAATTTTTATTGTACACCTTACTGATTCAGGTAACAAGCGCCGTTTCCAACGCGTTCAGACCGTGCGTGGGGCCAAGATTTGAGGTATGATGGCACCGCACATATGTCAAGTGCAGTCAAATTGAATCCGCATGCAGTGGCAAGTAGGCGCGAGATTCGCAAACTGGCGGAAGCGCGCTCATTTCTGCCAGAGTGTGTCTTGGGGGCGCGGAAATTCCGGGTTGCTTCCTCGATTGACAGGTGCCGAACGGGGCCAACTCTTCTTGGCGTCTGAGACGAACAGGTCAGATTGAATTGTACTCTATCACTGAACTCAAGGCGTTTCCAATGGGACTCTTTTCGCGCCATTGGGCGGCTCGCCCTCTTTTCCGAATTGGTTCTCGTTTTGCGCTCAGCCGGGTCTGGTTTGAGAACGCGATTGGACTTGAGAAAAGCGAATGAGAATCGGAATTGTAGGCGCGCCAAATAGCGGAAAGACGACGATTTTCAATGCGTTGACCCGCAGCGCTACTGCAGCGACAGCGTATTCCAGCGGCCAATTGGAGGTGCATACCGCGGTTGTGGATGTACCCGATTCACGACTCGACCGTCTGGCACAGATGTTTTTCCCTCGCAAGGCGGTTTATGCCCAAGTTACTTACAATGACATTGCCGGGCTGACGAGAGAGATCGGCAGGGATGGCAGCATCCGCGGGCCGCTTTTGAACGCAATTGCCGGCAACGATGCCTTGCTGTTGGTCGCGCGCGCATTTCAGGATCCCAATGTGCTCCATCCCAATAACCGTATTGATCCGGCCGCGGATTTGGCGGCAATGGAGACTGAATTCCTGCTGAACGATATGGTTACGGTTGAGGGCCGGCTGGAGAGGATCGCGGCCCAAAAGTCACGGGGTCAACTGGAGGAGCGGCAGCGCATGGCGCGCGAGGAAGCGCTGCTGACCCGGCTCTACCCATTGCTGGAAGAGGGGAAACACCTGCGGCAGGTGGAGCTCGGCGTCGACGAGCTGAAGATGCTGGGCGGTTTTGGCTTCCTGAGTCTGAAGCCGCTGCTGCGGGTGGTCAACGGCGGAGACGACGATGAAGAGGGGATGTATCCGGACCTCATGGGTGGCGAGACATTCTTGCTCCGCGGCCGGTTGGAGGCCGAAATCGCCTTGATGGCGCCGGAGGAGGCTGCCGACTTTCTGGAAGAGTTCGGGATAGCGGAGCAGGGTCTTAACCGGGCGATTCGGCGCTGTTATGGCGTGCTGGGTCTGATCAGCTTCTTTACTATCGGCGATAACGAGGTACGCGCCTGGGCGGTCGAGGCGGGCGCGAAGGCGCCTGAGGCCGCAGGTGTTATTCATACGGATATGCAGCAGGGTTTCATCCGCGCTGAGACCATACATTTTGATAGCCTGATGGAAGCGGGGAGTATGGCGGCTGCGCGCAGCCGCGGGTTGCTGCGGCTGGAAGGCAAAGAATACGAAGTTCAGGACGGAGATATCCTGAACATTCGATTCAATGTATAGGGTAACTACTCAGCCGCACCTGATTCGCGACCCTGAACGAGGCGAGCTATGGTGTTCTTTTTCCCCTCATTGTTGTATTTTGGGCGGTCGGCCGCAAGCGGCCTCCCTTGTGCAGGGGCTGCGCCCCCGCAACGCCCCCCTACAAAATCATGCCTCACCGACCGTGTGCCTTCTTCGCAACGTGTCTGCTGGCGAGCATGGCGGCGGCTGTACACCAGTTGCGTCACCAAGAGCCTGAATGGTTCCAGGGATGACTGGCTCGCAAACTACTGTGGCTTTGTAGTTACTGTATAGGTAAATACCTTAAGAGATTTCGCGCCTACCGGCTTTTGTCTTGAAGGGCGTAAAAAGGTATACTTCGTAACGGTGTTGCGCAGGGACAACGCTGATTTCAAAGAGGAGCGGAAGATGACCGAAGAAACCCTAACAGTCGAGACAGAAGAAGTTGGCGTGACCGCGGGCGAAAACGAAGGCGGCACTGAAGACGAAACTGAAACCGGCAAAACGGTTGTTCGTCTTAGCGTCGGCCAGGAAATATCCGGCACCGTCAAGCAAGTTACCGATTTTGGCGCCTTTGTCGACATCGGCGCTGGCAGAGACGGGCTGGTCCACATATCGGAACTCTCGGTTGGCCGCGTTAGCAATGTCAAGGACATTGTTGAAGAGGGTCAAAGCGTCACCGTGTGGATCAAGCGCTTGAATCGGGAGCGCAATCGCATCAGTCTGACGATGATTTCGCCGGATACGAGGACGATTCGTGACCTGCAAGAGGGCGAACTCGTTGAGGGTGTGGTTACGAGAATGGTTCCATATGGTGCGTTTATCGACATAGGCGTGGGCACGGATGCGCTCCTCCACGTGCGTGAGATGGGGAACAACTATGTCGAAAAGCCCGAAGATATTGTGGAAATTGATGAGAGGCTTGAGGTTCGAGTCATCACTCTCAACCGGCGGCGACGCCATATAGATGTCAGCATTAAGGGTCTCCGTGAAGAGCCGGAGAGTGAAGAAGCTGGATTTGGGGATGGAGAGGCGGCTGCGGGCGAAGATTCCGACTCGAATGTTGTTGACAAGTTTGAAGATGTCGAGGTTCTTTCGCCGATGGAGCTGGCCTTCAAGCGCGCCATGGAAGCCGGCGGCGAGGAGGTTCCTCTGCCCAAGCCTGCACGGCGGCGCCGGAGTCGTCAACACCGGGATCGCTCGGTACAGGCCGAGATTATTCAGCGCACTTTGGATACGATGCGAGAGTAGTTGACCGAACTGGTTCTCGTTCAATACAGGCGACGGAAATGTTTATGTTCCGTCGCTTTTTTTGATTGGCAGTTTAGTTCCCAGGTAGGTATCTGGCCACAGATCGTGTGTTCCTCGGCCAGTCCGTTATTCAGGGCGCGACCGCGGCAATCCGACTGGGGATTGGGTTGGCAGCCGTCAGGTTAGCTGAGCCGCACAGCTGGTATGAAGGCGCGGCGGTCGCTGAGGCATGGTTTTGTAGGGGGGCGTTGCGGGGGCGCAGCCCCTGCACAAGGGAGGGCCGAAGGCCCGACCGCCCATAATACAGGAATCGAGGAAAGAGAAAACCTGCGCTTGCCCCGGTCAGGGCGGCGAATCGGTTGCGGCAAGGGGGGCGAAAGGCACAATGGAACTTCGAGGCGGAGTGGCACTGGTGACAGGCGGGGCGCATCGCGTGGGCAAGGCAATCACCCTGGAGCTGGCCAGGGCCGGCGCCGATGTTATCGTCCTTTACAATAGTTCCGGGGAGGCCGCGGTCGGGACGGCACGGGAAGCAGAAGCCCTCGGCGTTGCCGCGAAGATTGTGCAATGTGATGTCGCCGACGTGAAGGCAGTTCAGCAGATGGCGAAGGATGTGCGGGCCCAGTCTGGCCGGCTGAGCGTGCTCGTCAATTCGGCCGACTGGTTCGCGCAGGATGCTTTTCCGACCGAGGACTACGAGACCTGGCGCAGGGTGCTGGACATTACCGTTCACGGAAGTTTTTACGTCTGCAACGAGCTGGCGCCGCTCCTGCTGGAACAGCCGCAGGCGGCCATTGTCAATATTGTGGACATATCGGTCTGGCATGCCTGGCCTGGTTTCACGGCCCACGCGGTGGCGAAATCCGGCCTGCTCGCTCTCACACGACAGATGGCGCTTGAACTGGCTCCCACCGTGCGGGTGAATGCGGTGGCGCCTGGACCTGTTATGCCCATGCCGCACTACTCCGAGGAGCGCCTGCGGCGCAGTAGCGAACGCACGTTGATGAAGCGCTGGGGCGAGCCGGAAGACGCGGCCAAGGCGGTCCGCTTCCTGGCTGAGTCCGACTATGTGACGGGCGAGGTGGTACGCGTTGACGGGGGCGAGTTGATTGCGATGCGATCCAGGTCCGGATAGGGGCGAGCGGCAGCGGCGATCCCTGGCTGGGTTGAAACTTCAGGCACAGACACTCAGGGTGACCGGGGCTGGCAAGGGGAAATTGGAGGCTGCATTGACCTTATTCTTCGCGGCACTGTCCGAGGGCCGCAGAGGTATACATGTTCAGTCTTTTGTTGAGCGACGACAGGAACGCGGTGGGATGGACAGGATCGTGCAACCTTCAGACGCCGGCAGCGTAGAGAAGAACGTAGGCTTGTATCGACATTCGGCCGGAGGCAAACAATGGAACTGTTGGTAATTTGGCTGGTCACATCGATCAGCCTCCTGGTTATATCCCGCATCGGGCTGTTTGGCATCGGCATTGAGGACTTCGGGACTGCGCTTGTGGTGGCAGTCGTGCTTGGTCTGCTCAATGCCGTCCTGAAGCCTGTCCTCACATTCCTCTCATTCCCCTTTTTGTTTCTGACATTCGGCCTCTTCAGTGTCTTCATTAATGCTGTTGTTTTCTGGCTGGCGGCGGGCCTGGTCAAGGGATTTGAACTGCGCCGCGGCTGCTTCAGTGCGCTGATTGGGCCGATCGCGTTAGCAGTTCTGAATTCACTCATCCTCGCGATTGTCTCCTAGCCAACAGGCGCCATAGTTGAATCGGGTCGTGACTAAGGTCAGGACATTCCTGCCGCGACCAACGCGGCTGGACCGCTGTTGACCGCCAGGAGCGGGTCGTGTTTAGCCCTGAAAAAGGGTCCGTTCACTTGCCAGATTCGCTTGTTTTTGGTACTGTAATTCTGCTTCTCACGAGGGCCAAGACGCAAAGGGAGGGAGGTTCGCCATCTCTCTCAGGCGCGGGTTTGGGGGCAGAAAGGAGTTTCGGTGGACCATCTTGCAGCATTCTCTACAGCATTGCACGCAGACAGCGATCGACCGGAGCACCTGGCACTGTTGATCGGCAAATTGATCGATCCGGCGCTGGATGTGGATAGCTATGTCAGGCGGCTGAATGAGCTGGCGGATCAAGTTGAGCAACGTCTGCCGGTGGGCGCTCTGGGCCGCGCCAAGGCGGAGGCCCTGATTGCCACACTTCATGGTGAGTACGCGTTCTTCGGCAATGACGAAAACTATTACGAGGCGTCGAACAGCTTTCTGCATCGTGTATTGGATACCCGGCTGGGTCTCCCGATTACGCTGTGCCTCCTTTACACGGCGGTAGGCCGCCGGCTGGGAATAAGGCTGCGCGGGTTAGGACTGCCCGGACATTTCATGCTGGAATTCAGGGATGTGAACGGCGTGTGGATATTGGACCCCTTTCATGGAAAGGTGTTGGCTCCTGAAGAGCTCTCCCACTATCTGTCACAGATGTTTCACCAGTCGATTCGGATTTCGGTCTCGCTGGAGCAGTACTTTACCGATACCAGCAGCTGGATTCTGCGCATTCTGAATAATCTGCGCACGGTTTATATCTCGCAACACCGCCTGGACGATGCACTTTCGGTTCTGAATTACATGGTGACTGTAGACCCGGAGGCGGCGAACTTGTGGCGGGATCGCGGGTTGCTCCACTATGGGCTGCAAAACATGCTTGCGGCTGAGAACGACCTGCGGCGCTACTTTCTCCATCGTAACCGTCTGCACCTTTTTACCGGCGAGTCTGAACTGGCGTTCAGCGGTGTGGCGTTGGGGGGCTGGCTGCCGGAGGCTGAGCAAAAGCCTTCCCAGGAGGACCAGCGCGTCTTGTTTGTGCTGAAACAGATCCGGGAAGGCATCAGAAGACTGAACTAGAATGCGATATCCAGCCGGCTCTACGCCCACCTGGAAGTACAGCTATCAGGCGATTCACACGCTTCGACCATTGTTCTGTTCCTTGCAGGTGGCGGGGGTGGAGCATGTGCCGCTTGAAGGCGGCGTCGTGTTGGCCTGCAATCATCCTGGCGGGCTGGACAGTTTTGTGCTGGGCTATGCGTCGCCGCGCCAAGTGTATTATATGGCCAAGAGGGAGTTGTTCAACGTCCATCCCCTGGTGACCCGGTTTCTCCATGGGATTGGCGCGTTTCCTATCAACAGGGGCGCGCGCGATACGGCCGCAATCGAGCACAGTGTGAAACTCTTGCTGGAAGGGCGTGTGTTGGGCATGTTTCCTGAAGGAACGCGCAACCGCGGGTTGCCGCTGCGGCGAGGAAGGAGCGGCGTGGTGCGTGTTGCGCTCGAAGCCGATGTGCCGATAGTGCCGGTAGCAGTAATGGGGATTCCCCATCTGCACAGATACTGGCGCAAGCCCTTTAATCGCACCCACGTATCGGTTCAGTTCGGACAACCAATGCGCTTCGCGGCTCGAGAGATGGAGAAGGTGCCGGAGTACACTACTGAGGTGATGATGGCGATTGCGCGTATGATGCCATCAGAGCTGCGCGGCCGATACGGTGAGCCAATGGCCTCGCCCCCGGAAAATATTCCTCCACAGTCAGGCGATGTAGCCAGCGCCAGCCAATAGCGCGCTGGCGAAGGCAAAAAGATACCTTCGCCAGCTGATTGCTGCCTCGATCAGTTCTGAGAATTCAAACACCAGACAGCCAAATTGTTCGGCTCCGCTCAGGCCAGGGAGGCCATCACCCCTTCCAACGCTTCTCTGCTTGGCAGAAGCTTGTCTTGCGACAGCTGTGTCAGGGGCGTGTCTGTCAGGTTCAGAAGCTCGGTGAAGGTGGGCTCTTCTTCGCTGATATACAGGAGCCCGGTGATCAGTTTCTTCTCATCCAGCGAGCGTTGAATTGCGCTGTAGGCTGCTGTGCGATCTTTTGGATCATGATCCGGATCGATCTTCTTGAGGACTATGCTGCCGCCGTCATGCAGTTCCACCTCGATTTCGTCCTCGTAGTCCTCTATTTCAATCTCTTCAAATTCGGGCACGAAGCTCAGATCGTGCAGCCGGACCTCATTGGCCCTGCCGAATCCGTAGCTCTTGGTGGAAGTGTCGTGGTTGTTGAAGGTTACGCAGGGGCTGATGATATCAAGGACGGCGATGCCGCGGTGATTCATGGCGGCTTTGAGCAGAGTTTCGGACTGCTTGGGATCTCCGGCAAAGCTACGGGCTATAAACGTAGCATTGGCTGTTAACGCTTCCATACAGATGTCGAGCGGCGGTAGATCGTTTACGCCTTGATACTTGAGAAACTGGCCCTCGTCGGCGGTTGCGCTGAACTGGCCTTTTGTGAGGCCATACACGCCATTATTCTCGACGATATATACCATAGGCAGGTTGCGGCGCACGGCGTGCTTGAACTGGCCAATACCGATTGAGGCGGAGTCGCCGTCGCCGCTGACGCCGATCACCTGCAGGTTGGTGTTGGCGATGATGGCCCCGGTGGCCACAGAGGGCATACGCCCATGCAGGCTGTTGAAGCCGTGGCTCCAGCCCAGATAGTAGGCTGGCGTCTTGCTGCTGCAGCCGATTCCGCTGAGCTTTACGACCTGCGTCTGGTCCAGGCCCATTTCCCAGGCCGCGTTTACTATACGCTGGCTGATGCTGTCGTGGCCGCAGCCTTTGCAAAGTGTAGACGGGCGTCCACGGTAGGCAGTTTTCTCTAAGCCCAGGGGATTGGTTTTGGCGGGACGTGCGGCGCGGCGCGGCGCCTTTGCGGCGGTGGTTCTGGTACTCATAGCGGTTGCTCCTGTAAAGCCTGCTGAACCTGTTCGACGATAAAGCGGGCGCTCAGGGGGAGACCGTCGCACTTTGCGATCGATTTCATTTTCAAAGCCTGCGCCGGCTCCTCGGTGGTCAATATCGAGTGGAGTTGCCCGTCACTGTTGGCCTCAATCACGAATACTGTTTCATATCTGTCAATGAAGCTGCGGACGGTGGCATCGATGGGCAGCGCCCGCAGGCGCAGGTAGCTGGTGGCCACGTCGACGGCGGCAAGGCGAGCGCGGCCTTCTTCGACGCCGTCATGGTTGCTGCCCAGGCTGATGATACCAATCCGGGCCTCGTCGTCCTCATCCAGAACTGGTTCGGGCACCATGGTACGGGCAGTCTCGAACTTCCTTTTCAACCGTTCCAGATTCTGTTCCCAGTCATCGGGGCGCTCACTGTAGTAGCCGTACTCGTTGTGTCCGGTGCCGCGCGTGAAGTAGGCGGCCATGTTGTGCTTTGTGCCGGGCAGCGTGCGGTAGGTGACGCCGTCACCGTCGACATCCATATAGCGCGCCCACGAGCCCTGCCTCTCCTCCAGATCCTCGGCGCTGAGAACTTTGCCGCGCTTGAAGGGGGCGTCCGAATACTCGAACGGTTCTGAAATGTGCGAATTCATGCCGAGGTCCAGGTCGCTCAGTACGAGCACGAGCGTCTGCAGTTCCTCAGCCAGATCGAAGGCCACGCGGCCGAACTCAAAGCACTCGGCCGGATTGGCGGGGAAGAGAACAACGTGTCGGGTGTCTCCATGGCTCATGTAGTAAGCGGCGTGGATGTCGCCCTGCGACGTGCGGGTTGGCAGGCCGGTGCTTGGCCCCATTCTCTGAATGTCCCAGATAACGGCCGGCACTTCGGCAAAGTAGGAAAGTCCGGCGAACTCGGCCATGAGGCTGATACCGGGCCCGCTCGTACAGGTCATCGCCCTGGCCCCCGTCCAGCCCGCGCCGACAACCATACCCATGGCCGCCAACTCATCTTCAGCCTGGATGACGGCGACTGTCGACTTGCCCGTGTCCGGGTCGGTGCGTAAGGCGGGCGCGTACTTTTCGATCGACTCCGCCAGGCTCGATGACGGCGTGATTGGATACCATGAGGCAAGGGAAAGGCCGCCTGCCAGGGCACCCAAGGCGCCGGCGGTATTGCCATCCACCAGGATCTTGCCTTCATTGAAGCCCGTCATGCGCTCAACGCGATAGCCGTCGTGGGCCAAAACATGTTCGGAGGCCCAATCGATGGCGCTTTCGACCATTTTCATGTTGAGGCCGGCCGCCTTCTCTTTGCCCTCGAAGTGGTGAAGAAGCGCGGCCTCGATTTCGGCCGGTTCGATGCCCAGAAGCTCTGCGAGGACGCCTACATAGACCATATTGGCCACATAGTCGCGCAGAGCATGGGGCAGGCCAGCCTCTTTGACCAGGTCCTTGACAGGCATTGGATAGTAGGTGACGTCTTTACGATGGTTGGCTATCGGCAAAGTGTCGTCATAGAAGACTATGCCGCCGGGGACGACCCTATCCATATCCTCGGCCACGGTGCGGCCGTTCATACAGACCTGGATGTCGGTCATTTCCCTGCGAGCCAGGAAGCCGTCCTTACTCAGGCGAATGATGTACCAGGTGGGCAGGCCCTGAATATTGCTGGGGAACAGGTTCTTGCCGTTTATGGGGATCCCCATTTTGAAAAGGGCGCGCAGTAGGACACCGTTGCTGGTCTGGCTACCGGAACCGTTCGCAGTTGCGACATTAATAGCGAAATCATTGACGGCCGCCGGCGCGTCCGGCTTTGCAATCAGCGCTTCCCGAACTGCAACACTCATGCTTTACTCCTTACGTTAGTGGTCAGCTCTGCTTCAGAATCCTGGGGTAAATTGTTGCGAGAGACGCCCCGGATCCGCAGCAGCAGCAAGTGCTCCTCATTCAATGCCCTGGCCTCGTCGACCAGGCCCTTTTCGATGGCACCCGCGATTCGTTCGTGATAGCTCCAGACCTCGGTCAGATAGTCGTAGTCTGCGTACAGATTCAGTTCGACGGCTTCGTATGCGTCCCAGTAGGCTTCCAGCAGTCCGGTCGCGAACAGGTTGTCCAGCCTTCGAAAGATCGTCAAGTGAAATGCACGGTGTTCCTGGTGCGGTATCTGGATGCGGCTCTGCTGAAGTTTGTGCCATGCAAGCGAGACGTACTGCTTGAGGTCCTGCTTGTCGGCAGCAGTCAGGGCGAGAACGGCCGGCTGCCAGAATGCGCTTTCGATGCCGTTACGCAGCTCACTGAATTCGCGGAAGAGGCGTTCGTTGGTAGCGAGACCGAACATCAGGCTGGCGCGGGCAGCAGGGGTGAAGCTGTAGCTGTTGCATTCGATTCCGCGGCGGGGGCGGGCAGCCACTAATCCGAGAACGCGGGCGCCCTCCAACTGTTCGCGCAGTTTTCCAATGCTGACACCCAATTCATCGCTGAGTTCATTCAACGATGGCAGCCTGGCGCCGGGTACGAAACCGCTATTCACGATGTAGTGCAGAAGCTCGGAGTTGCCGTGCAGTTGCTTGATCATGTTGACGCGGGACCCACTACAAACTTTGCCTTGGACAAGGAAATCATTGGATTAATTATATCAATACTATCAAACAGGCTGATCGTACTGTATTGTGCACGAAATGTCAATATGAAGATCAGGCGAATTGTAGTCGTTGGGCCGGGGTCGTTGTCTTGTCCGGCGTGACCCTTGCGCCGTGGGGCAGGGCGCTTAGCGGTCCGCTCCTTCCCCATCTTTCTGATTGAGCGCGAGTTGTGAAAAGGCGGCTTCGGCAAGCAGCGCGACGCCGGTGGGCATTACACTTTCTTCGAAATCGAAAGTGGGGCTGTGGTGCGGACTGTAGAACCCTTTTTCAGGGTTGGCCGCGCCGACCAGGACGAAGCAGCCTGGAGCCCGGTTCAGGAATTCGGCCATGTCCTCGCCCACCATCATCGGGGGAATCTGGGTGACATTCTGTGCGCCGACAACGTCGTTGGCAACGCCATCCATCAGCCGGGCGCCGGCTTCAGAATTGGAAGTCGGCGGCACGCAGTTCTGAATATTGAATTCGTAGGTAGCGCCGAGGGCCTGGCAGACGCCGGCGCAGATTTCGTCGATACGCTGGATGAGCAGGTTGCGCACATCCTGCTCGAAGCTGCGGATCGTACCTGCTAGTTCAGCTCGTTCCGAGATGACATTGGCTGCATTTCCGCTCTGGAACGAGCCTATGGTAACGACCGCGGTATCGGACGGATTGACGTTGCGGGCCACGATGCTTTGCAGCGCGGTCACCAGCTGACAGGCGACATAGGTTGCGTCGATGGTGTCATGGGGGGTAGCACCGTGGCCGCCCTTTCCGTGAACTGAAAGGGTGAACATATCGGCCGCTGCCCACAGCGGGCCGGGTTGGACGACAACCTGATTGTAGGGGAGCCGGCTCCACAGATGCAGCCCGTAGGCGGCAGCCGGTTGGGGCTCGTCGAGCGCACCGTCCTCAATCATGGCAAGCGCGCCGCCCAAGCCTTCCTCGGCGGGCTGGAAAACGAGCTTGACCCGTCCCGGCAGCTCGTTGCGGTGGCGCGTCAACAGCTGCGCGACACCCATGCCGATGGCGGTGTGGCCATCATGTCCGCAGGCGTGCATTACACCGGCGTTTTCAGAGGCGTAGGGTAGTCCGGTCTCCTCGTGAATGGGGAGTGCGTCCATATCAAAGCGCAACATGACGGTCTCGCTGCCGGCTTGCGGATCGTCCGGTTCCACCATGGCGATTACGCCGGTTTTGCCGACACCGGTGCTCACCTCCAGCCCCAGTTCCTGCAGATGCGCGGCGACTACGCCAGCTGTGCGCACTTCCTGGAAGCCCAGCTCCGGGTGGCGATGGAAATCTCGGCGCCATTCAACGAGTTTGGGAAGCAGTTCGTCGGCTTCTTTTTGGATCCACTCTTGCACGATTTACTCTCCTGTCTGGCTTAGCGCGCCTCTTTCCCAGCCTGAATTTTTCGCAGGGCGGGCAACAACTCCGGCCTGGCCCTATTGTAACAGTTGTTCTACCGATCGCCATATGTTTTTTCTTGTCTGACACCTGCATTCGTCCTGCGTCAAGCGGCACTGTGGGCCATCAAAGCCAGCCGGTACGTCGTAGAGTCAGTGTCACGGGCGGTTTCTTGAGAATGACGGCCGTTCGTAGTTCTGGTGTAACTAGCAGGATGTCCCTGATTTCGGTATACTGCACAGGAATGTGCGTGGTCAGCAGGCTGCGTCCAAGCACTGGGTTCAAGCCCTGTGTCCAAGCACTGCGTCAGAAGGGGGCGCGCAAGCCTGTTCTGACTTAGAGACCGGGCGGAGCAGCAGTTCCGGCATTCACAATTCGGGACAACCAGAGAAGGGAATACAATGTCAATGATTACCGGAATCGCCGAAATCGTTCTGTGGGCACGTGATAAGCAGAAAGCGGTTGCGTTCTACAAGGACCTGCTGGGGCTGGAGGTGATTTCTGCGCCCGAGCTGCCCAATGTTTTCCTCAAAGCGGGCGAAGGCGCGGCCGGTATTCCCCAGATGATCGTAATCGTGCCAATGCCGCCGGAGATTGCGGAGAAGCCGCCCGGTCACCAGCTGCATCACCTGGCGTTCGAGTTGCCGGCTGAAAGTTTTGACGCGCAGGAGCAGGCGCTGCGGGCGGCCGGCTACGAGCCGCGGGGCGGTACGCATCCGGTGCTTGCCAGTCGGACAATTTATATCGACGACCCGGACGGAAACGAGGTCGAACTGATCTGCCAGCTGTAAGCGGTTGGCTTCCAAAAGGGGACGCGCAGAGGAACTATGACGAGATCATCCTATTCCATGTTGTCGGTCGAAGAGGCATTGGAAGTTACGCTGGCGCAGACAAAGCCGCTGGCGCCGGAGCACCGCTCACTTGCGATGGTTCGAGGGGCGATACTGGCGGCTGACATTGCCGCGCAGGAGCCGCTGCCGCCGTTTCCCGCCTCTACAATGGACGGCTACGCGGTCGTGGCCGCCGATGGCCCGGGCGACTATCCCCTGGTTGGTGAGGTGAGTGCAGGGGCGCTGGCTGAATTCAGCGTTGAACCCGGCACGGTCGCTTACATCACGACCGGTGCGCCCTTGCCCGCGGGGGCAGACGCGGTTGTGATGGTCGAAGAGACGGAACGGTTGGAGATGGGCGCCGGTGCTCCTCTCGTCCGTATCAAGGAGCGGTTGCAGGCTGGCACCAACGTCCGGCCGATAGGAATTGATGTGCAGGCCGGCCAGACCGTGCTGGCGGCCGGAGAGCGACTGGACGCCGCCGAAGTCGGGCTGCTGGCCACGGCGGGATTCGTAGATATACCTGTCTTTCCCCGTCCCAAGGTTGCGGTCTTGTCGACAGGCGACGAACTGGTCGAGCCGGGGGAACCGCTGGGACCGGGCCAGATCCGCGACAGCAACCGGGCGATGCTGGTGGCTGCCATCTACGCGGCGGGTGGGGAGCCGATTGACCTGGGTATTTCAGGTGACACGCAGGAGGCGCTTGAGGCACGTGTTCAGGATGGTTTGGCGCGGGCCGATATTTTGCTGACATCCGGCGGCGTTTCGATGGGAGAGCTCGATCTGGTCAAGCCCTTGCTCGAACATGCCGGCACCGTGCATTTTGGGCGCGTGCGCATGAAGCCGGGCAAGCCGGTGACCTTTGCCACGGCTGATGTGGAAGGGGGGCGACGGCTGGTGTTCGGGCTGCCGGGCAATCCGGTCAGCAGTCTCGTGACGTTTTATCTGTTTGTCGTGCCGGCGTTGCGAAAGATGGCCGGCTGGAAGGAGCCGGGCCTGCGCCAGGTACAGGCGCGGCTGGCACAGCCCTTGCCCTTGGACGCGTACCGGCCTGAGTATCACCGCGCCACGTTGCGCTGGGATGATGGCCAGGCCTGCTTCGTGGCCAGCAGCACCGGAATCCAGGCAAGCAGCCGGCTTCTGAGCATGCGTACGGCGAACGCGCTGCTGGCGCTGCCTCAGCGGGAGGGTGTGTTGGCCGCGGGCGAGTGTGTCGAAGCGCTGTTGATCGGGGAAATCTGAGGAGCTCTCGGTTCAAACCATGTCTGAACTGACCCATCTTGACAAGGACGGCCGCGCTTCGATGGTGGACGTTGGCCACAAGGATACAACCAGCCGCGAGGCTGTAGCCGAGGGCAGCGTCACGATGGCGCCGGCGACCCTGGCCGCGATTCGAGATGGGGCCGTGCCTAAGGGGGACGTGCTCTCTTCGGCTCGAATCGCAGGCATAATGGCGGCGAAGCGCACGCCTGACTTGATTCCCCTTTGTCATCCTCTGCCACTGACCAAGATCTCTGTCGAGTTTGAGATAGACGAGCAGGCGAGCCGGGTCGTCATCGTCGCGACGGTCCGCTGCAATGGCCGGACCGGTGTCGAGATGGAGGCGCTTACGGCTGTCAGCGTGGCCGCGCTGACAATCTATGATATGGCCAAGGCGTTGGAAAAGAGGATGACGATAGGCGGCGTAAGATTACTGGAGAAGAGGGGCGGCAAGTCCGGCGACTGGCAGCGGTCGGCGGCGGCCGCCGCCGATGGAGACGGCAAGACGTGAATGTACGGCTGATACTTTTTGCCGGACTGCGTCAGGCGGCCGGCTTCAAGCGGGAAACGGTCTGCTTACCAGAAGCTGCCACGGTTGGCGAGCTGCTCGAGAGCCGCCTGCCAGGTTTCCTTGATCGGACTTTCTACGTTGCGGTAAACGAGGAGTTTGCGCAGCGAGACACGGTCTTGCAAGACGGCGATGAGGTCGCGCTGCTGCCGCCTGTTTCCGGGGGCGAGTTATTCCCGCGGCGGCGCAGTCTTCGATTGTAACTTAAGCTGAAACGGTTGGAAGAGGACATGTCCGCCAAACTTTTTGAAATCACGAAACAGCCGCTTTCGCAGGATGATATTTTGCGCCGGGTCAGCCGCTTTGACTGCGGGGGCGTGGTTACATTTGCGGGAACGGTGCGGGGATCGACGGCCACAGACGGCGGCGCGCGTGAGACCGACTTCCTGGTATATGAGGCGTATTTGCCCATGGCTGAAAAGATGATGGCGCGCATCGGTGACGAGATTCAGGAGCGCTGGCCCCTGGTAAAGGGCGTCAGCATACTGCATCGGATTGGTCGCTGCGACGTCGAAGAGCCGACTGTTTTGATAGCAGTCGCCACCCCTCACCGTGATGACGGCTGCTTTGAGGCCTGCCGCTACGCGATTGAGCGTCTCAAGGAGATCGTGCCGATTTGGAAGCAGGAGAACTGGCGGGACGGTGAGGTCTGGGTTGAAGGGCCGCGGCAGCCTGAGTTGGATGTTGGTTCGCCGGATGGTCTGCAGGGATAGCGTCGAGCCTTCCGCAGGCAATTGGAAGGTCCGGCTCGACTAAGTAAGCGGGTTTGAAGCGCTGGCGGGGGCCGTAAAGCCTGACCTTCATGGAGACGGAAATGCAGCGCAATTCGCTTGTTTCGGCCCAGGCGAGAGGCTGCCAGTCGTGATGGCATATGAAAACGGGGCAACTGGCCGGCTTCGCAGGCGGCGGCGATTTGGGCAGCATGTGGCTGCAACCGGGAAAACGCAACTGAGCTTCGTAGTTTTGGTTGGCGAAGGGTTGTCTAGCGAACCACGCGTGGGCAGCGAATTTTTTGGCAGCTGGCCTTCCTCATGCTAAAATAGGTGGTTGTGAATCCGGCCAAGTTTGTGTAGGAAAGGCCGTATGTTCTGAGATTTTCGGTGTTGAGGTTCGGAGGCAGGTGCAGTCATCGCTGTCGGCGGTATGCCGGCAGAGGAACTTCCCGACTCTCACCCGCGATGTCTGTCAAGCAGCGTCGTTGGGATGTTGCCCCATGAAACCGTAAGTGGGGGCGCATGGTCGGTAACGGCTATGTGACTACAACCGCAACAGAAAGCAGACCTGCCAGGCGGGCGACCGTGTGGTTAGGGGTGAAACGGTGGGGTAAGAGCCCACCAGCGGTTTTGGCGACGAAACCGGCTGGGCGAGCGTGCAACGGAGAGCAAGGCGAGTGGGTTTTGCACAGTCTGCAAAGATGGTGTAAGATCTCGTCGCAGCGGGGCGGATGAAGTTGGGTAACACCCAGCAAGTTACGAACCGCCGGGCAGAGATGTCCGAGACAGATGATGACCATCGGAGTTTGTCCTTTTGGGCATTCTGATGACAGAATCGGGGGTACACCTGCCTTTCGAAGGTTGGCCTGAGTAGGGGAAGAAACCTTCGACAATCTCAGATGGCTTGCGAGGCTGCTCTGCACAATTGGCGCCGGATAGCTTGCCGGTATGGAAGCCGACGTGGCGGAATTGGCAGACGCGATAGACTTAGGATCTATTGCCCGAAAGGGTGTGGAGGTTCGAGTCCTCTCGTCGGCACTGGAAAACAGCGTCCGGGCCCGTGGCCAAGCGGGAAGGCGCCTGCTTTGCAAGCAGGAGATCGTCGGTTCGAATCCGACCGGGTCCACTAGATGTCCTGCCGGGTTCACAGTGGTGGTGGAAGTATTAACAATTGATTTGCGGGCGTAGTTCAGTGGTAGAACATCTCCTTGCCAAGGAGAAGGTCGTGAGTTCGAATCTCATCGCCCGCTCTTAGAGGACCGGCCCTTAAGGGGGTGGAGCCGTTGTCGGCGAGCGTGCAGGTTGCTGCGGCTCAGTCGCCTTATGTGTCGGTCCTTTTGCCGAGGTAGCTCAGTTGGTAGAGCAATGGACTGAAAATCCATGTGTCCCCAGTTCAAGTCTGGGCCTCGGCACCTGAAGGGAGCTCTTTGGTTCTGGCTTTTTTTGTTTGGCGGGGTTGTGGTGTGCCTGGTGAAGGGGTTTGATCGGCCGGGGAGCAGAGTTTACAGGTCCCGATTCGGCATGAGATGGGGGATCGTCTAATGGCAGGACTACGGTCTTTGGAACCGTCAATCGGGGTTCGAATCCCTGTCCCCCAGCCTTTTTCGGGGTGGGGCATGCTCATCTCGGATTGAGTGAATTTGGGAAGTGGTTTTGTTGTTGGTTAATTGAATATGGCGCCTATAGCTCAAAGGCAGAGCGTCTGATTGTGGATCAGAAGGTTGCGGGTTCGAGCCCCGCTAGGCGCCCCAGGTCTTGGGCTGTGTCTCTCATCTTGGTGTTTGGGGGGGCACGGCTCTTGTTATTTCTGGTTGTAGGGATTCGGAGAAGTCGTGGACAGTTCTGCCCATTTTGGTCAATGAGCCTCCGTCGTGCCAATGGTCGGTAACGGGATAAGGGTCGACTCGTAACCGCGGTCCCTCATTTGGAGAATGCAATAGTCGACCGCTCGCCGCACGAACTCGGTGGGGTTTAGGCCGGTTTGGCGTTTCAGGTCTTCCAGCTGCTCGAGCTGCTGCTGTGTGAATTGTATCTGCGCGATCTTCTTTACCATTCAGCCCTCCTTTCGGATTTAACGTCCGCAAGTAGGATTCTAGACAAAAACATCTTTGGCTCGATGTACGGAAAGGCCATTAATGGCCTCGCAGGTACTTGGTGACTTAACTCGAAAGGCCAGCGCAATGGCGGCATCCTCCCCGACTCGTAGTTCAAGCCTCAGGACCCTCTTCCCGAATTCTGACGCAACTGATGACAGAGGACACTTGATGAAACTTAGAAGAGTAGAAATTCACAACTTTCGCGGATTAGTCGAACTAGATGTCGTATTGGATGATTACAGCTTACTGGTGGGTCCTAATAATGTTGGGAAGAGCACCGTAATTGATGCGATTCGCGCTTTTTACGAAAAAGATGGGTTTAAGTTCAAGAAGGCGCACGATATGCCCAAGCACTTCAAATGTGATGAGTCGTGGGTAGAATTGACGTTTGAGTTGACCGCTGAAGAACACGATTCACTGGCAGATGATTACAAGGTGCAAAATCGGCAGCTTCGCCTTCGAAAGTACTTCATTTCGCCTCACAAGCTAAAGGCCGGTGTAATCTATGGCTACAAAAATGGCAACGAATTATCAGAGGATCAGTTTTACGGTGCAAGAGACGTTCAACATGGAAAGCTGGGAGACATTGTATACATACCAGCAATGAGCAGTGTGGACGAACACACAAAGCTCAGTGGACCTTCCGCTCTTCGAGATCTACTGACCAACATAATGGAAAAAGTCGTAAGGGACGGAAGAGCATTTGACGATTTTCATAAGAACTTCCAACAATTTTCGAAGGAAATTTATCAGGAGTCCACTGAAGACCAACGCTCTCTTGAGGGATTGGAATCTAAACTCAACAAGATGCTGATCCCTTGGAAGTCAGAATTTAGGCTCAACTTTCGACCACCATCGGCTGCTGAGACCATAAAGTCATTACTCGATTGGGATTTGGTCGACAAGTTTCATGGTCAGGAACAAGGTATAGAGTATTTTGGATCAGGTTTTCAAAGGCATTTCATTTTTTCACTTATTCAACTTGGTTCGGATTATGCGGGGGAAAGACCAAGTGGGAGGTCCAAAGACTTTTCACCGTCCCTTAAGCTTCTTCTTTTCGAAGAGCCTGAGGCTTTTCTGCATCCACCTCAGCAGGAAGTCCTCGCGCGAAGTCTCATGAGACTCGCATCTTCCGACGACTCTTGGCAGGTAATCTGTGCTACACACTCCTCGAACTTCGTGAGCCGGAGCACTAGAAGTTTTCCGTCAATTGTAAGACTGCGAAATTCCCCTTCTACTGGTGCTTTTGAGGCGTACCAGATTGATACTGCTCAGTGGGACAATATAGTTGACGATAATCAGCAGATAAATGCGATCGTTTCGAACACTAACCCAGATGACAGTGAACCAGAGATGGAGTCTGTCAAGTATTTCCTTTGGCTCAATCCACACCGTGCCAATCTGTTCTTTGCAAATCATGTCTTGCTTGTCGAGGGGCCTACCGAGGTCGCCCTAATCAATCGGCTTGTGGACGATGGGATGATCCAGGAAGCTGAAGGAGGATTCTATGTAGTCGATTGCATTGGCAAGCACAATGTTCATAGATTTATGAAACTGCTTTCTGCATTGGGAATATCGCACAGTGTCATCCATGATGATGACGGCAACCAAGATCAACACAGAAATATTAATCAGCTAATCCATGATTCGGTCGATTCAACTTTCACACATTGCGTAGAACCCATTTCGGGTAGTACCGAAAGCATGTTAGGGATACCGGAGGGGAAACCGAAACACCGTAAGCCACAAAACGTCTTATATCATTATGAGTCTGGTCAAATCGACCAGAGTAAGATAACTGATTTTTGTGCATTGGTAGAGTCTTGTCTCCCCCTATCCTAAGAGCAGGGATAAGTCCTGATATTCTTGTGAGTAAGTTTGTAGTTTTTCCTGGCGTGGAGCGGATAGGACTGCACCCGAACGAAGTAGGCACGACCGGCTGAATCACAAGCTGAGGCGCAAAAATGACGAAGACGGCCCGATTTGGTTAGAATTCGACACACTGGGCGATGACCCTGTCCGGCACATTCTTGTTAGGCCCGTGTTCGTTTATGGACGTGGCCCATGTCTACTCTTTGTACTTGGTTATGTGGCAAATGAGTCCCAGTGGTTCTAATGGCCAAGAGTATATTACTTGAGGTAGAGAATAGAATATGGAAGAGAAATTCGACGTAAATTGGTTTATCTCTCGTATTGGAGAAAGGTTGGTCCAGAGTTTCGAAGACGCCAGAGCGGCCACTTCACCTGGAGCAGTTGGAGAAGCTATGGAACAACCTGTCAGGAAACAGTTAGAGCAGATACTTCCAAGGGGAATTGGGGTAGGGTCTGGATATATATTTGATAGCAGTGGCACGACCAGCCGACAGACTGATGTAGTCTTGTACGAAAAAGAGTTTTGTCCGGTATTCACTATCAATAATGCCCCAGAGACAACCTACTATCCATGCGAGGGCGTTATTGCAGTAGGGCAGGTGAAGAGCATTCTAACCAAGCAGTTATTAAAGGAAGAATTCGAAAAGATTGCATCTGTGAAGCGGCTACAGCGACACCCAGTGCATCATTTCATGCCTCATCCCACGACTGGAGCCCCAATTCCCCTTGAGAGAAGCTACGGCAACGTGCAATCTCCTTCGCGGATCGATGTCAGTGAAAGAAGCGAGGCTGACGAAACCAGACAGGTCCTTGGCTTTGTATTAGCCGGTGAAGCGAGAATGCAAAGTGGCACATTTATGGATGCATTTCTAGAATTCACTCGTGAAACCGGTGAACATCTGTCCCCTAACATCGCGGTCATTCTAGAAAGAGGAGGAACGTTAACCTGGGGCAATATTTCGACACGACGGACCGAACGGACGGGGCCGAACAATGCTGGAATGTATGGTATGCTTGAAAGAAATGATGGCCCTCTGAAATGGCATCACTCTTGGTCGGCACAGAACGCTGAAGTCTTGTATTTCACAGAGAACGGGGAGCCATTCCGCGCCCTGATTCAATGGATTCATGAATTGTATCGAATAGGGAAAACGAGCGATTTCCGTGCTTTTTATCGCTATTTCCAGAATGACAGTATTTCCTCCGCTGCTCAACAAGAGTTCAGGCCTAAGAACGGAATGGCTATTGAGGAGTATCTCAAGACTAAGAACCTGGTATCTTAGAGAGTCGCTCGAACGGACGGCGCTCGGAAAGGATTATTTCGATGTTGTTTTCCTGTGTCCCAGAAACTGGCGGGTGCGAATGGGCGAATCTTAAGGGTTTTGTGGCCCAACTCAATTCAGAGCTTGGTACTAAGTACGAACGTACTGCTTGTCTTGACGTTGAAGAGCGAAATGTCAAAATGCCAGAAATCTTACTAGAGGCCCCGGGGTCGCCCCCTCTGGTGGTCGAAAACAAGGTTGTAGCGTGGCCCGAAGACTATTGTCGTCGGCATGAGAGTTTCCACACTTTCGTCAATCAATTTGTTGGAAGTCTACGAAGGACTAGCATTGGCTTCAACGGCTCGCCTTACAAGTTGAGCATTCACGAGGATTCTCTTGACGGAATGAGACTTAACCAGGTTAGAAGCCTAGCTGATGAATTGGCACGTCAGGTTCACGCAAGAGAGGACGAAGCAAAGAGTAAGAAAGGCGCAAAAGGGAGTCAGCCGATTACATGGCATTTTGGCTCTCGGAATCCTGAAGAGTGGGGAGAACCTGCTTCCAGTCGCGCTATAATGGTCGAAACGCAGGGGAGTTTGGAGCCCGTTTGGGAGTCGGGAGATTTCAAAATCACCGATGAAGAGTCGCTGTTACAATTTGTGGAGGCAAGGAACCAGGCAGAAGAGGCGAGAAGACTATCAGCCCTTAAGGGTATAGCAGCCAGTTTGGATGAAGCGATGAAGAGAGCAAAAGGGAAATTTGAGAAGTTTGATGGTCACACGAAACTACTCCTTTTGACATTTGTGGGAGATTCCTCCAGTGGCATCTCCGTCAAAGATATAGGTGGGCTAGTTGTTGCGGCAGAATTGCCCACGGAAATCGACGAAGTGTGGGTGGCGTACCCCAACTGGACTAGCCAGTGGGATTACGAATACGCGTGGAAGCGTATGCGATAGGTGTTTGACTTCTTAAGCGACATGCCGGAAGGATGAAGAGGACGCCGTGCATAGCTTATGTCACTTTCTGAATCCACATAGCGCTGGTCCGGGACGAATTGTCCGTATCCCTCGGTGCCTGCGGTGGCGCTTTTGAGGCAGAGGGTAGGCTGCGGTTTACGGAACGCGATGGCGTATCTCTTTGCTACTCGAGCTAGGGGTGCTGAGACCACAACGAGCCCGTCTTTAGACAGGGCTCTCTTGCTCCCTGCGACCTGCTAGGAGTTGTCCTCTACAGCGTCATACTGGGTTAAAGGGTTCAATCTTGATCAACACAATGCCCAGGAGCAAGCTCAACGGTCTAAACTTGCCTTCAGAAACATAAACGCATGATAGGAGGAATAGAACAGTGAAAAGAGATTGGGAACTTTGCCGAAAGATTCTCAAACTAACCGAGAGTTACGAGAAGATTCCACGACCAGGTATCCCGACAATTGAAGGATACGGGGAAGAGCAGATAGGATATCACTGTTACCTTCTGGACGACGCTGGGCTCCTGGCCGCAGGTAACTTGGGACTGCTGAATATGAGTTGGGGCTATTACCCACGAAATCTCACATCAGCAGGGCACGATTTTCTGGAAGCGGCTGAGGCACCGGGTGTTTGGCAACGGACTTTCGAGACTATAAGGGAAAAAGCCCTTCCGACTACTGTGGAGGTAGTTAAGGCGATGCTATTTGAAGTTGTCAAAAGTTCAATGTCGGGATCGGGACCCTGAATTGCGCTTGACTCGTCTAAAGGGAATCTCCGCCTCGTCAATCACTCGCCGACGTGCAAGACATATTTTCCAACCAGAACTTATTATTTGCACTTGCACTGATTGGTGCTTTGGGCGCCTTGATTCCTCTGCTCAAATGGTTGATTCGGCATTTGCGAACCCTCTCTGACATCGTAGGTTGGCAAGGATTCCTTGCCAACCTTCTATATTTAGCGACTATCGTATTTGTCTCTTTGTAACAGATTCGTTTTTTGAATCCCTGTGGGCAGTCGTGTTGCTAAATATGTTTGTTCAAGTCCTAGTTCATGCGATTGCGCGATTAGTGGAGAGTACGAGTTCGTAGTAATCGCCCGTCTCGCTGACTATTGTAGTAGAAGTCTAGACGGATGAAGTGCGAAGTTGGTCCCTAATACTGGACCAACCGGGAAAACCGGTCAGGCGACAACCTTGACATCAAGGGTGGCGTTTATGACAGGTAGGGCACATGAGCACACGTTGAATGTTTGGCTGGCTTCTCATTTGCAAAAACATGGTTTGGACGCCCAACCCGAGGCAAAGAATCCAGGGAGCCGCCGTCTTGATATAGAGATAAGAATCGGACCACTAGCTATTTCTGTTGAGGCAGAGCACAGGCAAAGTCCCGCGAAGAAGTTAGCCGCCATTCAAGATGCTGACGCTTGGCTAACACAAAGGTTGGTTCAATGTTCAATCGCTGTATGCTATTCAGAAGGAACAACTGAGGATTCATAGCTTTCGACTCTTTTGACTCGGCCGGTACCCGAATCTGCCAAACCTATTCCCGTGGTAGCACATTGGAGCGCAGGAAATATCGAACAGCTAGTATCGGTTGTTCGCGTTACCACGGCAAATCTCGACTGGATAAGATGTGGGGCGGGCGTGAAGGGGTTGGGCGAATCAGGAGGCGTGAAAAAACTGCTGCGGGACCCGAAACATCTGGCTGTGGATCAGGATCCAGCCAATTCGAGCCCTGCTAGGTGTCAATTCTGAGTATTCGCAACCAATTTTCCACTTGCAGTTTCTGCGTGACCTTAACTTTGGCCAAGGCTGAGGTAGATTTAAGCCGGCCTAGGCTCTATCAGGTCGAGAATTCTCAACAGGCCGATAGGCATTCTCCCGTTCGAACAGTCCGTCTCCACTGTCGTAAAACACCTTCACCCTGACTCACTCGTCCAGTTTCCCCATCACCGCTAACGGCGTAGCCGCCAGCAGACCGCCATCCACCGGCATGATAACGCCGGAAATCCAGCGGGATTCGTCGCTGGCGAAGTAGAGGGCGGCGTAGGCTACGTCCCAGGCCGTGCCCTCTGTGCCGAGGGGGCCGATTTTGCGGCGCCGCTCGCGTTCCTCGTGGGAGAAGCCGGCGGTGAAGGAGGCGTGAACGTGGCCGGGGGCGATACAGTTGGCGCGAATGTTTTGGCGGCCGTGGTGAACTGCCATCAGTTTTGTGAGGGTAGCGAGTCCCCCCTTGGCGACGGAATAAGGTACGTTTATGTAGGCGCCGGCGAGAAGCCCGTCGATTGACGAAATGTTGATGACTGAGCCGCCGCCGCTGGCGGCCATGTGGGGCACCGCGTACTTACATACCAGCACCGCGCCTTTCAGATTCACGTCCAAGGCCACGTTCCATATATCCTCTTCGAATTGTGTCACATCGCCGCTGCCGGCCGTGCCGGCGTTATTGACAACGATGTCGAGGCTGCCGTAGCGGTTAACACACTCTGCGGCCAAGTCCTGGCATTCATCCTCGCGTGTGATGTCCACTAGAACTGTGGAAGCTTCGCCTCCACCTTCTTCGATCACTTTGACAGTGGTTGCGGCCCTTTCCTCGCTCAGATCGGCCACCACGACGCGAGCGCCCTGGCGGGCAAAGAGAACCGCGGTGGCATAGCCGATCCCGGGTTGTGAACGCTCGCGCGATCCGGCGCCGGTGACAATCGCGGTCTTGCCAGCCAGCCTGTCCCCTTTGGGCGGGAGCTCGGTATGTACTGTCAAGGCAGTCGGGTCTCCGTTGGTCGTTGCGGCTGCTGAGAGTAGAGTGGCCACTGGGGCAGAGAGGTGGTTATCTTCACGGTCCTACTGACATTCTGAATGCTGCTGGGATCATGGCTGCCCGAGCACGTCCGACAGATAGCGGGCCTTGGTAATGCTTACAACCTCATCCGGGTCGCGCTGCCACCAGTTGCGCTCGGAGAAGATCTCCACTTCGCGATAGCCGGCATAGCCGGTCGCTTCGACCAGGCGGCGAATGCGGCCGATGTCGATGACGCCGTCGCCCATCATGCCGCGGTCGAGGCGCAAGTCGGTCGTGTTCATCAGCCAGTCGCATACGTGGAAGGAGACAATGCGGCCGGCTGCGCGCTGGAGTTCATGTTCCAAATTGGGGTCCCACCAGACATGGTAAACGTCGACGACGATGCCCAGTTCCGGGCCGGCATCCAGCTCTTCAATCCAGTCGTTGGCCTGGCTCAAGGTGGAGAGGCAGGAACGGAAGGCGCATATCATCGGGTGTAAGGGTTCCAGAGCAAGGGTTACGCCTGCCTGCGCGGCGTAGGGCAGGACGTCGGCCAGGCCCTCGAGGCAGCGCACGCGGGCCGCGGGCAGGTCTTTTGAGCCTTCGGGAAGGCCACCGGCGACGAAGACGAGGCACTCTGCACCGAGCTCTGCGGCCTCGTCGATGGCCCGCCTGGTATCCTGCAGGTTGGCCTGGAATCGTTGCGGGTCCGAGTCGGTCAGCAGACCGCCGACGCAGTGACTTGTGACCTTCATTTGGTGATCGCGGAGGGACTGCCGGGCGGCGGCCACGCCAACCTCGTGCAGTTTGTCGCGCACGATGCCAATCGCATGGACGCCGTGGCGGGCGTAGCCTTCGATCGCCTGGGGCAGGGACCACTGGTGCAGGGTGGTGAATTGGTTGATGGCTAGTTTGCTGAAGTCGCTCATCGGCGCCTGCCCTCACAGTGGCGCGGCCAATCAGGTGGACCTGCTGGCGGGGTCAGTATGTGGCTCGACCGCCGGATACGTCGAAAACGGCGCCGGTGGCGAAGCTGCAGGCGTCGCTGCACAGCCAGGCGACCATGTCGGCGTTTTCCTCGATCGTGCCGAAGCGTCCCATTGGGATTTTGGCTGTCACGGTTTCGATGTATTCGGGCGTCATCTCGTCGAGGAGGTCGGTCTGGACCATCGCCGGCGCGACGCAGTTGACGATGATTCCGCGCTGGGCCAGCTCTTTGCCCAGCGACTTGGTGAGGGCGATGACGCCCCCCTTGGCTGCCGAGTAGGCGCTGGCGTTGGCGTTGCCCTCTTTTCCAGCCACCGACGCCACGTTGACGATCCGGCCGCCACCCTGCTCCAGCATGAAAGGAATGACTGCCCGACAACAGAGATAGACCGACGTAAGGTCGGTGGCGATGACCCGGTCCCAATCCTGCAGGGGGTATTCCCAAGTCGGAAAGGTCGGGCCGGCGATGCCGGCGTTGTTGACCAGGATGTCGATTACGCCCAACTGGGCCAGCGTGTCCTGTACGGCCTGTTCTACGCTGGCCGGTTCGGTCACATCTACGGCAAAAATGGCATCGAAGGCCTGGCCGGCCTCGCTGCCGCGCAGATTGTCCGGGTTCAGGTCCCAAACCACCACAGCCGCGCCGGCGCCGGCCAGCCGCTGGGCGATTCCCAGGCCGATTCCTTTGGCCCCTCCGGTGACAACTGCTGTGCGACCGCTGAAATCATATTGGATCATCTGATTGGTCCTTGGGTGGCCCGGTATCTGTGTTCATATTGCGGAGGCAGCCAGGGCGGCGCCGCCTGGATCGTACAGCTATGAGTCCTGTTGGTACAGTGACTGTTCACTTATACCTCAATTCGGGGGAAAGCGCTACAGAAGCGGTCGATACTGCGGATGTACTGCCATTCAAATCGGGTTGGTCAGAACCGAGGTGAATCAGCTAAAATGCTGCCAGACTGAGCCGCAGCACCGGAGCTGACACATGAGTCAAATTCGCATAGTTGTAATTGGGGCCGGTACGATGGGCCGCCGGCACATTGAATACATCGGCGCCAGCGAGGCCTGTGAACTGGCCGCGGTATGCGATCCCGATGCTGGGGCGGCAGTACTGGCCGCTGAGAATGGCGTGCCGTTCTTTCATGACGCGATTGAGGCCCTGGACCTGGCCGCGCCGGACGGCGCGGTTATTGCCGCGCCTACGCAGCTGCACGAGGAGCTGGCGATGGCTTGTATCCGCCGCGGGGTGGCGCCGCTGGTGGAGAAGCCGATCACGGGCGAACTCGATGAAGGGCACAGGCTGGTGGATGAGGCCACTGCGGCCGGCGTGCCGATCCTGGTGGGACACCACAGGCGCTATCATCCCCGTATCAGACGGCTATGGGAGCTGGTACAGGGTGGAGCGATCGGGCCGCTGATAGGAGTCTCACTTTTGTGGGCGGTCAAGAAGCCGGACGCATACTACGACATTGTCTGGCGCACGCGTGCGGGCGGGGGGCCGGTGCTCATCAACCTTATTCATGAACTCGATACCTTGCGCTACATCTGCGGCGAGATTACGAGCGTGTACGCGGCCAGCAGCTCGGCGACGCGCGGATTCGAGGTTGAGGACACGGCGGCGATTACGCTTACTTTTGCAGGAGGCGTTGTCGGGTCAATCTTTCTCTCCGACGCGACACCTTCGCCATGGTCCTACGAGCTAACGATGTTCGAGAATCCATCGTACGCGCATGTGGCCGAGAACTGTGCTTTCTTCTTTGGCAGGGAGGGTTCGCTTGCCTTCCCGAAGATGGAGTTGTGGCGCTATCCGGCGGCCGGCAGCGCGGGCTGGGAGCATCCGCTCGATCTGGACATGTATGCGCCTGAGGATGCTGACCCGCTGGCGGCGCAAATTGCCCACTTCTGCCGGGTAATACAGGGGGAGGAGGCGCCCTTGGTCAGCGGTGTAGAGGGCCTGCGAACGCTGGCGGCAACACAGGCCGTGCTGACCTCCGGTCGCGAGGGGAGGCCGGTTGATTTGCCTGCGGTATGAGCTGTAGAGCTCCGGGACCAACGCCCCGACACCTTGACCGTTGATCTGGAGCAATTTTTTCCTTCAGGTGGGGCGGCGGGTTCCACTTACAAGGTTCCGT
>MPML01000035.1 GCA_002238445.1 Caldilineaceae bacterium bin5
GGGGCGCAGCCCCTGCACAAGGGAGGGCCGAAGGCCCGACCGCCCAGAACTGCAGTGGTCAGAGTTTAGTGGTCAGAGTTTAGTGGTCAGTGGTTAGCAAGAAACGCAAATGCCGACCTTTTTCGGGGACGCGAAATTACCATGAATAAGGCATTGGAGGATTTTTGGGGCGGCGAAATGGTTGCTACGAATCGACACGGTAATTGGGAGGCAGTGTTGTGTGATCAGTTCTTACCTATTTTATGCGAACGCCGGCTGTAATATACGGCGACCCACGGAAGTGTACCTTTTTCGTTCGCTGGGTGAGCGATGATATTCTTTGAGGCACAAAACGATTATTTGTCCATCATCAGGCTAACACCTACGCTTTCGTTGAGAAGGAGAATTTAGAAATGGCAGAGCAGAGTGGCCAAGGCAGCGGGCAGACGCTTCCCGGCGGCCGAGTTGCGGGAAATTCGGGGGCGAAAGAGAGCGCGTTCACGCTGGACACGTCGAGCATCAAGTACGGGCCGGGCGTGACGCGTGAAGTCGGTTTTGACATGAAGAAGCTGGGGGCGGCGCGGGTGATGGTTGTGACGGATCCGCGTCTTGCAGACGGTGAACCGGTGGCGGTGGCGCTGGAGGCATTGCGGGCGGAGGGCATCGATGCCGTGCTCTATGACCAGGTTCGGGTTGAGCCGACGGACACCTCTTTTCTGCACGCGATTGAGTTTGCCAGCGAGGGAAAGTTTGACGGATACCTTTCGGTTGGCGGCGGTTCGACGATCGACACGGCTAAGGCTGCTAATCTCTATGCTACTTACCCCGCTGATTTCCTGGACTACGTCAATCCGCCGATTGGCAAGGGTGTGCCAGTGCCCGGCGCGTTGCGGCCGCATATTGCGGTGCCCACCACTGCTGGCACTGGCAGTGAGACCACGGGTGTGGCCATCTGCGATTTGACGGAGATGCATGTTAAGACGGGTATCGCGCACCGGGCGTTGCGCCCGCAGATCGGTGTTCTTGATCCTCATAATACGCGGACGCTGCCGCAGATGGCGGCGGCCAGCACCGGCCTGGATGTGTTAAGCCATGCGCTGGAGTCGCTGACCGCGCTGCCCTATGACAGCCGGGTCGCACCGGAGTCGCCAGAGATGCGGCCGGCCTACCAGGGGGCAAACCCAATCAGCGACATCTGGTCGACCAAGGCGATCGAGATGGTGTCGGCGAACATAGTGCGGGCGATCCAGGACACGGAGGACGACGAGGCGCGCAGCGCGATGCTGCTGGCGGCGGCCTACGCGGGGATTGGTTTCGGCAACGCCGGCGTGCACCTTCCTCACGGCATGAGCTATCCGGTCAGCGGGATGGTGCGGAGTTACAGACCGCCGGGTTATCCGCCCGATCATCCGATTATTCCTCACGGGATGGCGGTGATTCTCAACGCGCCGGCAGTCTTTCGCTTCACTGCCTCGACGAATCCTGCGAAGCACTTGTATGCGGCGCAGCTGATGGGGGTGGACACGTCCGACGCGGCCGAGGAGGATGCAGGTGAGCTGCTGGCGGGAGCGGTTATCAGCCTGATGCAGAAGACGGGCGTGCCCAACGGCCTCAGCGCGATCGGCTTTACGGAGGAGGATATTCCGGCACTGGTTGAGGGAACTTTGCCTCAACACCGGGTGACGAAGCTTTCGCCGCGACCGGCGGATGCGCAGGACTTGGAGGCACTGTTCCGGGACGCGATGCGGTATTGGTAAACATCGGGGGCAGGCGTCAATTTGGGTGAGTCTTTGTAGTAGCCGATCTTCTTCTGCCGGGACGATCAGTGCAAAAAGGCAGACCGCCCCTGACCCCGACGCCTATTTGAGGGCCTTCGCCAGTACTTGCGCCATGTGAAGCGGTTCTTTGCCGGCAAAATGGTGAATCTGGTCGCGGCAGCTGGTGCCGCTGGCAACCAGGCTGGCGTCGGCGGGTATTTCTCGGGCTGCCGGGAAAAGACGATCCTCACCAATGGCACGACTTACCTCGTAGTGTCCCTTCCCATAGCCGAAGTCACCGGCCATGCCACAACAGCCGCTGTCGATAAGCTGGACGTTGTAACCAGCAGTACTAAGGGCAGCGAGACTGGCCTCGTTGCCGATTATTGCTTTCTGATGACAGTGGCCGTGGAGATAGGCTGTGCCTGGTTCGCTGCGCCAGATGTCAGCGAATGAAGCGGAAAAACTTTTCTCACCCTCCTCACCTTCACTCACGCTCTCTTCCAAACCGGTGGTCTCGCGGGCGATGAATTCGTCGAAGGTCAGCGCGTTTTCGGAGAGTATCTGCGCTGCTTCACGATCTGAGGCCAATTCCAGATATTCGTCCCGCAGTGTGAGAATACAGCTGGGCTCCAAGCCGACTATCGGCAGGCCCCGGCGCGCGAAGGGAGCGAGCAGGGCCACATTCTGATCCACCCATCCACGTACTTTGTCGGCCTGTCCGCCGGTGATGAGCGGGCGCCCGCAGCAGGCTCTGCCAGCGGCAAGTCTCACCCGATAGCCGGCAGCCTCCAACACCTGCACTGCGGCCTGTCCGATCTCGGGGTGGTTGTATTCGGCCCAGGTGTCGTGGAAGAGGATGACTGTGTTCGCACTCGTTTCCTCTGCGGCGGGTCGGCTGCCGACGGAGTCGCGACCTGCGAACCAGGTGGAAAAAGGCTGGCGCGCGTAGGCTGGAAGGTCGCGACGGGCGTCGATGCCGATGCGGTCAAGAATCGCCTTGACCGGCGCGGCCTTCAGGCCCCAGTTGACAAGCGGGATTAGGGGACGGCCATATCGAAAGAGCAACTTGTTCAGGGTGGGCAGCAGGCCCATCAGGCGGTTGAAGAGGGGTAGTCCGTTGCGGTCATAGTAGTGGACGAGATACTCGGCCTTGATACGCGCCATATCAACAGCTGACGGGCACTCGCTCTTGCAGGCTTTGCAGCCGACGCACAGATCCATCACGTCGTACATTTGCGGCGAGAATAGCTCGTCCTGGGGAATGCGGCCGGCCATGGCGTTGCGAAGCGCGTTGGCGCGGCCGCGGGTTGTGTCCTTCTCGTCTTTGGTGGCGATATAGCTGGGACACATGGTACCGGCGCCGAGCTTACGGCATACGCCGGCGCCATTGCACATTTCGATCGCGCCGTCATAGCCGAAATCGTTGCTCCAGTCGAAAACGGTCCGCAACTGAATTGTCTCGTACTCCTGGCCGAAGCGGAGGTTCTCGCTGGAGGGCGGAGCGTCAATTATCTTGCCCGGATTCATGCGGTTGTCGGGGTCGAAGAGGTCTTTCACCTGGCGCATAGCGCCGTACAGCTCTGGACCGAAGAGGCGGGGATGGAGATAACTGCGGGCGAGGCCGTCGCCGTGTTCACCGCTCATGGCTCCACCAAAACTGACGGCCAGGTCGCAGGCATGCTCGCCCACGGCACGGAGCGTGCCGATGCCGGTCTGATTCTTGAGGTTGAGGAGCGGCCGCACATGGAGGCAGCCGGCGGAGGCATGGGCGTAGACGGCAATGCCGGGCACGTCTTCCTGTTGGCCGCAGAAGTCCAGGATCTTCTGCAGGTAGTCGGCCAGTTTCTCCTGCGGCACGGAGACGTCCTCGATGCCTGGGACAGGCTTGTAGTCGCCGCGCCGCCCCATCAGAATGTTCAACCCGGCCTTACGCACATCCCAGACATCTTTTTGCTGGGCGGGATTCAATAGTTTCACGATGGAGCTTCGCCAGCCGCGCGTGTGCAGATGGCTTTCCAGTGCGTCCAGTCTGGCCGACAGTTCGCGCTCATCCGTACCGTAGAATTCGGTCAGAAGCACGGCCTCGGGGTCTCCGACTACGAAGTGGAGTTTCTTGGCCCACTCCGGCTGGGCGCGGGCCAGGTCGATCAGATGCTTGTCGAGCAGCTCGGACGCGCTGGGGCTGGTTTCGAGAATATCGGGAATGGCTGCGCAGGCGTCGACGAGACGGTCGAAATGGACGACGGCCAAGGCTGTCATCTGCGGCTTGGGGACGAGCTTGAGCGTTGCGCTGGTGACGGTAGCGAGCGTTCCTTCGCTGCCGGCGAGCAGCTGGCTGAGATTGAATTGGTCGATCTGGGCGGTGTCGCAGAATTCGGAGCGGTAGAGGCTGTCGAATCCCAAGCGGGCGCGCATGAGGGTGGATTGCTCAGCGCGAATGCCTTCGCTGCCGGCCTGGCCTTCGTCGTGGAGCAGCCCAGCCAGCAGACGGTCGAGGTTGTAGCCGGAGACCCGGCGCCAGTGGCGCGGCCAACGCTCCAGAATCTGCTCATGCTGGGCGCGCACGATTGCCGGGGCTTCGCGGTAGATTTGCGCCTCCAGGGAGTTGCCGCGGCCGCGACTCGCCAGCTCCGCGGCGTTGACAGGTCCAAAGTTCGCGACCGAACCATCGCTGAGCACGACATCTGATTGCAGCAGATTGTCGGCCATCATGCCGTAGAGAATGCTGTGGCTGCCGGTGGCGTTATTGCCGATCGAGCCGCCGACAGAAGCACGGTCGGCGCTGGCAGGATCCGGGCCCAGCATCAAGCCGAGAGGGGCGAGGGTGCGGTTCAGAATTCCTATGGATATGCCTGCCTGAACAGTAACGGTGGCGGCTTCCTGGTCCACTGCCAGGATGCGGTCCATGTATTTTGATGTATCGATGACCAGACCGGGACCTACGCATTGGCCTGCCAGCGAACTGCCGCCACCGCGCGGCAGCAGGGGCACGCGATGGCGTGCGGCCAGCTCGACTGCGGCCTGGACGTCATCTGCCGTGCGGGGAATGACCACGCCCAGGGGCTGGATCTGATACTGGCTGGCGTCGGTGCTGTAGAGCATTCGACTGTAGCCATCGAAACGCACCTCGCCCTCGACAATCTGCTCCAGTTCATGGACCAGTTCCCGGGTCTCCTGCTGTGGTTCGGAAAAGGCGGTGGAGGACAGTGTGGCAGGGCTTGGCGGAGATAGATTCAGGGTCATGGTGACGGCATTCCATTGGATGCTGGCTTCAAGTGGGTAGAATCTTGCTGCCGGCGTGAAGGGCGTGAGAAATCAAGGCTTGTTCCATAAAGGATCGGATGGCACCGCACTTTAACAGATTCTACATATGCGGTATACTCGCTAATCACTGCATGATGGCGGCGCAGCCAGACTTAGAGAAGCTCTTAGTGGCCGCTTACTGATCCAATTCGTACCACAGGAGAACTGAATGTCTCATAGCGTAAACGGAAACGGCACGCAGATCAAAATGTACACTACCAGCTGGTGCCCGGACTGCTGGCGGGCGAAGTCGGTAATGCGGGGCCAAGGCGTCGATTTCGATGAGATCGATATCGAGAGCGACGAAGATGCCAGAGAGCTGGTGCAGGAGCTCAACAAGGGCAACATGTCTGTGCCGACGATTGTCTTTCCCGACGGTGATGTGTTGACAGAGCCTTCGACAACGGCGCTGATGACCAAACTCTCGACAATATAGCGGCTCGTCAACATTCTTTTTCGATGGGGCCGCTGATCACTCTCCCACTCCCAGAGGGGCGGGAACTGTCCTATTGGAGTTGGTTTTCCGGGCGCGGTTGAGGCACTGGCCGCGTCGCGAAGAGAGTGCTGACACTGCGAGAACAGCCGGCATTAATTCGTACCGCAACCGATGAGGCAAGAGCCGGAAGTGAACAGTTACAACTTGAACAGTACCGATGAGCGGGAGTTGTATCCCGGTTATTTTGGCAAAGTTATCAATACTGAAAATATGACGCTTGTGTATTGGAGGGCTGAGGCGGGGGCGCATTTGCCGCTGCATGGCCATCCCCATGAGCAGGTGGTCAGCGTGTTGGAAGGCCAGTTTGAACTGAGCACGGGCGAGGGTGAAACCAGGGTATTGGGGCCGGGAGAAATCGCAGTTATTGCCGGCAACACTGAGCACTCCGGCCGCGCCGTCACCGCCTGCAGATTCCTGGACGTATGTTACCCGGTGCGCGAGGGATATTCGTCCGAGAAATAGGTGCCTGAAGGTGATTTCAGCAAGGGTATAGTGAGATCACGTCTTTGCCGGTAGTTCGGGTAAGCGGGCTGCCCTTGTATCCTCGTTAAGGTTCCGCTCTCTGATGACCCCCTCAATTCGGCTTTCTTACGGCCTGGTTTTCGCCAAGTAGCGATATTCTGTTTCTCCACTGTTCGTGCATAGGACCCGAAGTGAAAGGTAGGTAAGGGATATGGAACATTCAGTCCTGAATCATGTTGACCTCAGCCAGAGGCTGAAGCGAAAAGAGTACGAAAGCATACTGGCCGAACGCCAGCAGGAGTTCCTTGCCTTGCGCTTGCGGCTGGGGGGGCAGATCGGGGGCAAAATGGGGCCTCCACTTCTGATTCTTTTCGAAGGATGGGACGCGGCCGGCAAGGGGGGCTGTATTCGACGGCTGACCGCGCCGCTGGATCCCCGCCACTTTTCGGTGCATCAGTACCAGGCGCCAACAGATCGTGAGATACGGCATCATTTTCTGTGGCGTTTCTGGCCGGCCATTCCCGGCAGGGGCGGCATGTGTATCTTCGACCGCACGTGGTACGGGCGCGTGCTGGTGGAACGCGTGGAGGGTTTTGCCAGCGTGCCGGACTGGCGTCGGGCCTATGAGGAGATCCGCCACTGGGAGTCGCTGCTGGCCTCCGACGGGACGATTCTGCTTAAGTTTTTCCTGCATATCTCCTCAAAGGAGCAGAAGAGGCGCTTTGACAGGCGCGCCAAGGACCCGTTGCGCCAGTGGAAGCTTACCGATGAGGACTGGAGAAACCGAAAGAAGCGCGAGGAATACGAAGAGGCGATTCAGGAGATGGTTGAAAAGACTGACACGGTCTTGTCGCCCTGGACACTTGTGGCGGCCGAGTCGAAGCGCTTTGCGCGCATAAAGGTATTGGAGACGGTGATTCAGAGCGTTGAGGCTGCTCTGGGTTGAGGGAATTGCGCGGCATTCCAGTCTCGACAGATTCCACAGAAAATTGGTGCCGAGATTTCTCCCGAGCCGATACAATACTCATGAAATTAACCGGCTGGACGGCACTAAATTACAGGGGCTGCGTCCGACATCGGAAGGGGCTGCACCCAGCGTATTCGTGATGAAATGCCTACGGTGGTTGCCTGTGACATTGACCGCGCCGGACTGGAGAATTTGGCCACGGAGTATGACCAGAGCCGTCTGCATAGGACCGGTTGCGACGTGACCAAGCGTGCGGATGCAAGCACTCGAGGCTTGCTTACATGCCGTCGGTTCGGTACAATCTGGATGCGTTGCCCTGCCAACCTGGCAAATACCTGATGGTCTAAGCCATATGCTGATGCAATCTGAAATTACTCAAAAACTACAATCTGCATTTGAACCCCACCAAGTTGACGCCCTGCTTGAAGTGATCGGACTGTCTTACAACAATCTGGTCAAGGTCAGCGATTTCAGTGAACTGAAGGCAATCGTTCAGGACTTGGCAGAGTCGCAAAAGGCCATGGGCGCGTCGCAGGAAGCCATGGGTAAGTCGCAGGAGGCCATGGGTAAGTCGCAGGAGGCCATGAGTAAGTCGCAGGAGGCCATGGGTAAGACGCAAGAAGCCATGGGTAAGACGCTGCAGGACTTGGCTGAGTCGCAAAAGGCCATGGCGATCACCGTGGAAGAAAACTCCAGCCAGATACGTGATCTAACGGGAGTCGTAAAAGAACTGGCTGTTGCACAGCTAAGAACTGAGGCAGAGGTCGAGAAGCTGACCTTTGCTGTCGGCGACATTCGCTCAGAAATCGGGGGCATGTCCCGTAGTATGAGCTACGCCCTGGAAAATGAAGCCTACCGTGCCTTGCCTGCCTTTCTTCTCGAGAGCCATGGCATTGAAGTAACTGAGCGACTGATTCGCACTTCAGTTAACGATGAGGAGATTAACTTCCTCGGCCGCGCCGTGCGCGATGGCAGACCAGTTCTCATTGTTGGCGAGTCCAAACAGCGACTGGACGAACGCCGCAGCTCGAAACGTGAGGAGGACCGGATCTTCAGCCAACTGGAAGCAAAGGCCGAGGCCGTGCGCGCCGCCTATCCTGACGAAGAAATCACATTACTGCTTATCACCCACTACGCGCGTCCGGAGTTCTTGCGCACTGCGGCAGCGCGCGGCATTGTCGTGGTGCAAAGTTTCGAGTGGTAGCGACTCGGCCCCGCCCAGAAACAGACCTTCCTCTCTCACATTGAAACTAGCTCTCCCGATTAGAAGCGGTGAAACAGTCAGATGCATGGTGGAATAGGCTGTTCACCAGAGAAAGAACGATGAAGCTCACCGACAGTGTGGCGCTAATTACAGGGGCTGCGTCCGGCATCGGAAAGGCCTGCGCCCAGCGTTTTCTGGAAGAAGGGGCGACTGTTGTGGCCTGCGACATTGACGGCGCCGGGCTGGAGCAGTTGGCCGCGGAAACCATTCATAGATCCCTACATACTGCTCACTGTGATGTAACTAAACGGGCCGATGCAGAGGCGAGTGTGCAGCAGGCGATTTCACTCGGAGGCAGGCTGGACTGTCTGGTTAACTCGGCCGGTATCACGCCGCGCACGCTGCCGCCGGAGGCTGATTTTGAAGAGCGTTGGGACGCGGTGATGGAGGTCAATGCGAAGGGCGTATTCTTAATGTCTTACGCGGCGTTGGCGGTGATGCGACCGGCCGGCCGCGGCTCGATTGTGAACCTCGTCTCCGTTATGAGCATGGTTGGTTACCCGACTTCGCTTCCGTTTTCCGATGGCTTTACGGCCTACCCCCACAGCAAAGGGGCGGTGGCACAGATGACCAAGGAGATGGGAGTGCGCTTCGGGGTCGAGGGTGTTCGTATCAATGCGGTTGCGCCCGGGTTTGTCTACTCGCCGCTCACTGAGAACGTTGTTGGCAACCCTGAAGTGCATGCGGAGATGAAGCGGTTGCATCCGATGGGGCGGATGGGGCAGCCGGAAGAGATTGCGGCGGTGGTTGCGTTTCTGGCGTCTGATGACGCTTCATTTGTTACGGCGAGCGTGTGGCCGGTGGATGGGGGGTATACGGCGCAGTAGAACGAAGCATTTTGAAATGGCGCATCGGGCAAGATCATTCGAACGCCTTTGCCGACTAAACGGCTGTTTTGAATGACTGCCCCAGAGGCTGAAGATCTGCTACTTCGTGGCAAGCAAGTTTGGCTCGGATCTGCTGAAAGCGGTTGACCGTTTCAGTAGAGTACAACCGCTCTCCGCAATGAAGACAGACTTCCGCGTGTGCGGACACGGCTGCGATATTTACTCCCCCTCGCAACAGTTTTTCAACAATCTTCTCAACCATTTCTCCACCGCATACGGGACATTCTTGGAATGGCATCAATTTCTTGCCCTCCTTACGCGCCAGTCGATCCAGCGGACCGGGTCAGGACGGTAAACGGTAATTAGCACTGCCCACAGGTTTGCCTCATTGAAGGCCCAAACGCTATGGACGGGCTCTTGTCCGAAAGTCTTTCCATATATCAAGCAACTGGGATAGGGTTTGTCGTCAGGATAGTGTTCTATCATCTCGCCGCTAAGTACGCTGACAAAAATCTCATCAAACGTCAAATGATCCATTTGCGCTTCTTCATCTGCGTGGTTAGTGATCCGTATCCGATCAGACCGAATTGCATTAGCGATGTCTTCAAGATTCACTAGATGTTGTACTTCATTTACAGGTTTCTCCCAAATCGCATGGAACTTTGTGCCCTCTCCAGTAGTAAAACTGACCCGCGTTTATTCGTCACTGATATCTGCGTCCAGTTCCTCGAAGACTTCACGCCAGGGTCGGGCCGTTGATAGGTCGGACTTCCACTCTTCAAGGGCCTGCATGGCTCGCCGAGCCACCCACTATTCTTCAAGTGTTTCCAGAAAGGCGATGAAGGCGTCGAAGCGCTTCATATAATCTCGTTGACGCTTCAGAGCTCCTCGCTCCTCAACGCTCGCCACACTCTTTCAGGCGTAAAGGGAATCTCGCGAATTCTTACGCCGGTGGCGTCGAAGATGGCGCTGGCGATGGCGGGGGCCATGCCGTCCATCGGGATTTCGGCTATTGCTTTTGCGCCGAAGGGGCCGGTCGGTTCATAGGTCTGTACCAGCACGGTCCCCAGTTCAGGCATCTCGTCCGCCGACAGAATCCGGTAGTCGCCGAATCTGTCGATCTCCAGCTTCCCCTTTTCGTCGTAGGGCATCTCTTCGCACAGCGCGTAGCCGAGGGCCTGGGTCATGCCGCCTTCGACCTGGCCGCTGGCGGTTACCGGGTTAATGGCGATGCCGCAATCTACCGCCATCACCACTTTTTCGACTGTCACCTGGCCTGTCTCGGTGTCCACTTCGAGCGCGGCGTACTGGGCGGCGAAAGGAGGAGGACTGACGTAGCTCATGTGGCTGGCGGTAGCCATTATCTGGTGCTGCTCCTCCTGGTGGATGCTGTGAAGGGCGACCTTCTCAAGTGAAACTACCTGGCCATCGGGCGCAAGAATCTTCTGCTCTTCCAGCCAGAGCTGGTCGGCGTCAAAGCCCTTCAGCAGATGTGCGGCTGCATGGCTTCGCATCTGGCGACTGACATTCTCTGCGGCCTTCAGTACGGCGCCGCCGGATATGTAGGTGGTGCTGCTGGCGTATGCGCCGGTGTCGAATGGGGTGAAGTCGGTATCGCTGCTGTAGATGAGAATCTGCTCGAGGGGAACGCCCAGCGCTTCGGCCGCGATCTGGGCCAGCACAGTATCCGAGCCGGTACCGAGATCGGTGGCGCCGACCAGCAGGTTGAACGAACCGTCGTCATTTAGCTTGATGCTGGCTGCGCCCATGTCGAGCCCGGCGATGCCGGTGCCGTGCATGCAGATTGCCAGGCCTATGCCGCGGCGAATGTGGGGACGATCGGGCGGCGCCTTCCAGTCGGGGTCTTGGCGGCGGTCCCAGTCGATAGAGGCGGCGCCGGCTTCGACACACTCGGCCAGACCGCTGCTCTCCACTGTCTGTGGGAAGCCGTCGCGTCCTTCTCCCATGGCCACAGCCATCGGGAGCGACTGCCCTTCCTTCACCCAGTTGATGCGTTTGAACTCGGTCGGGTCCATCCCGAAGGCGAGCGCCATCTCCTCCATATGCTGCTCCAGCCCGAATAGGGCTTGCGGCGCGCCGTAGCCGCGGAAAGCGCCGGGAACAGGTTTATTGGTATAGACGACGTCACAGTCGAAGCGGGCTGCGGGCAGCCAGTAGGTGCTGAGCGCGCGGAAGCCGGTAACCATCTGGACGGTGAGGGCGTGGGTCCCGTAGGCGCCGGTGTCGGCCACCACGCGCACTTCCATTCCTACCAGCTTGCCGCTGGCGTCCACGCCGCTGCGGAAGCGCAAATGCTGAGGATGGCGCGTGCGGGAGGAGCGGAACTCCATCTGGCGGGTGAATTCGAACTTGACCGGTCGACCGGTTGCGATCGTCAAATGGGCGCACAGGTCTTCGATCAGCATCTCCTGCTTGCCACCAAAGCCGCCGCCGATGCGCGGTTTGACGACGCGGATACGGCGGACAGGCAAGCCGAGCAGGGGAGCAACCATGCGGCGGACATGGAAAGGAACCTGCGTGCTTGTGCGAATGACCAGCCGATCATCTTCGTCCCAGTAGGTGATGGCAATGTGCGGCTCGATGCTGGCCTGCTGCACCTGATGCACATTGTATTCGCTCTCGAAGACAAAGTGGGCGTCTTCCAAGGCGCCATCGACATCGTTGTGGTCGACGAGGAGCTTCACTGCAATGTTGCGTTTGGCGTCGTGGATCATCTGCGCGTCGGTTTCGTCGTGAATCACCGGCGCGTCTGATTGCAAGGCTTCTTCGGAGGAAAATACAGCGGGAAGCTCTTCGTATTCGACCTTAATCCGTTCCAGTGCTTCCTGCACCAGCTCCGGTGTTTCTGCGGCTACCGTGGCCACCCTGTCGCCGACGTAACGCACTTTCGAATCGAGGCAGACCTGGTCGTAGGGGGGAGGCTGCGGGTAACTCTGACCGCCGCTGGCGTAGATGACGCGGGGCAGGTCGGCGTAGGTCTGCACGGCATGGACGCCCGGCAATTCCAGCGCGTCCGATGTATCGATCGAGAGAATGCGGGCGTGGGCCACGGGGCTGGTGAGCAGGCCGCCGTAGAGCATGCCCGGCAGTTCCACGTCGTCGGTAAAGACGGGACGGCCCTTGGCTAACTTGACCGCATCCACCTTCGGTTCCGGCTTGTTGACGACTTGGGTTTGGGGCTGCGCGACCGTCACTGGCACGCTGCGGGTCTGGGTTTGCGTTTCCGGGCCGCCATCGTGCCAGCCGTTGGCGGGTGGCTGATCGGGGGTCGGCCATTCGCCGGTTGCGGGGGCGTCGCGCACGTCGATGTCCAGAGGCGGCGGGGTATCACCTTGCAGTTGGGCCGCGGCTCGCAGGATCGCCTGGACAGGCTTCACATATCCTGTGCAGCGGCAGAGGACGCCGGCAATAGCCTCTCTTACGGCGTCTTCGCTGGGTTGCGGCTCCTTGTCCAGCAGATGCTGGGCGGCCAGGATTTGGGCGGGCGTGCAGTAGCCGCACTGGATGGCGCCGCACTCGATAAACTGCTGTTGCAAGGTGGAAAGGCGAGGAGACAAGAGATCTCTTTCGCTCTCGCCACTGCCTTCTGCGCCGACCTCGTCCAGACCTTCGAGAGTGATAACCGCGGCGCCGTCGGCCTGGGCTGCCAGCAGAATTCCGCTATTGACCAGGCGATAGCTGGTTGGGTTATCCGGTGTGCGGGTGAAGAGGATGGCGTCGGCGCCGCTCTCGCCGGTCTCATCGCCGTGCTTAAGACTGAAAAAGCGAAGACGACGCAGGGCGGTTCGCAGTAGTTCGCCGGGATGGCTGTCGATCTGGTGAAGAGTCCCGTTTATGGTGAGATTGATCGGCATAGGCATAGTTGTAAGAGTATATGGCTGGTGTCAGATGGGTGGTATGAGGTGAGGTCCTGGGGCTAACGGACTGCGCCATTCACGGCAGCTCGCGCTCGCCTGCCTACTACTTCGGCCATGGCCAATCTATAGGCGGGGCTTCCCTTATAGTCTCCCATGGGGTTCAGCGGGTCGCCCGCCAGTTGCGGTCTGGTACCTACGCCGCAGAGTGCGGTCTGCACTTTTTCAGTGGACGATCCAACAGTGGTGGGCCCGGCCGAAGAATTTTCGCTGTCCGCGGGGGCAATGGCAATGGCGGCGACGATGCACCGGTCCATGGGTGTTCGTGCTATGCGGGCATGGCCGCCGGCAGCTTCGCCAAGCGGCAGTTGAATTTCGGTGATGAGCATGGGCTCTTTCGATGGTTGCGACGGGGCAGAGGGGAATTTGTCCAGTTTCCAATGCGATTCGACTCCATGCAGGTCGACGGCAACGACCGAAGTGTTCAGCGCAAGCAGCGCGGCATATAACTCGCTGTCGGGCTCGGCGAGGGCGACTAGGCCGCCCACAGTGGCAGCGTTACGGAGGTTTAACGGCCCTTCAAAGCGGGCGGTTCGGGGCAGGATGCCGTCAGCCAGATGCGCGCAGGCGGGATGCTCGATCAGGTCGGTGAGGGTTGTCATGGCACCGATGCGCAGGAGGGATTCGTCCTGAAGAAAGAAGGCGAGATCCAGGCCGGCTAGATTGACCACTCCGTCCAGATCCTGGCGCTGCCGCGTTTCAAGGGCGGCTACCAGCTGGGTGCCGCCTGCCAGAGGCACGCGCCGCGAAGTGGGCTCAGCAAGCAGGTCGAGAGCGTGGGCAAGACTGTCTGGCTTGTGATGTTCGGCAAGGATCGCCATGTTGGGAATGTAGTCCGTGGTTAATCGTCGGCGGGCGGTCTGGTTAAAGGTCCTCTGGCCAGGGGTGTCATGCGCCTGGGGGTGGTTCCGGGGCAAGGTCCAGTTCCTGCAATAGACCGACCAGACCGAAATTCATTGCCAACACAACTGCCGCCGGTGTCAGCAAGAAAATCGGCAGTACCGTCACGAAGCTAACGACGAGCAACACGACTTGGAAGAGGAACATCAAAAAGGTATACAGGGGGTGGCGCAAGGCGAGAATGAAGGCATTTCGCAATACCATTTTCACGCTCATTTCGTCCTGCTGCCAGAGCAAAGGAAAGAAGTACTGGCCGGCCATGAGAACAATGATCAGGATCCAGACCCAAACGATACTGACGATCTGGGCCCAACTTGCGGTACTGGACCCGTAGAAGCGAATGTTCACAGCGATGCCTGCGATCATCAGCAGGTTTATGCCGAGCAAGAGCCAGCTCTTTCCGATTGTCGAGCGCGCACCTTCATAGAAGAATGCACTTTCTACGCGCCGGTAGTTGGCGACGCGGTTGGCTGCATTGTGGATGCCAGAGGTTACCGGCCCGGCAGGCAGCACCAGGAATACTCCGATCCACCAGAGTACGCTGAGCCAGACCCAGAGAAGCAAGTCCTCGTAGAGCGCCTTGATGGTGCGCCACATGACTGTAAATGCTTTCATGCTTGTTCCCTTTTGGCCTTTCTCACTCGATTCGATGGCAGGCGGCGGGAAAGGCCAAAATTGCCTTTATTGTTGGGCAGAAATCGACTCACTCTCCTTTATTATATCTGTCTGAGATCAGAAATGGCAAAAGCTTGGCGCTTAAGGGGTGTATCCCAGTTTTGAGGCGAAAGGGTCAGGTGTGGAATGGGCGGCGACGGTTGGTGATATTGTGTTCGGGCTTTTGGAGGGGCACCGGGCAGGCACAGGGCCTGCCCCTACAGGACCTTTGCGGGAGGGGTGTGCAAACTGATTCGATTGGGTGGTGGGCGGAAGGGCGTCACCGTTGGGTGGAGACTGTGCTGGGGAAGATTGAGCAGGGTCGCTAGCCAGGGCGGGGCGTTGCGGGGGCGCGGTAGTGCGGTTTTAGTGGTCAGTTTCTAGTTTTTGGATAACTTCTAAGCCATATACAGTGTCTGCCTTGACCCACCCTTTATCGCTGCCGCCATTCAGGCTATCTGATTGCGTATTCGGTTGGCGGCAGCCGCGTTGCTGGAGCCGCACGGCTGGAATGAGCACATACGGTCGGTGAGGGATGGTTTTGTAGGGGGGCGTTGCGGGGGCGCAGCCCCTGCACAAGGGAGGCCGCTTGCGGCCGACCGCCCATATTACGACAGTGAAGGGAGAAGGAACAGCTTTGCTCTCCTCGTTCGGGGCTGCGAATCAGTTGCCGCGTGGCAGTTACGCACTATTGAAGAAACCAGGCAGGATGGGTTAGAGTGCACATCTCCCAATCCACTCGCCAATGGTGCTAATGAGAAAGCTACTGCTATAATGATGGGACAGATGCAGGTACATATGCAATCCAATTCAGGCAGTACGCAAGAGGATGACCGATGACCAGTCAAGCCAGAAAGATCCTTGTATGTGTGGCCTGGCCCTATGCCAACGGCGAAAAGCATATCGGACAGATTGCCGGCGCTTATCTGCCGCCGGATATCTTCGCACGGTATCAGCGGATGGCGGGCAACGATGTATTGATGGTCAGCGGCTCCGACACGCACGGCACGCCTATCACTCTGCAGGCGGAAAAGGAGGGCATTCACGCAGCTGAGGTAGTGGATAAGTACCACGAAATGTTTGTAGAAGGCTGCGAGGCGATGGGCCTGACCTTCGACCTGTACACGCATACCGATACACAGAATCATTGGGATATCACACAGCAGGTGTTCCGGCGCCACCTCGCGAATAAGTATATATATACTGAAGTACAGAAGCAGTGGTTTGATCCGGAGGCAGGGCGGTTTTTGGCTGACCGCTATGTGGAAGGCAGCTGCCCTTTCTGCGGCTTTGCTGAGGCCCGCGGCGACCAGTGTGACAACTGCGGACGCTTATATGATGCGCTGGAGCTGACCAATACACGGTCCAAGCTGAGCGGCAGCACCGATTTGGAGGTACGGGAAACTGAGCATTTCTTCCTCGATCTGGGTGCCCTCAATGAGCCATTGCTGGAATGGATCGGCAGCGAAAAAGAGCACTGGCGCAACAATGTTCTCAATTTTACGAAGGGTCAACTGAACCTTAAGGAGCTGCGCGGGAGGGCGATTACGCGTGACATCGATTGGGGCGTTGACATACCGGTTGAGGGCTACGAGAACAAGTGCATTTACGTTTGGTACGACGCGGTGCAGGGCTACTTGAGCGCGGCGATTGAATGGGCAGAATTGAGCGGCGGCCAGTGGCAGGATTGGTGGGATCGGGACAGGTCGCCGGATGCGCGCCACTATTATTTTATTGGTAAGGACAATATTCCCTTCCACACGCAAATCTGGCCCGGCATGATTATGGCCTATAACGATGAAACAGGAACGGGGAGCGAGGAAGCAGACATTTTCGAACTGTCTGAATCAGCCGCGCCATTGAAGACAGCGCGGCTGCACCTGCCATACGATGTCCCTGCCAACGAGTATCTCAACCTTGGGGGCTCTCAGTTCAGCACAAGTCGCGGCAATGTCATTGGCTTTAATACCGTTCTGGCGCAATTTCAAGCTGACGCGTGGCGGTATACGTTGACGGCAATGGCGCCGGAAAGCGCGGACACCGAGTTTACCTGGCCGGAATTCGTCGAGCTGGTCAACAACGAGTTGGTGGCCAACTGGGGGAATCTTGTCAACCGGGCGGTAGGGTTCGCATTCAGGCGTTTCGATGGCGCGGTTCCTCAACCCGGCCCGTTTGACGAGACGGATGAAGCCCTGCTGGAGGAGATTCGCGGTGGGTTCGAAAGCGTGGCGGCGCAGTACGAGGCGGTTAAGCTAAAGGGCGCTTTGCACGAGGCGCGGCGTTTGAGCCAGCGGGTGAACCAGTATCTGAACGAGAAGGAGCCTTGGCAGACCGTTAAGACCGATCCGCAGGCGGCAGCGACATCCGTGTACACGGCGTTGCAAGCAATTGACTGGCTGAAGTTGCTGTGGGCGCCGATTCTGCCCCACAGCAGCGAACGTTTACACCAGTATCTGGGCTATACTGAGCCGCTGTTCGGGCAACTCGAAACGGCGCCAGTTGATGACGCCCGCGGTTCACATGTTGTGTTGCGCTACGACCATTCTGGGGCCAGCGGCGTCTGGCAGGCGCAGAAACTGCCGGCCGGCCAACTTTTGCGGAAGCCGGCTCCCCTGTTTGTCAAATTGGATCCCGATGTGGTGCTGGGTGAGGTAGACGGGTAACGCTTGAAAGGGCCTATGCTCAGACCCATCAACGCAACTGCTTCCGCACTGCTCCTGATCCTGGTCGTCTATGCCGGCTTGGGCACACTCTTCGCGGTCACGACGCCGCCCTGGCAGAATCCAGACGAGCCGGCCCACTACAACTACATTGCTCATATTGCCGGTGAGAGACAGATTCCGGTGCTGCAGATGGGCGACTATGACGAAGCCTATTTGCAGCGCTTGAAAGCGGAGAAATTCCCGCCTGATCTGTCGATCGCACCGGTCCGCTATGAGTCCCATCAGCCTCCTCTCTACTACCTGCTGGCCGCGCCGGTCTATTGGCTGAGCGGCGGTCAACTGCTGGCACTGCGGCTGTTCAGCGTTGTGCTGGGTGGAGGCGTGGTGCTGCTGATCTTCCTCTGCGCGCGCCTGGCCGTGCCCGGTTCGCCTCTCATTGCCTTGGGCGCGGCCGCCTTCGCAGCCTTTCTTCCTATGCACGCGGCGCTGATGGCATCGGTCAACAACGACGCGCTGGCAGAACTGCTGATTGCGGCAGCGGTTCTGGGTCTGCTGCGGTGGCAACGGTCGGTGGCCGCGGCTGATGGTGGTGAAACACCGTTCCTTTTACTTGGGACGGGTGTCCTCATCGGTCTTGGCTTTCTCACAAAAGCTACTGCTTATATCCTACTGCCGATTGGGCTTCTCATTGTCTTCTTCGGACCTGCCGGACCGCAGGCTGGCCGCCTCTTGATGTCGAGAAAGCAGCTATTGCGATTCGCGCTGCTGCTGGGGCCTGCATTGCTTCTTGGCCTGCCGTGGTGGATTCGGAACAGCCTCGTTTACGGAAATCTGGATATCCTGGGTCTGACCTGGCACGATGCGGTTGTGACCGGGCAACCGACGGCTGGCGCCTGGATCGCCGAAAACGGTTGGGGGGCCTATTGGGAACGAGCCTGGACGTTCACCGGCAAGAGCTTTTGGGGCGTTTTCGGATGGCTAGGCGTATTCATGGATGCCCGCGTGTATACGCTTTTCTTTATCCTGTCCATTATGGCAGCGGTGGGCGTGGTTGGCCGATGGCGAATGCAAGGGAGCGAGAAAGACACCCATTGGACTTTCATCCTTTCGTCTCCGTGGATGACAATGTTGTTGCTTTGGGCGGCGGCGTTCGCTGCCTACATCTGGTACAACATAGGTTTCATCCAGCACCAGGGCCGCTATCTCTTTCCTGCCCTGCCGGCGTGGAGCCTGCTCTTTGCTGTCGGTTGGTGGACAGTTCTGGAAAGGCGGGTGAGCATCACCGCCGGAGGTATCCTGCTAGCTGCGGGGGCCGTGTCCCTGATATTGCCATTGTTGGTGGACAGTTCTGCAGACAAGTGGACGCTGCTGCTGTTCGGTCTTGCCGGCATCGGGCTGCTTCTGCACGGGCAACTTTCAGAACGCATTGAAAGGGTAGTCACAGGTATGGTCGCCGCAGAGAGGCATGGCGCCGGCCAAGGGGCATCTTCAAGGCTACGCGAAGTCGGCGTTTTGCGTACGATCCTGTTTACATGCCCGTATCTGGTAATGGTGGCTATAGACATAGCAATCCCGTTCCTGTATATTGTCCCTCAGTTAGGTTCGTAAATTTGGGTTTCCAAACCGGACTTATGCAACGGCCCATTGATGGAGCCATTTGCGCGGGTCTTTTGAACAGGCGACTAGCTGGTGTTCGTACGGCCCCTATCTGATTCTTTTGCGAAGGATTTCATGAGCTCAATTATTCCACTGCCCCCAGGCCGACAGCTCGCGACGAGGCCGGACATTCCAAACCGGAGTGCGACCCGAGGACGGCCTCCCAGAGGTGTCGAATACTTCCTGATATGGCTCTGCGTAGCGGTGGTGGCGGGTGCTGGGTTGTTCGCCGGCTGGCAGTTCTGGCATACCGACCGCATCTTTAGCGGCGTACGCGTAGCCGGCATACCTGTCGGCGGCGAAACGCGAGCGGCGGCCCTGTTGGTCCTGCATAAGGAGTTAACACCTTATCCGCTGGCGCCCGTTTTCCTGGAACACAGCCCCGAATCCGCCGGTGGCGGCGGCATTGCCGGCGCAACGGCCAGGCAGTGGGCCCTGGGCCCGGCGTTGTTGGCGCCTCAGGCAGACCTGGAGGCGGCGGCCAACGCCGCCTATCATGTTGGACGTCAGGGAGGTCTAATCGAGCGCATCAACAGCCAGTGGCAGGCGTTCAATGGCAAGCAGACCGTGTGGCCCGAAGTCTTCATCAGCGAAGGCATTGTGCGGCAGGCCGTAGGTGACGCGGCGGTAGAGGTGCGGCGGCCAAGTCGACCGGCGATAGAGATTGGCGACCTCTCATTGCCACCTCAACCGGGTCTGGACGTGGATATCGCGGCGACGGCGCAACTGATTATGGCCCTGGTGGAAAGCGGCCGATCGGGTACTGTACCTCTGCAGACGTATAGCACCGCAGTTCCCCAGAGTGCCGCAACGGATTCGACACAGGGTTCGGCGGGCGCCAGTGCGTCCGCTACTTCGGGGGGGCCGGAAGTATCCGGCGGCCTCGCGCCGGCGCAGCCGGTGGTTTTGCAGCATCGGCCGTCGGGGACTGCTTTTGCACTGGACGGGGCAATGTTGCAGAGAATCATGCCCGGGGGCGATCCAAGCTTTCTCAATGAAGAGGCCTTGCGTTACATCGTCGAGGGCTGGGCAAGCCAGGTATCCTATCCTGCCCAGGATGCCCGTCTGCGTTTTGACGATGCAACTTCCTCGTTAACAGTGCTGCAACAGAGCCGACCGGGCCAGCGCCTGAGTGTCGATTTGACGATCGAGGCAGTGCGCCAGGCGCTGGCTACTGAACAACGTACAGGACCGTTGCCGATCATATCGATCCCGCCTGGAGTTGACTCGGGCCGGCTGAACGAATTGGGCATAAGGGAACTGGTCGCCAGCGGCTCCACCTATTTTAAGGGAAGCAGCAACACGCGCGTTTACAACATCGAGGTGGCCGCAGAGAAACTGATCGGTGTGGTCGTGCCCCCAGGCGAGGTGTTCAGCTTCAATTCCTCGATTGAGGCGGTGAGCGGGGCCAACGGTTTTGAAGACTCGGCAATCATCTGGGGGGATCGAACGGCAGTTGGCGTAGGGGGCGGCGTCTGCCAGGTGAGCACCACTGTTTTCAGGGCGGCGCTGGAAGGGGGATTCCCATTTCTAGAGCGCCATAATCACGGCTACGTGGTCAGTTGGTATGGTGAGCCCGGTTTTGACGCGACTATTTATACGCCGTATGTGGATCTCCGATTCCTCAACGACACAGACGCGCATCTGCTGGTCCAGCCGGTTGTGGACAGCGTAGAGGGCGTCCTCACCTTCCGTTTTTACGGCACAAAGCCGGACAGGGAGGTGGAAATTAGTAAGGCGGAATACAAGGATATTAAACAGCCCGGCGAACCGATCTATCAGGTAGACGCCTCCCTGGATGCCGGCCAGGTCAAGCAGGTTGAGTGGGCCAAAGAGGGCATGACCGCGACCGTCATCCGCAAGGTTACTGAGAATGGCAGGACCCGGGAGGACCCGATCGTATCGATCTATCGACCCTGGAATGCCATGTACCTGTACGGTCCGGGGACGGTCATTCCCGGGGTAACCGATGTGGAGGAGCCGACTCCGGCGCCGACAGGTGAAGTAAACGCGAGCGGCGACAGCTGAGGGTACAGGCGGATAGTCGGCCTGATCTTCGGTAGGAGTGGGATGTCATCTGCATAGCTGATGCGGCGGCTTGGCGCATGTGGATGCAGATACCGGTCCTCGGAATGGACGACCATATTACTTTTCCCGTTGAACGCCGCGACTCTTCTGTTGTACACAGTTCCCAATGCTCTTGACTATCGACATCGGCAACAGCAGTATCGTCATCGCCGCCTTCGGTGAAGGCGATGCGCCGGTTGCCAGTTGGCGACTGCGCACTGACCGCCAAGGCCGAGCGGAGGCGTACCGGCGCGCGGTTTGCCAACATTGGCAACAGAGTGGGTTCGGGGGGGGTGACTTTGAAGCCGTTGCTCTGTGCAGCGTGGTAGCGCCGCTGACGGAACAGTGGAGCGGTTTGTTGGCGGAGATGCTGGACTGCGAGCCGCTGGTGCTTCACCCGCGCATGACTCTGGGTGTGACGCTCGACGTGAGGAGCCCGGAAAAGGTAGGGATGGACCGGTTGGCCGGCGCCGCGGCCGTGTGGGAGCGTACCAAGGGCGCTGCCGTTGCCGTTGACTTCGGCACGGCGACGACATTCAATGTTGTTGATGCGCAAGGGCGGTTTCGCGGCGGCGCGATCGCGCCAGGGCTTGGTACAGCAGCCGATTCGCTGGCAGAAAATGCTCCTGCTCTGCTTAGACTGAACAGTGCGACTGAGGAGTCTTCGCCAGAATTCGAGCTTATTCCGCCGTCATCGGCAATCGGCCGGGATACGAATGAGGCGCTCAGATCGGGACTCGTTCTAGGCTACACTGGGTTGGTGGAAGGTCTCCTCGCCCGAATCCGTTCAGAACTCGAGACGCCGGTCAGCGTGATTGCCACCGGCGGACTTGGACACATCATTACCCCTTTGACGAGCTCCATAGATTCCTACGACCCCTGGCTGACTCTTTCAGGTATTCGCACGGTATACCGGCTCAATGCCAACAAAGAGCGTCGGAAGTAGCCTTCTCTCAAACGTCCCTTTTCCCTCCCAGCAGTTCCCGGTAAGCATGGAGAGTAGCTGCGGCAGTCGCCTGCCAGCTGAAGCGGCTTGCTTGCGCAAGGCCTTGCTCTCTGCGTCGAGCACGCTGCGGCTCGTCCTCAAGCAGTTCGGCGATGGCGTCCGTTATTTCGGCGACCGCATGTGGATTGAACAGGCGGGCGGCATCGCCGGAAAGCTCGGTCAGACTGGCTGCATTGGAACAGGCTACAGGCGTCCCGCAGGCCATCGCCTCCAACACCGGCAAGCCGAAGCCTTCATACAGGCTGGGGAAGACGAACATGGTTGCGGCGCTGTAGAGGGCGGGCAGGTCTGCTTCGTTCACGGGGCCGAGGAAACGCACGGCGTCGCCAAGTTGATGGTGCTCGGCCCGCTGTCTGGGCTGGGGATAACGCTCATCCCAGGCGCCGGCGATGACGAGAGGCGGCACGTTGCGGGCGGACAGCTGTGCGTACGCATCGATCAGGGTCGGCAGATTCTTGTGCGGCTTATTAATGCCAACGTAGAGGATAAAGCTGGCAGGTAGACCATACTTGTCACGCGTGCGTTGAGCCTCGGCATTCGACTGGGGCCGAAAGTGGGCACCTGCGGCTAACGGTGTGACGCTAACGCGAGATGAAGGGACGCGAAAGTTGCGGGTGAGATCGCTGCGTGCGGCTTCGGAAATAGTGAAGACGCGGCTGGCGGCGCGCAGGGCGAGGGTTGTAGCCAGGCGATAGAACAGCCTTCCCTTCAACGGTACCATGTGGGGATATCGGAGAGGGATAATGTCGTAAAAGGTTAGAACTGTTGGCAGGCCGGTGTGGTAAGGCATGACAAAGTAGGGGCTGTGATAGAGGGTTGGGCTGCCGGACTGCAGCCGCTTGAGCAGAAGTGGGATGCGCCATTGCTGCGCGAGGCTGAATGGGGAGCTGGATGCGGCTACTGTCCGAGGCAGGGCCCCGTCCACTGCACCTGAATGGAGGGCGCCCGATGTCGCATTGGCGGCGGGGGTCGAGAGTAGGGTCAACTGTTCATCGGCGGAGAGCAGGGGCGCCAGTGCTGCTGTCAGATTACGCACGTAGCGGCCGATGCCGGGAAACTGGTCGATGGCGGTGCGGGCGTCGAAGATGAAGTGACTCATCGGTCAGCAGGTAGGGCGTGAAGAGGAGCAAGCGGAAAGAGGCGCTTTCACGGCCGGCTGCTCGCTGCGCCCTGGATCGCTTCCTGATAGAGAGAAATTGTGTTCCGAACCATGGCCTCGATCGAGAACTCCTTCTGCACTCGCTTACGGCCCTGGGAACCCATCTGCGTGCGTAACGCCGGATCAGCAAGGAGCCTATTGATTGCTGCGGCCAGTGCCTGTGGGTCGTTGGGGGGCACGACCAGACCTGTTTCGCCGTTGCGGTTGACGTAGGATGTGCCTGTGCCCAGTTCTGTGCAGACCACCGGCATGGCGCAGGCCATTGCCTCGAGCTGGACGATGCCCAAGGCTTCGGCGCGGTTGGTGGAGGGCAATACAAAGAGATCGCTGGCATAGCGTGCGGCGAGGCTCTCCTCGTCAGTGCAGTTGCCAAGGAAGGACATTTTTTCAGTCAATCCCTCTGCCCGCGCCAGGTTTTGCCACGACTCCTGCATTGGACCGGTCCCGATGATGAGGAGGTGGGCGTCGATACGGTGCATCGCACGGATCAGTACGTCGACTCCTTTGTAATGACGCAGGCGGCCGATGAAGAGGAGCAGAGGTCTGCCCGGGAAGCGGTTGCGCAGCTCTTGTGCATCGGCCTGCACTTGGTCCGAAACACCAACATATCGATCCAGCTCGATGCCGTAGTGGATTACGCGGCACTTTGCGCGCACGCTGCGCAGAAATGGAGATGATTCCACGTACGCTGGGCTGGCTGCGGCGACCAGCGCGGCGCGTTGCAAGACTTTCCGCAGCAGTGGCGCATAGATCTTTCCTGTCCGCCGCTGACGGACGATGTCGCTGTGGTATGAGATCACGGCCGGTCTGCCGCGTCCGAACAGCAGCTGTGCCAGCTCCGCTGGCGGGTAGGGCGCGTGGAGATGGACGATGTCGGCAGCCGCAGCCTGGCGGCGCACCTCCGCAAAGAATGGGAGGCTGATTGGGGTGGACAAGAGGAGGGCCTGCCTGCCGGTCTTGGTCACTGGAACGTCGTCGATGGTCTCGTGCAGTGTAGCGGGCCCGGTATTGGTTACGAGCACGCGGGCGTCGACGCCTTCGGCACGCAACCCTTGGGACAGAAGGCGAATGTGGTTTTCGATCCCGCCTATGACGGGATAATAGTCTTTGTACAGCAGCAATACTTTCATGGGCCGATTCGCCGGCGCGGTTTGATCAGCGTGCAGAAACTGCGCTAACCACGACCAACCAGATCCTGATAATGTATTTCCAGTTGGGCTACAGTGTGTTCGATTCGGAAGCGGCTGTCAACGCGTTGCCTTCCTGCCCGCCCCATGCTCTGGCAGAGTACCCGATCCCGCAGCAGGCGTAAGACGGATGCAGCCAGCGCAGTCGTGTCGCTGGGAGCGACGAGAAGGCCGGTTTCGTTGTGGGTTACGATTTCCGGCAGAGCGCCGTGCGAAAAGGAGACGACGGGCTTACTCATTGCCATCGCCTCGGTGTTGACAAGACCGAATGGCTCGGGTGCGCCGGGATGCACAAAAATGTCCATGGCCGCCAGGGCCGGCCGCACATCGGCCAGCTGGCCGGTCCAATGCACGCGATCGTCCAGGCCGAGCTGGGTGCACAGCGCCTTGAGGCTGGCTTCGTAGTTGTCATTCACTTGGAACGGGTCACCACCGACAACGAGGAAGCGGCAGTCCGGCGCGGAGGCGGCGAGTTCGCCCGCCATTTGCAGAAAGGTGTGCTGGCCTTTCCAGGGGCGGGCTCTGCCTACCATGCCAACGATGGGGGCATCGGGCGGGAAGCCGGCGGCGCTGCAGATAGAGGCTCTATTGCCGGCGGCGACGCGGGCGGGGTCGAATCGGGACAGGTCGATGCCGTTGTGGAGAACGGAATGTTTGGCGGAGTTGGGCAAGTGCCGTGCGACGGCGTGTGAATTGGTCAGCACGAGGGCGGCCATGCGGCTCAAGATGAATTTGCCCAGGCGGTCGGGCCATTTTGGGGCGGGCTCCGCCTCGGACAGCCAGAAATCGCGCATATGCCACACGAGGGGGCGTGAGGAGAGTCTGGCAGCCAGTGCCGCGTAGGCTGTGGCGCGCACGGTATTGCTGTGGATGAGGGCGGCGTTGAGGTTGCGGGCGGTTTTCGAAATGGAAGAGGACACTTGCCACCAGTCGAGCAGGCTGCGGGAGGAGCCGCGCAGCCGGGGCAAGTCGAGTGTACGAACGGGAATGTCTGCTCGGGCGGCTTCTTCGGCCAGCTTGCCGGGTGGGGCGATGAGGTGCGGTTGCCAGCGGCTGTGGTCGAGGAAGGTCATGAGGAGGAGCAGGCTTTGTTCGGCGCCGCCGAGGTTATTTGCGTGATCGACGTAAAGTATTGGTCGGGGAGTCATAGAGCACGTTCAATGATCGACATGAATTGAAGGCCGACTCGATCCCAGTTCATTTCGTTTTCGACCCAGCGGCGGCCGGCGCTACCCAGGCGTTGCCGCAGAGTTGGGTCGTTGAGAAGGCGAGTGAGTGCCTGCGTCAGAGCCTGGGGATCATCGGGAGGGACGAGGAGGCCGGTTTCGTTTTCAATGACTGCTTCGGCTGCGCCGCCGCTGCGGGCTGCTACGACCGGCAAGCCGCAGGCGCTGGCTTCGAGGTAGACGATGCCGAAGCCCTCGACGCTGCCGGCATGATACTCTGCGCGCGACGTCATGACAAAGATGGTGGCCTTCTGGTAGACCTCCGGCAGCTCGAAATCGGAAACTGCATCCATGAAGCGCACGGCATGGGAAAGTTTCAGCTTCCGAGCCAGCTGCGCAAGGGAATGGCGGGCAGGACCGGAACCGACGATCCAGTATTGGAGGCCAGGTGTCTGGTCAAGAAGGGGCGGCAGTGCTCTTAGAACGGTGTCGATTCCTTTACGCGACACCAGCCGGGCGACGGTAAGAAGGATGGGCGGCCCTGAGGGAGGCGAGGCGGGCGGGGTAAATCGATCCGGGTTGGTACCGGGAAGCAACAGTTCGGGAGGCGGCAGGCCAAGTTCTTGAAGACGCTGGGCGTTGGCGTGTGAAATGGTCACCAGCGGGCGCGCGCTTGCCAGCAGCCGATTGAAGATAGGGGAATGCCAGCGTAACTGAGCCGCTTCAAAGTCATTCCCATACGCCAGGGCGATGTAGGGTCGTCTGGAGAGTGCCGCAGGCAACAGTAGCAGGGGATGTGCATGTCCCACGACGGTTAAATGTGGTTGCAGCGCCGTCAGCGCGCGTGCGATGCGCCAGGTCGTTAGAAGAACGGTGCCCGGTGTCGATCGGGGATTGCCTTCTGCAGAAAATCCGTCACTTCGGTTCTGCCCGAAGGTAACCATTTGGAACGGTTCTTCACTAAGAGCTGTAGGGTTGCCGTCCGGATGCACGACGGTGAGGTTACATTGGCGCCCGACGCGGCGGCATATTTCAAAGAGATATTGCTGCATTCCACCGACGCGCGGGGCAAAGTCCAGTGTTAGCAGAGCAATCTTAAGATAAGGTGAGCCTGGAGAAGAGTGGAGGGCATCAGGCGGGAGCGTCGGCATTGAGGCCTCCTTTACTGCCCGCGCCTGTAGCTGCGGTCTTCCTCCCCGTTGACCAAGCTGGCGAATAGAGCTTCGTAGGCATCTACGACTCGCTCCAGCGCGAACTCTTTCGCGCGTTCGAGCCCAAGCTCTGCTAGCGATTGTCGCCTGTACGCGTCACTGAGCAGCGACAGCAAGGTTTGACCCAGTTTGGATTCAGGCGCCAAGACTCCCCACTTGCCATCTTCCAGCAGTTCGCGGGCGCCAGAGTTGGGAGTTGCAACGACTGGAGTGCCGCATGCCATCGCTTCAATGTAGGGAATGCCAAAGCCTTCATATGTGCTGGGAAGGCAGAAGACCCAGGCCCGGCGATATAGATCGGCTAGGGCATCCTCATCCAGGTTCTGGAAACAGACGATGCCGGGGGCTTGCACGGTTTGCTCCGCCACCATCCACAGTTCGGCTTTAGGCAAGGCTGGTCGAATCTGAGATTGGAAGAGTTCCAGTAGCATCTGGCCCCGCTTGCGACCGGCCAGGGTGCCTACAAAGAGGATGACAGGATGGGGATGACGGAGATGACTGTTCAGAAAGGGCTCGGGGCAGTAGACATCGCGATTTACCGAATTGGGTATCACAAGATCGATGCCAGGAACATATCGCCGAGTGTTTGCGCTAACTGCTACAACCCTCGTGGCCCTGGCGGCTTCTAGCAGTTCGCATGGCGTGAGTGTCAGATACCACACCCGCCTCTTCAAAGTGATGGCGTGCATGGCTTCGCCCAACGAGGCCCCGTGCAGCGTTCGCACTAACGGTGGGCCGGAACGCCGTATCAGTGCGTTGTTGCCATGGGCGTGGATGATGTCGAAGTCGCTGAAATCCTGGGCTGCGTAGCGTCTTGCCAGCTGCCAGAGCCAGAGCCATGCGCGCAGGGGGTTTGACGGAGGTGAAGAAAGCACTTGTCGCACTAGATAGCAGGCTTCCGGCGGGCGCTCGTCGGTTGAAAAGACGGTCACGTAGTGGCCTCGTTGTGCCAGAGCGTTGGCCAGCCTGTTGGCCGCGTAGGCCACGCCGCCGGACTTGGCGCGGTTGGGAATAGGCAATTGGGAGGAAAGTACGGCGATTTTCACAATGGTTCAACTTTTCTTGCGACTGCCTAGGCCAGCCCTGTATCCACACCACAGGCCGCGAAGCGAGGGAATGATCCGCTCAGGATGCTTCTGGAAGACTGCCTGCTTAACCAAAATCCAGCCCAGTTCCCTTTTCAGAAACCAGGGCAGGTATCGCTGTTGGAAGTTTTTGGAAAAGAAGTAGGCATTGTTGTAGTGAGACTCATAGAAGTACCTTCCTTCATCGCTGTCCTTACTGGCGCGGGAACCGCCGGTCGGATGGCCCAGATGCACGATTGCGGCGGCAGGGTCGTATGCGATCTTATAGCCACGACGCATAATTCGCAGTGAAAAGTCGGTCTCTTCCCCGTTGGCGCGGCCAATGTATGCTTCGTCGAACAGGCCCACTTCAATGGCTAGTTCGCGCCGCATGGACATGTTTCCGCCTCGCAAACTGTCGGTCGTTCCCTTCTGAACTTCGAAGTTCCAGTAGTCGCGGATCCTTCCATCCGGGGAAATGGTACATGGTCGAGGCTTAGGTGGTCGCTCCTTTCGTTCCACATAGACCCCCCCTGTAGCTGCGCCGATGCCAGGCTGTTGCAAATTGGCCATGTGTAGCTCGATCAGATCCGCCGGGGGGATAATGTCATCATCACAGTATAGAAGGTAGCTGCCTATGGCCAACTTCGCGCCGATGTTGCGCGCATGGGGCAGATTGGCTTTCGCGACGAAATGCCAGCGAAAACGCTCCGGAAAACGATCTTGACAGGTGCGGATGAATTGCTGGGTCCCTTCCTCGTGGTCCGAAGTCTGATCAATGACAAGCAGTTCGTAGTGCGGGTAGGAAAGTCCGAGCAGGTATTGGATCGTCTCACACAGGACCTTCTCGCGTCGATAGGTGGGAACAATTATCGACCAAAAGGGAGTATCTGACATGACTTAGCTACGTACAAGGAATTGAACAAGCCACTGGTAGGCCGGAACCAGGCTCTGGGGCAGGTGTTGGCTCAGCCGATTCAAGAGCAGTTGATCCGAGTCATCCAAAGCTGCATACAGCCTCAGCATCACCGGGTAAACAAGGAACGCCGCGGCGACCGCAACCACAAGCCCGCCAAGCCAAGAACTGACGAGCCACGCGACGGCGGAGGCCGTAAGGGCCGCCAGCAAAATACGACTTAGAACGCGAAATGGCAGGTCTACTTGCAGGCGCCGGGCGGTATGGGCGATGCAGACTGCGCTGGAAACCGTGTGACAGCCACAGGTGGCGATTGCTGCCCCGATTGCGCCATAAGTGGGGATCAAGAGAAGGGAAAGAGTGATGTTGAAGAGCGCTATCAGGGCGTTCAAGCGCACTATGAAACTCTGTTCCTCCATACTATATAGCACGGATACACTTACAGAAGCGATGGAACCGGCGATGTTGCCAACAAAAAAGATTGCAAGGATCGGAGCCATGGCCTGAAATTCAGGACCGTACAGGAGCGCGACCGACGACGCCACCGCTGCTCCGCCCAACCCGATCGGCATGGCGACCGCCGCCGCGATTCGGTTGGATGAGAGGTAGACGCGATCTACTCGGTCGCGTTCATTCTGCCCTTGCAACGAAGCAAATGTAGGTAACAGTGTCGCCGTGAAAATGGCGGGAAGGGCCATTCCTCTCACGGCCAGGTCAAAGGATTGACTGTAAAAGGCGATGTCTACATCAGTAGAAAACTGCTTCAGAAAGAAGACTCCGAATCGCTCGTAGGGTATAGTGCTGGTGACGAAAATCAGGATGATATCGCGGCTGTAGCTGAAGAGGCGCCGGCGCAGTTCGTGGGGAATGCTGGACTCCAACGCGCCTGAGAATGTGAAATGGGTTTGCAGCTTCCAGCCGATCAGTATGATCGCGATAATTCGCCGGGCGATATATACAAGCAGAAGCGCATAGATTCCGAAGCCAAGGGAAACGGCAACGATTGAGGCAGCAGCAAAGATGAACCCACCTAGCAGGCTTGCCTGGCTGAAAATACGAAAGTCCTGTGCGCCTTTGGCTGCGGACTGGAAAAAGGCTTCCACAGCGACAAGTAGAACTGAGATGGCGACAAGTGCAAGAGCGGCGCCGTCGGAGGACGGGGCAGCCAATGTATAGACCAGGACCAGGCCCCCTACCAGCGCCCCCAGTAACAACTCAATCTGTAGAAGGCGTATAAGAATGGCCGAGGCAGTTTCCCGCTCGCCCTGGCCCAGAAATTCGGCGCCGAATTTTGCCATTGCTTGCGGCAATCCGGGAGATGCCACCAGTGCAAGCAGACCTATCAGCCACAGCCAGTAGTTGTATTGACCCAGCACCGAGGCGCCAAGCACGCGGGCGAGGACAATGTTTGTGATCAACCCAAATAGGAGACCGCCAAATGTACTTAGGGCGCTCCAATAGGTGTTCTTGACTATTGTCTGGTAGACGCTCATTGGGTTGCCTTTTGGCGGGGACCGCCAGAGGCTCAGAAGCAGGCATTGCTAACTTGTCGGTCGACAACTCTGATTGAAAGGCGGGCGGCTATAGGACCGATTTACGCCGCGAGGGAAACTTGGCCCTTCCCGGACTCGGCGATTACCTGCCGGTAGCAGGCCACCGTTTCTTCTACCATTCTCTCTGCAGTGAATCTCGACTGCACGCGCTCGTAGCCGCGCATTCCCATAGCCTGCCTCATCTTCGCATTACTTGCCAGCCTTACAAGAGCATTCGCCAGTTCGGTTATGTTGCCCCGTTCGACCAGGATTCCCGTTTCGCTATGCGAAACCACCTCGGGCACTGCCCCTGCGTGGAAGGCTACAACCGGCTTGGCATGGGCCATGGCTTCCAGGTAGATGAGGCCAAACGACTCGGAAAGAGAAGGCGCGGCGAAGATATCGCAGCCAGCATATAGTTGAGAGAGCGCCTCCGCTTCGACATAGCCTGTGAAGGACGTTGCTTGACGCGCTGCTGGAGAGGCAAGACTGGCAAAGTATTCCTGATAGCTGCTTCCCTGAGGCGCGTCGCCTATGTCGTCGCCGGCGATAACAAATTTACAGTTCGAAAGCCGACTGGTCACTTTGGGGATAGCCTGGAGCAGACAGTCGATCCCTTTGCGCCTCTCCAGTCGCCCAACATACAGAATCGTAACAACCTTACTGTCCGTCTTGTTCATCAATGGCGGATTAGTCGGAACAGGAATGCCCTGTGATATCAGAACTGGTCTGGCGTCAGCAGTCCGATACAGATCGGAGCAGTACTTAGCGATAAACTGGCTGTTTGCAATTAAGCGGGCGCAGCGTTTGGCGGGAATTGCTTCCAGAAAACAGGCCAGGCGAAGTCCCAATCTGGTAGACCGTTCGCCCATGAGACGGCTGACTTGAGCCAACGGCGTCGACAGGCGAATTACTAGCGGCGCGCGTGGATGCATGCAGTAGTAGAGACCCTCCGCGCCCCAGTTTGGCATTTCGATGACATCAAGTGGGCCTTGTGTTCGTTCCAGAGCAGCGATTTTGCGGTCCACTGCAAAGCTTCGTTCCAAGGTATTCCAGATTCCGCGTCCTTTACGGCGAACTGGGGCTGGCAGCCAGAACTTCCTGTTAGCCACTCTGGACAGCTTTACTTCAGACGGCAGAAGGGGATCGGCGATGGTCTCCTCGCCTTCTCGATCCTGGGTCCTTGGCCCGGTTGGGTGATTGGAGGCACTCGTTTCTCCAGGTCCGGCAATGACGGTTACGTCGTGTCCGGCTTTGGCAAGTCCATGGGCCAACAGGCGGCTGTAGGTGGCAATGCCCCCTTGGCCTTCAGGTGGAAATTCCTTGCTGACAAGGCAGATACGCAGGGGCTTCAACGAATTCCTCCAACGACTGCCTTATAGACCTCCGCTGTTTCCAGTGCCGCACTTCGCCAGCAGAAGCGGGCCGCTTGACGCAGGCCGTCATCGCGCATCTGACGAGCGGTTTCCGGATTCGACAGCACCTCTCGGACTTGCGCGGCCAGTGCATCTGCCGTAAGCGATTCAATGTAGAGCGCAGCATCCCCCGCCACTTCGGGCAGGCTGCTGGCTCTGCTGCAAACGACGGGTGCGCCGCAGGCCATTGCTTCCAGCACGGGGATGCCGAAGCCTTCATAGAGACTGGGCATCAAGAAGCAGTCGGCGCCGCTGTATAGGGGCGGGAGGTCTTCTTCGGGGACGCGGCCGGTGAAGATTACGTCGTCCGCCAGCCCCAGCAGTTCCACATCGGATTTTACGGTATCGAAGAGCCAGCCGCGTCCGCCGGCGACGACAAGGCAGTGGGGCCAGCCTTCGGCTTTCAGGCGGGCCAGTGCTTCAAAGGCGAGCGCGTGATTCTTGCGGGGCTCCAGTGTGCCCACCATCAGCAGGTATGGCCGCCCGATTGCATATTGGTCCTGTACTCGCTGGATTTCCTCCTCATCAGCAGGACTGAAATGATTCTCTATGCCCTCGCCAACCACAACTACCTTCTGCGACGGCGTGCCATACAGATCCAGAATATCTTGCTTCGTGTGCCGGCTGACTGAAATGATAGCATCGGCCCGGCGCACAAACAAGGGCATTGCCACGCGCAGGAAGGCCCGGTTGGCAACGGTATGGTGCTGGGGGAAGCGCTCGAAGATCAGGTCGTGAACTGTCATGACCGACGGGCGCGCCATCCATGGCAGCAGATGCTCGGTGGCATGGTAGATACCGCCAGTTGCGAGCCTGCGCTCAACATATGGAGCTCGCAAGAGCTGACAGGCCAGCACGCCCAGCCGCCAGGGATGTTGCCGCATTGGCAGGGCACGGGCGGGAATGGCAGCGAGCGAGGCGGGCGGCTGATGATCGCTATGGCGGTTATAAAAGAGGCTCAGGTCGATTGTATCGCGACAGTGCTGCCAGAGGGCTGATGCCAGGCTTTCGGTATAGCGGGCCAGTCCTGCGCTTTGATGAACGGCAGGGCCGGCGTCGAGGACTACTCCCAGACGTTCCGGCCGCTGCCCCGACTCTTCCCGCGGGGCAATAGCTGGCGCGTGCGACTTCGCCCGGATGCGCTCAGCCATCGCCTATTTCCCAGGACGCAGGCTCGAAATCCCAGTCAAATGGTTCGGGCGGCAGTGGCGAGTCGTCCAACCAACTCTGCACTGACTCGCCCAGATGCGAGAGCGGACTGCTGCGGGTTGTGCACGGGGGTAGCGCATCCAAAAAGATCTGGCCGTAGCTGCGTTGCCAGATTCGGCTGTCCAGCAGGACGACGACGCCGCGATCGGTTGCACTGCGGATCAGGCGTCCGAATCCCTGGCGCAGACGGATGACCGCCTCGGGCACGGCGTATTCGTGGAAGGCGTCTTCGTAGAGGCGGCTGCGTGCGGCGTAGAGCGGGTCGGTTGGCACTGCGAAGGGCAGACGCGCGATGAGCAGGCAGACAAGCTGATCGCCGGGTAGATCAATCCCTTCCCAGTAGCTGCTGGTGCCAAGCAGGAGCGAACGGGGATTGGCGCGGAAGTCGCTCAGATTGCGGCGGCGGCTGCCTTCGCCTTGCTGAATCACCGTCAGGCCGGCAGCCGCAAGCGGGGCGCGGATGGCGTCTGCGCTGGCTCGAAGGTGGCTGTGGCTGGTGAAGAGGACAAGCGTTCTGCCTTCCGCTGCCAACGCGGCCTGTTGAATGGCCTGCTCCAGCGCCTGCTGGTAGTTGTGATGGTTCGGTGCCGGCATGTCGCTGGGAAGGTAGAGGAGCACGTTCCGCTTGTAGTCGAAGGGGCTGTCAATGACGGTCCCACCTGCCTCCCAACAGCCCAGCCGCTCGCGCAGGTAGTCGAAGTGATCGCCGGCCTGAAGCGTTGCGCCGGTGAGCAGGACTGCACGTTTCCTGGCGAAGAGATCGGAAGCCAGTTTTTCACTCACATGGATTGGAGCGCTGCGCAACGTGACGGCATCTGTTCTGCGCCGCGAACGAGAAGCTCGGGCAGCGGTTCTCCCGTCGGAGGAAAGCTCCAGCCAGGCGACCGATTCTTCCTGGTGATTGAGGGGGCGCAGAATTACATCGTCGGCAATTTGCAGCGCTGCCGCCAAGTCGTTCTGCGCGAAATGCAGGGCCTGCAGCGCGTAGCCCGAACCGCTTTCGGCTTGAACTGCGTTGTCAGCATCGTGCTCCCTTTGCCACCAAGAGGAGGCATCCAGCTGGTCGGCCAGCTCTGTCAGCAGGGTCAGCAGGCTACCCAGCTGTGCGCTGATTCCATCCCATTCGATTTCGATCTCGCTCCATGCAGGCTGGGCGCGCATCCGGCTGTCCAAGGCAACCTGCTGGGGATAAGCGGAGGCAGCACGCGGCGCATCATCTGCCTCACCGTGGCGCGAGGCGAATTGTTGCAACGATTCAAAAAAGGGAGTGAGAGTCGATTGCATCGTTTGGCGACTGGCTTGCAGTTGTCGCGTCAGATCCTGAGCATGTTCTTGCCCGATGCGCGGAGCCAACAGGTCGACTGCGCTGTGCACGCGGTCAAGCAACATAGTTAACAGGCGAAGGTCAAATTGCTGTGTAAACTGCCCTGTGGCCGCGCTTTCCAGGTGGTGGGCCTCGTCCACTATCAGGTTGTCATATTCGGGCAGGACTTGACCACCGGCTTCCACGTCTGCGATCAGCAGTGCATGGTTGACCACGAGCAGATGGGCAGATCGGGCTTGGCGGTGGGCTTCAAGGTAGAAGTCTCGAAAGCTGCCACCGAGAGCGCTTAACCGACCGGAGGCGTGACTGCTGTTGCACCTTTCCGGGCTGCATTCGGCCGGATGGGAAACGACGAATGCGGTCAGCGCCTGTTCCTGGCGGTCGTGAATAGGGAGTTCAGAGATGTCGCCGGTTTGGGTGTGGGGCAGCCAGATCAGGAGTTTGGCGAGGAAGCGCAATTCCAAGGGGGGAAGGCCTTCCGTGAAGAGACCCCGTTTGGATCGGGGGGCGTCCAGCCAGCTGGCCAGTCTGCGCGTACAGAGATAGCGGGAACGCCCTTTCAGAGTCATCGCCCGTAACGGCTGCAGGGGGTCACTGTCGATGCCCAAATCGGCGGTCGCCAAAACCTGAGCTACGCGCGGCATCTCTTGTTCCAGAAGTTGGTCCTGCAAGGGAATGGTATTGGTGGCGATGACGACGCGGCTGTTATTTGCCGCTGCCCAGGCTGCTGCCGGCAAGAGGTAGGCCAGGCTTTTGCCGGTGCCAGTTCCCGCTTCGATGATCCGGTGGTCACCTCTGTTCAGCGCATCGAGCGTCTGGAGCGCCATTTGCAGTTGGCCGGTCCTCTGTTCAAACCCGGTGCCGGATTCGACTTCGAATTCTGCTGCCAAAGGCCCTTCTTCAGCGAAGGCTTCGGTCAGAAAGTCGTCCGCGATCTCCTGCGGCGAAGAGCCTGGAGTAAGGGGACGCGGCGCACGTTGGCGACTCTTTTCCGGCCAGACTCTCCACTTTTTTCTTGCACTGATCTCGATATTTTTCCGACGCCGCAGCTCGTCCTCAAACAGGATCATCGGCCCCCAGTCACTCCCGCGACCGGCCGCGCACAGGGTCTCCAGCACGGCTGCAGGCACCGTTTCAATGCGCTCAATCAGGTGGAGAAGAAGGTCGGCCGTTGCTTCGGCGTCGTGTCCCGCCCTGTGCGCCGAGGTCAGGGGAATCTCCAGTGAGCTGCAAAGCTCGCCGAGGCTGTAGCTCTCCTGACCAGGTAACAGGATTGTCGCCAGCTCGTAAGTATCGAGGGCTGGCGCATCCACCTCTATTCCGGCCGCTCGCAGAAAAGCGATATCGAAGCCGGCACTATGCGCCACGACGGCCCCGGCACCTCTGCCGATGAAGGCGAGGATATCCGGAATAACCTCTTCGATGGAGGGCGCGTCTGCTACATCTGCTGGACGGATGCCGGTAAGCTGTTGGATGCGGAGCGGGAGTGGACGGCCGGGATTGACAAAGGTAGAAAAGCGCTCGCGCGGTCGGCCATCCTGAAAGCGGACGCCGCCAAACTCGATAATGGCATCCCGCTTGGCGCTGAGTCCGGTTGTCTCGAGATCGAAGGCGACGAAGATACGGGGAGCCATTTTCAGGCAGCTCTGGGCGAGGGTTTGGTTCTTGACGCAGTCACTGGGCGACGGTTACTGATCACTGGAGCTGCCGTTGAACGAAATGGATTCTGCGGCTTTGGTCACACTGCCGGTATAGAGCCATGAAACTTGCCGCAGGGTGAGAGCCTGGTCGAATTCGGTCAGAGCCGAGATGCAATCTGCAGGCACGACGACGGAATACCAACGCAGGCCGGCCGAAGCGGCAGTGTGGAGCACGCAAATGCTGGAGACTGTGCCGACGATCACGAGATTGCGCACTTGCCAGACATTGGCGAGGAAGTGTTCGAGCCAGGTGCCGTAGAATCCGTCGTAGCGGCTTTTCTGGCAGACCAGATCTTCGGGTTGCGGAGCAATTTCCTCGACGATCTGCCATCCCCAACTGTCGACTTCACAGTGAGGCGGCCAGATTTCCCACTCGGGATCGCCGGTGAAGTGGCTGTCTTGTGTATAGGCGATGCGCACGCCGGCGCGGCGGGCGCGCGCGAGCAGCCCTTGCAAACTGGCGAGCGTGGCAGCGGCATCGGGCACTACCAGGGCGCCGCCTTCCTTGACAAAGTCGTTCTGCATGTCGACGACGATGACGGCGCTGCTCTGCGCGGGCAGTTCGACGTTGGACTGCCACGGGATTTCAGGTACTTCAACAGTTTCACCAGGAACCTGCATCCTGTCCTCCTTTTGAAAACCGGTGCATGGCCGATTGTACTTGTACTAGCCGTGGTCCACCAATCGGGCGGCTGCTCCGTTACACCAGGTCCCAGCGACTGGGGTTGATGCCTGGGGCTTCGCTGGCCATGTTGGCAGGCTTGTTGCCACCGCCAAAGTCCCACTTGCGCGTATTTCTGTCGATGAAGAAAGGCTTGACCTCGGGCGGCAGCTTCGCCAATTCTTCGGGCTGCCACTGTTCCACCTCTTCGGCGACCGGTCCGGCCCACGCTGGACGATATGCGATCGCCAGCAGCTCGCGGGCATAGTCGCCCACGTTGGGGAAGTTGCCGTGAAAGACGCGATGGTTTAGCAGAACGGCCGAACCGGCCGCGGCCGTCACCATGACCTCTTCGGGGTGGGACTCGTAGCGCACGTAAGGGTTGGCATGGGCGTGCATGCCCAGGTGAGAGCGAGGAATCACTCGGAACGGCGAAACTTCCTCTGTCAGATCCTGGAGATAATAGAGGACACGAACCATGCAGGGGCAGCTGCCCTCGTAGCCGAAGATTTTCGAGCCATAGGGCTGGCCGTCGGTGTGGATGCTGATTCCCGGATGACCCGGCTCCGAGCGGGCGTAGGCGTAGGACATGAACACGATGTCGTCGCCAAACAGCCTTTCCAGGAAACGGGTCGTGGGAGGATGGGCGATTAATTCTGTGACCGGGCCGCCCGCAAACTGGACTTTCGGGCGCACCTGCTGCTTGTCACTGTAGTCCACCGCGATCGTATTCAGTTGGGCCGTCTGCGCGCGCAGACAGTCCAGATGCTCTGCGGTGAGCAGATCGGGAATGACGGTGTAGCCCTCGACTTCAAGCTGATAGACATGCTGTCCGAAGCTCAGTTCTGACCAGTCTCGGTCGTCGACTTTTACTTTGTTCATGTTCATTCTCCCTACTCCTGTTAAGAGTGTAATCCAGGGACGTGTGGCTCAAGTTGTATACCACGGTAATGTTCAGCGATGGAAGATATAGAGTGAACGGTTCTCCAGCGGCAGGATGATCCGTTTTTCCTGCCGGTGACTCTCAGCCAGCGCCAGGCAGACCTCGGTCAGATGATGGGCGACTTCCACATGCCCCAGTGTTTGCCGACCCTCTTCGTGCGCCAGGACCAGGTCCTCCAGGCAGTACTGTGTGGCGCTATTTTCGGCCACCTGCTCAACCGGGACTGCCGCGGCGATGCGCGCCTTGCCAGCTTCGTTTTTGCGCAACTGTAGACCGTTCCCGTTATCAAATACACGCACACTGCCACCGTCGCCCATCACTTCAAATTCCCAGTTGCCGGCCGGGACGCTGGTGGCGGCGACGCCATTGGCAAATGTCAGTTGGAAAATGCCATATGGATCATCATCCAACCGGTTGTCGGGGATGCGATGATCGATTGTGTTGAGTTCGCCCCAGATACTTTCCACTTTCGGATCGTCCAACAGGAAACTTAAGGTGTCTATCGAATGGATGTGACCATGGAGCAGATTGGTGCTGGCGTAATGTATTGCGGCCTTGGGTTCACCAATCTCGCCCTGCCGGATGAGATCACGCGCTTGGTGGTAGCGGAGGTTGAATCGGCGGAGGACACCTGAATTGAACAAGGAGCCGTTTTCCTGGACGGCCTTGAGGATGCCGTCCGCCTCCTCCATCGAACAGGCAATCGCCTTTTCGCAGAAGATCAGCTTGACCCCTTCCTGGGCGGTCCGCGTTGCCATCTCGGCATGCAGATGGCCGCGTGTGCAGACGGCAACCATGTCGGGATTCTCCTGGCGGATCATTTCGACGTAGTCTTCGTAGAGTGCGTCTACGCCCCAGCGATCTGCGAATGCGGCCCGCTTGGAGGCATCGATGTCGGCACCGGTGACCACTTGTAAGCGTGCACTGGCCTGACAGGAGGCCGCGACCGAGTAGGGCGGACTGCGGTCGGGAAATTCATCGTCGATAGTGCTGCCCATGCGCCCCAGGCCAATGATTGCAACGCGATAGGTCCTGTCAGTCATTTTGGTTTCTCCTGGTGGCAGTGGTCAGTGGTATGAAAATTTCCAGCTAGGGTTATTCTAGTTATTGGTCACCCAGTCTGCGAATACGGGCAGGCACGGAATCGTTGGCGATACCTGAGGACAGCATGCGCAGGGAGCGGTCTTTGAGCGGCAGGTCGATTCGGCGGCCGCGCTGGCGGTGCGACTCCCTCATCGCGATGGCGATTTCGAGCGCCTTGCGTCCATCTTCGCCAGAGCAGCGCGGCTGCGTGCCGTTGTTGATGCAGTGAACAAGATCTTCGATTATGGCAAGGCCCATGCTGGGGATGTTCGTCGGCAAGGGGAATGGCGCCCGCGCCGGCAGGCCCTCATCGAGCAATCCGCCCGGTACCCAGCGGTAGTACTGTGTTTCCATACCTTGGGCCAGAGAGCGGATCCGGCCCTCGGTTCCAATAACGTCGAACTCCCACGGCGCCGCGCCTGTGGGCGTGCCGCGCAGGAATCCGCGCACGCCGTTGTCAAAGGCCAGATAGCCGTTGCCCATCAGGTCTTCATCTCCGGCGGCCTTCTCGTCCGACTCCATCTCGCCGAAGACCCATTCGACGTTGCCGCCAACCAGGTAGCGCATGGTGTCGATAGCATGGCTGCCGTTGGAGGAGAGGTTGCACTGGGCGTAGGCGGTGATCTGCAGAATTTCGCCCAGTTCTCCCTCCTCGATCATGCGGCGCGCCTCGGTAAAGAAGACATTGTAGCGGCGGGAACAGTTGACAGCGACGGCTACGTTCTTGCGGCTGCAGAGATCGACTGCGGCGTCGGCTTCTGCCAGGCTGAGCGTGAACGGCTTCTCGGCCCAGATCGCTTTGACGCCGGCGTTGACCGCGTCCTGCAGGATGGCTGAGCGGTGGCGGGCGGTGGTACACAGGCTCACAAAGTCGGGCCGTTCGGCCTCAAGCATCTCACGGTAGTCGGCATAGATCTGGCCGCTTTCCAGACCCCAGCGTTCAGCGAATATCGCGCCCTGCTCAGCGTGCGGATCGGCACCGGCTACCAGCTCGGTATGGGGCGATGCCACGTAGGTGGGGGCATGACAGTAGGGCATGAAGAACTGGCCACCCTGCTTGATTTCATCGTCGAACGTGCTGCCCATGCGCCCAAGGCCGATGACGGCGGCGCGATAGGTTTTGTCAGGCATGGCTTTCTCACTGTTGTGCTGCGGCTAGCGCACCGCTATTGGTTGCCATGGCAGAAATGGGTTTGCGGCCGACATTCAGTGCTGCGTTGGATAGTAGTCAGGGAGCAAGGGGCGACATCAACGGTTGCGTCAAATGTTCGTCCCTAGCCCTGGAGATGGTGGGTTGATACAGGCCGCAGTCACCGAACGGCTCTAGTCTAAATTCTGAATGTCCAAATCGCTGGCTCTTCTATGCGGTAAACTACGCACCTTGCAATCGACGTACACGGGCGGGCACGGCGTCGCCGCCTATTTCGACCGAAAGAATGCGCAGCGAGCGATCCTCGAGCGGCAGATCAACGCGGCGACCGCCCTGGCGGTGCGACTCGCGTAGCGCAATCGCGATTTCCAGCGCGCTACGTCCGTCTTTGTCTGAGCAGCGAGGTTCGGCGCCGGTGTCGATGCAGTGGACAAGATCCTCGATAACGGATAGGCCCATGCTCGGAATTGTCGTCGGCAAGGGGAAGGGCGCCCGCGCGGGCAGGCCGCGGCCGCGCAGCCCTCCCGGCACCCAGCGGTAGTACTGTGTCTCCATACCCTGCGCCAGAGAGCGAACACGTCCTTCAGTGCCGATTACGTCGAACTCCCACGGCGCCGCGCCGGTAGGTGTGCCGCGCAGGAAGCCGCGCGCACCATTGTCAAACGCCATATATCCGTTGCCCATCAGGTCTCTCTCGCCGGCCGCTTTTTCGTCGGACTCCATTTCACCGAAGACCCACTCGACATTGCCGCCGACCAGGTAGCGCATGGCGTCGATGGCATGGCTGCCGTTGTGGGAGAGGTTACACTGCGCGTAGGCGGTTACCTGCAGGATCTCGCCCAGTTCGCCCTCCTCGACCATGCGGCGCATTTCGGTGAAGAAGACATTGTAGCGGCGGGAGCAGTTGACGGCGACGGCTACGCCCTTGCGATCGCAGAGTTCGACTACTTCATCGGCCTCAGCAAGACTGAGGGTAAACGGCTTTTCGGCCCAGATCGCCTTGACGCCTGCATTGACAGCATCGATCATTATTTCGGCGCGGTGGCGGGCGGTTGTACACAGGCTTACAAAGTCGGGCCGCTCGGCTGCCAGCATCTCACGGTAGTCGGTATAGATTTGCCCGCTGTCCAGGCCCCAGCGTTCGGCGAAGATCGAGCCTTGCTCCTCGTAGGGGTCGGCGCCGGCGACCAGTTCGGTGTGGGGCGAGGCCGCGTAGGTGGGTGCATGACAGTAGGGCATGAAGAACTGGCCCCCCTGCTTGATTTCATCGTCGAAAGTGCTGCCCATACGCCCAAGACCGATGACGGCAGCGCGATAGGTTTTTTCGGACATTGTTGGCTCTCCTGAAATGTTCAACCAGCGCGACTTCTCTTGTTACGCGACCACGGGCTCACTTCGCAATCGTCGCACTCGGGCGGGCTCGGTATCCCCACCTATCTCGACCGACAGAATACGCAGAGAACGGTCGACGACTGGTAGGTCCACGCGGCGGCCGCCCTGGCGGTGCGACTCGCGCAACGCGATTGCAGTCTCGAGCGCTTTGCGGCCGTCTTCTGCTGAGCAGCGCGGTTCCGAGCCGGTCTCGATGGCCTGGACAAGGTCTGCAATCACCAACAGGCCGGTGCCCTGTATGCTGAGGGGCAATGGGAAGGGCGCCCGCCCCGGCAGGCCCTCATCGCGCAGGCCGCCGGAAACCCAGCGATAGTACTGTGTCTCGGCGCCATTGGACAGTGAGCGGACACGCCCCTCCGTGCCGATAACGTCGAACTCCCACGGTGCAATTCCGGTGGGCATGGCACGCAGGAAACCCCGTACACCGTTGTCGAAGGCCAAGTAGCCGTTGCCTTTCAGGTCTTCCTCGGCGGCGGCCTCTTCGTCCGATTCCATCTCGCCGAAGACCCATTCGACGTCGGCGTCGACCAGATAGCGCATCGTGTCGATCGCGTGGCTGCCATTGTGGGAGATAAAGCACTCCGCGTAGGCAGTGATTTGCAGGATTTCGCCCAGTTCGCCTTCTTGCGCCATGCGGCGGGCCTCAGACAGGAATGGGTTGTGGCGGCGGGAACAGTTTACGGCGATAACCACACCTTTGCGTGTACTGAGGTCGATGACGGCGTCGGCTTCGGCAAGGCTCAGCGTGATCGGTTTTTCGGCCCAGATCGCTTTGACGCCGGCTTCGATAGCATCCTGCATTATTGTGGCGCGGTGGCGTGCGGTCGTGCAGATGCTGACGATATCCGGCTTTTCCGCTGCGAGCATATCCCGGTAGTCGCTGTAGATGTGCTCCCCTGACAGGCCCCAGCGTTCGCCGAATATGGCGCCCTGTTCGGTGTGGAGGTCGGCGCCGGCAACCAACTCGGTGTGGGGCGAAGCCGTGTAGCTGGGCGCGTGGCAGTAGGGTAGAAAGATGGCGCCGCCGCGCTGTATTTCATCGTCGAAGGTGCTGCCCATGCGTCCCAGACCGATGACCGCTGCTCTGTACATGAATTTCCTCCTGGGGCGACTCGAATGGCGAACTGAGGATGCAGTCCCGTGGGATTGGTGGCGGGTTGACACGCAGTTGATTCACCTTTACGATATGCTAACGTATTCTTCCATTTTGCGCTACCGCGTATGTTGCCGCCGCCCAGGTCAGAATAGGAAAAGTTTCGCCTCCGTCTTTGGCCGGAGCGGGGTCCCGTGTACGCCTCGAATGTTCACGGGTATCGAAACGGGTGCGCAGCAGATTTAGCAAGAGAACACAATTCAGTGGAGGCTTATCCCCATGCAGGAAGTTCAAGCAGCACTATTAGGGTTATCGCATCCCCACTCACTTGCTCACCTGCGTACACTCCAGACCGTGGCGGAGGTTGCCAGCATCACGCTCTGGGACCCGGACGCGGAACTGTTGCAGTCGACCGTTGAGAATCAGGGCGAGAAGGTAAGCGGGACAACGACCGATTTGGACTCAGTGTTGGCGCAAGAGGAGATCCTGTTTGTTGTCGGCGCGCTGCGCAACGATCTTGGGCCGCCGATATTCATCAAGGCATTGGAAGCGGGCAAACATCTGATCACCGACAAGCCGATTGGCAAGACCGCGGTCGAGAGTACGGAGGTGGCCGCGGTCGCCCGCCGCGAGCAGCGCAAACTGGGCGTCTTCTACCAGAACCGCTCGCTGCCGCCGATCCGGGATGCCCGGCGCATTGTCGAGCAGGGGCTGATTGGCGAGCTTGTGTCGGTCGAAATGCGTATGGTCACAACCCAGGTACAGGTGCGGAATCCCCGCCACTGGCTGTTCAACCAGGACAAGGCCGGCGGCGGCATTCTCTCCTGGCTGGGCTGCCACTACATCGACCAGATCCTGAACATCACGCAGGACGAGATCGTTTCGGTGGCGGCGCAGCTCGCCACGCGCAGCGGGGAGGATATCGACGTTGAAGACGTGGCCGCGCTTTCGCTGGGCTTCGCTTCGGGCGCGGTGGGTACGATGCATGCCGGCTATATGCTGGCCATGAGCGGGAGCGGCTATCACAATGCGGTCGGCTACGACACCTACGTTGGTGTGAACGGCCGGCTTGGACGCATCACCTACGGCTCGAACGGCACGCCGACGAGCATCGACGTCGAGAGCGCTCATCCCAGCTGGGCTGCGGCGCCCAAGCGCACTTTCGAGTACACTTTTGGCGATTCGCCGGCCTACGGCGGCGCTTCAGGGGAGAAGTTCCTGCGTGCATTCATCAGTGCCTGCCAGGGCAATGGTGAACCCTTGGCCACCGGCGAGGACGCAATTCGCGTGGCCAAAGTTGTGGACGCGGCCTACGAGTCGAACCGCACTGGTCGGCGCGTCACTGTCTGAAAACAGATGGCAGCAATTGGGCCGCGGACAGTGTGTATCTTGACCAACTCTGCGTCTTCGCCGCCAGTCAGGCTTTTGGATGGAGATTGCAGTTGGCGGCGGCCAGGGTACTGAAGCCGCGCCGCTGGACTGAAGGTGTCAGGTCGCTGAGACATGGGTTTGGAGGGGGGCGGTGCGGGGGCGGAGGCCCTGCACAAGGGAGGGCCGAAGGCCCGACCGCCCATAACAGAACAATGAGGGGAGAAAGATCATTTTGTTCGCCTCGTTCAGGGTTGCTTATCAGTTTCCTTTGAGTAGTATCAACAGATGTGTGAGAGTGGAGTGAATTCGTGACGAGCAGAACCAGAGCATTTCCGAGAAATAAGGCGCCGCAGACTGCGGAGCACAAGCGCCTGGAATGGTATCGTCAGCGCACCAACAATTGGAAACATTGGGGGCCGTATCTGAGCGAACGGGCGTGGGGCACTGTGCGGGAGGACTACAGCGCCAACGGTGACTGCTGGAACTACTTTTCGCACGATCAGGCCCGTAGCCGAGCCTACCGCTGGAACGAAGACGGCCTGGCGGGCATATGCGATCGCAATCAGTACCTGTGCCTTGCGGTGGCGATGTGGAATGGCAATGACCCGATCTTGAAGGAGCGGCTGTACGGCCTGACCGGGCCTGAGGGCAATCATGGCGAAGATGTGAAGGAATGTTACTACTATCTGGACAACTGCCCGACGCACAGCTATATGAAGATGCTCTACAAGTATCCACAGGCCTCTTTTCCGTACGGAGAACTGGTGGAGGAAGGCCGGCGGCGCGGGTACGATGACGGTGAATACGAACTGCTGGACACGGGCGTTTTTAATGAAAACCGCTACTTCGATGTTCAGGTTGAATATGCCAAGGCGGACGAAAACGATATTCTCGCCCGAATAACGGTATCGAATCGAGGCCCTGAAGGCGCACGGTTTCATCTGCTGCCGACACTGTGGTTTCGGAACACGTGGAGCTGGGGCTATGAGAATGGGCCGCTGGGCGACGTCGAGGAGCAGCCGCTCCTTGCGCGTCATACGGGCCCGGACGGTGTGATGACAATCAAGGTGGATCATCCTCAATTGGGGCCCTATCGCTTTTGGGCGGAGGAGCCGCGCGAACTGCTATTCACCGAGAATGACAGCAACTCGGCACTGCTCTTTGGCTCACCCAATCGAACTCCATACGTAAAGGATGCCTTTCACCGCTTTGTCATCAACGGCGAGCACGAGGCGGTTAATCCCGCGGAGCACGGCACGAAAGCGGCGGCCCACTATTTTGATTTCATTCCTGCGGGCAGTTCGCTGACCTACCGCTGGCGGCTGTCCAATCGGCGCAACCGGCAACCTTTCGGCAGGGGGTTCGATAATGTTTTTCGCCGGCGCATAGAGGAGACTGAGGCGTTCTATGCGGCTGTTCAGAATCCGGACCTGAACGAGGATGAACGGCACATTCAGCGGCAGGCGCTGGCGGGAATGCTGTGGACCAAGCAGCTCTACTACTATGACATTCCCCAATGGTTACGCGGCGACCCGATCCTGCCGGCGCCCGACGCGCGCAAGAACGGCCGCAACGGCGACTGGGACCATCTGCACAACTTCGACGTGATTTCGATGCCTGATAAGTGGGAATACCCATGGTACGCCACGTGGGATACGGCCTTTCACTGCATTCCGCTGTCGTTGGTGGATGCTGACTACGCCAAACGCCAGCTGACGCTGTCAACGCGCGAGTGGTATATGCATCCCAGCGGCGCGCTGCCGGCCTATGAGTGGCACTTCGGCGATGTCAACCCGCCGGTGCACGCGTGGGCGGTCTGGCGCGTTTACAAGATTGACGCCCGCCTGAACGGCATACCGGACCGACCTTTCCTGGAGGGACTGTTCCACAAGCTGCTGCTCAACTTTACGTGGTGGGTCAATCGTAAAGACGAGGAAGGGAACAATGTCTTTCAAGGAGGCTTCCTGGGGCTGGACAACATCAGCGTTTTTGACCGCAGCGCTGAATTGCCAACAGGCGGCCATATCGATCAGTCGGACGGCACTGCGTGGATGGGCTTTTACTGCCTGATGATGATGAAGATCGCCCTGGAGCTAGCCGGGCAGGATACGGTTTACAGAGACATGGCGTCAAACATGTCTGTTTACCAGGATATGGCTACGAAGTTTTTCGAACATTTCCTCCGCATTGCTACGGCCATGAACGAAGAGAGGGGCCCAGGGGCGTCGCTCTGGAATGAAAGAGACCGCTTTTACTATGACCTGCTCCATACGCAAAACGGCGACTTTGTCCCTCTGAAGGTCAGGTCGATGGTGGGTCTGATACCGTTGTTTGCCGTGGAAACTCTGGAGCCGCGGCTGATGGAATCGTTACCGGAATTCAACCGTCGGACCCACTGGTTCATCAAGAACAGACCGCGCCTGACATCGACAATGACCAGCATGGACGAACCCGGTGTGGGACAGCGCTATCTGACTTCACTGCTGTCAAGAGACAAGCTGGAGAGCATACTGCGTTATCTGTTGGACGAGGAGGAGTTTCTCTCTCCGTATGGTATCCGATCGCTTTCCAAGGTCCATGACAAGTATCCATATCATATTCATGTTGGCGGTCGAACATTCGAGATTGAGTACGAGCCGGCGGAATCGCGCACTGGGATGTACGGCGGCAACTCCAACTGGCGCGGTCCCGTCTGGTTCCCCATCAATTTCCTGATTATCGAGAGTTTGCAGCGTTTTCATCACTACTATGGCGACAGTTTGAAAGTAGAGTGTCCGACCGGATCCGGTGTGTGGATGACGCTTGACGAGGTGGCGGTCGAGCTGTCTCAGCGGCTGATTCGGCTTTTCCTGCGAAACGAAGAGGGCAAGCGCCCGTTCAATGGTGACGCTCGTATCTATCAGGAGGACCCACACTGGCGGGACCACATTCTGTTCCACGAATATTTCCATGGTGACAACGGGACGGGCTTGGGGGCCAGCCACCAGACGGGTTGGACAGGTCTGGTGGCAAAGTTGTTGCAGCAGTCGGGCGGACTTCTATAGGTTGGTGATGATGGAAACGATGATGAACAATTCGTAACTACTAAGCCACAGTAGTTGACCAGCCAGACATCCTGGGAACCATTCAGGCTCTTGGTGAGGCAACTGTTGTACAGCCGCGGCCATGCTCGCCAGCCGACACTTTGCGAAGAAGGCACATGGTCGGTGAGGGATGGTTTTGGAGGGGGGCGTTGCGGGGGCGCAGCCCCTGCACAAGGGAGGGCCGAAGGCCCGACCGCCCAAAATACAACAATGAGGGGAGAAAAACACCTTTGCTCCCCTCGTTCAGGGTTGCGAATCAGTTGCGGCTGAATAGTTACAACACTTCATATTTTATAACCGCTGAAAGGAAAGAGTACGGTGAAACTGGCGACATATGTAGGGCATGCCGGCGAACGGGTCGGTGTCGTGGACGGAGATCACATCTACGATATGCGGGGCGCGATGGAGGCTTGCCGGTTGGGTGACCCGGCTACGGTT
>MPML01000036.1 GCA_002238445.1 Caldilineaceae bacterium bin5
GGGGGCGCAGCCCCTGCACAAGGGAGGGCCGAAGGCCCGACCGCCCAAAAGTAAAATGGTCAGTAGCCGGTGATCAGCCGGAAAAGAGGGGTGGAGTTTGCTCGGCTGCGAAAACGGTGGGACAATTGGCTTCAGTTGAACACACGCGGCAGCTGGATTGACGGTGAGGCGCGGCGCGACGTAATGCACCGGCGGCTCTGGTTCAGTCCGAGAGCGACGGGTCGGAAACAATATGCGACAAGCTAGAATTGAACGAGCGACACAAGAGACGCAAATCGTGCTGGAACTGGCGCTGGAGGGAAGCGGCGCGGCTGAGGTGGCGACCGGCATCGGATTCCTGGACCATATGCTGACGCTATTTGCCGGGCACGGCCTGTTTGACCTCACGGTGCAGGCGACCGGCGATCTGCATATCGACGAACACCACACTGCCGAAGATGTGTGTATCTGCCTGGGGCGAGCAATCGACCAGGCCCTGGGAGACCGTAAAGGCATCGTGCGTACCTGGCACGCTTATGTGCCGATGGACGAGACGCTGGCGCGGGTGGTGGTGGATTTGAGCGGCCGCCCCTATTGCGTTTTCGATGCAGAGTTTGCGACGCCCAGGTTAGGGCAACTCAGCACCGACCTTATCTATCATCTGTTTGAAAGCATCGCAATTCACGGGCGGATGAATCTGCATGCGGCAGTGCTTTATGGACAGAATGATCACCATAAGTCCGAAGGGCTGTTTAAGGCGCTGGCGCGTGCCCTGGATGGGGCGACGCGGCTGGATGACCGGCGAACAGGTGTCCCGAGCACCAAAGGGACGCTTACAGATTAGACATGGAGTTAGAATACGCTCGTACTGCGGCCGGGAGGTGCCTCTACGCATCGACCTGGCCTATATTTTTGTGCACGCTCCTACTTCAAGGCAGAGGCGATGACCGTTGACAAGATGACCGAACTCGTGATCCCTACACTCGAAGAGATTCGCGCGACGCGCGCGCGCATCGATCCCTATATTCACCGCACTCCCGTGTGGCGCTGGCAGAGCAAGGAGATGGAGGAGGCGCTTGGCGCGGACACAGAGGTCTGGCTGAAGCTGGAGCTGTTCCAAAGGACGGGTACGTTCAAGCCGCGCGGCGCGGTGAATGACATAATGCAACTTGACGAGGCTGCGCGGGAACGGGGTGTGACCGCGGTGAGCGCAGGCAACCATGCGATTGCAGTGGCTTACGCGGCACAGTTATTTGGTATCAGCGCCAAGGTTGTGATGCCCGTGTCCGCGCCGCAGTTCCGGGTGGAGAAGTCGCGCAGCTATGGGGCTGAGGTCGTGCTGGTGGCCGACGTCTATGCAGCGTTTGACGAGGTCGAGCGCATCCAGCGGGAGGAGGGGCGGGCTTTCATCCACCCCTTTGACAGCCGCCCGATTGTCACAGGGCAGGCAACTGTCGGTTTGGAGTTGTGCGAGGATGCGCCGCCCCTGGATATGCTGATCGTGCCGGTTGGGGGCGGGGGATTGGCGGCGGGTATTGGCGCGGCGGTCAAGCAACTGCAGCCCGATTGCGCAATCTTCGGGGTGGAGCCAGAGGGCGCGGACACAATGCACCGCAGCTTCGCCAGCGGTGCATTGGAGTCGATAGAGCGGGTGGAGACTATAGCCACGAGTTTAGGCGCGCCGGCGACACAGTCGTACAGCTTTGGCCTGTGCAGGCATTTTCTGGAGGATGTGGCGCTGGTCTCCGATGAAGAGATGCTGGACGGAATGCGGCTGCTGTTCCACGAGATGAAACTGGCGTGCGAGCCAGCGTGCGCGGCCTCGACCGCGGCCCTGTTCGGTCCGCTGCGCGAGCAAGCGGCAGGAAAACGGGTGGGGTTGATCCTGTGCGGCTCGAACATTGGCGTGGAAACGTTTGTCGAGTTGCTGGGTTAGGGCAGTGGCGATGGCTGAGAACGCTGTCGAACTGGCGCCGGGCCATAAAATCGGTCTGCCGCTGGCGAGTCCGGTGATGCTGGCGGCCGGCAGTGTCGGCTACGGCGAGGCTCGGCACCGGGAACTCGAGACGGGCCGGTTCGGCGGGGTGGTGGTTGGTCCGTTCACGCGACGCAGCCGTGGCGGCAGCCAGCCGCCGCGCCTGGCGGAGACAGCAGGCGGATTTGTGCGCCGCGTCGGGTTGCAGAACCGGGGCGTGTCCTCGGCGGTGAGGCGGTATGGACAGCTGTGGCCGCGGATGGGTTGTCCGGTCATTGCCCAGGTGGCGGACAGCGAAAGCGATGAGGCCGCCGAAACGGTAGCGCGGCTCGCCGCCGTCGAAGGCATCGAGGGATTCGAGCTTCTGTGCCAGCCGGAGGCCAGCGAAAGGGAGATCGGCCGGCTGCTGGAGGTCCTGTTGTTTGAGACGGACCTACCGCTGTTGGCGAAGCTCCCTCTTTCGAGAGCGCCTGCCCTGGCGCCGGCAGCTGTGGCAGCAGGCGCCGCCGGTGTGGTGGTGGGCAGCCCGCCCCTGGGCGCAGGCGTACGGCCCGACGGGCAGACCGTCAGCGGCGAGTTGTTCGGGCCGGGGGTCTTTCCGATGATGCTCGCGGCGCTATTGGAAGTGAAGTCGCTGGCCCTGCCCGGCTCTCTGATCGCTTGCGGCGGCGTACATACACAGAAGCAGGCCTGCGATTGCCTGCACGCCGGCGCGGATGCGTTGCAGCTGGACAGCCTGGTTTGGGTCGAGCCGGTAGCGGCAGTGGCGCTGGCGGTCGGGTTGGGCAGCGGTTGATGAGCCGGCATGTTGTTTACCCCACGTTCATTCCTTTCTTTTTTCTCTTTCGTCTCATCTATATTCCGGCCAGCGTGTTGAGCCACACGGGCCACGGGTCGCCGTGGCTGAACGCGGCACTGGGCTGCGTCGTCACGCTGGGCGCGGAATGGCTGGCGCGGCGTGTGGGGGGCGATATCGCGCAGCGAGAGCGGCAGCGCGCGGTTGTCATGGTGATCCTGGCGCTGGTTACGCTTGGCTTCTTCCCGGATGAGGCGCCGATTGGCATGATCCTGTGGGCGGGCAGCGGCGCGGCGTGGGGGGCGGCGACGCGGGGGTTTGGATTGCGGGCGGCGTCGACTGCGGCAACTGTTGGGGCCGGGGCGCTGGGCGTGCTGCTGGGCGCGACGGGGTTGTTTGGGCCGGGGAGCTGGCTGGCTGCGGGAGTGTTGGGTGTTGGGTTGTGGGTGGGGCGAAGAGGCTCAGTGAAAGACCATAGCGAAGAGAAGTGAGTAGTGAAAGAAGTGGCAGGTAGGGCTTGAAGGGGAAGGAAAGGGAGGAGGGTAGAGAAGTACTGGATGCGCCTACTTGCCTCCCTCAGGTACGCTTTTTGTAAGGACCAGTACGTCAAGTAGTGTGAAAAGTACAATATGCTGATTTTCAGCATATTACATTTATGAAAACTACTCAGATGCAACTAATTTGCGATCCTGAACGAGGCGAGCGCAGGTGATTGCTCTATCCGCACTCCCTGTTTTTGGGCGGTCGGGCGCAAGCGCCCTCCCTTGTGCAGGGGCTGCGCCCCCGCAACGCCCCCCTACAAAACCATCGCTCACCGACCGTGTGTGCGCATTCCAGCCGTGCGGCTCCAGCAACGTGACTGCCGCCAACCGAATACCTAATCAGATTGTCTGAATGGCGGCAGGGACAGAGGGCTGGTCAAGACAGGCACTGTTTACGGCTTAGAAGTTACCACTTATGCAGAAAGGCGACGCACGAATATGAGTATAGAGGTGCAGATAGCCATCGGGCATGTACGACGGGACATATCTGGTCTGGTCAATCGCGTCGCCTACGGGGGAGAGAGAGTCATCCTTACTTCCAGGGGTAGGCCCTTGGCCGCTCTCGTCAGTCTGGACGATTTAGAGCAGCTGCGAAACATGGCGAGAAGTCAGAGACAGACCTCCTGGCAGGAATGGAAAAAGGAAAGTGAACGCCTCAATCAGATCATTTTGGCAGAAACTCAGGGCGTCCCTCCAGACATTGACCGGTCACTGGGAGCGGCGCGAGCGGATCTGGAGGGGCGAAGTGCCATCATCGGTGATAGTTGACGCGAGCTACATTATGGGAATGCTTTTGCCAAAAGCATACAGCCAAGGCTCTTAGAGCAGATGGAAAATTGGCATGAAAATGATGTACCACTCAATGCCCCCACTTTGTGGCGTTACGAAGTTACGTCAACTTTGGCCAAATTGGCCCACATTCGAGAGATTACAAAGGAGACTTCCGCTAAGGTGCTTGACATGACCTTCGTCTCAGACTTTTCCATAATCGCGCCAGACGAATCTCTTTGCAGACATACGCTTCGTTGGACTCTTCGGTTGAAACGGGCAAGCGCCTATGATTGCTTCTTCGTTGCCTTGGCTGAGCTTCTTCAAGGAGAACTGTGGACGGCGGATCGAAAGCTGTATCGTGCCGTTGGGCAGGTTTGGATACGCTATGCGAGTACTTGAGTCGACTAATCTACGCAGGACCGCTCAGGCGTATTCCTAAAGGAGGCGTCTGCACGACGGTCAGGAGGCCTAGCATGAACGGAATCTGGATGAACAAGGGGCAGTAAATTATTGAGGAAAAAAGGCACTTCGTTGAATCGCTCAGACCATGATTTAGTGACACATTTCTGAAACGCAAATTGTGTGGCCAGTTAGTTAAGCAAGTTGATCGCGTTGGCGTGAATCTTGGCCGTTGGATACGCTCAACACGGACATAAGAGTCCGAATCTGCACAGATTGTCGCATTTTTGTAAAGTCGTTCCCCTACACAGACTGACCCAATTGAGAATCTCATACGGTACGAAGAGCTTGCGAATATGGGTATAGTGGGTGAGTCGGCCCCTATCTCAGGATTTGCTCGTGCCAAAAGTCTTGGCCATCACTGGGACTCACGATGAAGGATGAAATCGGATTATTTATCCAGGCACGGGAAACAGCGACATCTGATGCGCGGGCTGACTGCCGTTGAGGAGGACGTAAGGCGCTGCCTTCTGTGGGGAAGGGACGCCTAAGGCGCGCAGATGTTGCAATTCAGTGAGCGTGCCCTGGCCGCGAGCACGGAGAATTCGGTCGGCGCTCTTGGGGCCGATGCCGGGCACGCGCAGCAGGGTCGGCCTGTCCGCGCGATTCAGCTCTATGGGCGCGGCGCGCAGATGGATGTCGGCCCAGGCCTGCTTGGGGTCTACGTCGAGACGGAGGTTCTGGTCGGCCCCGAAGCCGATATCCTCGGTGTCCCAATTGTAGTCCCGTAGCAGAAAGCTGGCCTGGTAGAGGCGGTGCTGCCGCTTCAGGGAAGCCGGCGGCAGGTCGTCGAAGGGCGTGTCGGGCACAGGGTAGAAACTGGAATAGTAGACGCGTCCAAGACGGGCCTGGCGGTAGAGTTTCTCGCTCAGCGATACCAGCTCGAGGTCGGTGTCGCCGACGGCGCCGACGACAAATTGGGTGACCGCAGATGCGCGCACCCTTTCGCGGCTCCGAATCTGCTCGGTCCACAGAAGGCGTTGCATCAGGTCGTCCCAGAACTCCTTTTGAGGGGCAAGGCTGGCCAGCCTGCCCGGCGTGGCGCCCTCGAGGTTGATCGAGACCCGGTCCGCCAGCTGCATGGACCTGCGCACCTGCTCATACTCGGAGCCGGGCATGATCTTAAGGTGGATGTAGCCGGGGTAGTTCTGTTTCTTGCGCAGAATCTCGGCAGTGTCGATAATTTTGTCCTGGGCTCTGACCCCGCCGCCGATAATGCCTGAGGAGAGAAAGAGGCCGTCGACCATGCCGGCCTTGTGGATGCGCATGAAACCGTCAGCCATTTCATCAGGCTGCAATGTGAGGCGTTCTGCGCTGCTGCGGCCGGCGCGGAAGGGACAGTAGAAGCAGTTGCGTTCGCAGGCGGTGGTCATCATCGTCCTCAGCACCGGCTTGGGGCCGCGAGGAGTCGCCACTTTGATAATGGAGCGGCGCAAGGAGGCGGCATTGCGTTCCCGCCGCGTCGGCTTGGCCGCGGCTGGTGTAAAGCAGCCGGGGCGGGTGGGCTCGGCGTGGGGCGAGTCGCCGGCGGCTTCGTAGCCGTTTTCATCGCCTATGCTGGCTATTTTTTCCACCGGTTCGAGCGCGATTGAGAAGTTCATACAAGTATTATACGAACAAAAGTTCTATTTGTCAAGTGTTGAGGAGAGAAAATGCGTGCACTCATTCAGAGGGTCAGCCGCGCCAGCGTGCAGGTTGACAGCGAGGAAGCTGCCAGCATCGGGCGCGGGTATCTGGTGCTGCTGGGGGTCGGCGCCGGCGACGGTGAGGAGCAGGCCGCGTGGCTGGCGCGCAAGATTGCAGGCCTGCGGTTGTTTGAGGACGATGCCGGCAGGATGAATCTGGGGCTGAAGGACGTTGAGGGCGCGGTATTAGCGGTGAGCCAGTTCACGCTGTATGGTGATGCTCGCAAGGGGCGGAGACCCAGCTTTACGCGGGCGGCGCCACCGGCACAGGCCGAAGAGCTTTACGACAGATTCTGCGATCTGCTGGCCGCGGAGGGCGTGCCGGTAGAGAAAGGCGTTTTCCAGGCGCATATGGAAGTGGCGCTGGTGAACGACGGCCCGGTGACGCTGTGGTTGGAGCGGGAACCGTATGGGACAGATGATAAAGATTAGCGCATAGGGCATTCGCGGCCCTGCTACGATGAAAGCGTACCCTCAGTGAGGCATGTTCTTGGAGGGGGGCGTTGCGGGGGGTGTCCCCCCGCACAAGGGAGGGCCGAAGGCCCGACCGCCCAAAAAAACGAAGATGGTGTGAAGGGAGGCGGGAAATGGCAAATATATTGAGTACGGTTATCGCGGCGGCGCCGGAGACCGATTTGGCAGTGGTGGCGGCGATGGCTGGGCAGTTTGAGAGCTATATTATGCGGGGCGAAGTGTACAGGACGGTTGTGTTGCCGGCGACTGCGGATGGCGGCGGGACGGGTGAGAGCCGAATCCAGAGCAGCGTCGGGGATGTGCTGGCGCGGCTGCACAAGCTGACGGCCCAGTCGGCGTTGCTGACTGCTGTGCAGAAGGAGGGGCTGACTGATGCCAAGACGCAGATTGAGGAGGCGACTGATCGTCTTCCTTCCCATTACCAGGCGCTGATGCTGCGGGAGGCAAGGGCCCGGCTGAACAGCCTGAACTGGTACCTTGACGATTGCAGCGAGAACCGGCGGGAGTGCCGTGTGCAATACCCGTTTGAGATTCGCAACCGGCAGCGGATCGCGGAGATCGGGAAGGCGTTGGACGAGGCCGGCGCGGCCGCGCTGGCAACCCAGCTGGCAACCATTGACCAGCGTCTGGGCAGCTTGTTGGGGGGCGGAGAGTTTGTCTGGGATGCTGCAGTGGCGCAGGTCTACCCGCGCGAGGAGTATTGGTATCTGTATGCTTTGCCTGTCGGGCCGGACCCGTGAGGCTTGGTAAGGATTGGCGGGTCCGAGAAAGATGTCTCAGGCATCGTTCGGCCTGAGGTGGATGGTGACCTCGTTGCGGTTGTGGAACAGTTGGCGCATGTGGAGGATTGTGTAGCGCTCCCGCAGAATGGCGCAGGCAGGTTCGAGCGCGGCAGCGGTCTTGCCCAGTTTGAGCGTCATGACCGCTTCGGCGTGGGGATAGAGGAAGTCGACGAAGGCGTTCATCATACGCGCCGAAGCGCGCGCATCCATACGCATGTCATTGACCAGCAGGTCGAAAGCATCCGGCCCTTCACGCAGGTAGGCTTCGGCGGTCATACGCTTGTGGCGAACGCCGCGATCTTTGGCGAGCCGGGGATGCAGTTCGGCAGGGTCGACGGCGGTAACGAACTGGTCCTTTTGACGCAGAACACGTGTCCAACCTCCAGGCGCTGCGCCCAGATCGAGGGCGACGCCGCCCGCGGGAAGTTCGATTCGAAAAGCTTCCAACGCCTCCAGCATTTTGAATTCCGCTCGGCTGATCTGATCCTTCTCACGGCGGAAGCGGCGCACGCCGCCTGCCCAGTCCGATATATTGTGGGAGGCAAGTGAGAGACCCATGAAGGCCAGACGCCGCGTGCCGGCGGCCTGCGACGTATCTCTGGTTTCCGCAAGTTCATCCTGCGATTGATTCAACCCAGCGAAAACGACAGAAAGGATTTGAAATGGCTGCCGCACGTCCAGTGGGGATTTTGCGGCGCGGGTGAGGGCCTCGGCAACAGCGCGGTTGACGTCGAACGGTTTGTAGGGAAGGTCGGCTAGAATGCGACTCTGGACCGAAAAGCTGACGTCCGGGTCGAGCAGGTCTGCGTACTCGGCTACGGCAGCGTCGCTGAGGCGGGACAGGTCTCTGGGCTTGGCGATGAGGGGAACGGTGAGGTCCACGGGGCAGATGTGACGGACGAAGACGGGCGGGCTGTCGATCCAGGTTTCGGCCAGTCCCCAGTAGCCTTCGTCGCAGTCGACGAGGCAGATGCCGGGTGCGAGTTCGTCGAGGGGTCTGCCGTTGTGCGCGTCGCGGCTGAACTCGTCGAGGGCCAGGTGCGAGAATCCAGGGTCGGCGGTCAGGATTAGCTGGGGCATTTCAGCCGACGTTGGCGTGGATGGCGGCGGCGATGTTTCTGGCCCGCTGGGGTGCGTCGCCCACGTAGTCAGTGGCTGACAGGAGACTGTGCGCCTGTTCCGCCGGCACGAGTGCGGTTATACGCGGGTCGGTGATCAGGTTATCGACGAGGGGATTGGGCTCCCCATTTTGCAGGGCCTGCCATGCAACCAGGCTCTGTTCGCGGATCAGTTCGTGCAGGTGCTGGCGGTCACCGCCGGCTTTGACGGCTTCCATCAGCAGACGTTCGGTGGCGGCGAAGACACCGTAGTCGCGCAGATTGCGTGCAGTGGGGCCCGGCCAGATTGTCACGCCTTCGAATAGACGCTGGCTGCGGATGAGCACTTCATCGGTCAGCAGGAAGGCCTCCGGCAGGTAAAGGCGCCGGTTAGCCGAGTCGTCGAGCGTGCGCTCGAGCAGGTTGAGGGCGCTGTTGTCCCAGGCGATGCGGGGCAAAGCCGCGACCTGGCGGGTGAGGCTGTCGATGTTTTCGGCCGCGATGGGATTGCGCTTGAAAGGCATAGCGCTGGAGCCGACCTGCCTTGGGCCGAAGGGCTCGCTCCATTCGCCGAACGGGGGCGACTGGAGGATGCGCAGGTCAAAAGCGAATTTGTGAAGGCTGGCACAGAGTCCGGCCAGGGCATTGACCACCAGCCAGTCCTGTTTGCGCGGGTAGGTCTGCGTAGCGGCCTCAAAGGCGGTGAGATCCAGCTTCTGCATAACCCGCTCTTCGAGGTGGCGAGGGCTGAATTCGCTGTCGGAGAGAAGCTGACCATAACTGGCGCTGGTGCCGACGGCGCCTTTCAAGCCCTTTCCGCGGATGTCGCTGCGCACGTATTGCAGCTCTGACAGGTCGGCGAGCAGGTCTTGACCGTACTGGGCAAAGCGGTAACCGACGGTGGTAGGTTCGGCGGGCTGGATGTGGGTAAAGGCGATAGCGGGCGTTTCGGCTTCGGCTTCGATGCGGGCGGCGATTGTGGCGAGAGTGCGTTTCAACCTATCGATGATTTGGTCGAGGGCAGTGCGCAGGCGCAGGGCGTCTACGTTGTCGAGCACATCCATTGAAGTCGCGCCAAGATGGATGATGGGGCCGCCCACTGGACATTGTTCGGCATAGGTGCGGATTTCGGCCATGAGATCGTGGTGGATTTCCCGTTCGATCTCCTCGGCGCGCGGGATATTGATATGGTCCTGGCGAGATCGCAAGTCTGCCACTTGCGCGGAGGTCACCAGCCCGGCCTCATATTGAGCTTCCGCCAACGCGACCCAGACACGGCGCATGAGTTTGCGCTTCTCAGTCTCGCTCCAGATTTTGCGCATGGCCTCGCTGCCGTAGCGCCAGGTCAGGGGTGACAGGTAGGATTCGTGAGTGAATGTGGTCATAGATGTTGACAGCAAGAGACAGTGAAGAGGAGTGGGGAGCGGGTGGTCGCATTGGCGATCTTGATCCTCATTGGCAACTCCTCCTTTTCACTTGGGCGGCCTTAGTTGGTCCAGAAATTCGACTATATCTCGATGCAGGACACTATGCGCCTGCCGCGCAATTTGAAGATTGGACTCAAGCAGGACGGGATCAACTGTCGAAGAATAAGCATGGCGGAAGAAGTGGCGGAAACCGCGCATAGTGTCAAGGAGCACAAACGTCTCTTTGGTCAATGGGGCCGGACGCACTCCTGGGACGGGCTGGGTCATGCGTTGAAGAAGAGCCGAATGCCATCGTGCCACGTCGCCGATCTGATTCTCAAAGCTGGCGGCGATCAGGCGCAGAAGTTCCTCGATAGAACTGTAAGCATTGTGAATCTGAAAAGCTACGCTCTCAATGTGACGCACGTCGCTGACGTCGAAGCCTTGTGTCCGTTCTTCGATGTCAACAAAGACAGCGTCGATAATTGCGAGCTGCGCGACAATGCGTGATTCGAGGACTAGGAACTCTTGGGCGTCCAAGGCACTCCCTCCCGACGGATACGGTCGGCAAATGGGACGGCGGAAAGATCCACCAGATCGACGTCTCTTTCCAGCATTGACGAGAACCGTCCGATCGCTTCGGCCAGTAGTTCGGGGCGGCTGGTCTCAATGGCGATGTCGACGTCGGAGTGTTCGTGGAACCGGCGAGGCCGCGTGACTGAACCAAAAATGTAGCCGGAACAAATGCCGAATTGACGGCTATGCGAATCCAACAATGCAATGGTCTTCGCGACTAGTTCTTTGCGCTCACTCTCCAAGCGGCGGGAACGCTGTGCGATTGCCTTGTCTAACACACTGGTATCAAAGGGCATGTGTCCTACAAATCAGGGGAGACCCCCGCGAATCCGATTGTCCCTGGAAGTCAGTGGGACAGTGGCGCTTCGAACTGCATCCTATGCATTGGGCCCTGTCCCTACTGTTCGGTCACCAGAGCTGGGCTGCCGCGGCCGAACATGTTGTCGCGTTCAGGGCCGACGGAGACGTAGGCGACAGGAACGCCGGCCAGCTCGGAAATGCGGCTGACGTAGTTGCGTGCTTCAACCGGCAGTGCGGCCCAACTGCGGCAGCCGGTGGTGGGTGTGACCCAGCCGGGCATCTCCTCCCAGAGCGGCTGCGCGTCCATCAGGAGCGAAGTGTCGGGGACGGTGTCGGTGAGCACAGTGCCGTCCGCCAGGCGATAGCCGGTGCAGATTTTGAGCGTTTCGATGCTGTCGAGAACGTCCAATTTGGTTATGGCCAGACCGGTCATGCCGTTGAGCCAGGCGGCGTAGCGAATGGCGACGCCGTCGAACCAGCCACAGCGGCGCGGGCGGCCGGTGGTCGCGCCGAACTCCTTGCCCACGTCCTGCATAAGCTTGCCGATCTCGTCGTGCAATTCGACCGGGAAGGGGCCGTCGCCGACGCAGGTGCTGTAGGCTTTGCAAACGCCGTGGACTTCATCAAGAGACCCGGCCGGCAGGCCGGCGCCGGAAGGGGCGAACGCGGCGGTTGGATGGCTGCTGGTAACGTAGGGATAGATTCCCCAATCCAGATCGCGCATGACGCCGAGCTGGCCTTCGAGCAGGATATCGTTGCCGGCCTCGAGCGCCATGCGTAGAATCGGCGCAGTGTCGACGATGCGGGGCGCCAGTTGCAGTCGAAACTCCAGCAGCAGATCGTAGACCTCGCGGCCGTCCACCGGCTGCCCGCCGAGAATCGTGAGCTTGCGGTTGATGGTCTTCAAAGCACTGTCGAGTCGCGCTTCCAGCCAGTCGGGTTGGAGGAGGTCGCCGATGCGGAGTCCGGAGCGGGTGGCCTTGTCGCTGTAGGCCGGGCCGACGCCGCGCATGGTTGTGCCGATGGTGTCGGCGCCGCGGGCCTGCTCCTCCAGCTCGTCGAGTGTGCGATGGTAGGGCATGAGCATCTGAGCGCGACTGCTGATCCAAAGACGGTCGCAGCCGACGCCAATCGACTTGAGGTGGGCGATCTCTTCCAGCAGCGACTGCGGATTGACCACACAGCCCGTGCCGATAATGTTGTGGACGTTCGGATAGAAGATGCCACAGGGCACCAGATGGAGCACGGTTTTGCCGAAATCGTTGATAACGGTATGGCCGGCGTTGTCGCCTCCTTGAAAGCGTATGACATAGTTGGCCCGTTTGGCCAGGTAATCGACAATGCGACCTTTACCTTCATCTCCCCACTGGGCGCCGACAACGGCTGTTACAGTCATTCTAGTTCCCTGGATTCACTTGGTAGTTTGGCGCTTCTTTGGTAATGACAACGCTGTGCGGATGGCTTTCCTGGTAACCTGCCGGGCTGATGCGGACGAAGCGGGCTTTGCGCCACAGGTCCGGCAGGCTGTCGGCGCCGACGTATCCCATCCCGGAGCGCAGGCCGCCCAGGAGTTGAAAGACGAACTCGTTGAGGTAGCCTTTGTATGGTACCTGCCCTTCGATGCCTTCGGGAACGGTTTTGCCGCCGATGTCGGGTGAAGCGCCATTGAGCGATTGACCGGTGGCGTAACGGTCAGCGGCGCGGCCTTTCATGGCGCCGATACTGCCCATGCCGCGGTACTCTTTGAAGGAACGACCTTCGCGGATAACGATTTCGCCGGGGGATTCGTGCAGGCCGGCCAGCAGGCCGCCGAGCATGACGGCTGAGGCGCCGCAAGCAAGGGCCTTGGTAATGTCGCCGCTGTAGCGGATGCCGCCGTCTGCGATAAGGGTTACACCGCAAGATTCGGCAGCTTCGGAGCAGGCGGCGATGGCAGTGAGTTGGGGCATGCCGGCGCCGGAGACGATGCGGGTGGTGCAGATCGAGCCTGCGCCGACGCCCACTTTGACGACGTCTGCGCCAGCTTCGCTCAGCATCTGCACACCTTCGACTGTCACGACATTGCCGGCAAGGATAGGCAGTTCCGAAAAGCGTGCCCGCACGGCTCTCACGGTTTCGATGACACCCTGGGTATGGCCGTGGGCGGTGTCGACCGCAACCGCGTCGACGCCGGCATTGATGAGGCTTTCGGCGCGTCGCAGCCCTTCTGCGCCAACACCGATGGCGCCGGCCACGAGCAGCCGTCCGCGCTCATCTTTGGCGGAGTGGGGGAAATCCTGCCGTTTGAGGATGTCCTTATAGGTGATCAGCCCCTTGAGATAGCCGTCGGCATCGATCAGAGGCAGCTTCTCGATACGGTAGCGGTGGAGGATCTCCTGCGCCTCTTCCAGCGTTGTGCCCAGTTGTGCGGTGATCAGGTTCTCTGAAACCATAAAGTCGGCGATCAGCCGCTGGTGGTCGGTGGCGAAGCGGACATCGCGGTTGGTGAGAATGCCCAGCAACCGGTTGTCGTCATCGGTGATGGGTACGCCACTGATATGGTAGTGGCTCATGACCGCTTCGGCGTCGGCCAAGGTGTTTTCGGGCCGCAGAGTGATGGGATCGACGATCATGCCGCTCTCGCTGCGTTTGACCTTGTCGACCTCTTCGGCCTGTTGCGTTACCGACAGGTTGCGGTGAATGACGCCCAGTCCCCCTTGGCGGGCGAGAGCGATCGCCAAATCCGCTTCGGTGACGGTATCCATGGCCGCGCTGATAAGCGGGATATTGAGTGCGAGCTTCGGATGGAGGCGTGTTGTGATGTCGACGTCGACTGGCAGCACCTCGGCGAAACCGGGTACGAGCAGTACATCGTCGAAGGTCATGGCGTTTTGCGCGAAGAGGCCGTCGGCCAGAGACAAACGTGAGGTGGTAGAAATGTCAGCAAGCTGGGCGGTTTCATCAGAATCGCGGGGCGAAGGGTAGGGCGTGCCGTTGCGTGTGCCTCTAATCACAGGAACAGTCATCAGATTTCCTCCCGGAGCTCTTGGGCTTTTGCTGGCATGTTTGCTGTCTGATGCAGCGTTTTCGTCCGCTCCTGCCAAGTATTAGAACAGTCTGAATCACTACGAACCATTGTACCACTGGCAAGGAATGGGGCGCGAATTGGGAGGTGTTTGCGTAAAGGGTTGGGAGGCTTTCAGAATTGAGGAGTGAGGAGTGAGAAACGACTCGCTTCGCGTCGCGCAAGGGGCAAATGGCGGCTGCGATTGGGACGTCCTGGGTCAGAAGGAGAGGTTGTTCTGAATGGACACGAACCTATTGAGGCTGAATTTCTACGTTTTTCGGAAACTACTCAGCCGCAACTGATTCGCCAACCTGTACGAGGCGAGCAAAGGTGTTCTTTCTCCCCGCATTGTTGTATTTTGGGCGGTCGGCCGCAAGCGGCCTCCCTTGTGCAGGGGCTGCGCCCCCGCAACGCCCCCCTACAAAAACATGCCTCACCGACCGTGTGCATTCTTCGCAACGTGTCGGCTGGCGTGCATGGCGGCCGCTGTACACCAGTTGCGTCACCAAGAGACTGAATGGTTCCAAGGATGACTGGCCGGTCAACTACTGTGGCTTAGTAGTTACCGTTTTTCGTCTATTTGAAGCGCCGGGCCAGTTCGGCTTCAACGTCTGACCAGGAGAGCTCCCGTTGTTCGAGCAGTACAAGGCTGTGGTAGACCAGGTCTGCCATTTCCGATACGAGGCGCGCATCACTTTCTTCGAGGGCGGCGACGACGACTTCAACCGCCTCTTCGCCGACTTTTTGGGCGATTTTGCCGGTTCCGGCGGCTAGAAGGCTTGCGGTATAGGATTCTGCGGTCGGATTGGCTTTGCGGTCGGCGATCGTAGCTGAGAGGGAGTTGAGCAGTTCGGACATCTGGCGATCCATTTTGTTGGTTTGGGAGTAATCAGGGTTGTGCACGGTGAGGAACTGTCGCCCTCTGTGCAGAGTCAATGCGTAAGGGTTGGACCCCCTTTTTGCCGTCCTCGCATGTCTTTCAAGATGATCTCTTCGCCCAGGGCTCGGCGGATCTCTTCGCACGGCTCTTCGTCGGCAATCAGGAGCAGAAGTTCCCTGGCGCGTGTCATGGCAACGTAGAGACGGTCCAGTTCCAGGAGACGCGATTCCAGGTCCTGGTCCGGGTCGAAATTCTGCCCCCCGCCGCCAGCGTCACCACCGCCTTCCGGGAACTGAGTTACGCCCAAGCGTGGAAGGAATACGGCCCTGAATTCCAGTCCTCGAGCACGGTCGTAGGTCCCTACTCTCACGCCGCTGCCGGAAATACCATCACGCGTAATCCGGGCGCAGGGGATGCCTTTGCCTTGCAGGAATCTGATGGCGGCCTCGACCTGATTGTTGTGTTTCAGGAAGACCGCAATCTCGTCTGTGCCGACCTTTCCGCCTTCACTGATTTCGCGTATCATCTCGCGCAAATAGGGAAATTCGTCATCACAGTCTACAAGGGCAAGATTGGGCCTCTCATCCTCACGCTCAGAAAAACCCAGTTCGACGTCAAGAATTAATTTGTCGTCTTCATGTTCGAGCGCCACAAGCTCGTTACCACGGACGCGCCTGGCCGCGCGGTAGACTGCAGGCAAATTGCGGTAGTTCTTTCTGAGCACCTGCGCCCGACCGGCGATTTCAAGCCCGGCCCAGCCGAGCCGGTACCCTCCGGGATAGATGCGCTGTGCGGGGTCATCCAATATGAGAACGCCATCTTTGGGCACGGGATTCTCGGGAGCCCCGGCGACAAGGGCACGGACGAGCTGCAACTCCACCAGAGTTATGTCTTGCGCTTCATCCACGACGACGCAGCGGTAGGGGGCTTGTGCGAGTCTTTGGACAGCATCTCTGGCCCGAATCCTTTTGTCCGCGAACGGAACTGCGTTGCGTTCGCTCAGCTTTCCTGCCCAGAGTTCATACAGTTCCCATACCAGCTTGCGCAAGTTCTGAGAAAGTGATCGCTTGCGTCCAATGCGTTCTACGGAAAGGTAGTCCTCAAGGCTCTGAAGGTCGTTCCCCTTGATCACTCTCTCAATCTCTTCTCTCAGGTAATCCTGGCCAATCCTTTCCAAAGGGGAACCCGCAGCGAGCTCCTTGCAAGCAGCTGCGAATGTCTGGTCAACCAGAGAGAAATGCGCCGGCGGCCAACTGTCGTACTTGTATGCAATCCTGTCGATGTTCGCGAACTCGACATTCGAAGGGGCCATTGGCAGGTTATGGAAGCGCCTTTCGAGCAGTTCGGCCAGCGATCTGCTGTTCGCGGTAAAAAGCACGTTGCCATCGGGATATCGACGGGCCAGTTCCGCAACTCGATGCAACCCGATCACCGTCTTACCTGTGCCGGCCGCGCCGCGAATGCGGGCGGCTCCTGACCAGTGGCGGCTGACAAGAGGCTTTTGGTCTGGATGGAGGAAGAGCTGCCAGTCCTCAAAGTCACCGCTGAAGAGACGCCGAATCAAATCCTCGGTGAGAAGAGGGTCGGTTGAAGCAGTTTCTGATGCCAGCGGCGAATGGGGAGGACTCCCCGATTCCTGCCCGGGTAGGTCAGGCAGCGAGGGCTGATGCGGCGTTCCTGTGGAAGCGCGCCTCAAGGAAAGCGGGATGTCAGGAACTGAAACTTGTAGATCTGCAAGATCGTCAGAAGCCAGATCGACATAATGGTCTCGTCTGTCGGCCCAATCATACATGGCATCATGGTGCCCTGCATTGACGAAAACGAACTGGCCGTCATCTTCTGCTAGGAGAATCCGAAGTTCCTGTGAAGCCCTCAATGACCAGAGGTTGCTCTTGGTACCGCCGCCGAGTTTCTCGAAATTGAGTCCAGGGGTTGCCGGATCCCGGGCGAACTGGGACACGGCGGTGACGAAACGCGTCTGATCCTGCGGGGTGAGCCGCCGGGTGTGGCCGATTTGCCGATGAAAGGATCGGGTCATTGCCAACACTACTCTGTCCATCTCTACACCCTGGTCTCTATAGGCACGCCGGCATTTTGATCCTGAAGGAATCCCGTGGTGGCAAGCCATTCGTAACGACTCAGCCACAATTGATTTGCGAACCTGAAAGAGGCGAGTAAAGGTTCTTACTCTCTCCTCATTCTCAGTTCTTATGGGCGGTCGGGCCTTCGGCCCTCCCTTGTGCAGGGGCTGCGCCCCCGCAACGCCCCCCTACAAAAACATGCCCCGTCCACCGTACGCCGTATTTCCAGCGGTGCCTCCCGTCCAAGTGGCGGCGGCCAACGAGGACACGATGAGATAGCCCGAATGGCGGCGTGACTGAAGATCTGGTCCGCACAGACACTGTATATGGATTAGGGCCCGTTGACGTTTGTCTGAACAACGACTTCCGGGTGCAAATTGCGGCTGATCATCGAAGGGCGGCCCAGCCGCGCAAAGAAAGTCCGATACGCCTTTGGTGTTCTCCGCGTCCTCCGCGGACAAAAAGGTGTTCTTCGCGACCCTTCGCGTGACTTCGCGGATCAATTTGTTTTGTCTATTTCAACATTCAAGCGAGAAACATCCCTATCAGGCTTGCAGGCTTGCCGTTCTTGTTGAAATCTGAACAACCTTCCCAAAATGTCAAGGGAACCTGGTAGCTACAGCCATTCTTCTTACAGGTCGCTGCCAGGGCGAAAGTTTCCATCTTGGACAATGTACACACCTCAGGTAATGGCGTCTTCGGGCAGACGCACAGGAACGCCGCGGTCGAGCAGGTGCCGCTTTACATCCATCACCTGAAGCTGACGAAAGTGGAAGAGGCTGGCGGCCAGCGCTGCCTCCGCGCCTCCGTCTGTGAGCGCGGCGGCGAAGTCTTCGGGCCGGCCCGCGCCGCCGCTGGCGATAACCGGAATGTTGACGGCGTCCGAAATGGCCCTCGTCAACGCGACGTCGTATCCCTCCTGCGTACCGTCGCCGTCCATCGAGGTGAGTAGAATTTCGCCGGCGCCGAGCGTTTCGACCTTTTTGGCCCATTCAACGGCATCTATGCCGGTGTTGATGCGCCCGCCACTTATGAATACGTCCCAGCCATCGGCGGCGTCGCGGCGGCGAGCATCGATGGCGACAACAATACACTGGCTGCCGAAGCGGCGCGCGCCTTCGGAAACGATCTCCGGGGTGAGGACAGCCGCGCTGTTTACGCTCACCTTGTCGGCGCCGGCGAGCAGGATGGCGCGCATATCCTCGACGTTGCGAATGCCGCCGCCGACCGTGAATGGGATAAACACGGTATCGGCGACGCGGCGCACCATTTCGGCGACGATATCACGCGCCTCGTGGGTTGCTGTAATATCCAGGAAGACAAGCTCGTCGGCTCCTTCGTTGTCATATACCTTGGCCTGCTCCACCGGATCGCCGGCGTCGACAAGGTCGACAAAGTTGATGCCCTTGACGACGCGCCCGTCCTTAACATCCAGGCAAGGTATGATTCGTTTTGCCAGCAAGACGTCCTCCACAGTTAGCGATAGTCGTGATGGGCCCGACAAATGGCCGGGAGCGGATTCAATTGGTTGGCCGGCCGCAGGCGTTAATTGAACGGCCGCATTTTGGCATCGAGTAAGCGGGCGGCTGCGCGCCAAGCGGGAATCTGCTCGGGCGAAGTTTCAAGCAGGAGGGTTTTCGCTTCCTCCAAACTGCACCAGCGGTATTCGCTGTGGTTGTCGTGACCCAATTCCACCTGCCCCTCTCCGGTTTCCGCCAGGAAATAGACAACCGAGCGCTGAACATCGTAACCGCGGATGTTGACGGTGAAATCGAGGACGGTTGGGCAATCCTGGTACAGTTTGAGAACAGGCAAACCGGTTTCGATGTCGAATTCCCGCCGAGCGCAGTCCAGGTCGCTTTCGCCTTGTTCGACGCCCCCGCGCGGGAACTGCCACTCCTCAAAAAAGTGGTTGTAGAGGAGGAGAAGCTGCGGTTGGCCGGAGGCAGCGGCGTCGTTGCAGTCGCGGCGAATCGGAATAATGCCGGCGCTGCGGCGGAGGCGTGGGGCGTTGCCGATTTCGATGGCGGCCGGCAGTTCGACGGCGTTGGTGTAGAGCGCCTGTCCAATGATCACACCGTCAATGCCGTAATGTTCATGGCGCTTGAGCGCTTGGATGTCCTGCAGACTGGCAACGCCGCCGCTGGCGATCACCTGCAGGCCCGTCAGATCACCCAGCTCCGCGGTAGACTGCACATTGACGCCGCTCATCATGCCGTCACGGCTGATATCGGTAAACAGCGCCAGTTCCACGCCCAGGGCCGCCATACGGTGCCCAAGTTCGATGGCGCTCAGTTGGCTCACCTGTTGCCATCCGTGTGTGGCGACCATTCCATCTTTGGCATCAAGCCCGACCACGATGCAGGGCACGCCCCAGCGCTCGATCGCGGCGCGCACCAGTTCCGGATCGCGTACGGCCGCGGTCCCCAATACAATGCGATCCGCGCCAAGGGAGAATGCCAACTCGATATCCTGCATACTGCGGAGCCCGCCGGTGAACTGGATCCGGATGTCGACCGCTTGGCGGATCTGCTGCAGACGCTGCAAGTTGATGGGAAGGTTCTGTGCCGGATCAGACGCTTCGGCCTGCACACCGCCCGTCAGCGCAGGATCCGTTGCGCGATCAGGATCGCCTGTTTCGAGCGCGTCCGGCGATAGCCGCTGAACTCTGGGATGGAAGTCGGAAGCACCGCCGGAAGCACCGCCGAATGCGCCGTCCAGGTTGACGACGTGCAGCCACTCTGCGCCAAGTGCCACCCAGTGTGATGCCATCTGCGCGGGGTCATCGCTGAAGACGGTCTCAGCGTTAGGATCGCCCCGCCGCAAGCGCACGCAGCGTCCTTTTCTCAAGTCAATTGCTGGATAGATTCGCATAATGCAGTCTGTGATATTGGGAAGCTAGTCGGCGGAGTGCAGTTCTACAAGTAGGCATGGGAAGAATTTTCGTATCTCCATGTGCAAAAACGCTCAGGCATGTTGATTTTGGGCACCGCCTTCGTAAATCGCTTCATCGAGTTCGGTCTGTAGTTCGAGCAGTGTCTCCTCGCTAAGGATTCCCTCTCGGGCAAGTTCGTCGAGAGCTGTCCGTTCCGCGCGCAGGGCCTCGATCCGCGCCAACGAAACAATTTGATCGCGCAAGTCCGGCTGACTGGCCAGGAGTTCTTCAATCTGGCCGCTTACTTGATCTTCGCGTGCGGAAAGCTCTGCCTTGACGGTTGAGTAAGCCGTGGGAATGAGCGCGCCCTCGCGGTAGAGCCGGTCGAGATAGCTGTTGGCAGAGCGAATGGCCAGCAGTTGCCCCTGGATGCGTTCATATTCTATGGGCTGCTTCGAACCTTGCGTCAACCCAAGCCATGAGAGCAGCCCGGAGATGGAGACAGCTTGCACGAGAATGGTAAAGAGGACGACGGCGAAGGTCATAGCCAGAAGCTGCGGCCGGTTGTCGATGGCAGCCGGTAGACTGAGAACGAGGGCCAGGCTGATGGCGCCGCGCAGTCCTCCCCAGGACATCACCAGGAGATAGCGGCTAGGCAACTTCTGGCGGAACAGGCGGACAACGCCTGCCAGCGCATAGACGACAAGGAAGCGGCCACCCAGGACAGCGCCGACCGCGATTAACGAGGGAACCAGGAATTTGAGCAGTTGCTCCCATTCCACGCTGATGCCGAGCAGAATGAAAATGAACGAGTTGGCCAGAAAGGCGATGTATTCCCAGACCGTAAAGAGCACGATCTTGGTCGAAGGAGTCATGCCGCGGGGACCGATATTGCCGTTGACCAGGCCCGCCAACACCACTGCCAGCACACCGCTGAAATGATAGTGTTCTGCCAGGATATAGCTGCCGTAGGCCAGTATGGTCGTCAGCGTAACTTCAATGAGATAGTCGTCGATCTGTTCGATCAGCTTGGCGACAGCATAGCCGAGGACGCCGCCGATGATCAGACCGCCGACAGACACGCGCAGAAATTCCACCAGGCCTTCGACAGGATTGAGCGTGCCTTCAAGGGCCAGGACTACCATGATGTGGAAGATGACAACTGCCGTACCGTCGTTGAACAGACTCTCGCCTTCGACAAGCGTCAGCAATCGCTTCGGCGCGCCGACGGACCGGAAAGTGGCCACGACTGCAACCGGGTCTGTGGCTGAGATGAGGGCGCCGAAGATGAGAGCGGCCGGCAGAGGCAGCACACCGGCGAGAACGAGCACACCGGCGATGATGCCGGTGCTGAGCAGCACACCAGGCACCGCCATGGCTACGATCGGCGCCAGATCAGCTTTCAGATCTTTCAGTTGCAGATGGAAAGCGGCTTCGAAAATCAAGGGCGGAACGAAGAGGCCAAGCACGAGACCCGGCGTCAGTTCAAGGTGCATGCCGCCGCGGACGGCCAGCACGAGCCCGGCGCCAACCAGTGCCACCGTGTAGGGAAGACGCACGCGGCGCACGGCCATCGCCACAATCAGCACGACGGCCAAAACCTGAACGATTTCAAATTCCAACTCGAAGAAAGTTTCCACTACGCACTCCAAAACAGCAGAAAAGCGGCTTGCTGCTGTAAGCCGACTGCTACGATGTTCGACCGCCTGCCACCACAGCAGGCGAAGCTAAACCCCTGGGAACATTCGGGACTCCGGGAGGCACGGCGAAATCTTCGATTATCTGGCCGTCTTCCACATAAGCAACCGCGGCAAAGGACAGTTCGCGCCACTCTTGCAGAATCACAGTGGGCAGGCCCAGCAGGTGCGCCCGATAGAGGCTGAAAGTAAGGCCATGACCGACGAGCGCCAACGTCTCTTGGGGATGGCGGGAAGTCCATGCGTCGATCCCGGCGCAGAAACGGGTGCGCGCGGCTGCGGCCGGTTCCCAGCCGGCGACCGATTGGCGGGGCCGGCGAAAGACTTCGGCGACCCGGGCTGTATAATCGGATGTCCACTCGGAAGTGCGGCGCAACTCATTGAAGCGGGCATCCTCTGCAACCGGAATCTGTCTTTCCTCAAGAAGCGGTGCAACGGTAAGTCGGGTCTTCGGTTCGCAGCTCAACAGCAGCCGGTCAACCCCGTCCCAGAACGGCTGGCGGGCGAGCGCGGCGGCCTGCTCTTGCCCCAGTTCGTTCAACTGCCAAAACGCGGCGTCGCTGTCGGGAACCTGGCGAGTGCAGGCGTGGGCGATCAGATAAAGTTTTCCGGGCTGGCCTACTTTGTTAGCAGTCAAGTCTGGTCCTGACCATCCCGGCGTCTTATGCGCCCAGGATGTCCGCGTTTAGCTAAGTGGCGTAATTCCGGGATTGTTAGGGCCACTGAGACATTGTCTTGTCGCAAATCACTGGCTGCCGGTGGCAGGCTGACTCTCCACAGTCTGAATGAAATTACGCAGGATATGCAGGCCAACCGTATGACTCTTCTCAGGATGGCATTGGATACCCCAGGCATTGCGGTAGCGGACGATTGACGGATAGTCAATGCCGTAGTCGGTGAGAGTAAGAATGGCATCCGGCTGGGCCGCGTCGCAGAAGAAGCTGTGCGCGAAGTAACCATAGGCGCCGTTGGGGACGCCTTCCAGCAGCGGGTCGGGACGCTGTCGATGCAACTGGTTCCAGCCAATTTGAGGAATGCGCAGGCTGCGGCCGCTTCGGTTCGGATCCGGCATCTTGTCAGGAAAGCGGCGTACGCGGCCGGGGATTAGATGAAGCCCCTCGTGGACCCCCATCTCTTCACTTTCGTCGAACAGCATTTGCATGCCAACACAGATGCCAAGCAGAGGAAGACCTGCAGCCACACTGTCCAGCAAAGGCGATTCAAAGCCCTGGCGGCGAAGATTGTCTATGCTGTCGCCGAAGGCGCCCTGGCCCGGCAGCACAAGCGCACTCCAGCGGCTGAAATCGACGGGATGGTCAACGATGTCGACCTGAATGCCCAGAGGTCCTGCCACCGTCTCAAAGGACTTGTAGACACTGCGGAGGTTTCCAACGCCATAGTCAACAATAGCGATCATTGCGAACTGGAAATACTCTTTTCCATAGCGATGGCAAAGTTGCGCACCAGCGGCGGGGGGAATTCTTCTCGAAAGATAGCGGCAGTCAGTTCACGAATACGGGTCTCGGCACGCTCGGCCTCATCGCTGCTGAGCAGCTGACCGCGTACGCCTTCGTCGAACTCGTCCTCCCGCAAAACGAACACCCGTTTGTCTGCATTGTACCAGATCGCGAGGATCAGATCGGACGTATGGTAGGCTTTGTCCTCTCTCTGCAGCGGTCTGCAAACGGGAAGGTAGAGGCCGATCGCGCTGCCCTCGGCATTGAAATACTTTTCGACCATCTGATCCAGGTCGGGAAGCCAGAAGCGGAACCAGACAAAGCCCGGCGCGCAAATGACCGAATCCAACAGTTCGACGGTGGGTGCTTGTTCTGTCCAGGCGGCCCGCTCGACCAGCAGGGAATTGAACCATTCGGCGCGATAGTCGGTCATGGCCGAGTGTTGGTTCCAGTCTCCGCTGGTAAACGGTCTAAACAATCGTTGAGACGATTGCGCCGTTTCATTCATAGGATTGCTCTCAGTGATCAGTGGTCGGTTTTATTCACAGACCACCGGTCGCCAGCCGATGGGTCCCGTCAGTATTTTCTGACGATGGCGCGGTAGGCGTTGGGCTCGCGGAACTGGATTAGTTGGCGCTCCTCACGGATGGCCCGCACGCGGTCCAGATCGATGGTAGCGACCGCATAGCCCTCCATAGGCTCCTCAAGTGCAGTGTATATTTCACCGTCGGGCCCGGCAAGGATCGAGTTCCCCGCGAACTGAATAGTTGGCTCTTCGCCAACGCGGTTGGCCGCGGCGACGAAAAGGGCATTCTCGGTGGCACGGCTGACTATCTGGGCCTGCCATATCTCCTCGTTGCCAACCTCCCAGTTGGCGGCAAGCACGAGCAGTTCGGCTCCATCCAGGGTGAGGCTGCGGGCCGCTTCAGGAAAGACGAGGTCGGAACCGATCATGAGGCCGAACCGGCCCCAATCGGCATCAACATTGATGAAGCGGAAGCCTGAACGGTAGACCTGGCGTTCCTCTCCCAGAAGATGCACCTTGTGGTAGGAAGACATGATATCGCCCTCCGGCCCCAGGCAGGCTACGCCGTTGTAGAGTATGCTCTCGACTTTTTCCTTAATGACCAGACCGAAGACGATATGTGTATTGTAGTCATCGGCGCGTTTAGCCAGGTAGTTCGTGGCGTGGCCGGGCACTCTTTCCGCCAGCGTTGTCGCGCGCAGCCCCAGCTCGGTGCCGGTATAGCTCAGTTCCGGAAAGACGATAAGATCTGTAGGCTGGGTGGAGCAGATACGTTCTACAAATTCGCCCATTTTGCGCAGATTTTCTTCGGCACTGGTCAACGCCGGCGCCATCTGTACAAGGGCAACAGTTATTTCACGGGCCATGCATTCTCTCCGGTTTACCTGAAACAGGATTCGAGGGATACAAACCCAACAAGTATAGCACGGTTGACGCCATTCCTCATCTTTCGCCTGCTGTGTTAGAATTTTGACGCTAGGCAGAAAGGAGATTAACGATGCCTGAAAACCAATCGATGTTCAGACGGCTCGCGGGACGTACATGGATTATTCTGCTGGTGGCGGCGATTGTGATTCCGCTGGACCAGTGGACAAAGGAGTTGGTCCGTCAGAACATCGCCAAATTCGACTACATAATTCCGATCCCGGCGCTGGGCGAGTACTTTGTGTTTGAGCATGTGGACAATCACGGCGCCGCCTTTGGCATATTGCAGGGGGCGGGCAGTGTCTTTATCGTCATCGCGGCGGTGGTGACGATTGGCGTCTTCTATTACGCAATCCGACATTTGCCGGACGATCAGCGGCTGATACGATTGCTGCTTGGCTTCCAAGTGGGCGGTGCGCTGGGGAACGTGATCGACCGCATCACGCAGGGATACGTGACCGATTTTGTCAAGATCGGAGTGCCGGGGGTCTATTACTGGCCAAATTTCAATATCGCCGATTCCTCAATTGTTTGCAGTGTGATCGCGTTGGCGATAGTCATCCTCTACCAGGACATCCAGATGTCCAAACGGGCTGAAGAGGAGGCCATCGACATGGGGGCCGCCGAGTCATCGGAAGCGTAGCCACCTTGTGCGCAAGCTTACCGTTCCTCCTTCGGCAGCCGGCCAGCGCCTGGATCGGTGGTTGACGGACCAGTTCGAAGAGGAAAGCCGCAGCGCAGTTAAGCGTTGGATTGCGGAAGGACTGGTCACCGTCAATGGAGAGCGTCCCGGCAAGGCCGGGATCTCTCTGGAAGCCGACGCCCGCATAGAAGTCACGCAGCCTCCGGCGCCCGTGGAACCCACGCTCCAGCCTGAAAATATCCCACTCGACATCATCTATCAGGACGACAACCTGCTGGTAATCGACAAGCCGGCCGGACTGGTCGTCCATCCGGGGCCGGGCCACGCGGCAGGTACCCTCGCGAACGCGGTTCTGCATCACTGTCCGGCGTTGGTAGGAATTGGCGGAGAGAAACGGCCCGGCATCGTTCACAGACTGGACAAAGGCACTTCCGGCCTGATCGTGGTTGCCAAGAACGACGCGGCGATGCGCTTCTTGCAGGAACAGTTCGCCGGCCGCACGGTTTACAAGGAGTATCTGGCCCTGGTTGAAGGCAGGATCGAGCCGCCGCGGGGCCGTATTGACGCGCCGATAGGACGCCATCCGACCCGCCGGCAACGCATGGCAGTGCTGCCGGCTCCTGCCGGGTCGGCGCGGCAAGATACGGTGCCCGAAGGCACGGCCACGACTTTCACCCCGACGGCGGCAGGCGGGCGGGAGGCCGTGACCGATTACGAATGCCTGCGGGTCTACGAAGACCAGACCAGCGGGCAGACGGCCCGTTTTTCGCTTGTGCGTGTAGTTCTTCACACAGGACGTACGCACCAGATTCGAGCCCATTTTGCGTGGCGCCAACATCCTGTAGCCGGTGACACCGAGTATGGGTTCAAACGGTCGCGCCTTTCGCTGGGACGGCCCTTTCTGCACGCGCACCGGCTGGGCATCCGCCTGCCGGATTCAGGAGAAGAGAAAGTGTTCGAAGCACCGCTGCCGGCCGAATTGCAGCGAATAGTGGAGCGGTTGGAGGAGTGACGGAATGATCGAGAAGCTCTACAAGATCGCCGAGGGATTGAACCACCGCTTCAACGACGGGGACGATCCCTTTTATATCGTCACGCGACTGGCCGAGGAGTGCGGCGAGGTGGCCAGCCAGGTGAGCCATTTCGAGCGCAAAGGTGTAAAGACGCTGAAACTGGGATCGCCTGACCGCGCCGCGTTCGCAAAGGAGTTGCAGGACGTGATGCGGGCCGTAGTGCAACTGGCGATCCACTACGAGTTGGAATCGGAGTTAGAGGCGTCGGTCGAAAAATCCTACCAGGAGATTGTAATTCAAGGCCTGGTCGATCCGCTGCCGAATGCGTTGGAGGACAGAGGGGACTGACATACGTCAGGCCGCCGCTTCTGAAGCACACGCTCATCTCATCGACCCGATGTACAGTGCCGACAGGGTCACTCCCCTCTGATTCGACGGAAATGGAAAATTCGCAGACCCATTCTTGGATCCGGCGCCCCGTTCAGGACAGCCAGTCCCCAACAGCCTCTCGCTCCTGCAGAAGCTCCTGGCCGCTGGCGGCGATGGCCGCGCGGTCGAAGTCGCTAAGTTCCAGCCCTTCCACGATGCGGTAGGCGCCATCCTCTATTGCCAGGGGATAGCTGAATATCACGCCGGCGGGCGAGCCGTAGGCGCCGGTGCTGGGGATGCCCATGCTGACCCAGTCGTCTTCGGAGGCGCCGGCGTACCAGCTCTGTACGTGATTGATGCACGCGTTGGCGGCGCTGGCCGCGCTGCTGGCGCCCCGGGCCGCGATCACGGCGGCGCCGCGCTGTTGTACCGTGGGGATATAGGTATCGCTGATCCAGAGGTCGTCTCCGATGACTTCGGCAGCCGGCCGGCCGTCGATCTGGGCATGGAAGACATCCGGGTATTGGGTGCCGCTGTGATTGCCCCAGATGGTCACATTCTTGACGGTCTGGAGCGGCTTGCCTGCCTTCTGAGCGAGCATACTCTTGGCGCGATTCAGGTCGAGACGGGTCATGGCGGTAAAGCGTTCGGAAGGCACATCGGGCGCATTGTGCATGGCGATCAGGCAGTTCGTATTGGCCGGATTGCCGACAACGACGATGCGGGCGTCTGCCGCGGCGTTGTCGTTTATGGCCCGGCCTTGGGATACGAAGATGGGGCCATTGGCACTGAGCAGGTCTTTGCGCGCCATGCCGGCTGTGCGAGGACGGGCGCCGACCAGAAGCGACCAGTTTGCGCCGGCGAAAGCGACGTCGGGCTGGTCGGTCAGAACTGTCTGCGTGAGGAGGGGGAAGGCGCAGTCATCCAGCTCCATTGCTACCCCTTCGAGCGCGCCCATCGCGGGCGGAATCTCCAGCAGTTGGAGGATGACCGGCTGGTCCGGGCCAAACAGATCGCCGTTGGCGATGCGAAAGATAAGGGCATAGCCGATGTTACCGGCCGCGCCCGTCACTGCTACACGAATTGGATCTCTCATTACTCTGATATCTCCTGGTGCGGGGGAGGGCGATGGTTCCTCTGCCCTTTTGGTACTGTTTAAACCGGACTCTCAGTAAGGTCCAGCACTAATTCATTTTGCCGGTCATAAACGCGGAAACCGAGCGAGGCGAAGATCTGATTGAGCCGGCTGTCAGCCGGCTCGTCTGAAAGCGTCAACACCGCATCAACGTAGCGAAGCTGCAGGGCCTGCACGAGCGGCCGGGCGGCGTCAAGCAGATCTGCATTGGGATCGACAGCGATGTCAATAATTCTCAGGCGGGTAACAGGTTCGCCGCGCGCTGGCTGAGCAGCCAACACATAGGCAACCGGCGCGCCGTCTTTGGCCGGAATCGTCAGCCCGATGCAGTCGTTTACCCCCACGTAGTTGAGCAGACTGCGGGCGCCCCGCTGCCAGGTCAAAGGCAACTCGTGCCAGTGGTAGAAGTCGCGCAGAATCTGGCCCGGGTCGGCTTCTTGCAACCGCTCGTATGGCAGCGGAAGGGGACCTTGGCGGGGGTCGCGCTCCCACAGAAGCAGTTCCCGCCAGTTCTGGAAGCCGACCTGGCGATATACCGATTGCGCGTGGTCGTTCGAGACCAGCACCTCCAGCAGAACGCGGCGGACGCCCCGTTCAACGGCGCGGCGCTTGAGCTGCTCCATCAGCTGCCGGCCCCAGCCATGGCCGCGATAGGCCGGGTCAACGCTGAGGCCGCCGCACCAACCTTCCTCACCGCGCACGGCCAGCAGGGCAGCACCCACCCCTTGCCTCTGCCCCTGTTCATCCGCCACAAGCACTGCACAGTCTTCAAGTGCGATGCTGGATCGGCGCAGATGTCCGAGCATGGCATCCGCTTCCATGTGCATATTGTAACGGTAATCGGCGAAACCTCGGTTGAAGCCTTGGCGAAGGGCTTCGACTTCAACTGCGGCGCCGGTTACGATGGTAGGCTGTTGCGGCTCAGGCAAGTCGGACGGGCCTCCAGCGGTGGTCAGTGGTCAATCAAAGGTTAACGCTCACTGAGCTTCTTCTTACGGCTCTACTGCGCCCGCGCCACAAAGTCGAACTCGATGATGAATTCTTCACCGACGTTGGCGACACTTGGCACTTGGGGAATCGTGAGTTCGAGGGCGTCTCTGACAACGATAGTTGATGCGGTTCCCCGCAGTTCGCTTTCCGAAACGACTTGCAGGGTAACAATGAATAGCACCGGACTTGAAATGTCGCGAACAGTCAGGTCACCGGTGACTTCGAACTCGACATCGTCGCCAACGGCAATGGCATCGGGTAGACCCATTAGCTCAGTCGCAGTAAAGGTTATGAACTGGTACTGATTCGACTGCAGGATAAAGCGGCGGATTGCGCCATTGCGACGGTCGTTATCGGTGATGAAAGTACCGGCCTCAATCTGAATAGTCCCGATTGCGCTGGCGGCAGGGTTTTCCGTATCCACAGTCAACTCGCCCGAGAGCGCGTTTGTCGTACCGATGACGGTTTTGGGCTGGCCCAACAGCTCTTCTTCAATAATGAAGCGCGCCTCCGACTCTTCGGCCACAATTGCAAATGTCGTGCCCATGCCGGGCATCTCTGCACTCTCCGATTCCGCTTCCTCCTGCGGGGCTGCGGTGGCAGCGGCCGCGGGTTCGGGTTCTGGCTGGGGCGTATCGGTTGGCTCCGGTTCCGGTTCGGGTGTGGCTGTCGGGTCAGGTTCTGGCGTGTCAGTCGGTACTGGTACCGGCGTGTCAGTCGGCACTGGTACCGGCGTTGCGGTATCGGCAGCGGCAGGGGCTTCTTCCGAATCCGCCGAGGAGGTATCGGACCCGCCGCATGCCGCCAACAGAAGGGCCGCGAGCAGCACGATAGTGATCAGCTTCAGTTGGCGAACGGATGAATCAGAGACGGTCAGTGACAGTTTGGACGCGGTGATGCGAGATTTCGCAGTAGAAAAGTGCTGTTCCATTGATCTGACTCCCCATCCAACGTGGATGTCTATCGTCGCGGCCGCACACTGCGACAGCGTAGCTTGCGGGGGCGTTCAAATCCATTGTGGACCTATTTGGGGAGATTGGCAAAATAAGAATTGTTGCAGGCGGCTATCTCAGAAGTCCACCCTCGCCATAGCCGGTCAGCTCGACGTAGCCGCGACCGCCAACCGGTGCGCCGTCCATAGTGCCGCGCACCACAGTTGCGCCTTCATAGTAGGTAAAGGCGACATCCATCTCCTGATCGTCGATAAGCGGTTCGATCGTCAATTCAATATCGTGCCGCGGAATAGCAACGCGCCAACCGCTCGGATAGACGATGCCGCTGTCCGGGCTGGTCCACCGCCCAGTCGGCGTCAAGGTAAAGTCGTCCTGAAAGATGGCGATTTGGCGGCCGTCGGGGAAGCTGAGCGTCCCTTCGAAGATTTCCTGGGTTGCGCCGGACTTTGTGCGGATTTCCGCAAACATCAGGACCACGTCATTGTCAAGGGTGACGGCAAACCAGTCCCAGCCCACGGCGTCGCCGCTGAGCGCGGAAGTTCCGAACTCGTGGTCCATCCAGCTGAGGCCGGAAACATCGATCTCGGTTCCGCCAAAGACGATATTGCCTGTAGTCTCCATGCGCACGAGGCTGTAATAGTAGTTGGCGTTGCCGGCCTCCGGCCCTTTGCGGCTGAAGCCGGCGTCACCATGAAGCAGTGGCGGCCGCGTCTCGGTGAGAGTGAGATCGATCGAGACGGGGCCGATTTCAGCCTCGGCCGCTGCCTGCAGGCGCATCTGACCCGGCCCGGTCTCAAAAGCGCGCCAGTCGTCAAGCCAGACCTGGTAGCGAGGCGCGCCGGTCGCGCCGGCGACGCCGCCGGCGCCGCGGCTGAAGCGGTCGAAGCTCAGATGGCGGCCGTCAGGGGCGCTGGTAACGGCGAAATGCGCCATGTAGATCTGTTGGGCGGCGAAATCTGACTGCCGGCTGGTTTCCCCCGGCGCAAGCGCGCTGCGGAAGAAAGTTAGTTGAAAGCCGTATGCACCGCCGTCCTCGCCGGTAAGATTGCCGGTATAGTACCACCACTCGGTGGCGAAGTCGTTGTGCGGGCCGTGATCAAGTGGAAATTGGAACTGCATCGGCGCGAGGGCGCGGGCAAATCGTTCGTCTACAGGCCGGCTGAGGACATCGACCACGTCGGCCGAGGCAAGGGTTGGCTGGGCGGAGGCGCAAGCGCCGGAAAGGAGCTGACAGATGAGGAGCCAAGGCACGAGCTGCATCGCCCCTCTGAAGTTGGACTGCCTAGAAATTCTTCCTTCTGGCTGAAGTGGAAATAGTCTGTTCACCGATATGGTTGCCATGGCTTGGCGCTGAATGTGCCGAAAAGTGGGACCAGATAAAGGCCTTTCTGCCGGTTCGAACCGTCTTGGCAACGCGGCCGCCAAGTCTGCCAGGGACTTGGGCGACTACATTTTGGCCAGCGCCTGGTCAAAGTCGGCCAGCAAGTCGTCGGTATCCTCGATGCCCACGCTCAAGCGCACAAGTTCGTCGGAGATGCCCAACCCCTGCCGAATCTCGGGAGCTGTGTCGTAGTAGCTGACGATCGCGGGCTGTTCGATGAGGCTTTCGACGCCGCCCAGGCTGGGACCAATGCGGGGGATGCGGCAGGCATCGATAAAGCGGCTTGTCGCGGGGCCATCGGCTTCGGCTTCAAAACTGATGACGCCGCCAAATCCGGACATTGTTCGGGTCGCGACTTCATGATCGGGGTGGCTCTCCAGACCGGGATACCAGACGCGGCGGATTCTGGGATGGTCTTCAAGAAAGCGGGCGATACGCAGTGCGCTCTCGTTATGTTGGCGCATGCGCAGGCCCAGCGTTTTGAGGCCGCGCAGGATGAGATAGGCGCAATGGGGGTCGACGACCGCGCCCAGAATACCCTGCGACTGGCGCAAGGCAGTGGTGATGTCGAAACTTCCGGTGACACAGCCGGCAAGCAAGTCATTATGGCCGGCAAGATATTTGGTTACGCTGTGGATTACCAGATCGACGCCATACTCAAGGGGGCGGATGTTGCAGGGCGTCGCAAAGGTCGTGTCGATGATGGTGCGCAGACCATGGCGCTTGGCGATTTCGACCAGGCGACCGTAGTCAAGGCAACGCAGAAAGGGATTGGTGGGCGACTCGGAAAAGATCAGTTTGGTCTCGGGCCGGATTGCGTCCTCAATGGCATCATAGTCGCCGGGGGCGACGGTGGTACAGGCGATGCCGAAACGGGTGAGAAAAGTATTACAGAAGCCGCGCGTGCGGCGGTAACAGTCTTCGGTCATTACAAAATGGTCGCCCTGGCTGAGCAGGATGAATAGTGTGGTGGTGATGGCGGCCATCCCGCTGGAGAGCACGAGCGCGTCTTCGGCCGCGTCGAGCGCGGCCAGCTTCGCCTCCACTGCGCGCACGGTCGGGTTGCCGTAGCGTCCGTACTCCTCCCGCTCCGGTACATCCCAGAACATGTGCTCTTCCATGTAGTTGATCAGGCTGGCGGTGTCCTTGAAGGTGAAGGTGCTGGTCTGAACGATGGGCACCGTAAGGCTGTCATGGGAAATGTAGCGCTCCTCCCCGGCATGGACTGCTTTCGTCTGGCTGGACAAGCTACGGGCTCCTGTATCGGGGCCCTGTCCGTTGGATCCGTCTGGGCTTGAAGCGCCGTCGGCGCGGGGCGCTGCGCCGGAGTTCTGGGTTATGGTAGTACCGGATGTTGACATGTTGTCTCCTTCACGACGAAATTCAGCTTGTTCACGGCGTCGTCAGCGACCTGCAGGCTGGTCTATGGGCAAAAAAAATCCTCTTCCTGCGGATACGCGGAAGAGGGCTGCGGTAAATATCTGGCGCATCTCATCTGCCGGTGCATCCGCACCGCCGGAATTGGCACCTGCCACACTGCACGAATCCATCTGCACAGTGCCGGTTGCCGAGGCTTCAAAGGGCCGGCCCCTCCACCTCTCTTGATAAGAGTTTTGACAGGATTTCAGCGGGCAAAACTGCAGTTGGACCGAATTTGGGAAATCTTGTCAATTGGCTCGATTCAGTTGTTGGCGCCTATGTTACTCCTGAAAACGGTCCGATGTCAAATCTAAGCCGCATTCACAAGAGGCTGGAGCGCTTGAGAAGCGGCTCGCACCCGCCACCGGCAAAGGCTGCCTGACAGACCGCTGCTGTACATCATCAGCCTTCTGTCCGGTAGATGTCAGTTGTAGGAAGAGGAATGAGCGCTATAGTGTGGTATGGTATACCTAGTTATAGTATGCCCGAGAAGTGCGGCCGCTGTTGAGAGCGCGCCGAGAATTCCCTCTAAAGGAGTGGCTGATGAACAGTTTGAGTAATGTACCCAGAGTACCCAGAAGGATGCCGACCGGGTCACCATTCGTGGTTCTGATCATTGTCGTCGTAGTCATCCTGATTCTGATGCTCTTCGCCCGCAATTTCTTTTACGCATTTGAGCGGGTAGACGAACAGGAGGTCGGTGTTCAGTTCCAGGGAGGAAGAATAAAAAACGTGGTGGGGCCAGGCGTGTATACCGATGTCGGCCTCTTCGTTCAGATTGTACGCGTTTCCAGCCAGGCGATCCCCTTCAACGTCCAGGATGAAGAGATCATCACGCAAGACAAGCAGCGGATTGGCCTGTTGGTGAGCGGCGATATCTTCCGCCCAAACATCAGCCAGGCGGACACAATCCAGGCGCTGTGGGCACAGTACAGAAGCATCTACCTGCAGGACGAACTGGCCCGCAACCGTATGCAGGACCAGGCGCGTCAGGCGATGAAGGTATGTGTCGGTGATCGCACATTTGACGACGCCGTCGTCGGTACAGCGCGGGATGTGTTGCGGCAGTGCATCGACGATGAGTTGAATGCACGAGCAGCGAACTTCGGCCTCAGAGTCGAGAACCTGGTGGTGCCGGATGTAATCCTGTCCGGGGCTGTGCAGACCGCGCTGGACGCCATCGTGCAGAGCCGGCTGGAGACCGAAAAGGCGGCGCAGGATAAGCTGCGGGCGGATGCTCAAGCCGATGCCGAACAGGCGTTACAGGAAGGCGAGATCCGCATCGCGCAGTCCCGGATCCAGGAGGAGGCCCGCCAGCAGACAGCCCTGGCCGAGTTGGAGGAGCAGAAAGTAGCCGCGCAAAGGGCTGTGATCGAGGCGGAGCGTGCCAACGAGCTTGCCCGCGTCGAAGCGCAAAGGTTGGTAATTGAAGCGGAGAAACAGACTGAGTTGCTGGCCGCGCAGCGCGACATTGAGATTGCACAGTCGCTGGCCATCGCCGCCATCGAACAGGCCAAAGCGCAGATTGCAGTGGAAACCGCACTGGCCGAACTGTACGCAGTACGGCCGGAATATGTGCAGTTGCTGATCGCCCAGGCAAACGCGAGTGCGCTCAGGAACACCGACAAGGTGATCTTTACCGCCGAAGGCATGACCCCGACGCTGGTCCTGCCAGGTCCTGGCATCGTGCCGACGGTGGAGACCTCGCCCCAGTAACGACGCCAGAAAGGAGCCATGCAGGGTGCAGGATGGGCGTCGATCTCTGGGTGAAAGAGGAGAACGGATCGCAGCACGCGCCCTGCTGGAGGCCGGCCTGGACATCGTTGAGCGCAACTGGCGGTGCCGGGCCGGCGAGTTGGACATCGTAGCGGAGGAACGCGGCCCCGATTTCAGCGGCGGCGTGTCCGATGCCCGCTGGTTGGTCGTTGTCGAGGTGCGCACCCGGCGCGGCGATGACTACGGCTCGGCCCGGCAGGCGTTTACGCAAAAGAAGCAGGCGAAGCTAAGGGAACTGGCGGCCTTGTACGTCGATGAAAAGAAGTGGCGAGGCCCTTGGCGGATCGACGCAGTGGCGGTACAGATGGACAGGGTCGGCACGTTGATTAGCGTGGAGCATATCCGCCATGCCATCACCGGCTGAGCAGTCGCCGGTGATGGCGGAGCCGCCCCTGATCGTAATTCTTGGCCCGACAGCTGTCGGCAAGACCTCTCTCAGCCTCGACCTTGCAGCGCGCTTCAACGGAGAGATCGTCGGCGCCGACAGCCGGCAGATCTACCAGGGAATGGACATCGGCACCGCCAAGCCGAGCGCAGAGGAGCAGGCGCGCGTTCCCCATCACCTCGTTGACATCCAGCCGCCTGACAAGCAAATGGCGCTGGCGACCTATCAACAGATGGCCTTCAGCGTCATAGACGAAATCCACCGGCGAGGGCGCGTGCCCTTTCTCGTGGGTGGCTCAGCCCTGTATCTGAGGGCAGTGACGGAAGGGCTGCAGATTCCCGAGGTCGCGCCCAACCCGGCTTTGCGGAGCGAACTTGAGGGCTTCGCACACGAAAACGGACGCGCCGCGCTGCACGCGCGGCTGCAGGCGTCGGACCCCGTAGCCGCCGCGCAAATTCACCCCAACAATCTACGCCGGGTCATCCGTGCGCTGGAGATCGTGCAGACCACGGGGCGCAGAAAGAGCGACCTGGAAGCGGCAACGCCGCCGCCCTACCGCATCCTCAAAATCGGCCTGGACCTGCCGCGGCCACTACTGCATGAGCGCATCGACCAGCGCGTTCACGATATGATAGACGCCGGTCTGGTGGAGGAAATGGCCTCGCTTCTGGCGGCAGGCTATTCGCCAGATCTGCCAGCCCTCTCCAGCCTGGGCTACCAGGAGATTGCCGCCTATCTGCATGGAGATATCACGCTGGCGGCAGCCGTAGAGCGCATCCAGATCGAAACGCACCGTTTCGTTCGCCACCAGTACACCTGGTTCCGACGCATCCCCGACATCCACTGGTTCGACACAACCGAATATCCGCGCCCTGCCATTCAGAAACTGGTGGCGGACTTTTTGGGTTGAACGGCAACAGTTGTGGTGCCCGAGTACCCGATCCCGAGAACCAAGCCAGCAAGCCGCGGCGTGAGTTTTGCAGCGGGCCAGGCCTCGCGCTGGTCGGTCTGACGATGCGCGTCACTTCATAGTCGGGTCGTAGGTGTTTTGCACGGAATTCGTGCCATAGCATTTTCTTGAGGATTCTGGAGCTGACAGGCTGCCTGGTTGAAGGCCCGATCAGTGTATTTCCAGTGTAATTGAGGGAAATAGCCACAGATGGGCGGCTGGTTACCGGCATAAGTAGGGATTAAATCGAGGCATTGCGGGACTAGTCTATTCCCTGCTATAATGCAGGCCGACTTGAAGAGGAAGAGTAAAGCTTGGTCAAAGAACATTGAATACTCTGAAAGGACGTAGCCGAAAGATATAACAATGGCTGGCACTGAACTGGCGCCGGACCTCACTGCTGCGGACCCCAGCGACCTGCCCGACCTTACAAACACAGAGAAAAACGGCCTGCCTACGGATAGCCCGCTTCTGCGGAGCATTCCGCTTGAGGCCATCCCCCCTGTCAGCGGCGGCAAGTTATTCCTTCAGCCGTTGCTGAATCTTCACGAAATCAAAGCGCTCGAAGAATTGTACACGAGTCTGCCTGACAGTTTCAGCGCGGACGAGAGGTTAAGGATTCTGCGCGCCTACCTGGTCGCAAGCGACGCCCATCGTGAACAGGCGCGCATGACCGGCGAGCCTTTCATCCTGCACCCTATCGAAGTTACCAAGATTCTGTCGGAACTGCAGTTGGACGCAGACACGCTGGCGGCTGCCCTTCTGCACGACGTGGTGGAAGATTCAGTCTACACAATCGAATATCTGCAAAAGAACTTTAACCTGGATGTTGCCGAATTAGTCGACGGCGTTACCAAGCTCAATCGCATCAAAGAGTTGAGCAATATGCGCCACAGCGTTGCCGATGAGAAGGCGGAAAGCCTGCGAAAGATGTTCCTGGCTATGGTCGAGGACATCCGGGTGGTGCTCATCAAGCTGGCAGACCGGGTCCACAATATGCGGACATTGGAAGGCCACCCGGAACACAAGCGGCGCCGCATTGCCCGCGAGACGCTCGAAATCTTCGCGCCGCTGGCCAATCGACTGGGAATCTGGCAGATCAAGTGGGAGTTGGAGGACCTCAGTTTCCGCTATCTCGAGCCGGTAACATATCGCAATCTGTCGCGGGCGATGGACCAGAAGCGGGCCGAGCGGGTCAGTTGGATGGATGAAACCCGCGAGACGCTGGCAAAGGCGCTGATTGAATCTGGCATCAAGGCGGAGATCAACGGGCGTCCCAAGCACATCTACGGCATCTATCGAAAAATGCGGCGCAAGGATGTGCCGTTCGACCAGATCTATGATATCCACGGCTTCCGCATTATCGTCGATTCGATAGCCGACTGCTACGCGACTTTGGGCGTAGTCCATAGCCGCTGGCGGCCTATACCCGGCGAATTCGACGACTACATCGCCAATCCGAAGGACAATCTGTATCGCAGCCTGCACACAGCTGTAGTCGGCTCAAATGGCAGGCCGATGGAGGTGCAGATCCGGACGCACCAGATGCACCAGGTAGCCGAGTTCGGCATCGCCGCCCACTGGCGCTATAAGGAGAACAAACAGCCCAATCACTACCTGGACAACAAGATCGCCTGGATTCGCCAGCTGATGGAATGGCGGCAGGACGTGACCGATGCCCAGGAGTTCGTCAGCGGGATGAAGACGGACGTGTTCCAGGATCGGGTCTACGTCTTCACGCCGCGCGGAGATGTAATCGATCTGCCCAGCAGCTCGACGCCGATCGACTTCGCCTACCGGGTTCACACAGAGTTGGGACACCGCTGCCGCGGCGCGAAGGTGAACGGGCGGCTGGTGCCATTGGAATGCGAGCTGCAGAATGGTGACCAGGTAGAGGTCATTGCGGCCAAGCGGGGCGGTCCCAGCCGTGACTGGATCAACCCGAACATGGGCTATGTCGCCACCACGCGCGCGCGGGGAAAGATCCGCACCTGGTTCCGCAAACAGGCGAGGGACGAGAACATCGCCCAAGGACGCCAGATCCTGGAAAAGGACCTGAAGAGGCTGAGCGTGGCCCAGCCTTTCGATGCCGTAGCCCGCACTTGCGGTTTTGAAGACCTGGACGATTTTCTGGCTGCGATCGGTTATGGCGATGTGACGAGCCAGACCATTGCCCAGCGTGTCATCGAACATGAACGCAGCCAGCAGAGCGAAGAAGAACCAGAGCAGCCGGTCAAGCGGCCGCCCCAACGAACCGTCTCGATCGATGGTGTGCAGGTAGCCGGTCTGGACGGCGTCCTGGCGCATCCGGCGCGCTGCTGTAACCCTGTCCCAGGCGACCCAATCGTCGGCTATGTAACAAAAGGGCGCGGCGTTTCCATACACAAAACCAACTGTCCGAACATTGCGTCTCTGATCCAACGTGCGGACCATGCGCGGCTGGTCGAGGTGCAGTGGGGCGCCAAAAGCGAGGAGATGTACCCGGTCAGCATCCAGGTCAAGGCCTACGACCGCGCCGGCCTGTTGCGGGACGTTACCGGCCTGGTAGCAGATGAGAAGATCAACATGCAGTCGGCAGAGGCGGTGACGGGCATGAAGAACAATATGGCCCTGATCAACGCGACCCTGCAGCTATCGAATATTTCGCAGTTAACCCGCATCATGACACGGATTGAACGGCTGCCCAATGTGCTGGAGGTCCGGCGCCTGGTAGGATAGCAAGAGCGAGGATTAGCGAGGATAAGCGACGCTCCGCCAACGCCTTCGGGCTGTGCGCACAACCACGTAGATTCCCCTGTTTCTTCCTGGTCCCCATTTCAATCGAAAAACGAAACTACGCAGCCCCAACTTTTTTTGCGATCCTGAACGAGGCGAGCGCAGCTGTTTACTCTCTTTTTGCATCTGGGCGGTCGGGCGCAAGCGCCCTCCCTTGTGCAGGGGCTGCGCCCCCGCAACGCCCCCTACAAAACGCGTCCTGCCAGCGCCGCTCCTGTCTCTAGCCACTATCTACTTCAGTTCCATGCCTCATCGACCGTTCGTCGTCATACCAGCCGTGCGGTTTCAGCAACCCGTCGCCGCCGCCTAAAGGGGAGGCTTATACGCCAAACTTCACAGATTTTTTGCGTAGCTGACAATTTGAATCAAAAAGAATCTCTGTGGATTCTGTATGCAGATAGGGTGGATGATGAATTCGGGTATCAAGAGTGGGAGACTGATTTCGAAAGGTGCCCTAGTGTTCCATATTATCAGTGTAGACTCACTAGCTTGGAAAAGTCTAGGCGAGTCGGTGTGGGAGATTCTCCCAACCAAACGTTCATGCACACCTGCGAACATATCGGTATTGGAAGAGATCGTCACATTGTACCTCGTGATGCTTAGACGGAGGTATGTAATTGGGCTCGGTTAGAAACAAGCCTGCCACAACTGTGGTGGGCTTGTTTAATCTTTCGGAGGGGGCAAATTGAGTGACCCTAACGAAAAGCGTCTCTGGGAACTAGAGAGGCAGATGGGCCTTGTCGAGGAGGAACAGGAGGCCATCTCTACCCTTGTGATAGATTTCAGTAAAGCAATGAAGAAACGAAGTGAATCACACAAAACTCTTGCGATAACTGTACGCGACTTGACGATTTCCTTCCGGAACCTTTTCACCGGGGCGGGAGACAAATAGTTGGTAGTCAAAAGCATTTGGTTTGCAGGAGTGGGGGGAGGTGTGTTCCTGTGGGAGTGTAGCAGGCTTCACGTGAGGGGTATGGTGATGGGTTTAGAGGAAAAATACTTGGTTATAGAGGTTCCTGTTCTTGACGACTTTCCTTCAAGCAAGCATCGCCTTTTCTGTGGGATTGCCAAATTGGTAAATTTGGGGATGTAGCGAGATCACCATGATGCTGGCCAAGAGGAACTGCGGAAGGTATTACCCCAAGAAAAAAACTGTGGTGACGACATGGGCACAGCTTCTATGCGGGAGTTTGTTTCTCCCATTTAGCTCGACGATTATAAATTGGCCTCTTCTACTATAAGCAGAATGGTAGAGGAGGTCATATTCACAACGAACTGTGCCACGTGTTGGGGCAGGGTCGTGGGCAGGTTGCCTCTGCCATGAACGTTGCTTCTTGTGTTCCTTATCACGTGAGGGAGTTCGAGCAGCTTCACGTAATAAGGGTCCAAATTTGATTTCGTTACGACAACCTTGAGCAGCTGGGCTGCTTGAAGGCTATCTGGCTTCTTCTCCCAACCCTTCTCTTTACAGACAATTTTCATTACACTTTCAAGGGAGCTTGCACACATAGCTACGCAGTCTTCCCACTCATTCTTGCGGTAATGTTGAAGTGCCTTCGAGAATTCTTCATTTGCGGTTTTCCAACGCGGTGCCCGTAGCAGATTTCGGGATGGTTCAGTTGCCATCTCGTGTATCACTTCACTATCACGAGTGATGATTTGGGGTCGGGCTACGAGTCGCGATGAAGTCTCCCCGCGAGCCCGATTGGATTCCCAGTCATAGTCAGTCACATAATATGGGAGCACACAGAGGTCGAAGAATTTATTGATTTCGGATGGGAGCACATGACCTATTTCAGGACGAGGGTCAAAAGGAGGAGGGGCTTCTTGTGTCTGAAAAATGTATTCAATGAAGTCCAAGAAGTTTTCGTCAGTGCAACTGCGTAGAAACACTTCAATATCTTCAAAATGAGAATTGGAATGAAGATCTGATAGCTGTGGTCTAGCTAATAAGTATCTTAACTTTGTATGAATTTCAGACCAGAAGGGAGAGGGTGACCCAAACGCACTGCTTATTGGGTGCCTTTCCGAGCATAGCATTAGAGTACGGGTCTTGAAATCATGCGTAAGTCTCTTCCGCTCTCTAGGTGCCCTTGGACGTCTTGAAAACGTGCTGAAGACCTGACCCAATGAAATACTGGCGATCAATTTGGAATCCTCAATAGCTGTAGCAAACGGTTGGTAGAAACACAGGATACCTCAGTTGTGGTGGGCTTGCCCAATGTTTGGGAGAAAAGGGCTTAGCCTGACCCCAGAACATAACCGCGATCGAATGTTAACCTGGCCTGCCAGGGGTTGAGCCGCACCGGCACTGCCGGTGGCGCGAACGGCGCGAAGAACGAGCGACGCCATTCCTGAAAATCCTGATTCAGTGAGATTGCACATCGTTTATGGCGTGGTAGTTACGACGATTGTCTGATCTGAGATTGGCAAAATCATTGTAAGAGCTGTCCACGAAGGACATGGCAGAACTCTCCTTTGGCGCCGCGCGAGTCCGCGGAAACTCCAGGGTATCAGGGACGGAAGCCGGATTCCTGTGACCGGCGCTCACAAAAAAACAAGAGGCGCCCTCAGGTCTGAGGGCGCCTCTGATTTTCTATATGGAACTCTTGGTTTGCAACAGGACGTGCGTCAGGAAATTGTCATCGCTTCCAAATCATCGATCATCTCGCGGATCACATCGAAGCCCGCCTGCCAGAAATCAGGATCGGTCATATCAATGCCCGCCTCTTCCAGAATCTCCTGCGGCCGTGCCGAACCGCCGCGAGCCAGCAATTTCAGATAGCCCGGCTTGAAGGCATCGCCCTCCAGCTGATAGCGCCGGTAGAGGGAGAGAACCAGCAGCTGGCCGAAACTGTAAGCATAGCAGTAGAAGGGAGTGTGATAGATATGAGGGATGCTGATCCATTCATATTGGAATTCGTCTGACACCTCCACGCTGTCGCCGAACTGTTCCTGCAGATTCTCGAGATAGAGGCGGTTCAGGTCCTGGGGCGAAGCATTCTCCTGGATCGCCTTGTGAGCGGTATTCTCAAAAATCACGAAGAATGCCTGCCGCAACACGGTGGCGTAGATGTCGTCAACGCTGGCAGCCAGAATCTCTCGCCGGACCAGTGGGTCCTTTTCCTCCGCGAGCAGCTGTTCGTTCATCACCATCTCGGCGAAGACCGAGGCAGTTTCGGCCAGGGGCAGAGTGGAGTGTTGGGTCAGGACCGAGTGTTCCTCCGCCATCATGCTGTGGACGGCATGGCCCAATTCATGGGCGATCGTGGCCACGTCTCGCACCTTGTTGGTATAGTTCAGCAGCACGTAGGGAGTGATGCTCGGCAGAACAGTAGCGCAAAAGGCGCCGGCTCTCTTGCCCTTGCGAACCTCGCTGTCAACATGGTTGTCGTCGAAAACGCGCTGGGCTTTGGCGGCGAAATCGAGATCAAAGTTCTTAAAGGTATCGAGGACTTGCTCGACCGCATCTTCGTAGGGTATGTCTTTCGACGAACTGGCCAACGGCGCATAGATATCATAGCGCCGCAGCTTGTCCACCCCCAGCCACTTGGCTTTAAGTGAGAAATAACGCTGGAAGAGAGGTGCGTTGCGGCGGGAGACTTCCAACAGGGCCTCGACAGCCTCATAAGGGACGTCGTTTCTGAGATTGCGCACAGCAATTGGTGAATCGTAGTTGCGCAGCGTGACATTCTCGTTGTGCCAGTCCTGCATCAGATTGATGTAGATCTGCGCCAGAATCGGAGCCTCTTCCTTGTAGACCTTATAGATGGACTGGTAGGCGGCGGCCCGCATGTCGGGGTCAGTGGAGTAGGCGTAGGTCATGACTTCTTCGCGGGTCATCCGCTTCACCTCGCCATCCACCTCCAATTCGAACTCGAGCCGGTTGGTCAGCATCGAGTAGATGGTGACGATTGCGTTACTACCATTTGTATCTTTCAGGTTGATGACGCTTTCGGCGGTTTCTTCCAGCATAAAAGGCTTGGAAAGACGCATGGTCTCCAGGAAGTGCCGGAAGTCGGCGTAGTTTTCTGCATCCGGAAGCATGGCTTCGGCGTGCTCGTCATCCAGGGCCTTCCACCACAGGCTGAAGAAGAGCGTACGGTTCTGTACTTCCGCCATAAACTGCTGCATGCGGTTGGTGTAGGTGAGGGCGTCGGGCGACTGTGTGTCAGAAGAGAACCAGAGACTGCCGTAGGATCCGAGGCGGTAGACCAGTTCGGAGATCTCTTCGTACTGTCGCATCGCGTCGATCAGCTTGGCCGGCTCCATCTTCTCTGAGAGCACATCTCGCAGCGATTCGAAGGCAGTGACCTTCTGCTCGACCTGCGCCAGCATCTCTTCAATTGCGGCGGTGGAAGGGGTAGGTATGCCGGACCCGTTGGCCTCGGGATCGGGCGGCACGAGGGCCGAGAGGTCCCAGCCCGAAAGTTGATACCGTTCCTGCTTTCCTTCAGTGCGTACAGCCATGGGGAATATATCCTTTTTCAGTCTTCCTTGACGAGACGCCGCAAGACGGTGTGCAGAATCCCGCCGTTCTTGTAATAGTTCACTTCAACAGGCGTATCCAGCCGGCTGGTGGCGCGGAATTCTGTCACTATTCCTCGTTCACGGGTGACGCGAACCGTATACTCCTGGTTTGGTGCCATCTCTTCGGTCAGGCCCAGTATATCGAATGTTTCGAAGCCGCTGAGGTCCAGAGACTCCATATTCTGACCGTCGTTGAACTGCAAGGGGAGGATGCCCATGCCGACAAGATTGGAGCGATGGATGCGCTCGAAGCTCTCGGCAATCACGGCCTTTACGCCCTGCAGCCACGGTCCCTTGGCGGCCCAGTCGCGGCTGGAGCCTGTGCCATACTCCTTGCCGGCAAGGATGATCAGGGGTGTGCCTTCCTGCTGGTATTGGGCAGCTGCGTCCCAGATGGCCATTTCGGTAGGCGTGCCGGAGGCATCGGTAATCTGCCCGCTGGAGGGAATATAGGCGGTGTAGCCGCCTTCGACGCCGTCGAGCATCTGGTTCTTGATGCGAATATTGGCGAATGTGCCCCGCATCATAACCTCGTGGTTGCCTCGCCTGCTGCCGTAGCTGTTCCATTCCGAGCGGGGAATGCCCTTCTCGGTCAGGTAGCGTCCTGCCGGGCTGTCCGGCGCGATGGCGCCGGCGGGGCTGATGTGGTCGGTGGTTGTGCTGTCCGGCATGACCGCCAGCACGCGCGCGCCGACGATGGGCTGCACCGGCGGCAAATCAGTGCCCATATCCTGGAAGAAAGAAGGCTCCTGAATATACGTGCTGTCAGCACTCCAGGCGTAGAGGTCGCCGCCGGAGATCGGCACTGCGTTCCATTCTTCATTGCCTGTGAACACGTTGGCGTACTGCTGGCGGAAGAGCGCAGGTTTGAGACTGCGGTTGATTTCGGCCTGAATCTCCTCCTGGCTGGGCCATACATCGCGCAAAAAGACAGGCTCGCCGGTCGGGTCGTAGCCCAGGGGGTCGTTGTCCAGATCGATGTTGACGGTGCCGGCGATAGCGTAGGCGACGACAAGCGGCGGCGAGGCCAGGAAGTTGGCGCGAACATCGGGGCCGATGCGGCCTTCGAAGTTGCGGTTGCCGCTCAGAACCGACGCGGCCACCAGATCGGAATCGTGGATCGCGTCGCGGATCGGTTGCGGCAGGGGCCCGCTGTTGCCGATGCAGGTGGTGCAACCGTAGCCGACAGTATGAAAGTTCAGGGCCTGGAGATAGGGAATCAGACCGCTCGCCTCCAGGTAGCTTGTGACGACCTTCGATCCGGGGGCAAGGCTCGTCTTGACCCACGGTTTCACGTCCAGACCGCGCTCCACCGCCTTCTTGGCGAGCAGGCCCGCGCCGATCATTACCGAAGGATTGCTGGTATTGGTGCAGGAGGTGATGGCGGCGATCACTACGTCGCCATGCTCCAGCGGGAAGTCGGTGCCCTTGAAGTTGACCTGGGCGCGGTTGTCCAGTTCCGCGCTCTCGAGACCAAAGCCCTGCGGGCCAACAGGCGCCGAGAGCATCCCACTCCACTTGGCTTTCATATCCGACAGAGCGATGCGATCCTGGGGTCGTTTCGGACCGGCCAGGCTGGGTCGCACCGTGTCCATGTCGAGTTCAAGGGTCTCGCCAAATACCGGGTCGGGCGCGCCTTCGGTATGGAAGAGGCCCTGCTCCTTGCAGTAGCGTTCAACCAGATCGATCGCTTCCGGGTCGCGGCCTGTGTTTTCAAGATAGCGCAACGTCTCCTTATCAACTGGGAAGAATCCCATCGTTGCGCCGTATTCGGGTGACATGTTGGCAAGAGTCGCGCGATCAGCCAGGCTCAACTGGCCCAGACCGGGTCCGAAATATTCGACGAACTTGCCGACAACGCCCTGCTGCCGCAGCATTTCGGTCGCCCGCAGCACCAGGTCGGTGGCCGTTGCGCCCTCCGGCAGTGCGCCGGTCAACTTGAAGCCGACGACGTCCGGCATCAGCATGTAGATGGGCTGGCCCAACATGACCGCCTCGGCCTCGATGCCGCCGACACCCCAGCCAAGGACGCCGAGCCCGTTGATCATGGTGGTGTGAGAGTCCGTACCGACGAGGGAGTCGGGGTAAGCCTCGGGCGCGGCCGCGTCACCGTCAGGCGAGGTCTGCACCACGCTTGCCAGATACTCCAGGTTTACCTGATGGACGATGCCGGTAGCGGGCGGCACGACACGGAAGTTGTCGAAGGCGCGCTGGCCCCATTTGAGAAACTCATAACGCTCGCGATTGCGCTCAAACTCGCGCTCAGCGTTGAATAAGAGCGCCGCGGCCGAACCGAACCGATCGACCTGCACGGAGTGGTCGATAACAAGGTCGACCGGCACGACCGGGTTGATCTTGTTGGCGTCCCCGCCCATACGTGCCATCGCGCTGCGCAGCGCGGCGAGGTCGACGACGCTGGGCACGCCCGTAAAGTCCTGCAGGATAACCCGCGCCGGCTTGAATGGAATTTCAACTTTGCCGGCGGTATCCGGCCCCCAATTGGCGATAGTTTCAATCGCTTCGCGGGTGATCTCGAAGCCTTCGGCCTGACGCAGAGCCGCTTCCAACAGCACTTTGATCGAGAAGGGCAGCCGGTTCACGTTGGCTGAGGAGACCTTCTCCAGAGCATCGAGCCGGTAGATGGTCACCGGCCCGGAGCGCGTGTGGAGCGTATCGCGTGCGTTGAAGTAATCCTGTCGAGCCATTTCGCCCCCTCTTGCAATGGTCTGGCTGTGACGTTCTGTGCTGGGCGGGCCGGAGCGGTCTCTTGCTGCCGGCCTTGCCAGCGTCCTGACGGGTTTTGCTAATGATACCCGTTGTAAATACAGAAAGCATAATTTTGAGAGCTTTATGTGTAGCGCGGGAGCGACCGTTCTTAGGAATGTTCGTAACTACTCAGCCGCAACTGATTCGCAACCTTGATCGAGGCGAGCAGAGGTTTTCTCTCTCCCCGCATTGTCGTATTTTTGGCGGTCGGGCCTTCGGCCCTCCCTTGTGCAGGGGCTGCGCCCCCGCCACGCCCCCTACAAAAACATGCCTCACCGACCGTGTGTGCTCTTCCCCGGCATCGTGTCTGGCGAGCGGAGTCTATTCCCCCTCTGCAGTCTCATCCCCCTAACCCCTGCAGTTTTCCCGCAGTTCCCCTGCAGTTCCCCCGCAGTTCCCCTGCAGTTCCGCGCCCCCGCAACGCCCCCCTACAAAACCATCCCTCACCGACCGTGTGTGCTCTTCCCCGGCATCGTGTCTGGCGAACGGAGTCTATTCCCCCTCTGCAGTCTCATCCCCCTAACCCCTGCAGTTTTCCCGCAGTTCCCCTGCAGTTCCCCTGCAGTTCCCCCGCAGTTCCCCTGCAGTTCCGCGCCCCCGCAACGCCCCCCTACAAAACCATCCCTCACCGACCGTGTGTGCTCTTCCCCGGCATCGTGTCTGGCGAACGGAGTCTA
>MPML01000037.1 GCA_002238445.1 Caldilineaceae bacterium bin5
AGCCCCTGCACAAGGGAGGGCCGAAGGCCCGACCGCCCAAAATACAACAATGAGGGGAGAAAGAACTCCCTTGCTCGCCTCGTTCAGGGTTGCAAATCAGTTGCGGCTGAGTAGTTTCGACAAATGAACGATTCAGCATAAGGGGATCAACACGAGCCATGTTAGAATCCCCTCAAACCGACCCATCCCACGCGCCCAGCCTGAATCCACCCCACAGGAGCACCCAATGACAGCCACCGCCAAAATCACAGACGTCGAACGCATTCTCCTCGTCATCCCGATGGTCGACCGCGTGCGCCGCGAGATGGAACGCGCCAACGTCCACCGCTGGTCTGAATCGGAAATCATCCGCCTCACCCTAGACGACGGTACCGTCGCCTACGGCGAAACCATCCAGAACTACACCTGGGGACGTGTCGAAGACACCGACCGCGTCATCGGCCAGTCGCCCTTCGACCTGATGTGGGATGACTCCCTCGGGGCCGGCCTGCAAATGGCCCTCTTCGATGCCGCCGGCAAAATAGCAGGTGTGCCCGTCCACCGCCTCCTGGGCCCCAAAGTGCGCGACTGGTGTCCCGTTTCCTTCTGGGACCACGACATGGGTCCCGCTGCCTACGAAGAGGAGGCCCGCGTCGCCGCCGACCTCGGCTTCACCTCCATCAAGATCAAGACCCGCCCCTGGCATGACGTCTACGAGACTGTCCAACGCATCAGCGACGCCACGCCAGCCTGGTTCCACATTGACTGCGACTGGAACGACTTCCTTCTCGACGTATCCACCGCCGTGCCCGTCCTGCGCGAACTGGAAGCCGACTTCCCCAAAATCTCGATCTGGGAAGGGCCGATCCAAGCGAACGATCTCGACGGCAACCGCCTCCTGCGCGAAAAAGTGCGCACGCCCATCGCCCACCACTACGGCGGCGTGCCCGGCGCGGTCGCCATTCAGCACGGCTACTGCGACGGCTTTGTCATCGCCGGCGGCGTTACCAACGTGCTGAAGTCCGGCATCTCCGCCGCCACCGCCAACATGCCCTTCTTCATCCAGATGGTCGGCACAGGCCTCACCACCACCATGGCCCTCCATCTCGGCGCCGTCCTCAGCCACGCCCAGTGGCCCGCCATCAACTGCCACGAACTCTACCAGCATAACCTACTCGACCAGCGCATCCCCGTCGTCGGCGGCTACGCCCAAACCCCTGAAGCTCCGGGACTAGGTATAACCATCGACGATGACGCTCTAGACACCTATCGCGTCGACGTCGCCGATTTCAGCCTGCCGCGCCGCCTCATCCGCTACAGCCGCGCCAACGGCGTGCGCGTCTACTTCGCCGACACGAGCTTCAGTCAGGGTTCGAGCATGTGGAACTATTGGCGCACCGCCAACCAGCCCATCTACGAGCGCGGCGTCCAGACGGAATATCTCGACGACGACGGCACCTCCGACTTCGCCGACCTCTACCAGCGCGCCAAAGGGGCACCTGTTCTGTCACCGGCAACATAACGCACACGAGCAACGCCTTTTCCATCTATCCGCTACCCAACCGCGCCGCAATTCGCCGCGCGGGCAACAACTCACAGGAGCAAAACGTGTCTTATCTGGCAAAACTGAAAGAAATGGGTTACGAACTTGAAAAGATCGACCTCGACGGCGGCAACTTGATGGCCGCCGTCCGTTCCGGCGACCATGTCTACGTCTCCGGCCAGGTCTCCCGCTTCGGCGATGAGGAGATCATGGGCAAAGTCGGGCAGGACCTGACCACCGAAGAGGGCTACCGCGCCGCGCAGCTCTGCGCACTCGGCATCCTCCAAGCCGTCCATTCCATCGCCGGGCTGGACAACGTCCGTCAGGTCGTCAAGGTCTTCGGCATGGTCAACGTCGGCCCGGACTTCAACGACACGCCCTCGGTCATCCACGGCTGCAGCGAACTGTTCATCGAGCTATTCGGCGACGCCGGGCGCCACGCCCGCAGCGCTATCGGTCTCACCGTGCCCGCCAACTGGGCCGTCGAAATCGAAGCCATCATCGCTGTCGACTGAGGCCGCGTTTCGCTTCACTGCCGGTTCTAGAAAAAAAGAAAATCCCGCTGATTTCAGCGGGATTTCCTGTTCCTGTACCCCGTAGGGGAGTCGAACCCCTGTCTCCACCTTGAGAGGGTGGTGTCCTGGGCCTCTAGACGAACGGGGCAAACATTTCGTAATAGCCCTGACAGCAGTCAGTATACGAAAGCAGTGAACGAAAGTCAAAACGGCTGACCAGACAGATTTGATCCTCTCGTTGGGTGCTTCTATAATGAAGGCATCTCCGGCCGTCTTCGCACACAAGCCGGATTCCTATTCGCCATGGCACTGCGCCGCGCCGCACCTGTGCCCTTGGCATTAAGCGGGTTCGAATCCCGCCCGACCGCAAAACATGACCGCCCCATAAGGCGGCGTGGCCGGTCGGCAGACGAGAAGGAAGTGAATATGTTTTCCACGCCCAGGCAGATTTCACGCGCCCTTGACCGCGTCCTGCACAAAGTGACCCAGCCCGCCCGCTATACCGGCGGCGAACTCAACAGCGTCGCCAAAGACTGGGACGCCCCCGCCATCCGCAGCAAGATCGCCCTCGCCTTTCCGGATATTTATGAACTGGGCGGCTCCAACCTCGGGCTGATGGTCCTCTACGACCTGATCAACAAACGGGAAGATCTCCTGGCCGAGCGCATCTACTGCCCGTGGAGCGACTTCGAGACCGTAATGCGCCGTGACGGCATCCCCCTCTTCGGGCTCGAGACCCGCCACCCGGTCACCGATTTCGACATCCTTGCCTTCTCGCTCCCCTACGAGCAACTCTATACCAACGTCCTCACCATGCTCGACCTGGCGCACATTCCCCTGCGCGCCGCCGACCGTGACGCCTCCCACCCCCTTGTGATTGCCGGGGGCTCCGGCTGCTACAACCCGGAGCCGATGAGCGCCTTCTTCGACGCAATGGTCATCGGCGAAGGGGAGGAAGTAATCTTCGAAATCATCGACGTTCACGAGCAGTGGAAGAAGCAGTTCGGCGCCACATCGGAACAGCCAGCCCCGGCCCGCAGTCAGCTTTGGGCCATGCTCGCGAGCATCCCCGGCGTCTACGTGCCCGCGCTCTACCAAGCCAGCTACGCCGCCGACGGCACCATCGCCGAGATTCGCCCCACCCATGCCGACGCCCCCGCCACCATAATGAAGCGGGTGGTAACCGTGATGCCGCCGCCGGTGACCAAATTCATCGTGCCCTTCATCAATGTCGTCCACAACCGCGCCGCCATCGAAATCATGCGCGGCTGCACGCGCGGCTGCCGCTTCTGCCAGGCCGGCATGATTTTCCGCCCCGTGCGCGAGCGGCCCGTTGAAGAGGTCCTGCAGGCAGTCGACGAGATGATCGCCAACTGCGGCTTCGAGGAGGTCAGCTTTCTCAGCCTGAGCAGCAGCGACTACACCTACGTCGAGGAGCTGGTGCGGCGCACCATGGAGAAGCACGGCGCTCGCAAGCTGTCCGTCGGCCTGCCCAGCCTGCGCATAGAGAGTTTCAGCGTCGACCTGATGGACCTGCTCGAAAAGGGGCGGCGTCGCTCCGGCTTCACCTTCGCGCCCGAAGCCGCCACCGACCGTCTGCGCGATATCATCAACAAGCCAATTGCCGACGATGATCTGTTGCAGACCGCTGAGGAGGTCTACCGCCGCGGCTGGAAGACGATCAAAATGTACTTCATGATCGGCCACCCTACGCAGACGCTCGAAGACGTCCAGGCCATCGCCGATCTTTCCAAGCAGGTGCTGGCCGTTGGCCGCCGCGTCCTCGGCAACAAGGCCAACGTACGTATCGGCGTCAGCACGCTCGTTCCCAAGCCCCACACGCCCTTCCAATGGGTGCCGATGGAAGAAGAGTCGACCATCCGCCAGCAGATCCGCCTCTTGCAGCAGGAGCTGAAAGATCCTGGCATCCATTTCACCTGGAACGATCCGCCCGAAACCCTGGTCGAAGCCTTCCTCACCCGCGGCGACCGCAGACTCGGCGATGTCATACAACGCGCCTGGGAACTGGGTGCGAAACTTGACGCCTGGGGTGAGTATTTCCGCTTCGACCTCTGGCGGCAGGCTTTTGCCGACTGCAACCTGGAGATGGACTGGTTCGCCCGCCGGCAGCGCCCCCTCGACGAGATCCTCCCCTGGGAGCATATTTCAGCCGGGCTGAACAAGGAGTTCCTGGCGCAGGAATATCTGCACACCTATGCCGGCGGCGTCGTGGATGATTGCCGAGAACACTGCTTCTCTTGTGGGATTCTGGGCTTCTTCAAGGAGCAGCGCCGTGAAGCGCCGGATGAAGCCTGGTGCTGTCCGCCTTTGGGCAAAGACAAGGCCCGCCAGCCCGTCGATGTCGTGCCGGTTCCTCTCTATTTCAACGACGATATGAAAGCGGCCGGCGTGTCTCTCCCTGCCGGCTCCGGCGCCGACCCCTCCCAGCTTATTCAATTGGAAGAGGCCGCGGGCCAGTTCGACGAGCGCGTGCCCCAGCGCCGTCACGGCACCGTCAGCCAGCGGATTGCCGAAGCGGAGACCGTCTGATGGCGTTGACCCGCCACCCGCCCCAGCAATCTGTCATACCCGATGAGACCGCCCGCCAGCGCGTCCGCATCACCTACGAGAAGGGCGAGTCCATCAAATTCATCAGTCACCAGGATGAGTCGCGCCTTTGGGAGCGCACCCTGCGCCGCGCCAACCTGCCGCTCCTCTACAAGCGCGGCTTCAACCCACAGCCGCATATCCAGTTTGCCGCGCCGCTCGGCCTCGGCATGACCGGCGTGCGCGAACTGCTCGACGTGGCGTTCAGCCCGCCCGTGCCGCTTGACGAATTAACGATGCGGATTCGTGAAAAGCTACCCCCCGGTGTGCAACTGCTCAACGCAACCGAGGTGCCTTTCAAAACCGTGTCGCCGCAGTCCCTGACAATCGGCGCCGACTACACGATTATTATCTACGCCGACGAAGGAGAGGTGTCAGAATCGGCGTTGCAAACCAAAATCGAGGCGTTCCTGGAGCTGAAGGAAGTCTGGCGAGAGCGGGAGCGGCACGGCCAGCGCTATAGCTACAACATGCGCCCGCTCGTACTCGAGCTGCGCTATACCGGCTTCGACGCCGCCGCGGGCGAGCATCGTATCCTGCTACGGGTACAAATACGTCCCGGCGCAACCGGCCGCCCCGACGAGCTTGTCGACGCCCTCGGCTTCGACGACTACGCCCGCACGCTCCGCCGCGAGCGCATCTACTTCGCCGACAGCGACGAGGATCAGGCCGTCTTTGCTCCCTACCCCGTCATCCTCCAGGATGAGATCTCGCCCGAGAGACCCAAACCCCGCCGCAAAGGACGCAAACGCCGCCGCCGCTCAGGTGCGCAGCCCAAAGCAGAAAAGCAGAACAACCAGGCCTTCGCCGAAAAAGCGGCCGACGAGTTCGACTGATCGCCCTCATCCGTAGCTTGCATTGGATTTGCAGCACATCAGGCAATCTCAAAAAAGCGGAACGTCCAGCCACTTCCCGCCCTGCATCGCCGATTCGTGAGCGATGATGCCCGGGATAGTAAAGTCCAGCGCACGTGCTACGTCGATGGGCGGCTTCGTGTTGTGCAAAATGGCGTCGATGAAGTCCCGCACCATGTAGTACTCTGACGTGCCGTGCCCGCCGCGCCGCGCCTCTTCAGGCGCATTCGGGTCCACCGTCGGGCACTCGATCTGCCGCGCGCCCTCCTGCTCAGTGGCCTCATCCTCACTGTAGATCAGGCCCGTCGTACCGCCCCATCCGCCCTGGCGGCCGTTCTCCACGAAACCCTTCTCGCCGTAAAGCGTGTAAAAGATCATGTCCGGATGCCGCGGGGCCACCTGGCTGCGCAGGATCTTGACCGTCGCGCCCTTCTGCGTCTGGAACAGCCCAACCTCCATGTCCAGATAGCCAAGCCCTTCATCGGGGTAAATGTTCTTTCCGGAGTGGACACCTGTCGCTTTGACGATGCGGTCCTCCATCAGCGTAAGAATCGGTCCCAGGCAGTGGGCACAGTACCAGATCGGCGCGCGTGTATAGCGCCATCTGCGCTCGCCGGTCTCAGGGTTTCTGAGCAGCGGCACAATCTCGTGGATATACTCACCTTCCGCGTGGAATATCTTGCCCAACTTGCCCTGCTTGATCCAGTCCCGCCACTCGCGGATGTAGTGAAAGTAGCAGTAATTCTCACCCATCATGTAGACGCGTCCCGTCCTGTGGACCGTTTCCACCAACTGCTCACAGTCAGCCACCGTGTACGCCGCCGTCTGTTCGCACAACACATGCTTCCCGCTCTCCATCGCTGCAATCGAATGCTCGGCGTGATACTCGATCGGCGTCGCTACAACGATGATGTCCAACGGCGCGTTCACAAAATCCTCAAACCGCGTGAACATCCTGTCGTCGGGCAGCGAGAAGGCAGCCCCCGTGTCGGCCAACGTGTCCTCGTCAATATCGCACAGCGCGGCAACCTCCACCTGCGGATGACCGGCCAGACTGCGCATCAGGCCGCCCCCGCGGTGCAATCCCACAAATCCGGTCTGTAGCTTGCTCATCCTGTTCGCAGCTCCTTCTTCACATGTTCGGATCGATCAGTCCAGCGGCCTCATCGACCATCGCATTACAGCCTATTCGTTCCACAACGCTTCCGCCAGTTCAACCGCAGTATCCACGATCCGTTCGACGCCCTCCAAGGCAATCCGATTGGGCCCCACCAGGGCTTCATAGCCCTCCTGCCTGAACGCCGCCTCGGTCGGCAAGTACATCGCCAGGTCGTTTGTCAGCTCAGCCACCACCGTATACGGAAAAGGAGAGCGCCGCTTTATCGAGAGCCCGTGTTCAACGAACAACTCGCCCGGATTGGAGGCGATCGCCAGTGGCCCGATGCGGGCCGCGTTCACGGGAACATCCCACTGTTCAGGCAAGGACGCGACCAACGCAGCCTGCCGGTCAAAAACATCCGCGCGGCCCCCCGCTCCTCCCCAGTTGAGCCTGCCGATTGCCTCAGACGAATGATCGGCCGGATCCCGCCGCGGGACGGTGATATCCCGGCGGATCGCGCTTACCGCGATCGCTCCTTTTATCGGAATGGCCCGCCGCGCGGCGTCCACCGCCTGCTCCGCAAAGTATGTTGCGCCTTCCCGCCAGCGCTCTCCTCCGATCGTCACGTTGATGTCAGCGCACGCGCCCGGCGTGTAGACAGAGATAACTTCGGGCCCGTACTCTTCACGCATGAATTCCGCCACCACGCAGGGGTAGTCCGCTGACCAGGTCGTGCCGCTCTTGGAGTTGGTATGCAGCGAATAGTTATAGAAAACGCCCAACGTCGATCCGTCCAGCCTGTCAAAGCGAACGACCCAAAGTTCGGGGTCGACCGGTCCGGCCGTCCCATACACCTGCGGAATGAGGTCCAGATCGTTGAGCGCCTGAGGCATCCATGTGTTCATCACCTTGCCGTCCGGGCAGATGACCCTGCGGTTATGGATGCCGTGGTGAACCAGAGATCTGCCGATGTGCATCGATGCCGGCTCCACCTGTCCGGCGGCCTGTTCAACGCTCGCCGCGATGCGATCGGGTAAGGTAGAGAGGTAGTCGCCATCAATCACATCTGATGAATATACGTTTTCAGCCGTATAGGGCCCGCTATGCGTGTGGCTGCATGAGATCATGATGGCATGCGTCGGGATGCCCGTACGGCGGGCGGCTTCAGCGATGATCGTGTCCGCCAGCTCCTTGGGCAGTCCGATCAAGTCGACGCCGACGATTGCAATCCGTCTGCCGTTGTTCTCTGCGACCAGCGCGTGGGACTGCAATGGATCGGTCGTGCCCTCATTCTTGCGCGGGTCGAGACTGCCGCACATGTAGAGGCCGTGCGGCGGGTTGATATCCGACTCACCAAAGCCTACGCGAAGTTGGCTGTCTGACACAGTAGAGTCTCCTCAAAGTCGAATTGTTGGGGTGTGAGGCCGTTTTCCCACTACCGCGCTACTGAATGGCAGCTTCGTCTTCATAGTAAACCCAACGACCGGCCAGCCGAAACTGGACCAGTGTGAGTATCACCAGCAGTATAAACAACAGCCAGGCCATAGAGCTGGCATAGCCCATTCGGAAGTAAAAGAATCCCTGGTTATATATGTATACCACCCAGAACAGAAGGGAATCCATTGGCCCGGCAGCGGCCATTCCGTAGTTTGAGCTGCCAAGGAGGAATACCGGCGTGAAGATTTGAAAACTGCCGATGATGCCCATGATAAGAACAAACAGAATCGTTGGAGAGATGAGCGGGATCGTTATCTTCCAGAAGCAGCGAAGTGCGCCGGCCCCGTCGATCGCGGCTGCCTCATAGAGCGTTTCCGGAATCCCTTGCAGGCCAGCCAGGTAGATGATCATGCCTCCTCCGATACCCCACAGGCTCCAGAGCACCAGCGAAGGTTTTGACCAGTCGGGGCTGGTGAGCCAATTGGGGCCGACAATGCCAAAGACCTGAAATAGAGTCTCGTTCAGGAGGCCAAATCGATCATGCAGGATGAAAATAAAGAGGGAAACAGAGGCGACGATCGGCACGATGGAAGGCATGAAAAAGACAGTGCGAAAAACGGTGATGCCTCGTGCCTTCTGGTTGAGAAGGATGGCTAGCAACAAACCAAGAATTACCTGCGGCACAACCGCTGCAGATACATACCAGACGGTGTTGAACACGGCAAGCCAGAAGCGATCATCGACGAACAGAATGCGATGATAGTTCTGCAAGCCCAGAAATTGCGGCGGCAGCAGGCTGTCATACTCGGTCAAGCTGTAATAAAAGCCGGCGGCAAACGGCCCCAGGATGAAGATAAGGAGGCCAAGAAACCAAGGCAATATGAAAACGAATCCGTCCAGAGCTTCCCGCCTCCGAATTGGGCTCGTCCAGACGCTGCGCGGCTTGGAACGAGGGGAGTCGGTTGCCGCTCTGTCGGTTATGGATACTGTTTCCTGACGCACTGCTCATCGCCCTTTCTGGCGCGTGTAGCGCTTAACAAGCCCCAAGGCGGCCGGCCTGAAGACGCCGGTTCCCCGATTGCAGGACTACCCTTTGATGCCAGACATGACCACGCCCCGGATAAAGTACTGTTGGAAGAAAAAGAAGACCAGCAGCACCGGTAACGTCATCATCAATGCCATCGCCATCATCTCCTGATAGCGGACCTCTGTACGCTGGATAAACTGCCGCAAGCCCAGCGCCAGAGTGAATTTTTCAGGGCTATTCAGGTAAATGAGAGGGCCGAGAAAATCATTCCAATGCTGCATGAATCCGAAAATCGCCACAGTCGAGAGAGCGGGTTTGGACAGCGGCAGCAGAATCTGCAAGTAGATGCGGTAATTTGAGGCGCCGTCTATCGTGGCCTGCTCAAACATCTCAGTTGGCAAAGTCTTGAAAAACTGGCGCAACAGAAATATGAAAAAGGCGCCGCCACCGAAATACGATGGAACGATCAGCGGCTTGAAGGAGTTTAGCCAGCCCAGGTTCTTGAAAAGTATGAAAGTGGGTATCATTGTGACGACGAATGGCAACATCAGAGTCGCCAGCAGGACTGCAAACAGGAATTCGCGGCCCGGAAAGCGTAGGCGGGCGAATCCGTAGGCGGCCATGGATGCCGTGAGAAGCTGGCCTATTGTAGCCAGTACTGTAATTGTCGCCGTGTTAAAGAAGTAGAGACCAAAGTGACCACTCGTCCAGGCAACACCATAGTTCTCCCATATGAACGGGTACGGAATCCATACAGGAGGCCACGTTCCTACCTGTTCATTGCTCTTCAACGAAGTGGAGGCGAGCCACACCAATGGCATCGCAAAGAGGAAACCCAATCCGATCAGCAAGCAATAAACGAAAGTTGCCCGTGCCACTCTGCGCGGTCTTCCTTCGAACCGTCCAAATGCAATATTTAGCATAGGTCACTGGGGCCCCAGCCGTATTCCTGAAAGGGGTAACTGAACTGGCACGCATGCGCGCGGCCGCAAGTGAACGAGCGAGGATTCAGGACCCGTTTGTACCGAGTCCCGAACCCCGCCCTGCAACTCTGTGTCCCGGGTTGGCTTAGGAAGGCACTGGGAACTCGTTGTGCCGGTCCAGAATCACCTGGATCTTTTCCTCCGCGATCTGCAATTCGGAGGCAATGTCATTACCGCCAATCAGGACGTTGTCAAACATTGTCGCCAGATCCCCCAACGTCTCCAGGATGCCGACAAATATAGGAATCCACTGCACCGTATTGGCAGTCGACGCGAAGACTTCGCGCCGCTCATCGAAAGCGGCCCATTGCATACCCACGTCCGAGCGCGCCGGCAGCCAGTGGAATCGATTGGCATGCTCTAGGTAGAACTCTTCGTTCATCGAAAAATCGATTAAGGCCCAGGCATCGTCGGGCTGCCCACCCTCTTTGAACATAAACCATCCACCGCCGCCGTCATAGTTGGCGTGAACGTTATGCTCGGGAAAGACCGGTCCCGGAATCATGCCAAAATCGAGATCCGGGGAGTACTTGTCGTAATTGCGGAGCACCCACTGACCGTGCATGGCCAGGCCAACCTTGCCTGCCGAAAAGGCATCGATCCCTTCGGCCAGACTGAGCCCTCTTGTAAAGGCGCCTGCTGCCTCATATCCTCCCTGGTCATCCATCACCTGTTTCAGGAAGGTCATGGCCTCTTCACCCTTGTCGGTGATGGTAACACGAGTCAAATCATCACTGACCATGTCACTTTCCATACACCAGATCAACGTCAGGAACATAAGGTGGACAGGCGGATTGCCAAACGTGGGAGTGAATCCAACTACATCCAGGCGACCCGCATCATCAAATTCAGTTATCTGGTTGGCCATCTGGTGTAAATCGTCCCAAGTCAGAGGCGGCGAGTCCGGGTCCAACCCAGCTTCCCCCATCACCGTCCTGTTGTAAAGGAGGGCGCGGGTATCTGTTGTATAGGGAACAATCCATTTCTTTCCCCACAGGATTGAATCCGCCTGCAGACGCTCCCAGATGTTGTCCCATGTGAAGTTCTTGGCTCCCTCAATATATTCGTCCAATACGACCAAGGCATCGCGCACGGCCAAATCCGCGCTTTGCCACCGACCCAAAAAGGACACCGGCGGCGGTGTGCCGGCCGCCAAGGCAGCCATCGTCTTTGTGTTCGAGTCATATTCGCCAAGTTGCCAGACTGCCGTAAGGCCCAGCCCAGCTTCGTTGAACTTGTCCTGAATATTCAGGGCGATTTCCTCCCAGGGAAACCAGAACACCACTTCAGGAATCTCGGCAGCCGGCGCCTCGGCCCCCCCTCCGTCAGACGTCGCTGCAGGCGCCGCACAGGCCGCTAGCGCAAGCCCGGCAGCGCTCATACCGGCCGTCTGCAGAAATCTGCGTCGATTAAAACTTTGTTGTGTTCCCATTTTGACCCTCCATGCTAGGTGTGGAATCTCGGCTGTCGGAACAAATCGGAAAACGGTCTTCAGCGATACAAAAAAATATAATTTCTATTTTACCTACTTTCTGCGCGGATGCAAAAGAAGAAAAAAATGTATGATATTTTGTTGAAAACTGCCAGCTACTCAACAACAGCTGATTTGGAACCCTGAGCGAGGCGAGCAAGAGTGCTCTCTCATCTCTCTACTCCTTTATGGGCGGTCGGGCCTTCGGCCCTCCCTTGTGCAGGGGCTGCGCCCCCGCAACGCCCCCTACAAAACCATCGCTCACCGACCGTGTGTACTCATTCCAGCGGCGCCGCTCCAGCACCGCGGCTGCCGCCAACCCTATACGCAATCAGATAGCCTGAATGGCGGCAGCGATGAAGGGCGGGTCGAGTCAGAGATGTATGCGGCTTGGTAGTTACGATAACCGCTAACACTGTGACTCCTTGAAGTAACCCCACAACCCAGTTAGGAAGATACCCGCTCCAGCCCCTCAAACCGCCCCTCTACCATCGCGTCCACAATCCGTCGGGAAATGGACTGAATTGCATCCGAGGGAACTTCAGCGTCGATGGTACACTGAACGCGAGGAGGGATGCGATCCCTTGACCAGAATATGAACGGTACTTACACTTTTCGAGCCGCGGCACTCATCGCCTTGCCATTTCTGTTGCTGCCCGCCTCTGCCTGGCTGGCGGTCAACGCACCCGAACCCCTGCCCGCGAACGTCTGGACGCAAGGTGTACTCTGGTCACTGCGCGCAATCTACGTTGCCGGTGCGTTCCTGGGCTGGCTGGCAGGGCGTCCCCGCTGGTTCTACCCATGGCTGGGATTCGCCGTTTACGCGGCGGTTGCCGCCTTGTTACAACTCACCATCGCCATCATGTCATGGGGAGACTCTCGCTCCCTGTCCTGGCTTGGCGCTTTCCTCATCCCCCTGGCTTTTTCGCCCTATTTCGCCGCCGCAACCTGGCTAGGCTGGCAACGGTCCCAACGGCTTCTCGCCGCCTATACGGTTTTCCCTCATGCCGGCCTGACTATCCCTCTCTTTTCTCTTGCAATAGGAGAGCTATCGGGCGGCGATTGGCAGGGGACGCTTCTTGCCGCCGCAGGAGCGGCTGCCGTTGCCGCTGTTTTCTGGAGCACTCCGCTAACCCAATGGCGAAAAGGAGAGAAATGGAAGCAAGCCGTACTACTCTTTGGCGGAGTCATACTCACCCAGACGATGTTCCTGCTCGGCTCCACCTCTTTGGGGAATTTCAGGCAAAATCCGAGCATTCTGCTACTTCTGATCCCGCTCATCGTCCTGGGCTGGCTGATCCTCAGCGGACCGCTTCTGTTGCCGCCCTTGCTTCAGCGGCTTATTCGGCTGCTTCCAGTCGAACATACAATCGATTCCCTCTGGCAAAAGTCCCGGAGCATCTTTCCCAGCTTGTCCTTACTCTCAAGACGGGCAAGTGACACCGGAAATTTCCCAAATCCTGTGAAGGACGGAGAACGTTCCCCCAAAGGAGAAACACCAATGAGTGAAGAGACAACCGCGCCGGTGGTTCCCGAGACGAGACCGCGAGCGGCGACCGACCTGGATCGTTTCTACAAACTTTCAGTCGTGTTACTGGCTGCCTTGGCCGTAATCATCGTCGCGCTCTATGTGGGCAGGGCCGCCGTCTACAAAATCCACGAATTCGAACGCGGCCTCCACCTGCGCGGCGGCCGTTTCCTCGGCGTACAGATGCCCGGCTGGCATGCCCAGATTCCACTGGTCGATACAGTCATCATCGTCAAGGTAAACGAGCGTCTCGGCTACGTCGAGAGCATCCCCGCCATGACCTCCGACAATGTGACCATGGACGTCTCACTCCAGTACACCTACCGCGTGACCGATCCGGAACGTTTTGCCCTGGCAGTGGACGACCCGGAGCGCATCGTCTTCGAGTTCGTGCAAGGCAGGCTGCGGGATGTGATCAATACCAAGGCCATGGCAGGTGTAATCAACCAGCGCACCGAAATGAACCTTGAAATCATGCAGGAGTTGAAAGAAATGGGCGATCAATACGGTGTCGAGTTCATAACCGTCCAGATCCAGAACGCATCGCCCCCCGCCGAGGTGTTAGCCGCCATCAAGGATCGCATGGTGGCTTCGCAGCGCCAGGAGCAGGCCGAGGCCGAAGCCGCCCAGCAACGCACGGCCGCCGACGCCCTGTTTTACGCCGCACAAAAGGAGGCCGAAGCCGACGCCTACCGCATTACCACCACCGCCGCGGCCGAGGCTGAGCAGATTCAACTCACCACCGAGGCGCAGCAGTTGGCCGTCCGTGCCATCCTCAGCGAACTCGAGGGCAAGGGCGCTCTGGCAGAGAAGTACATCGACTATCTTATCGCCGTGGAACTGAAGGAAAACAGCAAGTGGATTCTGGGCGCCGGCGCGGAACCTATTCTCGAACTGCGCACACCTCTTGAGGAGTAGCCCATGCGAAGAATCCTCTTCCTGGCAGGCGCATTTGTCCTTCTCCTTGTACTTCCCGGGACCGTTCAGCGGGATCTGACCGTCTCGCACACCCATAGCGAACTCCTCGCCAAACGCATCTTCGCCTACCGCGACTGGCAGAGTACAGGCGTGCGTATCGATAGCGGGGACAGGGTAATGATCTTGGCCCAGGGAGAATGGCTCTATACGCCCGGAGAATACCATGGGCCGAGGGGGCACCCTGTCTTTCCCGCGCCCGACTTCTATCCCATTTCGAGAGGCTCCGGCGGTGCACTCATCGGCCGCATAGGCGAAAATGGGTTCCCCTTCGTCGTCGGCGCGGGCGTGAACACGCAGGCACGCGAACACGGCATCCTCTACCTGCGCATCAACGACGATATACTCAGCGACAACGATGGCTGGGTCGCCGTCCACATTGACGTAACTGAAACTGAAGACTCACTGCCCTGAAACAATGTCCGTCCCGTGTAGAAACAAAAAGAGGAGTGAGATTCGCTCTCACTCCTCCACTCCTAACCTTCTACTGCTAGCTTTTCGCGTCTTACTCCTCGTCATCCCCGTAGCTGTGTCCGGCCATTATCGCCCGCAACTCCGCCGCGCTTGAAGCCTTCTGCATCTGGCCGATGCGGTCGCCCTCATTCGCCAGTAGCTGCTTGACATTGCTCAGGACACTCTCCATCTTGTCGGCCGGGAACTTGCAGGCGCCGTTCTCATCCATATGCACAATTTCACCCGGAGAAACGTCCATGCCCCGTACATGCACCGGCACATTGACCGCCTGCACAGCCATCGCGCCATGCCCAGGCGTAACGCCGCTCAGCAGATACTGAAAACCCATCGGCCGGATCTCATCTATGTCCCTCGATGGCCCGTTGGAGATGCAGCCGACACAGCCAAGCGCCTGCATCATAGCTGTCATATTGCCCCCTGCCAGTCCCACCTTCCCCGCAATCTCGGGTGGAAATTTCTGCTCCAACACCAGAATTGTCGGCTTGGGCGAAGCGTCCAGCGCCTCCAGCACATCCATGAAAGTGAGCCGCGAAAAGTTCGGGTCCGGCAAGCCGAAGACGCAAGTCACCGCATACCCGGCGAGCGCCCCCAATTCCGGATACATGCAGCGGATGGTCTCGTCCGTGTACCAGTTTTCCGTCCAGGGGTTATACAGCCCCAGACAGAGGGGATCTTCAGGATAGGTGGCGACTACGTTGGTAATCGACGGCGTATCGACAGTTTTCAACTCTTCCAGAATCGCTTGTGGATTCATTCTGCCTTCCTTGCGTAGTGGGATGGGTTATGACGGGCTACCGTTTGGAATTATGAACGTTTATGAATTCGCAGATTCGTTCCATTGCCGGCTTCAATACATCCATTCCGGGCGCGTAACAGATGCGGATCGACCCTTCGCCGCCGTTGCCGAATGCATTGCCCGGGGCAACGGCCACATGCGTCTCGCGCAGCAGTTCCATCGCGAATTGAAACGAGTCCTCAATGCCTTCAAGTTGCGGAAAGAGATAGAAGGCCCCCTCCGGCTCCGGCAGATTGACGCCAGAGACGCCGCGCAGCATCTCGGCACTGAAATCGCGCCGCTCCTGAAACTCCTCCACCATGGCCGCGATGTCGTCCTCACCGTGGGCGATCGCCGCCTCGCCTCCCCGCTGAATCATGGTAGGAGCGTGTGAGACGATGAACTCGTTGAGTTGCGCCGCCTTCTGGATGAAGTCCGCCCTGCCCACCATCCAGCCAAGCCGCCAGCCCGTCATGCGATAGGTCTTGGAGAAAGAGTTGACGACGATTACCGCGTCCTCGCGTGAACACAGCTGCAGGATCGACGGCGCCAGCCGCCCCACACCTGCAGGTCCGCTCTGCTCGCCATCGGCAGTGCCATGTCTGCCGTAGAAGATGCGTTCGTAAACCTCGTCCGTCAGCAGCCACAGCCCGTGTTGGCGGGCGAATTCCAGCAGCATCTTCTGTTCCGCGACCGTCGCTGTCCAGCCGAGCGGATTGGAGGGCGAAGCATACAGCAGCAGACGCGTACGCGGCGTCAGCGCTGCCTCGAGGGCTTCCCGGTCCGGCGTAAAGCGCTGCCCCGCCCGCGCCATGGGCACTTCCACCGCGCGGCCGCCGAACATCTCCACCATCGCCGAGCCGTTAGGCCAGTTGGGGCTGAGCACGATCGCCTCATCGCCTGGATCTATGACACACTTGATGGCCAGGTTGAGCGCCTGCACACCACCCGAATTGACCTGTATCTCGGATGGATCGATGTCGACCTGATGCAGCTTTGCTATCTGTTGGATTATGGCGGCGCGCAGCGACGGCAGTCCCTGGTTGGCGCTGTAAAATGTCCAGCCCTCCTGCGCCGCCTGGTTCACCGCTTCAATTACATAAGGAGGTGTCGGCAAGGTTGATTCGCCGAACTGCAAGAACAACACATCCTCCATGCCGAAAGCCGCGTCCGCCAGCGCCCGAATGCGGGAGGCGGGGACGCGCTTGGCGGAGGGCGCGAAGGAAGGGGAAGGCATGGACGGCGAAGAATTCCTTTCCGCATCTACGGAAACTGCGATGATCTATCGTCGAACTGCAGGTCAGTTCGAAACGTTCATTCCTGCAAAAGGGCGCGCGCGATCTCTTCCCACTCCTGCGGCAGGGAAGCGCTGCTGGCCGGCTTCTGGGCGCGGCCATACCAGTGGTTGGCGTTGGGCAGATCGCCCTCAACTCGGTGCAGATAGGCATGCACCCAAGCGGAACCGTTCAGGTCCGGCTGCCCCTGCAGTGCGTCGTGCGCCCCGTCCCAGTCGTTGCCTGCCTCTAACCACAAGGCCCGCAGCGGCGCGCTCATCTTGGCGGGCGGTGCGTCGTCAGTCAGACTGGCCCTGAATTCGTCAAACGTCATTGTTCGCTCCTCTCCTGGACTTCTGCTTGTCTAAACAGAGTGCGCAGCCTCTACTCCGGCACAACTGCGATGCAATCGACTTCGATCAGGATGTTCGGCAACTGGCAGCCGACCGTCGTGCGGGCCGGATAAGGTTTGGTAACATACTGCTGGTAAACTTCGTTCATTTCGGCAAAATCGCTCAAGTCGGCAAGAAAGACACCGACCTTGGTAACGTGTTCCCACGAAGTGCCGGCGGCCTCCAGCAGAATTGTCAGATTATCGAATACACGCGTCGCCTGCTCGCGGAACCCGCCCTCAACGCGTTGCCCCGTGGCCGGATCCAGCGGCCCCTGCCCGGCGATGTAAGCAACCGGCCCGTCGGCCACGATTCCCTGGGAATAGATTCCCGCGGGTGGCGCGCCCTTCTCTGTGTACACTTCTCTGCGCATTTGTACTGTCTCCCGTTGCGTCCTTGGTAAGGGAATAGCGAATGAGTCTAATGTCTGTGTCTGCCAATGTATCTTGAAAAACTACTACCGAATTAACCTATTATATTCGGCGTGAGTACCAATCCAGAACCAGCCTAGCCCTTCCTCACTCTCGACTGCTACGGCGCGATACTTGAGGCAAACTCGTGCGGACAAGAACCGACCGACCTAATTCAATTTCAAAGAAGGGTGTCTCGAATTCCGCTTCAGCAGTTCGAAACCTCGGTCTGCCAACCTCTGAACACCTTGTGGCAGTTTTCGGTAATTTTGCCAGAAGGAAGGGTTTGCGAAGTGTCTTGGAGTTCTTTGCAATTCCCCGCCCGCACATCGGCAATCGCCTGTTCGGCAAGGTGGTCAAGTTTCCCGGACTTAACATCATTCTCGAACTGCTCATCCCACATTTTCGCTTCAAACTCCTCAAACCATTCTCTGAAACGAGCTAATTCCTGCGATGAGAGTCGGGAAACGGCTGCTTGAAGTTCCTTAGCAGCTCTGGTGTTCATTTTCTCGCCCTTGCATAGAAGCGCATTACGACTATTCTTTGAAAATACATAGCTCTCTCTTGTTCGAAAGTGTGACATCGTTACAGTCCAGAACTATTCTACTTGGGTTGCGCCTTCAGAATTCTCGGCGACCACTGGCTCTTGATATAGGCCAACACCGCCCAAATTTCAGTATCGTCAAGCTGGTCTTCGAAACCGATCATGTTGCTCTTGTAACCCATGCCAACAAAAGCTTCCGTCCCTATCTTGGTAATCTCAAATAGCTGCTCGTCGGGGTGATGCCACGTGTGACCAGTCTCATCGTGCGGAGGGGCTGGGAGATATCCGTTCTCATCCCGTGCCTTCCAATTGGCCTGCCCCTCAAGCTCCGCGCCGTGGCAGGAGGCGCAATACTGCTGATAGAGAATCTCTCCCAGCGCCACCAATTGCGTGTTGGAAGCGTCCGCCCCCTCAACTGGCCCCTCGACCTCAGGAAGACTGACTTCGGTCGGCGCTACCGTAGCCTCCTCGGTAGGAGCTTCGCTCGGCAACGCTTGGCCGCCCCCTTCATTCTCAGCCGGCCCGCAGCTCGAAAGGGAAAACGCCGCCGCCAGGATCAGGAACAACAAGATTCCGTTTTTCATTCTCTAGTCCTTTAGCGACTCCCGCAAGAGCCGCAGCCAGTTCCCATGACAGATCGCCGCGATATCGTCTTCCGCGTAACCGTTGCCGCGCAGTAACTCCGGGACCCGCTGCAGATCCGCGATCGTGTCCAGGTCTGCCGGCGACTGCTCGCGACCAAAGCCGCCGTCAAGATCGGTCCCAATGGCGATGTTTTTGGCATTGCCTGCCAACTCGCATATGTGATCGATGTGGGGCACCATATCTGCCAGCATAATATCGTAGTTCCACTCCTGGCCAGCCCGCCACTTTGTCGACATCATCCAAACGTCCATCGCCATGCCGACGACCCCGCCGCGTTCGATGATCGCACGCAGCTGCTCGTCGCTGAACTGTCGCTGGTGCGGGACGATCGCCCGGCAATTGTTGTGGCTGGCCAGCACCGGGCCATTGTAGATCTCCAGCGCCTGCCAGAACGATTCATCTGATAAATGCGTCAGGTCCAGTATGATTCCCAGGCGCTCCATCTCCTGCAGCAGCGCCGGCCCCATCTCCCCCAGTCCGAGTTCAGTACCCGTGCCGCCAGCATAGCGGTTGGGGCCGTAGTGGGACGGACCGATCGCCCGCAGCCCCGCATCATACCAGAACTCAACATGCTCCGGAGTCAGGATCGGATCTGCCCCTTCCATCGACAGCACAAAGCCTAATGGTGGCTCCTCGCTGCCCGTATCCTCCCAGGCCGTCCATTCACTCCAGTGATCATCCAGCTGGGTCCCGGAAGTGATGATGCGCACGAGCCCCAGATCCTCCAGCCCTCTGTAGTAGGCAAGATGGCCCTGCGCCATCGCGCTGGCCTGGGTCGGGTGATCGTAGTCGATATTTGGCGTCGGGCGTCCCGTCGAACGGGCGATAGCAGTCGCGAAGCTAAGAGCCACCCGGCCCTTGCGCATCTCCGGAAACGCGACCGTGCCGTAGCCCTGTCCCTTGCCGCTGTTCTTCTGCTCAGTCGCGCGAATCGTATAGACCGAACGCGTCAGATCCCGGTTGCCCTGCAGCGCGTTCATAGCCAGATCGAGGTGGGCGTCGATGAGAAGCATGGAGTACTCCAGACTGTGCGGTTGTCTGAACCTATGCTGATGATTCAGAAACGGAGTGAGGACCATTCATGTGGCTGCCTGCCTTGACCGACGCGGTCGCACTCCTGCTTCGAGGGCGTCCGAATGCGCTCGGTCGGGGCGCGCAAAGGCGTTTGAAGGAAGGAAAGCCGCCGCCGGCACGCATGACAGAGCCGTCTCTGACGGCCTCGTCACACATTTCGGCGGGACATTGCGAGTTGTGCTGCAACTTCGTTACATGGCCGGAATCTGCAGCTGCCGTTCGACGTTCAAGCTGGCGCGGTCCACTACGACGACACCGTCCTCACCGCCAGCGTAGATACGGCCGTCTACCTCCAGCAAACAGAGGGCGGCGCTGCTGCCGTCCACCGGAGACCAGGCCGCGCCGTCATGCGAACACCACAACTGCGTGTCATCGCTCAACAGCCAGTTGACCTGAAGGTCGCCTGCAGCCGGTGACGAACTATTCGAACCGTCTGTCAGCGCGATCAGCGAGTTCACCTGCTCGGGCGCTCCTTCCACCACTGAGAACGTGCGGCCGCCGTCTGTCGATCGCCAGAGGCCGTCCGTCTCTGTGCCTGCCAGCACAAGACCGCTGCAATGCACGTCTGGCGCGATCGCCACAGTCTGGTAGGCGGCGTCAGCGGATTCACTGCGCTTCCACCCCAGCCCCGCATTGGGTGAACGATAGATGCCTTCCTCCGTTCCGGCAAAGACTACCTGCCAGCGCGGCCACGCGTTTTCGTCCATTGGCGGCGCCCACGCCAGCGTCAGAACCGTCAGATTACGCAGTCCGAAGTTGCTGGGCATCCAGCGCAATCCTCGATCGCGGCTGCGAAGCACGCCGTCCCCTTCGCTGCCTGCCAGTATCAAGCCGGTATCGTCGTAGTCAGGTGCCGAAGCAAAAGTGAGCACAGCCGAATCAGTGCCCTCCTGCCAGGCCGCCTGCCACTGCTCAGCGGTCTCCAGAAGATAGGCCACACCAAACGGCGCGCCGCCGGTAAAGATGCGGTCTCCAAGAGAGCAGGCCGTGGTCAGCCTTTCTTGCGGTTGGGGCGTAGGCGTCAGTTCTTCCTCGCCAACGGCGAAAAGTCCATAGGGGCCGGCAGCCCAAATGCTGCCTTCATATTCAGAAAGCGAGAGAATTATCGACATCGTTTACGGTTCCATACTCTGTGTTGGATCGCGGTGGAAAACGATTGTGTTTGTGCCCAAGGCCATCAGGGCGCCGCTGACTGCTGTTTCCAGTACCGCGGTCTGCACGCCGGTAACATCCACCAAGCCTGTTTCGCGTGCATTGACAATCTCTTTGCGGACGACATCATAGGCATAGGCCGGCCCGGCCTCTTCCAGGCGAAGAGCAGCTACCGAGGGAGATTCGATGCCCGCGTTCTTGACGATCTGCAGGAAAGGCGCGTCCAGGGCATCGTTCAAAACCTTGACGCCAAACTTCTCCTCACCATCCAGCTCCAGTTTGTCCAGCGCCTTGCGCGCGTGGACAAAGGCCGCGCCGCCGCCCGGTACAACGCCGGTCCTGTGGGCTTGAGAAACTGCGGTAAGCGCCCGCTCCGACAGATTAGACAGAATCTCGCGCTCTTGCTTGAGGTTGGTGCCTACTTTCAGCACACCCATGCCGCCGTTGAGCGCTGCCAGCCGGTTGATGATGTCCGTGCGTTCCTCATCATCCACCCGCAGCCCTTCAAGCCGGTTCCGAAGCTGTTCGACTGTCTCCTGTACCGCTGCCGAGCGACTCTGATAGGGCTGCAACTGCATCGTCTTGCGGTCAACCTGCACCCGCATCGCTTCGCCCAAATCATCCTCTTTGGCCTTGGCGGCGTAGGCGTAATAGTTACGCCCAAGAATGGTCGCCCCCGTGAGCGTCGTCAAATCGTGGAAGGCCATCCTCCGCGGATCGCCTATCTCCTTCAACTGGATGCCGAGAATCGAAATCTTCTTCTTTTCTTCCGTCTGGTTGCGCACGATTACATGGAGCGCCTCTTCCTTGAAGTGGGAGGCGATTATCACAAGTGACTTCTTGCCCATCTTTATCGCCGCCTCAATCAACGCCACCGTCTCTGCCGCCTCCGATAGCGTGTCATCAACCAGCGCAATTGTGGAATCCCCATAAATGGCCCATTTGCGAATCGGGTCAGTATAGAGATGGAAGCTCGCAATTTCGGCCTTGTAATTGGCGCCGGCGTGGTACTCGCGTGCCAGGAAGGGAGCCACAAACTTCTCCACCGAGACGCGCGCGTCTGGGCCGAGCAGATAGCTCAATTCACCAATTGTAGCGGCCAGATTGCGGTCTTTCACTACTGTCATGGCAACCAGGGCAAGGTCATCCTCAGTCTCAACGGGGTACGCCGTATCCTTCAGGCCCTGGCGTACCGCTGCAGTGGCGGCCTGCAGGCCGATCTCAAGGTCACGGAAATTGATGCCTGCCGTCAACATCTTCAGCGCCTGGAGGTAAATCTCTCGGGTCAGAAGAGCTGTAGCTGTACCGCCGTCCCCCACCTGCCCGGCGATTCGCCAGACAATGTGACGCATCAGCATCGCGCCGACATCCACCTTAGGATCCCCCAGGCTGAGAATGCGACGGACAGCCGTTGCCGCGTCATCCAGCAACTCCGGACCACGCGTGCCGTCTCGTTCATGCACCACATGCCCGCCGACCGGGCCGAGGGTCGGCGCCAGCAAATCGGCGATACTATTGATGCCACTGCTCAGGCTCTCGTGGGTCTCTTCCGGGCCGGCGACCGCGGCCCTGTAATTTTTTATGCGTTCCAACTTTACACCTCGATTATCTGCCATCTGGTTTGGCTGATTGTTCGGCTTGTCTCTCTATTTCACCTGCGTCCATCGATATCGAATTTATGACCACAAATGGGCGTATTTCAGCCCGGTACCTGTGTTGAACAATACCACCGTTTCATCCCCTTGCAGCCAGCCCGATTCTAGCAGCCGGACCTGACCCGCAAGCGTTGCCGCGCCCTCAGGGGCAGGAAAGACACCGGTATGTTTCCCCATCTGTCTGGCGCAGCGCAGCATCTCGTCGTCCGTTACCGCAATCGCGGCGCCGTCGCTCTCCCGCACTGCCTCCAGAATCAGAAAGTCACCGACCGCTGCCGGGACGCGCAGGCCATCTGCCACCGTCTTCGCCCCCTGCCACGCTTCGGCAAACTCCTCGCCCTGCTCGAAGGCGCGCACCATCGGCGCACAGCCGCTGCTCTGAACACTGACCATGCGCGGCCGTTCACTACCGACCAGGCCCATCTCTTCCATCTCGTCAAACGCCTTCCACATCCCCACCAACCCGGTGCCCCCGCCGGTCGGGTAGATGATCACATCGGGCATACGCCAGCCGAGCTGCTCAACGACCTCATAGCCCAATGTCTTCTTGCCCTCAATTCGATAAGGCTCCTTGAGCGTGCTTACATCGAACCATCCGAACTCTTCGACCTTCTCCCGCACCCTGGCTCCGCAGTCGGTGATCAGACCATCAACAAGCGTGACCTCTGCACCCAGATTGTTGCATTCCACCCGGAAAGCGTCAGGTACGTCCTCCGGCATATAAACGTGGGCCGGCAGACCTGCTTTTGCGGCATACGCGCTCATTGCTCCAGCCGCATTCCCAGCGCTTGGTATCGCCAGCTCCGCCGCGCCCAACTCAAATGCGCGGCCAACTGCCATCACCAGCCCCCTAGCCTTGAAGCTGCCGGTGGGGTTCAGTGACTCATCCTTTATCAGCGTATGCGGGCAACCGATTTCGCTGCCCAAATCCTCCGCGCAGATCAGGGGCGTCCAACCTTCTCCCAACTTCAGTTGCGCCTTCCTTGTCCGAACCGGAAGCACTTCCTCGTATCGCCACAGAGACGGTTCTCGCTCTTTCATCGACGCACGCGTAAGCGTTCTCGCCGCTTTAGCGAGATCGTATCGCGCCAGCAACGGCTTTTCGCAGGCCCGGCACAGGTTTATCAGCTGATCTGCATCGTACTCCTCACCACATCTGCTACAGGAAAGATGGGTGAGCGTCGAACTGGTTGTTGTCATACGCTTTGTCCGGTTAATGGATTCTGTCCGGCGCCAGAACGGAGAGCATCGCACGCTGTCGCTTTTTGACATATGGAAAGAGGCAGAGGCACAGGGGAGCCAACTGCCTGCTCAATTGTACTTCGCTTCCCTCTGGTTGGCAAAATTTGCCACCGATTATACAGTTCATTCGATGACCATGATGAAGGACCTGCCAGCCCAGGTTGGCAACTCTGCCAGCAACGGACCATGTCAAGCCATTACTGCCAGCGACAGGGCCGCAGGCGACCGCGAATAGGTTCGGGATCCGTCTTACAGCAGCCCTCAAAAGTAACTACTAAGCCACAGCAGTTGACCGGCCAGTCCCCCTTGGAACCATTCAGGCTCTTGGTGACGCAACTGGTGTGCAGCCGCCGCCATGCTCGCCAGCCGACACGTTGCGAAGAAGGCACACGGTCGGTGAGCCATGTTTTTGTAGGGGGGCGTTGCGGGGGCGCAGCCCCTGCACAAGGGAGGCCGCTTGCGGCCGACCGCCCAAAATACAACAATGAGGGGAGAAGGAACACCTTTGCTCGCCTCGTACAGGTTTGCGAATCAGTTGCGGCTGAGTAGTTACCCTCAAAATAGAGACGAGAATCGGGTCCCAAAGGTTCGCTTCCTTTCACATAGCAGTCGATCAAACTTGACAACCCCTTCGCAGTAACCGATATTTTCTCCTTGGGCGTCGACCGGTTTCGAAAAATTCCCTCTGTCGAAACTTTCCCCAAGTGCATCCGTATGTATAGGTGAGGCGAAATAATGCAAACAATGGTAGAGACGCGCAACCTGCGAAAAACCTATAGCCGCGCCGACGGCTCCACCATAGAAGCCGTCAAAGGTGTGGACCTCGAAATCCGCCAGGGCGAAATCTTCAGCCTGCTCGGCCCCAACGGCGCCGGCAAAACCACCACCATCTCTATGATCAGCGGTCTGGTGACGCCAACCGAAGGGGACGCAACAATCGGCGGCTTCTCTATCACCACGCAGTCGATGGAGGCCAAGCGCCTGATGGGATTCGTTCCCCAGGAGATCGCCCTCTATCCCGAGCTCAGCGCACGGCAGAATCTCGCCTTTTTCGGAAGAATGTACGGCCTGGGTGGAAAAACGCTCAGCCGCCGCGTCGATGAACTGCTGGACTTCGTAGACCTGGCCGACCGCCAGAAAGATCGCATCGACACCTTTTCCGGCGGCATGAAGCGCCGCGTCAACCTCGCAGCCGGTCTCCTGAACAGTCCCCCGCTCATCTACATGGACGAGCCTACCGTCGGCATCGATCCCCAGAGCCGGCGCCGCATCCTTGACACCGTCAAAACGCTGCGCGACGAACAGGGCATGACCGTCCTCTACACCACCCACCTGATGGAAGAGGCCGAGGAGCTGAGCGACCGCGTCGGCATCATGGATCACGGCGAGATCATCGCCATGGGGACTCAGGATGAACTGACGCAGCAAGTAGGTGAAGAAGACAGGCTGGAAATAACGACAGGCGCACAGAACGTGGGCGAAGCGCTGATCGAGCGCATGCAACAGGAAATTGCCGGCGTAACCCGGGTTCTCTACAATCCGCCAGAGCAGATCGGTGACAACGGCAGCGAATCCACGCCCGCTCGCCTGACAGTATTTGCCAAACGGGGCCGCACCGCGCTCCCGCAAATTATACAAACGCTTGACGCCGCTGGCATCGACATCCAATCTGTTGAAGTTCTTGAGCCCGACCTTGAAGCGGTATTCCTGGCGCTGACAGGCCGCGCCTTGCGTGACTGACTCCCGGGTCCGTCTCTCTCAGATACCAACCGCGGCCGACTGACGTCCGCGTAATGACCGCCTGTTAACACCACACTCTCGATCTTCCCCGGACCGCCCTGAACGATGCGAAAGATTCTCGCCTTCGCCTCTAAAGAAATATACACAACCTTTCGCGATCGCAACCTGATGCTTCTCATGTTCGCGACGCCGTTGGTGCTGTCCACCATTATCGGGCTGGCCTTCGGCGGCATCGGCGACTCCGAACTCCCTGACTTCGCCGACATCCCGGTCGCTGTAGTCAATCTCGATGAAGGCGTCGACCTGCAGGAGGTCATCATTCTGCCGGACCAGTTTGCCAACCTGGACGCGCTACCCTTCGATCCCGACGATCTCGCCCGGGTCTTCAACCAGGCCGGTATCGGTCCGGACCAACTCGTGCAGGACGGCGCCCCGCTCAACTTCGGCGATCAACTGGCCGCCATACTGTTGTCTCAACCGGTCGAAGGCGCCGGTACAACCGCGACCCAAGGATTCGATCTGACCGAGATTGGATGCAGCCTGCTCGAGGAATCGGAGGCAGCCGGCGCCGCCTCTCTCGCGGCGGGAGGGAACTTGGACGATCTGTTGGATGCCACCGCGGTTGACAATGCCGACCAGGCGCGCGCCGCCGTCGACAACGGCGAATTCGCCGCCGCGGTCATCATCCCACCCGGCTTCAGCCGCAGAATAATGCCCCAATTTGCCTTCGACGAAGACCTCAGAATCCGCACCCAGGTCCCAGACGAAGACGGAGCCGTCGAGGTGTACGCCAACAATGGTCAACCGATATCGGTCCGCATTCTTCACAGCGTTGTCGCCGGTGTCGTGAATCAGTTTGTGCGCGTCAGCGTTGCCCTTGGCGCAACCCTGGAAACATCTGTAAATTCGCTGGCCGCAAGTATCGGCCGCGGAGAAATCAATCTGGCTGCAGTTGACCTGTCCGCGCCCGCGGCCGCCCTGCAAGACCTGGATGCCACCGCGCTCGAGCCCCTCGGCTGTCTGATCACGCCCGGCGCCAACAACATCACCGTCGCCCACCCGCCGCTGGAGGCCATTCAGGAGGCGCCTCGCTTTGCCCGCACTATCGTCCCAATTGGCGCGTCGCAGGCGGTCTTCTTTGCCCTCTTCACCGGCGTCTTTGGCATTCAATCCCTCTATGAAGAGCGCAAGTACTGGACCCTTCAACGCCTGATCGTTTCACCCACTCCGAAAGTTTTCCTGCTGATAGGCAAACTCCTGGGAAACCTGGTCACAGTCTTTCTGCAGATACTGATTCTCCTGGCCGCCCTGACCCTGGTCGCCTCCGTCGTCATCGGCGAACCCACATTTATTTGGGGAGCCAACACTGCTGCCATCGTCGTTGTGACCCTGGCGCTGGCACTGTGCGTATCGGGCCTGGGCGTATTTGTCGTGGGTCTGGCAAAGACGCCAGAGCAGGTAAATCTGTTCGGACCGATGATAAACATTACTCTGGCCGTTGTGGGCGGTTCCTTCGGTTTCGCCCTGCCCGAGCAGGCCGCCAGATTCTCGCTCATCTACTGGGGCGTTGACGCATTCACGCAACTGGCCAATGCCCAGACCGACATCACGGTCAACCTGCTTGCGCTCTTTGCTCAGGGCATCGTGCTCTTCCTGCTGGGAGCATGGCTCTTCAAGCGCCGCATAGACCTATGACTTTCCGCATGAAACGCTACTGATGCTAACCAAACAAACCACTGCGGCAATCAGCCTTTAGCAATGCGATCAATCCTGACCATCATTCTCAACGATCTGAACATCTTCTTCGCGCAACGGGGCAACCTTGTCGGCCTGCTCGTCATCCCCGTACTCCTCACGCTTGTAGTCGGTTGGAGTATCGGCCAGATAGGCGGCGGTGGTCCGACCCGTCTGCGAGTCGATCTGATCGATCATGACCAGACCGAACTGTCCGCTAAATTGATCGAGGAGCTGCGCGCCGCAAACGACGCCCTCGTGCTGTGTCCGCTGGACAATGACGCTGACGACTTCTGCAGGCTCGGAGAGGAACATCTGCAGCTGGAGCGCGCCGTCGAACGCGCCCGGTCAGGCAGCACCAGTGCTCTCATCGTCATCCCCGCCGGCTATGCCGCCGCCCTGGAGGGATTCGAGCGAATAAACATCGACTACTATTCGCTGTCCGACCCTCTCCAGCCAAGCCCTGTTCTGCAAAGCTTGAACGCGGTCCTGCAGCGCGCCGGCAGCGCCTCCATAACAACCGGCGTCGCCGGCGCCCTGCTGGACAATGTGACAGCGGCCATTGACTTGCCGCCTCTCGACAAAGAGACGCGCGACGGCTTCCTCCGCTCCATTTATCTGCGATCACAAGAGATGCTGACAGAGCAGCCGGCCCCCGTCCGCTTCCGAGTCGCCGATGCCGCCAGCGACGGTGAAGACGGCTCCCTAAACGGCTTCAACCAGTCCGGGCCAGGAATGGGGTCCCTGTACGTCATGTTCACGGTCCTGGGCGGCATGGCCGTCCTCTTGCGCGAGCGCCGTCAGTGGACCCTCCAGCGCCTGATGGCCCTCCCGCTATCCCGTGCCCAGATCCTCGCCGCAAAAATCGGCGTCTACTTCACCCTCGGCATGATTCAGTACTTCATCGTTTTCGCCGTCGGCGCAGCCGCCGGCATGGACTTTGGCAGCGACCCCCCCGCCCTGCTCGCAGTCATGGCAGCCTTCGTACTCTGCATCACCGCCCTCACCTTTGCCCTGGCCCCCTGGATGAAGAGCGAAGGCCAGGCCAGGGGCCTTGTCCTCCTCCTTTCGCTATCTCTCGCCCCCCTCGGCGGTGCCTGGTGGCCGCTCGAAATCGTGCCCGAATTCATGCGAACGCTCGGCCGCCTCTCACCCGTCGCCTGGGCCATGAACGCCTTCCAGGATCTCATCTGGTACAACGGCGGCTTCGGCGACGTCCTGCCGGAAATAGGTGTCCTTCTGGCCGCATCAGCCGTGCTGTTCATCTTCGGCATTCGCAGCTTCAAGTACGAGTGATCGCAAGAAGCTCCCCACACCCATCGCAAATGCCGGTAGGGGAACCCTTGTGGATGCCCTTGCCCCACAAGACCGTCACGCCGGGAAAACGTCGAAAGTAGCCTCTGGTATCGGCGGCAAAAGCGACTCTCGCGCAGTCCGTTTTCGTAACCACCCGGTCCGCCAGCTTGCGGACCCTGTCACCTGCTCGCGCGAACTGCGCGAGCACACTAACATACGGTACCGAACTCCGTTGCGTGTTCGAGCGCGCCGATTTTCTCGTTCTCTGATATGATTGCACTGAATGCTTCCTGCAATTCTCGCAGCGGCCAGAATGTAAGTCACTAGCGAATCTTTCGCAAATGCCAGTATCGAATTCCGACATGACAGCCGCAGAAGCGGCTGATTTACATCAATGGAAATTCAGGACAAAAGTGGAGTGTCAAGAGGAATTGAACGCACGGCAGGGGTAATGGGAGGAGATCCATGCATCGCCGGCACACGCATCCCGGTGTGGCTCTTGGTGCAAGCAAAACGCCTTGGACATGGTGAGGCGGATATTCTCAAATCATATCCGCTACTACGCACTGAGGATCTGGCCAATGCCTGGGCATTCTATCGATCAAACAGAGCCGAAATTGAACAACAGATAGTGGAAAACGAATCAGCATAGGAACCTTCTGCTACGACTCAGATGATATCGTTCCTTCGTGAGACATATTGGCTAGACCCGGTCCGTGTTTCCCTCTAATCCTTAACGACCCATCATGCCAGAATCCAAACAGGGCGCAGATTCACTGCCAAATGCGGGCCGTACTGGGTCTCAACCGCCCAGCGCATATGCCGCCGCCGGTGTCGACATCGAAGCCGGCAACCGCGCTGTCGACCTCATGAAGGCCGCCGTCCGCTCGACCTTCACGCCCAACGTACTTGCCGACGTCGGCAGCTTCGGCGGCCTCTTCGCCCTTACCGATCTGCCCACGCAGCCCCTGCTTGTCGCCTCCACCGACGGCGTCGGCACCAAAGTCAAGCTCGCCGCGCAGCACGGTCGCTGGCAGGCAATCGGACAAGACATCGTCAACCACTGCCTCAACGACATCCTTGCGCAGGGCGCGCGCCCTCTGTTTTTCCTCGACTATATCGCCGCCGACAAGCTCGTGCCTGATAACGTGGCATCCATCGTGCTAGGTATGGCCGAGGCCTGCCGCGCCGCGGACTGTGCCCTCCTCGGCGGCGAAACCGCCGAAATGCCCGGCGTCTACACGCCCGGCTCATGCGACGTCGCTGGAACCATCGTCGGCTTGGTTGACCGGGACGCCCTCCTTCCCCGTCCGCAAGCCATGCAACCGGGCGATCTGCTCTTGGGTCTGCCCAGCAGCGGCCCCCACACCAACGGTTATTCGCTCATTCGCCGCATCGTCTACACCCAGGATCCGCAGCAGCCTCTGCAGGATGGCGAAGTGCTTATCGACGCGCTTCTCGCGCCCCATCGCTCCTATCTGCCTGCCGTGCACGCCCTTGAGGAGTCCGGCATCATAATCAAAGGGCTGGCCCACATTACCGGCGGCGGCTTGGTGGATAATCTGCCGCGCATACTGCCGTCTGGACTGCGCGCTCGTGTTGACCGCAACAGCTGGGACGTGCCGTTACTCTTTCGCCGTCTGTTGATCTGGAGCGGTATGGAACGCGACGAATCCTACCGTGTCTTCAACATGGGGATCGGCATGGTGGTCGTCATCGCCGCCGAGCAAGCGAGTGCCGCCCAGAGCGCGCTGCCCGATGCTGTCTTTATCGGCGCGCTGGCAGGCAGCGACCGGGCCGAACCTGATGTGGAACTACTGGGTTGATGCACCAACAGGAGAGCCGCCAGCCTGTTGCTCCCCGTCTCCAGCTTCTGCAACTGTAGCAGTCAGAGAAAAGCAACAGATGCAAACTGTACCCATTCACAGTCGCCGAAGGCATGAAGCGGGTCTGGAAGCAACTACATTAGGAAGCCGGAAGGAGACTCCATGACCACCGAACTCGTCCAACTCTCGTTCAACGGTCCCATCGCAACTATCGTACTCAACCGCGCGGCCAAGCTCAATGCGCTAAACGCAGAGATGCTCGCCGCGCTGGAAACCTACGCCGATGAACTGGACCGCAACCAGGAAGTGCGCGTCGTGCTCCTTGCCGGGACGGGCAAGGCATTCTGCGTCGGTGCCGACATTTACGAATGGAGCGACCTGTCGCCCCTCGAAATGGGCCGTCGCTGGATCCGCGATGGTCACCGCATCTTCGCCCGCTACGCACGGCTGCCCCAGCCGGTCATCGCCGTCCTCAACGGCTACACGTTCGGCGGTGGACTGGAACTGGCGTTGGCTGCAGACTTGCGTCTGGCCGCTGAAGGGGTACAGCTCTCGTTCCCGGAGGTCAAGCTGGGCATCATTCCCGGCTGGGGCGGTACCCAACGCCTGGCACAGCTAATAGGGCCGAGCCGGGCCAAGCAAATGATTTTCAGCGGCGAACGCGTGGCCGCGGAGCAGGCGGAGACCTGGGGACTGGTGAACGAAGTTGTGCCGCCAGAAAAACTTGCCGAGCAAGCCCTCGAACTCGCCAGAACGATAGCGGCCAACGGCCCGGTTGCCGTCCAGCTGACCAAGCAACTGATCGACGCAGCCTTCCCGGCCAGTGGCGACAGCGGCGTCGTCCTCGAGACCCTCGCCGGCAGCCTCGCCTCCTACACCGCCGACGCGCAGGAAGGCGTCGCCGCCTTCCGCCAGCGCCGCCAGCCGCAGTTCAGCGGGCGCTGAAAGAAGAAGGTATGTCACACAGGAGGAACTGGGCAACGCCTCGACCGCGTTACTCCTCCTCAATCACCTCGCCGCAATGAGGGCATACAGTCCGGCCGTTCCCTGCCTTGCCCAACTCCTCCATGAATGCCGATCCCAGGATGCCCGCCGGCAGCGCGAACAATCCAATGCCGACGATCGCGATAATCCCGGCCAGCAGTCGCCCCGCAGCCGTCACTGGAAACACGTCGCCGTAGCCAACCGTCGTCAGCGTAATGATGCTCCACCACATTGCCTTGGGTATGCTGGCGAACTCCTCCGGTTGCGCCTGATGTTCGGCAAAAAACATCATCGAAGAAGTCATAACAAGCAGCAAAAAGAGTACCGACACCACCGCAACAAGCTCGCTCCGGCTCGTATACAGCACTCGGCCCAAAGTGCGCAGACTGGAAAAGTAACGGCCCAGCCGAACCATGCGGGCAAGCAGACGCACAACCCGCAGGAAGCGCAGGTCCAGCCCGTGCAGATTGAAAAAGAACACACCGTATACCGGCAATACTGCCAGCAAGTCAATCAGCGCCAGGGGAGAGGCAACAAACTGCAGCCGGCCCTTTACAGGATGGGCATATTTCGGATTCTCCGTGCACGACCAGACCCGCAGCAGATACTCTACCGTGAAGATTACGACCGAAATTACCTCAAAAAGGTCGAAAGCACGCGGAGCTATCTGGTAAGTCTCCTCCACAGTCCCCACAATTAGGGCGACGACATTGAGAGCTATCAGCGTGATCAGGAAGACATCGAAGATCTCGCTGACGCGATTGCCGGGCGCAGCCTCCTCGATTATTTCGTAGACTGTCTTCTTTAATGATTTCATCTGAATTCGAAAGTGGGAATGGGAACGCATATGAACATTGCCATCAGGATCTTCCGCACGGGCTTGATCATCAGATCGAGGGCTTCTCGACCGCCCTACCGATACTGCCAAACACTAAATCCCTTTCGGGACCTTGAATAGGCAGCATTGATTACCTGATCAATTTCGGGGAGCGAGTTCTCAATAAATACTTCGGGGATCAGCGAAGGCTTAGGCGTATGGCCAAAGGCGTGGCGGACGCCTTTTACGCGGCGTGGCTGGGAAAAAGACATCCATTGTACCGTCCACGGACACCGGCGCTCCGTTGCTCTGCGGCTGTCAATTGCGTCAATTCTGAGGTGGGCGAGGAGGGACTCGAACCCCCGACCTCACGGATGTGAACCGTGCGCTCTAACCAGCTGAGCTACTCGCCCTGGAGAGGTGTACTGTGAAGAGATGGCGGCTACCAAAGCACCGCCGAGTATAGCATCGACCCTATATTTTGCAAATCTGAGCCAATACCGCAAAATTACCTCACGCGACCAGAATGCTCTGCCGCGTCCCTGAAGGCTAACCGCTCAAAAATCTCGCCAATCTGCCCATGCCCCGCTTCTATCGCCGCAACCGACTGCTCTATCGCACATTCTTCGTGCTGGTTATCGGCGCCGGCTTCCTCGGCTGGTCTTACGCAGTGAGCAACTGGCAGCCGGACCCGTCCGCGCTGGAGCTGGATTCGCTTACCGGCGGCGACGACTGGATCGATGTCGTCGCCGGTCTGATCGAGGACGCCATCCAGATTTTCCAGGAAATCACCGGCTAGTCTTCGCCCCGTCCAAACTTACAACAGAATCCTGCTATTCCTGCCCTTCCGGCGCGTGGATGCAGAGTTGCTCGTCTTGGGCATTCAAATACCGGCACAGTTCAATGTAGGCGGGCCGGAACGTAGGCGGGTCGCAACAAGGGCTTGGCTCCATAATCCCCCACCAGAACTGCTCTTCATCTTCGGGATTTCCGTCGCTCAGCCACTCCAGATTGGGCATTGTGATCAAACTCATCAAGCCTATCCACGGACGCCAGTTGGCCCCGGCCCATTCGTATGCCCGCTTCAGATATTCCGCCTGAACCGCCATGTCAATACCGGCTTCCCTGCCGTGCCAGCGGTAGTCCGGATTCACAGGATCGGACGTCCAGCCGAACTCCAGCAGCACAATCTGTTTGTCGGCGTCGCCATTCCTTTCCATAATCCCCCGGATGTCCTCTACATGTCGGAAACTGAAGAACCGGTGTCCGCCGTATCGGGACTCTGCGGCCGCGGTATTGGGGTCCAGTTCCGGGGGCGCCGCAAACCCTACGCCATGCACGCCCAACGCGTCGAAGTAACCTTCGCTGCTGCCCCCCATCGCCTCGTACATCTGCTCATAAAACAGGTCGTCCGGCATCGCCAATTCGTTATTGTCCCCGGTCGGCGCCATTCCGGCACTGACCACAAGCGCGTTCGGGTTGGCTAGCTTGATCGCCTCGTATGCCCTGCCCAGAAAAAAGACATATTCGGCCGCGTTCGGACGTTTGTGCCCCCATTCGCGACTCAGATTCGGCTCATTCCATATCTGATAGGCCTGAATACAGCCAACCGCCTCCGGCTTACAACTGTAGCGGCTGGCCAGAGCAAATACGTAGTCGGCGAAATGATCGGCGCTATCAGGCGGTAGCCCGGCCCAAAAATCTCTCTTCTGCGGATCAATCGATATCCGTGCCAGAAGCTTCAGATTACTGGCGTTCACCTGCTGTACAACTCTATCGGAAAATGACCAATCGAGGTGCCCTTTGCCTGCCCCCTCAATATTCTCCCACGCGAAAATCTGCTTCACCCAATGAAAGCCGCCCTCACGGATCAGGTTTAAGTCCCGTTCTGCCACCTCTGGCCGCCACCACAGAAACGCCTGTGTGCCGAAATCCGGGCTTTCCATCGTCGCTGGCAAAAAGCCGCTTTCAGCAGCCTGTTCCGTCTCCTGGGTTGGAGGCGCGGTGGTTGGCTGCTCCTCTTCAGCTGCAGGTGTAGCCGTTGCCGGCGGCTCCGGTGTGGGCGTCGCCGGTTCGCTGGTTGCCGTCGCTGCGGGTGGGACCGGCGTATCCGTCGCCGCTTGGCTCGTTTCACCTTCCGGCGTTGACGTCTTGGTCGGCGTGGTTGTAGGCCCTTCGTCAGACCTGTTGCAGGCTGCCAAAGATAACAAAGTGAGTAGGATGATTCCGATAAGCAAGCGGCGTTGCAAGGTCATTGTCAAGCCTTTAGAAAAAATGGGGCTGAATTCGATTCAATATCCACCCCAATTGCGCAGCAATCCAGGCCTGCCGCAAAAGGGGAACTCCGCTAAAGAAGCCGTCCAACTCCAGGAGCGCAAGAGGGTAAATCTGACAGCGCCGGACGCGTTGGTCCGTTGCTTTCACAATTCTACATGCCAGGGGAAGCCGTCTTATTGTAAGTGAAACTTGAGATAATCGGAAAACTTCTGTCCTCAATAGAGATACCATGAAATCCGTCGCGTGTCCCGACTGCAATGCACATCAACTTCGGTCCGCAACACGGTTCTTTCATGGTAGATGGGCCAAACGGTGCCGACTGACCTGCTTAACGCGTAATCTCCCATGCCAGATGCTGGATCTCAGGCAATATCAGTTTCTCCATCGCCAACTTTACCGCATTTGTCGATCCCGGCACACTGATAATCGCGCAGCCTCGGTAGGTGCCCGCCGTAGCGCGACTAAGCATCGCGGCTGCCCCCACCTCTGCATAGCTGAGCATGCGGAAAATCTCGCCAAATCCTGGCAATTCCTTCTCTAGCGACCCGGAAAGCACGTCATATGTACGATCTCGCTTGCTGACGCCCGTCCCCCCATTGAAAATAATGACTTGCGCGCCGCTGCCACTGAAATCGTCCAGCGCCGCCGCAACATCTTCCGGCTCATCCGGCACAATCCGGGAAGCGATCACCTGGTGACCCGCAGCCTCAGCCATCTGGCGAATAGCCTGGCCGCTGCGGTCCGTTTCCGGCGTGCGTGTATCGGAGACGGTCACGATAGCAAAGGCGATGCTGCCCTTTTCTTCTTCCGCCTGCCGCCGATGCTCTTCGGAGCTTTTTCCATTCTTCATGTTTCACCCTCTCATCACGTATATGTTAATAAAAACGCGCGAAGATTACAAGGCGCGCAGAGGGTTTTGGCGCCTTTGCGCGCTCACCTCTCCTCAGCATTATACATCTGATTCGAGAAAGCGGCTCCCCTTTGCCTCATATCCCAACGGGCGCATCCTGCAGCGGCAGGTGTGTCCCAAATTCTATTGCGCCAGTGTGCATTCCAACATGTCAGGCCACCGCGCCTGTGCCCGAAACACGGTCCATCCCCTCTTCACATGAACTTCAGTTCAGACAACACGCGCCCAAGGTTCAGGCGCATCCCAATATTTTGTCCGTCCGTCAAGTGGAGCCAGTCGATCAGCCAGACGGAAGCCCCTTCTGGTCAATCATATTTTCCCAACCACCTGCGCGGGATGCACCCCTACAGACCAACTAATTTTTGGCATGGATCGGTCGGTCTGTTATAATCCGATTCTGTCAAGAAAACGTTGCCAGCAATCTGGTCCATACCCCTGTTTCGTTCTGCCAGTAATTCCATTTATCAACTGATGTTACACAGTCGTTGCCTTGTTTCAGTTGTACCCAGTGCGTATTGACGCCGCACCTGCGTAACAAGAGTTATTGTTTCGCCGCATATCCCTGTCGTTCAGCATATCATGGCAGCAATATTTTCCTAGACAACCCTTTCGTGTTCATTTTTCTAACGAAGTGAACGCGTTTCATCCCTATTTGTTCAATCCATCACATTCCCAGGAGGAATACAGTGCAGCGAACAGCAATGAGTCGAAGAAGCTTCCTACAGTTGGCCGCGGGCAGCACGGCAGCCGCAGCGTTAGCCGCGTGCGCGCCGCCGGTGGCGGTCAGCGACGGTTCAGGCGCAGCCGCCGAGCCAATTACCCTGAACTTCTTTAACCGAGGCGGCCAGTTCATTGAGAACGTTATGGACCAGCAGATGTCTCTATATAGGGAGGCCAACCCCAATATCGAGTTCGAGATTAACGCGGTGGCCGGCGCCTCCCATCAGGAAGCCCTGCTGATCATGATTTCCGCCGGCACCGGACCGGACATGTGGTTTGACGCCAACCGCACCACCGGCCCCCTCACACGCAAAGGTGTGACGACCAATCTAGAGCCGTACTTTGAGGCGGATCCTGAATTCAATGAAGACGATTATGTCGAAAACGTTTGGATCGCCCAAACCTACGACGGCGCACGCTGGGGCATCCCCTGGGACAGTGGCGCGATGCTCATGGCGTTCAATATCGACCTGTTCGATGAGGTTGGCGTTCCGTATCCAGAGCCGAATCAATGGATGACATGGGACGAAGTCGTCGAACTCGCCAAGGTTCTCACCTTCGACTTGGACGACAATTCAGTCAACGATTCTGATTTCAATCCGGCCCGTGTGCGTCAGTACGGACTTATCGCTGGCAAGGGTCACGGTCGGCCGACCTATATCTGGGCCAACGACGCCGAGGTTATCGCTGACGACGGTACGATGCCTATGGATTCGGATGAATTCATTGAGGCGATGAACTGGTTGGCCGATTTGGGTTTGAAACACTTTGTGAGTCCATCGCCGGCATACGAAGCCGCTGGCGAGATCAGCATTCAAGCCGGCACCGTAGCCATGCAGCACATCGGCGTCTGGTCATTGGGCCGCATCAACCAGGCTGGAACCAACTGGGGCACATTCCCGGTACCGTATAATAAGACGAAGACATCCTACGGCCACTACTCGCCCTTGTGCGTTTTCTCCCAGACAGACTATCCCCAGGAATCCTACGATTTCATCTCCTGGGCCTGCCTCAGCAACGCCGGGCAGCAGATTCTTGTCGATTTGGGTATGCAGCAGCCGACCCGTAAAGATTTGCGGGAACAGTTCCTGAACAATTCGGAACCGCCGGCGCCGGAGTACCGCCAGGCATTCTACGACGCGTTCGAGGATCAGGCTACGTTCCGCTGGCCCGGGGACACGATCGGCTCCTACTACGGTGGCTGGTATCAGACCATGCTGGATTTCTGGGGACCGTACTTGGACCAACATTGGATCGGTGATGTACGCTGGGAAGATGTGGCCACAGAGGTGCGCCAAGGCTCCGAACAAATCCTGCAAACCGGTGAAATTTCCTAAATGCAATCTTCACCCGCCCAATCTGCACCAGAAGCGCAGACCGATCGAGGTCTGCGCTTTTTCCAACGTCTCAGCTTCGAAGAGACACTTTTTGGCTGGATGTTTATCATTCCAGCTGTCTTGGGCCTGCTGTTTTTCCGCCTCGGCCCGGTGTTCGCCAGCTTCTACCTGAGCTTAACGAAATACGAAATCATCACCGCGCCCCAGTGGATCGGATTCGCCAACTACACCAAACTGGTCAAGGATGCCCTATGGCTGCGATCCATTGAAGTGACCTTGTGGTATGTGACTCTTTTTGTGCCTCTGTCCCTCACATTTGCATACGCCGTTGCTCTGCTGATGAGCCGCAATGTGCGGGGGATCACAACCTATCGCACTCTCTGGTATCTGCCGTCAGTTGTGCCGGTGGTCGCCAGCGCGACCATCTGGCGTTGGGGCCTAAATCCGGAGTTTGGGCCGATCAACTATCCACTCAAGGTGCTGGGCCTGCCCGCGCCCCGTTGGCTGACCGATCCGGATTGGATCGTGCCATCCATTGTCTTTATCGGTCTGTGGGGGCTGGGCAACTCTGTGCTCATTTTTCTGGCTTCGCTTATCAGTGTGCCCCGCACGTACTACGAGGCCGCCGAAGTGGATGGGGCCAACAGCTGGGCCAGGTTCCGCCATGTGACCTTGCCCCTCACCTCTTCGATTATCTTCTACCAGTTGATTGTGACGGTCATCAATAGCTTTCAGGTCTTCGGTGTGGCCTATATCCTGTTTGTATCGAATCCGTCTGCCTCCTCGGCCGGACCGAACAACGCCGCGCTCTTTTATGTGCTGTACATGTTCCGCAACGCCTTCGGATACTTTCGCAACGGCTACGCATCAGCAATGGCCTGGATTCTCTTCCTCGTGATAATGCTGCTTACGGCTATCCTTTTCTACAGTCAGCGGCGTTGGGTCTATTACGAAACAGAAGGGGGCGGCTCATGACCGCTTTCCGTATCAGGCACAATGCCAGTCGTTTTCTGATTCATCTGACGCTGGCCGGTGGTGGCGCATTGATGCTGGTTCCGTTCTTTTGGCTCCTTTCTTCTTCATTGAAAGCGCCCCATGAGATTTTTGTCTTTCCGCCTAAGTGGATACCCGATCCGATCCGCTGGGCTAACTATCTGGAAGTGTTCGAGGTCGTGTCGGTCATGCGCTATGCAGCCAACACAATGACCATCACGTTCTTTTCTACGTTGGGCGTTATCGTCAGCTCCTCTATGGCTGCCTATAGTTTTGCTCGGCTGCGTTTCAAAGGGCGGGATATAGTGTTTGCCCTGATCCTCTCGACCGTGATGCTGCCGTACGTCGTGACGATGATTCCCGTCTACATTCTGTTCACACGCCTGGGCTGGATTGGGACTTTTCTACCCCTGATTGTGCCGGATTGGTTTGGTGGGCCGATTACGATCTTTCTGTTGCGCCAGTTCTTCCGCACAATTCCCTTGGAGTTGGAAGACGCGGCCCGCATTGACGGAGCCAGTCGTCCTCGTATTTTTGCCCAGATCATTCTTCCTTTGTCCCGGTCTGCGCTGACGGTCGTCCTCGTGCTGTCCCTGCTCCACAATTGGAACGACTTTCTGACGCCGCTCATTTATCTGCATAAACGAGATCTGTTTACACTGGCCTTAGGACTAAACGCACTCCAATACTTCGAAGGCGGCCTCGATTGGACCCACTACGTGATGGCACTGGCAACTCTGATGGTGCTGCCGGTCGTTATTCTCTATTTTCTCGCGCAACGGGCCTTCGTCGAAGGGATCGTCCTTACCGGGCTGAAAGGATAAGGACGATCTGTGAACAGCCACCAGCTCGGTGTTCATCTGATGGTGTGGAGTGGTAGCGTCAACGCGGACGAGATGGCCCTTTTCCCGCTCATCAGTGAAATGGGCTACAACGGCGTTGAAGTTCCCATCTTCGATCCAGCAGCTCTTGACACGACCGCTGTCCGCCAGGCCTACGTGAACAGTGGTTTGGCCTGCACCGCGTCCACAGCGATGCCCGCGGGACTCAGCCTTATCGATGACGAGCGCCAGGCACAAGGGGTGGCTTTTTTGCAGAACGTTGTGCGGGCCGCGTCAGCCCTGGGCGCGGATCTCCTGTGCGGACCGATGGCCGTGCCTGTCGGGGAATTGCGGGGACGGGGATTTACCGATCAGGAATTTGACACCTGTGTCCGATCTCTACAGGAGGTCGGCGCCGTTGCCTCTGCTGAGGGCGTGACTCTTGCGCTGGAGCCGCTAAACCGCTTCGAGACGTTCATGCTCAATACAGTTCAGGATGGCGTCCGCCTTATGAATGCGGTGGATCAGCCGTCCGTGGGCTTACTGCTGGATACTTTCCACATGCACATTGAGGAAAAATCTACGCCGGACGCCATCCGCCGGGCCGGTATGCATATTAAACATTTCCATTGCAGCGAAAACGATCGTGGTGCTGTCGGTAGCGGACAGGTGGATTGGACCGGGACATTTCAGGCGCTGGCAGACGTCCAATACAGTGGTTGGCTGGTGGTGGAATCCTTCAACGCGGTCATTCCGGAGCTGGCGGGCGCGACATGTATTTGGCGTCCCTTGGCCGAAAGCCCTGACGCGCTGGCGAAAGATAGCCTGTCTTTCCTCAACAACAGAAATAACGCCTGAAACGAAATGTGCAACAAGCGCATCTCACGTTTCACCGTCAACAGTTTCATTGCCGAGATCTGATAAAATGTTCTCCCTCGATGTCCATTGCCACTTCTTTCCCAAAGCCTTCTTGGACGCGGCCCGTGGTCCGAACACCCTCCAATCCAAAATTGAACAGCGAGCTGATGGCCAGGAGCATCTGGTCTGCCCGGGCAATTTCGATCACCCGCTGACGCCGGATTTCTACGCGGCCGAGCAGATGTTGGCTGATATGGACAGCGCGCAAATCTCAATGGCGGCCATCTCCTCCGCGCCCCCCACGCTTTCTTACTGGGCAGAGGCCGACGCGGCCAGGGAACTGGCATCGCGCTTGAATGAGAGCATCGCTGATCGGGTGGCCGAAAATCCCGAGCGGTTCCTGGGGCTGGCAACGGTCCCGCTGCAGGACATTGCCGCGTCCGTCGCTGAAGCAAAACGAGCGGTCAATGAACTCGGGCTGCATGGCTTTCAGATCGGCTCCAATGTAGATGGAAAAAATCTGAATCATCCTGACTATTTGCCTCTTTTCGAGACGTTTGCCGAATTAAACGCGCCCGTATTCGTCCACCCCTATATCCCTGCGGGGGAGGAGCGAATGCAGGACTACTACTTGCACAATTTGCTGGGCATGGTGGCCGAGACTGGCCTGGCCATTGCATCGGTAATCTACGGCGGCATCCTGGAACGATGGCCAAGTCTAAGAATTATCTTTGCCCATGCAGGCGGCGTCTTTCCATATGTTGTAGGGCGTATGGATCACGGCTACAAGGTGCGCCCCCAAGAGTGTACAAGCGCCATTCCGCATCCACCGAGTCACTATTTGAGACAGGTCTACTTCGACTGCATGTCTTTTCACCCTTTGGCACTGCGCTATTTGGTGGAAATGGTCGGCGCCGATCATGTGTTGGTCGGCAGCGACTATCCCTTCGATATGGGGCCTATTGGCGGCCCTGTCGCGGAGGTGCAGGCCAATCCCCATCTGTCAGATGAGGAGAAAGAGCAGATCTGCGGTAAGACCGCGGCAACGCTCTTTGGGTTGACCAACCATCTATAGAATATCCCCGATTGAGAGAGTGATATGTCCGCTATGAGACAGTACGAATTCGGAGTCGTTACCGATGAGATCGATCAGGACTTTGCGCGTGCCTGTTCGATCGCCCGCGAAGAGGGTATGTCCTACGTGGAGTTGCACAACCTATGGGGAAAACAGATCCACGAGCTGACCGACACAGAGTTGGACCGGGCACTGCGGCTCACCGAGGAGAACGGCCTGCGCACCCATCTGGTCTGTGGGATGTTTTTCCGACCATTTTCTCTGGCCGATCTCTCCCTGGACGAGATGGAGAGCCATCCTCGCTTTCAAGAGCATATGGATCGGCTGGAGCGCTTCATCACCATTGCCCACAAATTCAAGGCGCCCAACATCCGCACGTTCGGCTTTACCCGGGACGTAGGCGGTGACAACCCTTCGCCCCGCTCCCCGGACGGCGGCGGTATCGATGAGGAAACGCTGGCTAAGATCGCCAAAGGCATCCGGATCGCCTGCCAGCGATTACAGGACGAAGGGCTGGTGTTGGCCTTGGAAAATGCCCGCTCTCTTTACGCCAATACCGGTGGCAACATGCGGCTTGTGCTGGACGCCGTGCAGATGCCGAATCTCAAAATTATCTGGGATCCGGCCAACGCCTTCGTCGCCGGTGAAGACCCGGCAGTCGGCTATCAGCAGGTGAAAGGCCACATTGTCGATATTCACTGCAAGGATGCAGTTGTGCTCGACGAGGGCACTGGCCTGACCGCTTGGGCGCGCATCGGCGCCGGCGGAACCGACTGGCATGCCCATCTCACTCTGCTGCAAAACGAGCCGGTCGATACCTATACAGTTGAAACGCACTGGCAGGCCAACGGGCAGGACAAGGCCGCCAGCACGCGCCAGACATTTGCCAGTCTGAAAGACCATATCGCCCACTTGCCATAGAGTTAAAGACAAAAGGGCGTACAAAATCGGTACGACGCGAGCCGACTTGATCGGTGCCGTCGAGCCCTCTACTGTCCCCCATAGCCTGCTCTGCGCGTTACTGTCCAGCCTCCTCCGCCAACCCAATCGGGAAATCAGCGGGCAGCGTCTCTGTCAACCGTTCCTCGTCAAAGCCGCAACGTGGGTGGCCGAATCCGCTGATACTCTTGCCATCCGACTGCAGGTCGAAAATGATGTTGTCGTCCGCGCTTGAGCTCACCCCCGCCGGGATGTAATCCATTTGCAGAGCGTCGCGCAGCTTCCAGGCAACGATGTGATCTGCGCAAGGTGTATCGCCACTGACCCCCAATGCCCCCAGGAGACTGCCGCTGGCATTGTAAAGTGGAAGACCACCCCCCGACCGACTCCACCCGCCGGGACGCTGCCCCACCAATGGGTCCCCTGCCTGTCCGAAATCGGTGGCAGGCCCAGCGTAAGCAGTCGATGTGTCGAGGGGACTGCTCTCATGCAAGCCGAACAGGTTGCCGCCCGGCTGCGTCGCCGCATAGAGATTGCTCGTAGAAAAGGCCACCCGCGGCAGGCTGAATGCATTGGCCGTATTCGCCCTCTGGACGGAAAGCACGCGCCCGCCCGGCCACTGTGAGCCTCTGTTCGCGCCTGAGAACGTAACCGCGCACACCACCCCGTCGCGGTCAACAATTGTCGCCCACATATGGTTCCCAAGTCCGCCATTCTTGCCGCCCGCTACAATTGCCGCCAACGCCTGCCTTACCGCGTCGTGGCTGGGCAAGCTCCCGCAGCCGGTTATGAACTCCGGTTCCTGTTGGCTTCTGGTAGCGCTCTCCACAAAGCGAATCGTGGGTGCCCCGGGCACAGCAACCTGTTCAAAACGGATCACCGCGCCGCGACCAGGTTCACCCACGCTGGCGCCGTTGATCGTTACATACGCACTCCCGTTTACGTCAAAATCGACCGATGTGGGAAAGGGCAATCCCGTGATCACATCCTGTGAAGTCTCGCCTGCGCCTACCCGGATCACCGCGCCGCTGTTGGGAATCGGGCCTTCGTCAGTGAAAATGCCGAACCGCACGGCATACAACTCGCCGTCCGGACCGGTGCGCAAGTCCGTCAACATCGTCAGGTCAGTGGCGTAGTCTTCCACGTTCCCTGTCACGGGGTCAACCACAACGACTTTCGCCGAACCTGGCAGAAAGGGAAACCCGGGGAGTAGGGAAACATATATCCGCCCGTCCGCCCCGAAGGTGACACCGGTCGGTACCGGATCCGTCTCCAGTGCTCCCCCTCGATAGGGATTGGGCAGTGGGCCGGGAATGCCCTCAAATATGGCAATTACCTTTGCAGTCTGGTTTACTACGTCTACCTGCATCAGTGTATTGGCGCCAGCCTCTGCCACGTACAGCAGACCGTCCGGCCCCGTGGTCAGCCCGTATGGATGCGACTCAAGAACGTGGCCGTCCGGGTTCAGCTCCTTTTCCACCTTCCACAAGGGTACGACCTCCAGCACCGACCCTTGTAACACTCGCAGTACCGCGGCCGTATCCGGCAGCGCCTCTTCGCTGGCCACGCCTTGCCAGAGACCGGCTGTGGCATACATTTCATTGTTCAGCAGAGACAGCCGGGCCCCCCCAACTATGTCGCTGCCAAGAAAGATCGAAGGCAATGTCGCCACAAGCTGAGGTTGGCCCCCCGGCGTCACGCGCATCACACGCGCCGTATTGCCGAAGGTCGCCTTGATAACTTCGTTCGTATTCGGATCAAGGCCCCCAATTTCCACTTCCTGGTCGCCGCCCAGCCCAACGTCTATCACCCAGACGCTGCCGTCATCTATCGCCAGCACCCCCTGCGGTCCATTGAGGCCGTCCACGATTACCGTGCCGCCGCTTTCCTTCTCCTGCGCCATCGTGCTGTCGGTCGAAATCCAAAGGGCCGACACAATTGCAAGCGCCACTATACTATTGATGGAAATCTTAATAGCTTTCAATTGACTCCTCTTCTCCCGCTTCGCCCCTATAGGCACAGCCGAATGCGGCCCACTCGGCGGCAACTCTTACCGTAAAGTCGTCGAACACCGCAAGCTCAAAGTCTGCGCCGACTGGCGATTACTGATCCGCCAAGAATACGATCAGTGCTTCCAAATCTTCTTCGGGGATATGTTGATAGGACGGCATCGGATGGGTACTCAACACATGTCCCTCAACATAGAAAACGTCCGGTTCAATGATACTCTCGTAGAGATAGGCATATACATCGGTCGCCGCGCCGCCATAGGCAGGATCTTCGAGCCGGGCAGTGGCCAATTCACGCATATCGTTGTGCGACGGCCCGAAAATACCTCTTGTACCCGCACTATCGAGCACGTGACAGATGCCGCAATACTGCTCCTTATAGACGGACATCCCCCGTGCAGCCAGGGCGGCAAACTCCTCCTCCGGAAGGTTGTCCAGTTCAGTTGCACTCCTCACGCCGCGCTGCTCGGACTGGCGAATCATCAATGCGACACGCAGAATCCAGGAGACGCGAAGTACATCACCTGCCTGCAGGGCTCGCTCGCTAATCGCCTGGTTCACTCCCTTCAGTGCCGATACGTCGATACCCGTCGCTTCCGCAACGGTTTCCCAAGTGTCACCAGGCTGCACTGTATAGGTGCCGGCGGCATCGAAACCGTCTTCCGCCGCTGCCTTCTGTTCGCGCGCCTCAACGTATGAGGGCGCCAAAACAGGCGGGCCCCCGGCCCATCCGCGCATGGCTCCCACCTCGATCGGCACAGATGGCAAGTACCTGACTATTATCTGATCGCCGGCCTGGATGTCAATACCCCGCACTGCCCACAGGTTGAAATTGTCCAGGAGCAGGTCCAGATACGAAACAGCAAACTTTTCAGCGATAACTTCCCAGGATTCGTCTGCCTGAACCTTATACAATATTGGCGGCACCGTAGCTTGCGCGGTGAGACCCGGAACTGCTAACTGGTCGCCGGGCCGAATCACCTCGCCCCGCAATTGCCACAATTCGCTATTGGCCTCTTTCAGGACCTCAGCCGTCAAATCGAACCTGTTTGCAACCAGAGTCCAGTATTCACCCATTCGCACTGTGTAGACGTAGGCGTCCGCATCATCAACGATGTACCTCTGTGCATGGTCGGCGTCCGCAACAGGCAGCGCAGAGTCGCTGCGTACGTCACTGCGCACCTGTCCTCTTGGTTGAGGGGGCCTCCTCACGGCTTGAATAGCGTCGGGCGTCGCTTCCGGCGTCGCGGTGACAGCGGCCTGTTCTTCCTCCTGTTGCGCGAGCGCCACCGCCGGATCTGCCACCGAACTATCGCGTGAGACTTGATAGACCGTGAACGCGGCAATGAACACCGCCGCGAGCAGCAAAACGCGCGTCAACAAACTCGGGCGCCTGCTGCCTCGCAAAAAGCGAGCGCGCCATCCAGGTCTACGCTCAGGTATCTTCATTTTTTCTTGCACATTTGTCCGTGTTCGAGAGACAAAAAGAAGAGAGGATGAAGAGGCTCCTCCTCTCTACAAGCTACACTCTCTAAAATTACCAATCAAATTATATTCTATCCACAACGCCAGGAAAAAGAAAGAAGCGATCTTCCTCACTCCTTTATACTCTCTCTTTGCATA
>MPML01000038.1 GCA_002238445.1 Caldilineaceae bacterium bin5
TCCCGCTAGTGCGGAGTCTGCACACCGACCCCAGATTGCGCACGGAAGCTATACAATACTTGACTTTTTCGCGAGTTTGACGGTATACTTGCGCCGGAATTCAATTCCACCCCAGAAGCAACAAGTGAATATCTGCATTCCCTCAACCCAACAAGGAGACCTTTGAAGATGAAAAGATTCGCTCCGTTATTTGCGCTGTTTGCAGTCCTAGTCATGTTGACTGCGGCCGGCTGCGTTGCGCCCGCGGCGCCGGCGTCAGAGATGGCCGAAGAGGAGATGATGGAGGTTGTCAGCACAGGCGGCGTTACTCTGCCTGACGACGCTGCGCCTCTTGACCAGCAGGTGTTCCGCTCTGCCGGTATTGAAGGCAAGCATTTTGACACGATGCGTAATGAGTACGAGGGCTTCGCCTATGAGGCGACGATCGAGCAGTTGGCCAAGATGGGTCCGGAAGGCGATTGGCATCCGGCCGCGGCCGACAGCTGGGAGCTTTCCGAGGATGGCCGTACGTGGACATTCCACCTTCGCCAGGACGCCAAGTGGAGCGACGGCGTGCCGGTCACCGCGGATGACTGGGTTTACAGCTTCCGCCGCTACCTGAACCCGGAGATGGCCAACGTTTATTCCTGGTTCCTATTTGACCTCGAAAACGGTGAAGCCTACAACAAGGGTGAAGTGGACGTCGAAGAGTTGGGTGTGAAGAAGATCGACGACTACACTTTCTCGCTCACCACCACGGTGCCGATTCCCTACTATATGTTTAAGATCAACTGGCACGCGGCGCCGGTTCCCCGCCACATGGTGGAGGAGCACGGTGACGATTGGGCCAACGATCCGGCGACTGCGCCGAGCAACGGCCCCTACCGTATCGCCGAGTGGAACCGGGGCAAAAACGTGATCTTCACGCCAAATCCGCATTACACGGGACCCTATCCGGCGACATTTGAACAGCGAGTTCAGGTGATCATCCCAGAGGTCGGCGCACCGTTGCTGCAGATGTATCAGGCCGGCGATATCGATGGCGGGGTCGGCGTGACCGGCGACGACCTTGTGCAGGTGCTGGCGGATCCGCAACTGAGCCAAGAGGCTTACATCAGCGTGATGAACCGCGGCGTCTACATTTATATGAACCAGCGCACGCCGCCCTTTGACAACATCCTGGTGCGCCAGGCGTTCGCGCACGCAGTAGACCGCACATCCCTGTGCGACAACGTTATGCGGGGCACCTGCATTCCCGCGCACGGCTTCCTGCCCAAGGACTTCCCGTGCGAGCGCAATGACGACCCCGAGTTGATCGCGTTCCAGAACTACGATCCGGAACTGGCTGCGGACCTGATGGCGCAGGCCGGCTACCCCGGCGGCGAGGGCTTCCCGGAGCTGACGATCTATACCAAAGAGGGTGAGTTCATCCGCGAGGCCGAGGCGATCCAGCGTATGTTGGCCGACAACCTGGGCGTTACACTCACACCGCAGAATGTCGAGCGCGCCTACTATGTCGACCAGATGCGCAACGGCGAGCTGAAAGTCGCGCTCAATCGCTGGGGCGCAGACTTCATCGATCCGAGCAACTTCGTGGACTGGTGGGACGATCCGGCTGCCTCCTACTTCACCGGCTGGACCGACGAAGAGTACCGCAACCTGATCGACACGGCCCGTCCGATGGCGATGTCGACCGAGCGCTGCGACCTCTATCACGACGCCCTCAAGATCCTGGCGCGTGACGCGATCGGCGTTTTCGTAATGAACCCGGTACAGGCTGTCCTGTACAAGGACTACGTTTCAGGGCTGACCCTCACGGACGACGGCACACTTGGCGTCTACAACATGATGCTCCTGGACAGCGCCTACGTTAAAGAGTAGAAATTCAAGGTTGGAGGAGCGGGAGTGATGAATCCATTCTCGCTCCTCCAAGTCTGTGCACTTCGTTCGTCGTCATTACGTAACTCTGAGTTTTGCATGACCAGCTGCATGAAACTCTCCTCTCAATAGACGGAGGCCCGGATGGCGCGCTATGTGCTGGGACGCTTCTTTGGCATTATTGGCGTCCTTTTTATTGTATCGATCATGATCTTTCTCATGATTCACTCCATTCCGGGCGGCCCGTTCGATGCAATGCCGACGACATCCGAGTTTCGAGAAATCCCTGAACACATCCGTGAGCAGCTGATGGCCAAGTACGGCCTCGACAAGCCGCTGTATGTTCAGTATTTGCGTTACATGTGGGCAGCACTGCGGGGCGACTTCGGTATCTCCTTCCGCTATGGGGAGCCGGTCACGGATTTCATCAGCCGCTCCTGGCCTGCAACTGCGCAGCTGGGACTGTCGGCGATGGCGATAGGAATACCGATCGGCATCGGTTTGGGAATCCTGGCCGCGCTGCGCCCCAATACCTGGTTGGACTATCTCACCAACGTTGTTGTAATCACAACCTTTGTCACCCCGGTCTTTGTTGTCGCCATTATGAGCATCATCATCTTCGCGGTGGTTTTGCAATGGCTTCCTTCCGGCGGTTGGGGAGAACCCAATCAGTGGATCCTGCCCACCGCTGTCTATGCGCTCGGCCAGATCGGCGGCATGGCCCGCTTCACGCGTTCCAGCATGGTGGACGCGATGCAGGCGGAGTATGTTCGCACTGCGAGGGCCAAGGGGCTGCAGGAACGGGCGGTGGTGTTTCGCCATGCTTTTCGTGCGGCGTCGCTGCCACTTATCACACTGCTGGGGCCGATGGTGGTCAACCTGCTGCTGGGTTCGTTCTTCATTGAAGCGATATTCCGCATACCGGGCATTGGTGGCCAAATAACCCTGGCCCTCTATAATCGGGATTACCCGGTGATCATGGCGCTGATCCTGCTGTGGACCTTAGCCATTGCCATAGCCTACCTTGTCACCGACCTGCTCTACGGCGTGGTCGACCCGCGCATACGTGTCGGCGGAACCATGTGAATCGCGCCTGAGATCACAACAGACGCGAAGGAGAATTACCATTTCCACCTCTTCGGCGAAGCAGAATGGTGACCGCCTCAGCGCCTCTGCACAGGCTGCTGCTCTGGCCCTCGACCTGAACTCGCGGCCTCGCAACCTGTGGGGGGACGCGGCCAGGCGATTTTCGCGCAATCTGCTGGCCATGATTTCTCTGTCTTTCGTCCTGCTTCTCATCTTCCTGGCCCTGTTCGCCAACGTGCTGGCGCCGGAGGGCTATGACTTCCAGCAATACGACAAGACGTGGCTCTTCCCCTCGCTTGAACATCCGATGGGCACAGATCCCTTCGGTCGCGACATTCTGACGCGCGTCATCTACGGCGCGCGTATTTCGCTGGCGATTGGCTTTATCAGCAATTTCATCGCCCTTGCCATCGGCCTCCCATTTGGGGCGGCCGCGGCCTGGTACGGCGGCGCGGTCGACTTTGTTCTGATTCGTATCATTGAAATCATCAACTCTGTTCCCAATTTGTTGTTGGGCATTCTGATCATCAGCGTTTTGGGGCCGGGCTTTCGCAACGTCCTCTTTGTATTCGCGGTCACCGGCTGGATGGGTATTGCGCGCCTGGTGCGGGGTCAGTTTCTCTCCCTGCGCGAACAGGACTATGTACTGGCTGCGACCTGTATTGGCGTACCCGACTATCGCATCATCATCCGCCATCTGTTGCCGAACACGATGTCTCCCATTATCGTCAGCGTGACGTTGGGCATCCCCGGCGCGATTCTGGGCGAGTCCGGCCTGAGTTTTCTGGGGATTGGCATAAACCCGCCGCTTCCCAGCTGGGGGCGCATGCTCAATGACTATCTCAGCGCGATCCAGTCGCACTGGTATCTGGCATTTTTCCCCGGGTTAATGATCGCGCTGGCCATGTACGCTTTTACGCTGATGGGGGATGGGCTTCAGGACGCACTGGACCCCACCAAGTAGGCATTCCGAGACCAAGATTCTTAGCCAGGCCTTCCCCGTCTCACCACAGCCAAGTCTTTAGACGTTTCATCTTGCGAGTGACCCAGTGGACAAGAGCCTCGACGAGCCGGAGATCTCCTCATTCGGCCAGCTGCGCGCTGATATTCCCCTGACGAGCAATTATATCTATCTGAACAGCTGCACATTTGGACCGGTTCTGCAATCGGTCCAAAGCTGCATGGCGGCCGCTTTACGGGCTGAGAACGAGGAGATCATCGCCATACGGGGCAAGGCGCCGGGCGTTCGTTTCTACGGCGAAGCCGAAAAAGCCAGACACTCAGTGGCAGAGATGCTTGGCGCGGATGCCGAAGATGTGGCTTGGGTCTCCAATACCACCACCGCCTCGCGGCTGGCGATCTCGAGCATTGACTGGCAGGCGGGCGACAAGCTGGCGGTGACCGACGTCGAGCATCTGAGCACGCATCGGGCGGCGCGGGGGCTGGCGCAGGAGCGGGATGTGAAAGTCACTGTCATTGGTTCAGCAGAACCCGGGAACTCCTCTGACGGGTCCTGCGGGCCTTCCTACGACGGACCTGACTTTTTCCTGGAGCAGCTGGACAGACTGCTGACACCGGCGCATAGGTTGCTGGTGATGAGCCATGTGTCCAACATCGACGGCCGCCGACTGCCTGTAACCGAAGCTGCGCGCATGGCGCGGGCACGCGGGGTCAAGACACTGGTGGACGGCGCGCAGTCTCTTGGGTTATTTGCGGTAAATGTACAGGAGATCGGAGCCGAGTTCTACAGTGGCTCTGTCCACAAGTGGATGATGGGGCCGCCCGGAATTGGCTTTCTGGCAGTTTCGGGCGAGGGCAAACGGGGGTACAATCCTTTTCAACTCCCTCGCCCTCTAGACGCCAAGGGGGGAATTGACTACAGCCAGATGACGGCCGCGGCTCTCACCGAGTTGGGGACGCCCAATTACGCCTTGCGAATCGGCGCCGGCGCGTGTGTAGAGACGGTGCAGCGCATCGGCCTGGAAAGAATAGAAGCGCACTGTCGCCTGCTGACCGAGCAGCTGCGCGCCGGTCTGCAGCGAGTGGCGGGCGTCCACGTCGCCAGTCCGGACGCCTGGGAGAATTCATCAAGTGTTACGACAGTTCAGCTAGACGAGGGGACGCCGGCGCGCTGCCAGCAGTTTGTCGAGCGCCTGTTGGATGACTTTCGCATCGTCGTGAAGTTCCGCCCGGAGATCTGCGGTGTGCGCATTGGCGTTGCCGCTTTCAATACGGCGGATGAGATTGAGCAGCTTCTGACGGCAGTGGCCCGCCTGGTGCCACAAGTCTAAACCCACGAGAGGACAATTGAACCGATCATGCCTGCAACAAGAAACAACGCACCGATAATTTCGATAGACACGCCGACGCCTCCTCCCTATTGGGCTCTGCTGGAGTGGGAACTGATTCGCAACCAGACTGCGGCCGTCGAGGAGTTCTACGCCCGCTATTTTGACGAGCGCGGGTATCTTCTTTGTGTTCCCCGCTGGGGCGGCGATGACGGGCCGGATGACGCAGCCGAAAATCTGGCGGGATGGACTATGCTGCACGCGCTGGGGGGGCCGGATAAGGTTCTGGAGCTGTATAAGAAGGGCTGGGAGGGCCATCTGCGCCAGTACACTGAGGCCAAGACTGTCGAAGTGCCGTTTGCACGCGACGGCATGTACTACAAAGAGTTTCCGGTCATGTTTGACTGGATGCACAACGGTGAGGGTTTTTCGGTTTTCTTCCTACAGCCGTTGTCGGACCCTTATAACCACCTGGCGCGGCAGCGAATGGAACGCTTTGCCGGCTTCTATATGGGCACCGATCCGCAAGCTCACAATTATGACCCAGAACACCGCGTCATTCGCAGCATGTTCAACGGCAGCCGAGGCCCGATGATGCGGAAGTCGACCGGCCTCGACTGGGCCGGTGATTCGCTTGAAATCGAAGGGCGCTTCAAGCCTGGTCACGGCGAGCGCAGCTACGCCGAAATGGTGGCCCACTTTGAGGAGTACAACGACGTGGTCGGCGACCACCCGCTCAATCTGTCGACGACGACGCTGGCATTCAACGCCTACATGCAGACCGGGGACACCGAGTACAAGGACTGGCTGATCGACTACATTGACGCCTGGTGCGAACGGACGGCGGCAAACGAAGGCATCGTCCCCACCAATATCGGATTGGACGGCACCATTGGCGGCGCCTGTGACTGCAAGTGGTACGGCGGAGTCTATGGCTGGGGATTTACGGTAACGGTGCCGCAGACGGGCGAACTGGCGCACCGGCCGTTCTTCCTGCACCGTGTGCACTATGGCTTTGGCAACGGGCTGCTGATGACCGGCGACCAGCGTTATGTGGACACGTGGCGCGGCGTCATCGACAACGTAAACGCCAACAGCAAGACGGAGGGCGGGCAGACGCTCTATCCCCACATGCACGGTGACGAGGGCTGGTATGACTACACACCGGAGCCGTTCAATACGGGGGCGCGGGAGGTGTACTACTGGTCGATGGACCGGTCGGACTTGACGCGCGTGCAGGAGGACGAGTGGATACGTTTTCTGGAAGGAGACAACCAGGACTTTCCGGTCACTGCGCTGCTAGAGGATCTGAAGGAGGTGCGAACGAGAATGTTGAAGGTGCGCTCCGACAGCACTTCGCCGGATACGCGCATGTCTGACGACATGAACGGCTTCAATCCGGCTATGGTGAGCCGGCTGACAGAGCTCATGCTGGGCGGCCTGCCCACGGAGCGGCTGGGCTTTCCTCTCCACAGTCGCGTGCGCTACTTCAATCCGACGCGGCAGAGGGCCGGCATGCCGGAAGATGTTGGCGCGCTTGTCGAAAGCTTAAGTGACGACAAGATGACGCTGACGTTGGTTAATACTGACCAGCTTAAGTCGCGCACAGTTGTCGTCCAAGGGGGCGCTTACGGCGAGCATCAGTTCGAGAGCGTAGACCACGACGGCGTAACGACTGCCATTGATGGCGACAACTTCACGGTGCGGCTAGGGCCGGGCTGCGGCAGCAGACTGCAGATCCGGATGACTCGCTATGCCAATCAGCCAACTTGCGCTTTCCCCTGGGAAAGATAGGCGGATTCTGAAATACAGGCGAGTCGGTTTTGTCAGACGTAGGCCCATAGACTGATAAGCTGGCGTGCGCTCTGCCCTTTCAGCTAGCAAGGAGAATTGCATGGCCGACGAGAGCAAACCCAATGTTCTGGTCTTTCTGTGTGACCAGCTGCGAATCGATCTCCTATCCTGCTATGCCGATACGATTGTGCGCACGCCGAATATTTCTGCACTGGCGCAGGACTCTTGTGTTTTCGAGCGTGCATATACGCCCAGCGCCATCTGCTCACCGGCGCGGGCCAGCCTGCTGACGGGGCTCTATCCGCATAGCCACCACATGTTCAACAATTCGACGCCCGGCTATTCCTACTGCGAACATATGCGGCCAGGCGTGGCGATGATACAGGATTGGGTCGACGAGGAGGGCGAATACGAATCGGCCTGGTTTGGCAAGTGGCACGTCGGCCCGGCGCAGGACCTATTTGACTCCCGCTTCCACCACACGCAAAGGCCTTACGAAGGCGGTCCCGGATTCCTGACCAGTTCCCACTGGCATCCTAACACGAGGATTGCGCCCCTGGTAGAAAGTGTCGGACGCGGCGCGGCGGGCACGTTGGATGTGGGGATGGAGGGCTTTCCGGATGTGGTGGCGGCCCGCTACTCTCAGGATTTCCTACGCAACCGCGACGGGACGAGGCCTTTCTTCCTGACTTGCTCCTTCCCCGGGCCGCACAGCCCTTGGATGGTCCCAGACGAATGGGGTATTCGGTACGACCCGGATGACATCGAATTGTGGGCGAATCGCTATGACACTTTTGAAGGAAAACCGACCAACCAGAGAAAGCTGCGCCTGATGCAGGACGTTCGCGGGGAAGATCTCGTTCAGTCCGCCGCGCGCCCGTTGGCTGATGGGGCAGTCGGACAGACGCAGGAGATGAAGGACCAGGAGTTGAAGGAGTTGCTGGCCTGTTGTTTCTCCTATCTGGAGCTGATCGATCAGATGGTAGGTGAGGTGGTGGCAACGCTCAAGGAACTGGATCTGTATGAGGAGACAGCCATCATCTTCACAGCCGATCACGGCGATATGGCCGGTTCGCATGGCATGATGAACAAGGGCGCGTACATGTATGACGAGATCTACCGCATCCCCCTGCTGGTCAAAAACCCGGGAACCCCGCAACCTAGCCGCAGCGCCGCATTTGTGCATTTGATGGATATAACCGCGACCTGCCTGCACGTAATGACGGGGTCGGAACAGGAAAGCATGATGGGGCAGACCTTGCACGGCCAGTCGCTGCTGCCCCTTGTTGAGGGTAAGGGGAATTGGGATCGGGCGATGCACTACGCCGAGTACCACGGCGACTGGTACGGTCATTATTCGGCGCGGATGGTGACCGACGGCCGCTGGAAGCTGGTGTGGAATCTGACGGATCTGTGCGAGCCGTATGATCTGGAAAACGACCCCCACGAGCTAAGCAACTGTTTTTACAGTCCCGAATATGAGGATGTGCGCGCCAGATGCTTCGATTATTTGATGGAGGAGGCGCAACGCACGGACGACGCGCAGTTGCGGTTGCTGCTGCCGCAGGTCGAAATTGCGGCGCAGGGAGCCGCCGGCCTCTGATTCAGACGAAAAGGTGACTACTAAGCCATATACAGTGCCTGTATGGCCCAGACCTTCGGTCACGCCGCCATTCGGGCTATCTGATCGTGTACTCGTTGGCCGCCGCCTCCTTGGACTGGACGCACCGCTGGAATTACGGCGTACGGTGGACGGGGCATGTTTTTGTAGGGGGGCGTTGCGGGGGCGCAGCCCCTGCACAAGGGAGGGCCGAAGGCCCGACCGCCCAAAAACAGAGAATGAGGAGAGAGTAAATACCCTTACTCGCCTCATTCAGGTTCGCAAACCAACTGTGGCTGAGTAGTTACACGAATAGCAAGTTCCAGCACAGACGTCACTGCTTCATAAGTGCACGCCTGTGCTCGGTCGACGATGAATACGTGAAAGGCAATTTGTATGGCAAACGCGAGCAAACCCAACGTCCTGATCTTCCTCTGTGACCAGCTGCGGATCGATCTGTTGACCTGTTACCAGGAGACGCTGGTGCGAACGCCGAACATCACGGAGCTGGCCGGGGATTCCTGCCTGTTCGAACGGGCGTATACGCCGTTAGCTCTTTGCTCTCCTGCCCGCGCCAGTCTGCTTACCGGCCTCTACCCTCACGGCCACCACATGTTCAACAACTCGACTCCCTATTACTCCTACTGCGAGCACATGCGGCCGGACGTAACAATGCTGCAGGACTGGGTCGACGAGGAAGGCGAATATGAGTCAGGCTGGTTTGGCAAATGGCACATCGGACCGGCGCAGGACCTGTTCGACTCCCGTTTCCATCATACGCACAGTGAGCCTTATGAGGGCGGCCCCGTCTTTCTTGACAGCTCGCACTGGCACCCGAACACACGAATCGCGCCGCTTGTTCAAAGTGTGGGGCGCGGCACTGCCGGCACATTGGACGTGACGATGGAGGGGTTTCCTGATGTAGTCGCGGCGCGATACACGCAGGAATTTCTGCAGACGCGCGACAGGAGCAAGCCGTTTTTCGCGACCTGTTCGTTTCCTGGTCCTCACTTTCCCTGGATGGTGCCCGAGGAATGGGGCATACGCTACGATCCTGACGACATTGAAATGTGGGGCAACCGTTATGACACCTTTGATGGGAAGCCGATAAACCAGAGGAAAATACGCCTGTTGTACGGGGCGCAGGCAGGGGGTCTTTCCTCCGAGGAACAGGACCAGGAGCTGAAGGAGTTGCTGGCGTGCTGCTTCTCCTACATTGAGCTGATCGACGCGATGGTCGGCGAGGTCGTTGCTACGCTCAAGCAGCAGGGCCTTTACGACGACACGGCCATCATTTTCACGGCGGATCATGGCGACATGGCCGGGTCGCATGGGCTGATGAATAAGGGCGCGTATATGTATGACGAAACTTACCGCATTCCCATGCTTCTCAAGAGGCCGGGGGCGCGGGAGGCAACACGCAGCAGTGCCTTTGTTCATTTGATGGACGTGACAGCAACCTGTCTGCACTTGATGACGGGTACGGAACAGGACAGCTTGTCGGGGCGGAGCCTTCACGGGCAGACTCTGTTGCCCCTGGCCGAGGGGGAGGCGGACTGGCCGCGCAGCATGCATTACGCACAGTATCACGGCGACCCGTGGGGTCATTACTCTTCACGCATGGTGACTGACGGGCGCTGGAAGCTGGTGTGGAATCTGACGGACCTGTGCGAGCTGTACGATTTAGAGAACGACCCCCACGAGCTGCATAACCGTTTCTACGATCCCGATCTTGATGACGTACGCACTGCCTGTTTCGACTATCTCCTGGCGGAGGCGAAGCGTACCGGCGACGCCCAGGTCTTTCTGCTGAAGCCGGAACACGAAATGGCCATTCAGGGGATCCCTGTTCCTGGAAGCTCCTGATGGGGCAGCAACGCCTAGATTCTCACGCCGCTGAAGAAATCGATCTGCACTGCCGAAAAGATTGAAGAGAACCAGAGCAAAAAAGGGAGGTCCACGATGAAATTTGGTGTCTTTCTTCCGAGCCACGGACCGGCGAAATCGCCGCACGCGGTCCATCAGGTGGCGCAGGCGGCAGAGCAGGCCGGATACGATTCGCTGTGGGCCGCCGATCATGTGCTCGTACACCAGCGGTTTAGCGACTTCTGCCTGATCGAGACTTTTGTGACCTTGGGCTATGTGGCGGCCATCACGGAGAAGATCACACTGGGCACAACCGTACTGGTGCTGCCGCAGCGGGATCCGATCCTGGCTGCCAAGCAGGCGGCCGCGGTCGACCAGTACTCTGGCGGTCGCTTGATCCTGGGTATCGGCGTTGGATGGATGGAAGACGAGTACCGCTATTTGCGGACCGACTTCAGTAAGCGCGGCCGCATGATGGACGAGTGGATGGATGTGATGCGGGTGCTGTGGCGCGAGGATGAGCCAACCTTCCAGGGGGAATGGATCAGTTTCGAGGAGAGCGCGTTCGAACCGAAACCGGCGCAGAAGGGGGGTCCGCCGTACACCATTGGCGGGCTGAGCGACGCGGCGATCCGACGGGCCGCGACGAAGGCGAGCGGCTGGCATCCGATACAGATTGAACCGGAGGAGGTTGCCGCGGGCGTGGCGAAGATGCGGGCGTGGGCGAACGGAGAGCCGCGGACGGTCATCTTCCATGCACGCACTGAGTTGGGTGATCAGGCGGACCCGGAGGTGTCGATTCTCAGAGGGTCGATGTCCGAAATCAGCGACCGCATCGGACGCTACGCGGAAGCCGGTGTCGAGCACATGTTATTTGACTTCAACACAACGCCGACGGCCGGTGCAATTCAGGATCAGATGGAGAGGATCGCGTCTGATGTGTTTCCGGTTCACAAGACTGCGTGAGCAGTAGGGGACAGCGGAATGGCTATTGGTTACAGGGAGTCAAGCTCCTCGATTTTCGCCCAGCCACCTTTGTCCTTTGACGCCTCGGCTGCCAGCCCGCTCATGTGAAGTTGGGCGACGGACGGGGCGTCCGCGGGGAGTGGTCTGGCGCCAAGGGCTTCTCTGAGTTTCCCGACTTCAGCGCTGGTGGATTCCGTTTCCGTCAGCGGCTCGCCGACGACGGCGTCGAGGAAAGTAGTGACGCATTCATTCATGCCGGGCCAGCCGGCGCGAGGTTCGGATTCCGGGACGGATTCCACCGACCATTCGCTCTGCTGGCGGGTGCGTTGGCGCAGTTCGCCGGAGAACAGGTCCACGATGAGGTCGCCGTCTTCGCCATTTACTTCGACGGTTGTTTCCAATTCGACGACACAACCCAGATTGACTTGTACCGTTCCCCAGATGCCGCCGTAATCGTAGAGTCCCTGGCACTGGCGCTGGGCGCGTCCGGGCAGGCCGCTTCCTTCAAGGAGAAGCACGCGGGACGGGGTGGCATTAAGGATGCGGTTGAGCGTATCCACGTACCAGGGAGCGATGTGGTTGAGCGTGCTCAGGTCTGCTTCCGGGTCGGCGTCCCAGCTTGATTGCAGACGAACGGATGCGGTATGCACTTGTCCGATGAGGCCGCTGCGTACCCGCCGGGCCGCCTCGACGAAGACGGGAATGAAGCCGATTTCGAGGTCGGCGTGGGTCACCTGCGGAGCCGCCAACAGCCGGGACACCATTGGGCGAATCCTTTGGCGCTGGCTGGCGAGGGGTGGTTCGTAGAAGATCGGCACACCGGCATCGAGAGCGGCGGAGAGCGCCTCTTCGTGCGCGTGGTCGGAGACGGCGATGAAGACAGCGTCGACCTGTGGGCCGTTTAGCAGGTCTTCGGCATTGGAGAATACGGCGACGTCGGAGCCGAGTTCGCCGCGGATGCGTTGTTGGGTGGCGGCGCTGGGGGCGGCGGCGGAGACGATTTCGGCGCGGCCGTCGCGGTGCAGTGCGGGTAAGTAGGCCATGCGGGTCCAGCTGCCGTAGCCGATTAGTCCGATGCGAAGATCCATCTTATTCCCCTTGCATGTGTTCCTAGATACTTCTTCAGAACAGTGGGTCCGGCCAGCGAACGAAGGCCAGGGCGGCTGCGAGCCGTTTGAAGTCCGCTTCTGTCAAGTCTTGGCGATAGGGCAGGGCCTTCTGGATTGCCTCTGGTTGGCCGGCATAGCGATTGACGATTTTCCGGGCATTGATTTGGGCGTCGCCGTATTGCAGGACCAGCAAACAGATGCAATCAAATCCATGCTGGCTGGCGTACCAGGAACCGACGTCGAACAGACGGATCACTTGGTCTCGTTTGCGGTCGAAATTCGTGAATTCGCTGATTCCGGATTGACATCTGGCCTCAACGAAAATTACTGCGCTCTTCCCCAGCTTAATCAGGAGGTCTGGTTCGAAATCCCCTTCCCTTTGCGGTCGGCTTGGGGGTGCAGGGAGTTTCGGCCAAAACTCCATTTCTGCCGCAGCGATGTTCTTAAAGGCTTGAGGCGGGACCACTCCAAAGAATGACTGCCGGATGAGCTGGGTGAGAATACGGGTCCTTTGCGGCTCATCGTTGAGCAGCGGGCTGAAATAGTGCCAAGTGCGGGCATCCTCAGAGCCTTCGCTGAGGACTTTGGGCAACCCCTCTGCGATCGAAGGGGGAAACCTGTCGGCCAGTTTGCCCTGAAACGCCGGGTGCGCCGTGTCGGTCTGTCTCAGTAGAGGATGATCTTCCGGCCGTCGCCAGACCCTGAGCCTGGAACTGCTAACAACGAACTCGCTCAATTTTCTGCCCAATCATAGAGAGAACAGTGACCTTTTTTGAAAGCGAAGTAACTGTGAATCATTCTACGTAAAATAGTCCTTACTTACAATTTCAGGAAGGGCAGGGTGCACCCCAGATTTGGGGTGGGAACGGTCTGGCGAGGAAGTTATGCCGACGGTGGGTGGAACTGTTTAGCGGTTCTTGGAGAGATACAGGGCAGGCGGCGGGCCTGGCTTGACCGGGAGGACCGTCGATATGGAGGGGGGACAGGGCAGGCACAAGGCCTGCCCCTACAGGTCCATTGGGGGGGATGCGAGGGTGGGCGCTGGGCGGGGGCGCGGAACTGCAGTTTTTGGTGAACTGCGAACGGCAGTAGTTAGTGGTCTGTGGGTTGAGACAGCATGGGGGGTAGACACCGTTGGCTAGACACTGTTGGCTTGACACTGTGCTGGGGAAGAATACACACGGAGGCTAGCCAGGGCGGGGCGTTGCGGGGGCGCAGCCCCTGCACAAGGGAGGTCCGAAGGCCCTGAACTGCAGGGGTCAGCGGTCAGTGGTCAGTGATCAGCGAAAGGGTGATCTGTCGGGATGGTTTTGAGGAGTGGACAGGGGCTAGTCGATATTAGGGTTACAAGAGTGTGGACCCCCATTTGGGACGCATCCGATGAATTCACACGCATTGGCAAGGGGCAAATATCATGGTACCCTCCATATGCTTTTCTACAGACTACCTTCCGCAGCAGCGAGTCAGCTTCCAGGAGCAAAGCCCAACAAGATGACCAGATTTGTCGTAATCGGCGGCGGCGCGATCGGCCTGAATGCCGCCTACCAGTTGGCGCGCATGCAGTCCGGCAAGGTCACGCTGTTGGAAAAAGGCCAGGTTGGCGACGGATCGAGCAGCCGTGCGGGCGGAATCATCACCGGACTGCTGTGGTCGGAGACGGGCGTCCTGGCGCGGATGATCAGCCTGCGACTCTACCAGGAGTTGAGCGAAGTTTTGGAACAGTACGGCTACCGTTTCCAGAACGTCGGCTGCCTGAATCTTTTCGACCCGGCTTCCTGGCCGGAGCGTGAGGAGCTGCTCCCTCTCTATGACCGGCTCGACTTTGCCTACGAAATCTTTGATGCTGCGCAGATGCGGCGGCGCTGGCCCGATCTGACGCCAGAAGCCGACCTGATTGGACTCCACGACGCGCTGGGGGGCTACAGCGAGCCGCATGAATACGTCCCCGCGCTGGCCAGGCGGTGCCGCGATCTGGGCGTGGAGATACGTGAGAACGCGCGGGTTAGCGGACTGCAGATCGAGAATGGCCGCGTTGCCGGCGTGCAGACGGAGATGGGTGTGCTGGAGGCGGATGTCGTGGTCTGCACGGTCCATGCATGGACCGCAGCTTTCATGGAGCGTTGCGGTGTGCGTCTGCCGATCAAATCTTTTGTTCACCAGAGGTATGTTTCATCGAAATTGCAAGAACGCGCGGCGATACCCGCAATCAACGCCAACCCCTACGGAGGCTATATCCGCCCGGCGCGCCTGGGAACAACTGATTTCCGCATACTAGCCGGAGGGGAGACCGAAGACAGGGAGGAGGAGCGCGTCGACGATTCTGCCTTCCACATGTCGGTGCTATCGGCCCCGAGTAGTCTTCGTGGTCTTCTCTCGGAGAATCTAACGCCCTTGGTCCCCAAGCTGGCCGCGACCCGCTGGGAGACCGAACAGGTTGGGCTTATCTCCTTTTCGCTGGACGGTGAGCCGGTATTGGGGACTCTGCCTCAACTGCCGGGTCTGGTGGTGGGAGCCGCCTTCCATTCGGGCGGTCTTGCCTACAGTCCTGTGGCTGGCCTACTGCTGGCGGAACTGGCAGCCGGCGAAACGCCGAGCGTTGATATCTCCTCCTTTTCGCCGGGTCGATTCACTGCGGAGGATACGGAGGCCTACCTGGCGACGACTGTCGTTCAAGCTGACGCGTTTCGGCGCCGCCACTAATTGAGCTGCGCGCGGCGGCTGTCCAGCTTTGACAAAAAGGTAATAATTTGGCATAGTTTCGGCGCTAATAAGGGTCGCCAACAATGTCACCCGCGCAGCAGCGTGAATCTTCACTGGCGGTCGCCCTTTGCCGGATCTGATTTTCGTCCCAATACCCAATCTCTTGGGAAAACACAATTCAGAGTGACAGACGGCTTGCACAAGTCAATTCTGTCCAGTCCACCGTTGCCCCCGATGGGGGCGAAATCAACCAAAGATCCATCAACTTCATAAGGGGACACACATGAGACAACTGCATCTCCGATTCGCAATTTCTGCACTTCTCTTGCTTTCGGTTATTCTGGGCGCGTGCGCGGCTCCGGCAGCCCCGGCTCCCTCCGATTCTGGCGCGGCCATGGCCGATGAGGACGAGATGATGGGCCGACCGTTGCCGGATGACGCTGCCGAAGAGCAGGTGATCCGCTATGTGGCGCGTGGATTCGGCCGTCTGAATCCAGCGGCAGAGGGTGGGTTCGGACGTTTCATCATCGCCCACATGTTTATGCCCTTTTTCATCCGCGATGCGGAACATAACTTGTCACCCTGGTTGGCTACGGGCATCGACGCCAACGAGGACATGACGGTTTACACGATTCATATCCATCCTGACGCAGTCTGGAACGACGGTTCTCCGGTAACGGCGCACGAGGCCAAAGCCTATTGGGAATACGGTCTTCATCCCGACAAGTGCATCGGCTGCTATCTTTCACGCTTCACCGGTTTTGACTTGATCGACGGCGCGCAAGCGGTGATCGATGGCGAGGCGGACGAAGTGGGCGGCATCGTGGCGGTGGACGACAAGACGGTGGAAGTTCGCCTGATCACGTCAGACCCTCTGTTCCCGCAACGCGTCGCTCTGTTTGACACGGGCTTTGTCAAGGTCGAGGACATTTCCGGCGATGACTTTTCGGCGACGGCCGAGACTCGGGTGAACGGGCCCTTCATGCTGCAAGATTGGGACGTAGACGAGCAGAAGTTTGAGATAGTGCAGAATCCGAACTGGTGGGGGGACAAGAAGCCCTTCATCGAGCGAATCATCGCCACGCCGTCGGCTGACGAGAACATTTCGTTCATCATGTGGCAGAACGATGAGATTGATATCGCCTTCTTCCTGACCAATGTGCGCGAGCAGTTGGAGGAGGGGACGTTTACGGTGATTCCTTACGCCACCAACCTGTTCTATACATTCTGGGCCGGCGTCGAGCCGATCGACGATCTCAATGTGCGGCGCGCGTTGGTTCATGCAGTGGACTGGCAGCCGGCTATCTCGGCGGCCTGGGAAGGAACCCGCGACGACCGCTTCATGTCGACGCTGCTGACACCAGAGCTTCAGTGCTACAAGGAAGGCAACTGGCCTGACTTCGGATTCGACCCTGAGTTGGCCAGACAAGAGCTGGCCGACTCAAAGTACGGTGGGCCGGAAAATCTGCCCACGATCCGCATCACTACCGGTGGCCAGTCGCCCAACTATATCCGCACAGCTGAGATCATGGTTGAGCAGTGGAAGAACAACCTGGGCATCACCAACGTGGAAGTTCGTCCCGGCGGGATGGATGTGTGGGGCCAGGACGCCGAGTTGGTCAACGTCCGCCGGCAGAGTCTGGGCGCCATCCTGCCCGATCCGCCGAATTTCCTTTCCGGCCACTGGGCCAATTACGGCAACCCTGCCGCAGCGGGCAGCATGGCAGACGACACTGAGCTAGCCGAGATGATTGAGGGGCTCAAGTCCATGTCGCGTGACGATCCTGAATTCTGTGCTAAGGTGCAAGAGACGGAAGCGCGCATGCTGGGCCACTATCCAATCATTCCTATGATTTGGGATCCGTACGGCTACAGCGTCAAGCCGCGCATCAAGAACTTCAGCACAAACGTGGATAACAACTGGGCCACGTTGCTGGACATTTATGTCGCTGAGGAGTAATTAGGTAAGGGTTGAGAGTCGAGAAGTCGCTTCGATTCTCAGCCCACCTAGCTCCCTTCTTTGTAGTTTTACCATCAACAAACGCGTCTCTGGAGCAGAGGCGCATCGAATGACCAAGACGGAGATTGAAACCCATGAAAAGTAGAACCCGATTGTTCCATGCAGTTGCACTGCTGGTGATCCTCGGCATGGTGCTGTCTGCTTGCGCAGCACCTGTTGCTCCGGCGGATTCCAGCGGCGCGGCCATGGCAGATGAAGGCGAAGAGATGGCCGGTCGTCCCCTACCGGACGATGCAGCCGAAGAGCAGGTCATCCGTTACGTGACGCGAGATCTCAGCCGCCTGAACCCGGCTTCGGAGAGTGGTTTTGGCCGCCCTTGGATCTCACATATGTGGATGCCGTTTTTCCTGCGCGATCGCAACCACAACTTGCAACCCTGGCTGGCCACCGACTGGGAAGTCAACGACGATAACACGGTCTATACAATCCATATCCACCCGGATGCTGCCTGGTCCGATGGCTCGCCTGTCGTGGCCCAGGAGGCTATAGACTACTGGTCTTGGGCTATCAGCCCGAACTGCATTTCCTGCTGGACCTTCTTGCGGCTTGGCACTGTCGCGGGCGCCCAGGCTGTGATCGACGGTGAAGCCGATACGATCTCGGGGCTGACCGCTATTGACGACAAGACGCTGCAGATCACGCTGGAATCGTCAAACCCGACATTCATAGCCAGCATGGCACACTACAACACCGGCTTCGTCAAAATGGAGGACGTGAACGCCGATGAATTCGCGGCCGATGCCAACACGCGAGTAAACGGCCCTTTCCAGATTGAAGTGTGGGACCTGGATGCCCGCGAATATGTCGTCGTGCAGAACCCCGGCTGGTGGGGCGATACGAAGCCTTTCATCGAACGCATCGAAGCACAGTGGTCCAACGACGAAAACATTACCTACATAATGTGGCAGAACGGTGAGGCCGACGTCGCGCACTGGTTCACAAACATCCGCGAGCCGCTGCGCGCCGAAAACCCCGACCTGTTCGTGCTCATTCCCTACGCCACCAACTTCTACTTTGCTCTCCACACCAGCAAACCGCCCATGGATGACATCAACGTGCGGCGGGCCTTGCTCCATGCGGTGGACTGGGATCTGGCCATCGGCGCGGCCTACGAGGGTTCTCGTAACGAGCGCATCATGAAGACCCATCTGACGCCCGAACTGCCCTGTTTTGTCGCCGACAACTGGCCCGATTTCGGCTTTGATCCGGAACTGGCAAAGCAGGAATTGGCGGCATCCAAATATGGCGGACCGGAAGGCCTTCCCAAGATTCGCATATCCAGCGGTGGTTCGTCGCCCAATTATCTGCGCACAGCAGAGATTATGGCTGAGCAGTGGAAAAACGTTCTGGGGATTACCGATGTGGAGATCCGGCCGGGTTGGGGTGATGCCTGGGGCCAGGACGTCGACTTGGTCAACGTACAGCGCAACAGCTGGGGCGCAACTATCCCCGACCCTGCGGCGATGATCAACGGGTTGTGGAAGTATTACGCGGTGCCACATGAGGTTGGCCTGGACGATGAAGAGCTGGGTGCGATGATGGCCGAGCTTTCGTCGCTCGATCCGGCAAGCGCGGAATATTGTGAAAAGGTATCGGCGGCGGAACAGCGGCTTCTCAGCCACTACTACTTCCTGCCGATGATCTGGGATCTGTACGAGTACGTAGTGCAGCCTTACGTCAAGAATTTCGACGCCAACGTCGACAACAACTGGTCGACGCTGCTCGATATCTATGTAGCGGAACACTAGACCGAACAGTGAGGAGTGGGGGGGTGAAAAACTCTCCCCACTCCTCGTCTCTCACTTCTCTGGCGCGTCTCCAAGGACCGTTGAAATGTACAAATATACGCTGAAGCGCCTGGCGATTGCGATCCCGACATTTTTTGCAGTCCTCATCATTACTTTCACTCTTACCGTGCTCAGCCCGTTTGACCCGGTGGCGATGATGATGGCCCAATTTGAGGGTACGCTGGACACGCTGGCCAGAGACGATGTTATTGAAAAGATCCGCGAGCAGTACGGCCTCAACGATTCCTACGGCGTGCAGTTCACGCGCTGGATTGGGCGTTTGATGCAAGGCGACCTGGGTATTTCGATCAACGGGCAACGCAACGTGCTGCGCATGATCGTCAAGACCTTCCCAATCTCCTTCCAATTGGGTCTGGCAGGTGCAGTAGTAACAACACTGTTGGGCATTCCACTGGGTTGTCTGGCAGCCCTCAAGCAAAATACATGGATTGACTATACGATCGTGGGCGGCACGCTTGGTTTTCGAACGGTGCCGGTCTTTGTGCTGGCGCCCTTGCTGCTGATGCTCTTTGTCCTGGTGCTGGATATCATGAATGTACCGCGCGGTTGGGACGGCTTATTTCAGACCAAAGTAATTCTGCCGGTGTGTATTCTTGCTCTGGGACCCTTGCCGGTCGTTGTACGCCAGACCCGCGCCGCGGTTCTTGAAGTATTCACCATGGATTACGTACGCACAGCCAAGATGAAGGGCCTGGAGATGTGGCGCATTATCATTCGCCACATCTTGCGCAACGCCCTGATTCCGGTGGTCACCACCTTGGGCTTCGTCGCCGAGGGATTAATCGTAGGCAGCATTTTTCTGGACAGCATCTTTGCCATTCCCGGATTCGGCGGAGTAGCGGAGTCAGCCTTTCGCGGTTTTGATTACCCAGTGATCATGGGTGTCACCATGGTTAGCGCCGTCATGATCATTCTAACCAACTTGCTCGTCGATCTGATCTACCCGTTCCTGGATCCGCGCATCAAGTTTGAGTGAGCTGAGCCCCCGCCGCAGCTCTAGGCGGCGCACTGTCTGGAGCGTAGCCGTGCGGAATTACTGTAAGATAATTTTTATCAGGGAAGTCGGTAAATGAGCGAAAGCAGCGACCAGAGTTCGGCCAATAATCTGAGCGAGGAACTGATCGCCGAGGATGCTTTGAAAGCTCGATCGCTTTGGCAGGATGCGGTAAGCCGGCTGCTCGCGAATCGGCTCTCGATCATCGGGCTGGTCATTACAACCCTCCTACTGGTGGCGGCCCTGTTTGGACCTTACATTGCGCCCTATTCTTATACCGAGCAGGATCTTATGAACGTCGCAAAGATGCCCAGTGCCGACCACTGGCTGGGAACCGATGAGATAGGCAGAGATCTTTTCAGCCGGGTGATATGGGGAGCCCGTACCGCCACTTTGGTCGCAATTTTCACTACCGTCATCAGCGTGATAATCGGAGTTATACTCGGTGCAGTGGCAGGCTATGGAGGCGCGCTGGCCGACAGCATCACGGGTCGCGTCATCGACATTGTGATGTCGGTGCCCGGTCTACTGTTGGCGGCTTTGATCGCGGTCTCTATCAAGCAGCCGATCGTTTCGTGGGCCAAAGAAATCTACGAAAGCAATGGGTTCCCCTTGTTCGCGGACACGACGTGGCTCGATTTGCTGGTGGTGTTCGGGGGCTTGGCATTTGTGTCGTGGCCGGGCTACGCCCGACTGATTCGGGGCCAGATTTTCTCTCTGCGTGAAGAACAGTACATCGAAGCGGCCAAGTCAGTGGGCGTGTCGGAAGTCAAGATAGCGCTGCGGCACCTCTTGCCCAATGCGATTGGTCCCGTAATCGTCACTCTTACCTTCAGTTTTTCCAGCGCGATGGTGTTGGAATCTTCACTAAGCTATCTGGGCATCGGTGTTCTGCCGCCGCAGGCCAGCTGGGGAAATATGATCGCTTCCAACATCGGCAGCTGGTCCTATCGCCCCTGGCTGGTGGCTGTGCCGTCATTGACCCTGGCGATCGTCACGCTGGGCATCAACTTCCTGGGCGACGGTCTGAACGACGCCCTCAATCCCCGCTCGAAACGCTCGATCTGACCGGCGTTTATCTATCTAGAGACGGTACGCAGGCGGTCGGGCGACAACGGTAGAGCTACTTCCACGCCGCTTGCTGCCAAACGCCTGAACACAAAAGCCGGAAATTCCCGGCGTCATGAAAAGTCACAGAACGACAAGGAGTTAACATGGCTGAAGAAAAGCTGCGCGCGGCCGTAATTGGCGGCGGATTGGGCGGTTCCCACGGGTATGCCTATGCGCGTGCGCCAGAGTACGAACTGGTGGCTATTTGCGACCTCAATCCCGAAGTGTTTCCGCGCTTCTTTGAACGGGCCGAACTTCCACCTGGCAGCATCAACCAGTACACCGACTATCATGAAATGTTCGAGAAGGAACGGCTCGATGTTGTCAGTGTGGCAACGCCTGACCACCTGCACGCAGACCCAGTCTGCGACGCCTCGAACGCAGGCATCCGCGGCGTCATCTGCGAAAAGCCACTGACTACGACGATCAAGGACGCCGACCGCATTATCGAAACGATCGAGGCCAATGGCACAAAGATGTCGGTGGACCACACGCGCAGTTGGATTCCGTCATATCAAGGCGTCAAGAAAGCAGTTTGGGACGGTGAGATCGGCGGGCTGACGCGGATCGTGGCCCACATGGGCGGTCGCCGCTCGATGCTCTTCCGCAACGGCACGCATCTGATCGACGGTGTCTGCTTTTTCGCAAACGCGTCGCCGGTCTGGGTTATTGCCGCGCACGAGCAGGGCTTTGAGGACTATGGGCCAGTCTACGACGGGAAAGGCGGAAAGGATCCACAGTATGACCCTGGCTCGACTATCATCATCGAATTCGCGAACGGCGTGCGCGGGATTGTAAACAGCGCCAAGTTGACGCCTCAACTTTTCGAGTACGATTTGCAGGGACCGAACGGTCGCTACTGGCTCACCGACAAGCATTGCACGGCCTGGAAGACGGAGCAGAAAGAGGGTACCCCTGTACAGGTGCCACCGCCTGAAGGCCGGAGCTACGTCGATCCCTTCGGCGAAAACCTGATCCCGGCGGTCCAGGAGATGGCCAATATGGTTTTGCATGATGCGCCCAGCAGTTCCTCTCCCTACAGAGGCAGGGAGTCGCTGGAGATCATGCTGGCGGCTCTGATCTCACAAACCAAGGGTAGCGCAAAGATCGAATTACCACTTCCACGCGAATAAGGTACGGCACAATGTCAAGAGACAGACGGTTGGTCATAGGGGCAATCTCCTCGCACGGCCATGAACTCGGTCACGTCAGCGTGCTAGATCAGTTAGACGAGGTAGGGTCGATTCACGTTTGCGCGGCATCGGACTTGGTCGACGTGGAGGATCTGGCCGGCGAGTCTGCGCGGGTGGTCGGCAAGTATACCAACGTTGACGCCTTGCTGGAACGCGCCGACCTTGACGCGGTGATTATGTGCGCCCGGCCCGATCATGCGCCTGGCATCATGGAGAAGGTCGTCAACGCCGGCTTGCCGGTCCTCTACGACAAGCCGGCAGCAACCCGTGCGGCAGATCTACGGCGGGTGGCGGAGGCTGCCAAGCGAAAAGGGGTAACGGCCGGTGCAATGCTGCAGTGGCGTTATCATCCTATGACTATCAGTCTGAAGAGGGCGCTGATGGACGGGGCGCTCGGAGATGTGATGACCATAGAGGGCAAAATGCTGAACGGCCTCCTGCGATATCGGGATACGTCCACCTATCTCTTTGAACCCGAAACGGCCGGTCACGGAATCCTCTCTTGGCTGGGCTGTCACTGCATGGACCTTGTGATCTATCTGATGCAGGAGCGGGTGGTGGAGGTGATGGCGATGGTGGGAAATCTGAACCCGGAGAAAGTCAAGGTCGAGGACTCCGGATTTCTCATACTCAAGTTTGAGAGCGGCCGGATGGGCACGTTCCAGGCGGGTTACCACTTACTAGGCGGCAAGGCGACCTACGACTTCTACGTTGGCATGCGCGGGACAGAGGGGTTTGCGGTATTGCCGCTACTCGAGCCCCAGGAGGAAACGTCCGGAGGGAGCGAGGTCGAGCACACTTCAACATATACGCTGTCCAGTGAAGCGCGGGGCTGGAATACGGGCGGTGTCCGCCGGGAACGCTTCGCAATACCACATGCGCCGGGCTACGGCGGCGTCATGGCGGAAGAGCTATACCGAGATTTCTTTGATGCTGCCCAGAGCGGCGCGCCGGCGCCGGCGCCGATCGAAGATTCGGTGCATTTGCTGGAGATCGTCGAGGCGGCCAAGGAGTCTTCGGCCACGGGCCGCGCTGTTGGCATTGCCGTGTGATCTATGATGGAAAGACAGAAATGAGCAGAATGACGTACCGCGAGACATTTGAAGACGGAGCCGGCGGCTGGATTGCCTGGTTGGGACCCGGTCAGCCGGCGCCGGCCGTTATCGAAGACGGGGCATTAGTCTCTCGCGGCCCATGGGGCATCGACTCCAATCATGCTCCTCCGGGCGGCGGATACCTCCACCTCCTGTTTATTCTCCATACTGCACCGCAGGCCAACCCAGGCGATAGTTACGGTCCTTTGCTTGGTGGGAACCGTTTTATTGACGGAGGCTATCCCAGAGATTTTCGCAATGCTCGACTTACCTTGCGGCTTAAGGGTGATGTCGACCTTCAGGGGGCAGAGTTGCGGCTACATTGCCAGTCGCGCGTGGGGGACAAGGCGATCAACTTTGTTTTGACATCACAGTGCTTCACAGTGACGCAGGACTGGACGGTGCAGACGATCACGCTGTCACCCGACCCTGAGCAGTGGCTCTGCCTGGGAGCACGCCACGATCTGACGGACGAATACGGCTGGGGCGATATTGAAAGTGTGCTGCAGGATATCAACATCGACATCATCCTCCTGCTGCACCCTTTGCGAATTGTGCCGTTGCAGCCTCAACCGGAAGGTCCTCATTTTCGACGCGCTGAGTTAGACTATGAGGTTGACAGATCGCATCTTCCTTCTGGTGAAATCAGGTTGGGAGAAGTACAGATCGACTTCCACAACACTGCTGAAATGTCGGATAGACAGTAAGGAAGTCTAAGCACTTTCCTGAGAAGGTAGTCGTCATTCCCAGAAGGTATTTGTGCAAAATTCCTTTGCATAGTGCAGGATAGTCTAAGCAGAAAAACCAATTGTGATTGCATTGCAATCATGATATGATCCCTTCACAATGCAAATGGAGGTGATAACATGGCCAGCATAACAGTGCGCAATCTCGACGAAGATCTGAAGAGGCGGCTACGAATAAGGGCAGCCAGGAATGAACGATCCATGGAGCAGGAGGTCCGTGACATTCTGCGTGCGGCGCTGGATCAGGAGGTGGCTCCTGCCAGAAATCTCGGAACGGAGATCCACAATCTGTTTAAGCCTTTCGGAGAGGTCGAGTTGGAAATCCTTCCACGGGAAGCTATGCGCGAGCTCCCGCGTTTTGATGGAATACTAGGTGATGTTCATTCTTGATACCAATGTTATCTCGGAGGTAATGCGAGACAGCCCGCATCAGAAGGTCCTGGCATGGATAGACGATCAGTTTACGAGCTCTCTGTTTGTGACTGCTATCACTGAGGCAGAGATTCGAACTGGCATCGCGCTCTTGCCCGCAGGGAAACGTCGGCGAGGGCTGACTGCCGCTGCGGAACGCACCTTCGAAATGCTGTTTTCTGAACGTGTCCTAGCTTTCGACAGCGAAGCTGCCCGTGCTTATGCTGAAATAGCGTCCGGCCGCAGGGTGGTTGGCCGTCCGATCAGCCAGGCCGACTGCCAGATAGCTGCGATCGCTAAATCCCAAGGGGCATCAATTGTTACCAGAGATGTAGACGACTTTGAAGGTTGCGGTGTTGAAGTATTGAATCCCTGGACTGATCGGTGAACTCACCAAATCCACCCGGAAGGCAATTGCGCTCTTTTTCCAATTTGCCCCGCAGCTAAGACCAGTTATTGGTTCAGACAAACTGAAGTTCAGTCAGTCGCCTTGGTAGCAAGCGGAAACGCTTGGTATCTCCCTCCAGGTTCTCGCGGGGCTGGCCTTTTGCTGAGAACCATCCTTCTCGAGAGCGTGCATCCTGGGATGGGGCATCCAGACCTCAAAGTTCTCGATGAAATTGTGGTTGTCCGAGAGTCCTTATAATTTCGCTCCACGCGGGGGGCGTAGTTGAGGCTGTACTTCCAGTAACGGGTAGGCCACAGAGTCGTCAACCTCGTGCTGTATTCTCAAACTTTCGTGGTTGCCCCGGACTAGAGTGAGCAGACGATCACCCTTATGCCGGACCCGGCACAGTGGCTCAGAACGGGCGTCCGCCACGACCTGAAAGACAGGTAGGAATGGGACGAAATTGAAAGCGTGACGCGGGATGTCTATATTGATATCATTCACCTGTTGCACTCCTTGAGAATTGCGCCGTCACAGCCTCAATCTGGCGGTCCACACGCTCACCGCGCAGAACTTGATTATGAGGTAGACAGAAGTTGCCTTCCCACGGGAGAGATCTGGTTGAGCGAAGTGCAAATCGACTTTAGCGACTCTCCAGCGCAGCCGGGTCGATAACCGGGCAGGCAGGGCAAATGGAGTTATCTGTAAGCGCATTGACATGAGGTGATCTCCGTGCTACACTGCGGCCACAGTCAGGAGAGTCAAGCGCGCCCCTATCGAGCCCTCGCCAGCCGTTCAAAGACGCACACGGGCTATACTGCACACGACAATCGGGCACCTTAAGTCAAGGGTTTCATGGTATCGGCGAGCGATGACAGATTGTTCGCGCACCGCTATCGCGCCTTGATGCAGATACGAACACAGCTAACCAAAGTGAAGGAATCTGCCCTTGATGAAGCGCTAACGGCTTCTTTTTTCCATAAAGTACAACGTAATCGAATCTGTAATAGCATAGAACCTAGCAAAGGAGGCGGCAGACGCGGGTCATCAGAACAGGGGCTGACACACTCCCAGCGGATGGTACGGAAGCATGTATTATTCGGCAGTTATTCCTCTCAATCGAACCTCAAGAACCAGATGGAGACAGAAACATGAAAAACTCTAGATTTTCTCGTCGTGATTTCCTCAGGCTCTCCGCGACCTCGGCCGCGGGTGTACTATTGACTGCGTGTGCGCCGGCGATAGCGCCGAGCGACGAGCCTGAATCAGGTGCGATGGCGGAAGCGACCGCGGCGCCCGCGGAAGAGTCGGCTGTTATGGAGGACGGCGGCACCTTGACCTTCAACACTGGATCACCATGGGGGACCTTCAGCCCCTTCCGGCCCACCTACCAGTACGGCTACAGCAGCAACACGCCGGCCATGCTTACGCATAGCCGCCTGTTTGACCTCGACCGCAACAACGACACGCACCCGGACCTGGCATTGGAGTGGGAGATTTCCGACGACGCCACCGTATACACTTTCAAACTGCGCCAGGACGCCACATGGCACGACGGCGAACCGGTCACGGCCAACGATGTTGTCGAGACGGTCCGGTTCATCTTGAACCAGGACACAAACATCAATCCTCGCCGCTGGATCAGTGCCCTCAAGGGTGGGCAGGACTTCTATGACGGCGCAAGCGATGAGTTGCCGGGCGTTTACGCGCCGGACGACTTCACCGTCGTCTTCGAGCTGGTGGAGACAAACGTAGGCTGGCACCTGTCAGCAACCACTGACTTGCAGATCCTGCCGGCGCACATCTTCAATAGCGTGGCGCCAGCAGATATCGTAGAGCACCACGCGCCGGCCTGGTACACACCCGAACTGAACATCGGTTCCGGCCCGTTCAAGTTCGCGCGCGCAGAGCGCGACCAGTTCGTTGAGTTGGTGCGCAATGATGATTACTACGGCGGCGCGCCCAAACTTGAGCGCATCATTTTCAAGAACTTCGGTGCGGCCGATACCCAGTTTATCGCCCTGCAGAAAGGCGAACTGGACGTCTGGAACGTTCCGCAGGACTTCTACGAGCAGTCCCTGGAACTGGAAAACGTAGATGTCCATCTGGTCAACCGCAACTACATTCGCGTCTTCCTCCTGAACTACGAGTCACCAGTCCTGTCAGACAAGCGCGTGCGCCAGGCGCTGGCCTACGCCATTGACCGCGAAGGTATCTGCGAGGGCCTCTACTCCGGCCTCTGCACGCCCTACAACTCCTACATGGAGATGCGCCCGTGGCTGGCTGACGGCCTCAACCAGTACGAGTACAATCCCGAAAAGGCCAAAGAGTTGCTTGCCGCGGCCGAAGCCGATGGCACATGGGACCCGGACAACGTGCTGCGCGTCAATTGGTACTACAGCGACGCCCTCCACCAGGACATTATGGCCGCGATTCAGCAGAACCTGGCCGCTGTCGGTGTGGAGACGCAGCTGCAGTACCTCGAAGGCACTTCGGCCACAGAGACACAGAGTTCCTGTGATTTTGAGATGTACTATCAGGGTTGGGGCTTCTCATTCCCCGAGCAGTACAACTCATTCTTCACCGATTCGGAACGCTGCACGACACCGTGGGGCGACACGGAGGCACAAGAGATGTTCAAAGAGACCGCAACCACGGTCGACCTCGGAGATCGAATGGCGATTCACGAAGAGATCCAAAAGCGCCTTAACGACGAACTGCCGATGATGCCCTTCCTGCAGTTTATCGGCCCGGTGGCAGTCAACAAACGGGTACAAGGCTTTAACGAGGACGCCCTTTGGAACCGCTACTATCCGTGGAGCAACGGCTACGCCAACGCGGTCAACTGGGCTGTTTCAGGTTAACGAGATTTTAGAGAGGAAGAGGAGGGTAAAGAGGCAGCTACCCTCCTCTTTTCTCCTCTTCGACTCCTGCTGTTAGTGAGAGCATAACTTTGCGAACCTACATTTTGCGCCGCCTGGCGGTCTCAGCACCCATTCTCCTGGGACTGACTCTGGTGACTTTCATATTCACCGAACTGATGCCGGGCGACTTTGTCGACGCATTGATTCCACCGCTGGCGATTGTCAACTACACGCCGGAACAGTTGGAGTCGATGCGCGAGAACTACGGCCTAAATCAACCCGCCCCGGTTCGTTACTTGATCTGGTTGCGCGAGTTGGGGAAGGGCAATCTGGGCAAGTCGATGATATCGGGGGCGCCCGTGCGCGACGAAATCCTGCAAAGGATGCCGGCTACGCTTCAGCTCACGGCGACTTCGCTTCTGTTTGGTATCACATTTGGCGCCATCCTGGGTATACTTTCCGCGGTCAAGCAGTACACCTGGGTCGACCAGATGCTCACGCTGCTTGGCTTCATCTGGATTTCCACGCCTGGTTTCGTTTTTGCGATTGGAGCGATCTTCCTGTTTTCTTTGAAGATAAGTCTCTTCCCTACGTCCGGTATCACCAACTATGGCGAAGAGGCTTCGATTTTGACGCGCCTCCACCACATGGTTCTACCGGCACTGGTCCTGGGATTGGGAAGCATGGCCGGCTTTATGCGCTATTCGCGCAGCAGCTTGCTTGATGTAATCCGTCAGGACTACATTACGGTTGCGCGTGCCAAGGGGCTTGCTGAGAAGGCTGTCCTGCTGGGGCACGCCCTGCGGAACGCGCTCATCCCTCTGATTACGATTGTAAGCCTTGACATCCCTTTTCTAATCGGCGGCACTGTAATTATTGAGCACATTTTTGCCTGGCCAGGTATGGGAACATACAGCCTGACAGCGATTTACTCACGCGACTACCCGGTGATCATGGGCGTGAACTTCATGGTTGCGCTCGTGGTCCTGCTGAGCAACCTGCTGGCGGACATCACCTATGCGTTCGCGGATCCGCGAATTCGTTACGAGTAAGAAGAAGTCCTGCCGCGCCGCGCGGCGTTACTGAGACTCCTATGAAATCTGCTGTACTCTATTGTCATTGTACCGGACAGGCGCGATCCAAATCGGAGAGATGTGGCGATGTCCGCTTCTGAGCTTACCGAAACGCTGGACGCGCCCCGCAGGGACTCAGTACAGCAGCGATTCTGGCGCCGTCTGTTTCGGCACAAACTGGGGATGATCGGGCTCGTCATGCTGTTGTTGCTGGTGTTCGCGGCGATCTTCGCGCCCCTGTTGGCCGGAGTCGACCCGGCGGCCATGGACCTGAAGTTGAAGAACAAGCCGCCCAGCCCCGAGCACATCCTGGGCACGGACGCCATCGGACGGGACGTTTGGGCCCGCCTGGTCTTTGGTGCACGCGTTTCGCTTTCGGTCGGGCTTGTCGCGGTGGGCATCTATACCTCGATCGCGCTCATTCTAGGCAGCATCTCCGGCTATGCGGGCGGCCAGATCGACAACCTCATTATGCGTTTCACCGATATCATTATGTGTTTCCCCACCTTTCTGCTGATCATCACAGTGGCGGCGGTGCTGCCCCCCAACATCTTCAATATCATGGTGATTATCGGCATATTTGGCTGGCCCGGCATGACGCGCCTTATACGCGGCCAGTTTCTCAGCCTGCGGGGCCAGGACTTCGTTATAGCTGCAGTTGCGGTCGGAGTCCCGACACGGCGGATCATCTTTCGTCACATTCTGCCCAATGTTGTCGGGCCAGTGGTCGTGGCCGCGACATTGGGGCTGGCAGGCGCTATCCTGACAGAGTCAAGTTTGAGTTTCCTCGGCCTGGGCGTACAGCAACCGACGCCAAGTTGGGGGCAGACCTTGACGACCGCCCTGCAACTGCCGATATTGGAGAACATGCCCTGGCGCTGGCTTCCTTCAGCAACCGCGATTGCTTTTGCGGTATTGTCAATGAACTTTTTCGGCGACGCCTTACGTGATGCTTTCGACCCGCGCCAGTATCTGGACTAGCCCCAGCCCGGACTTGGTCTGCCAATTCGATGGACTCGCACAACAGACCATTTCTCCTTCTTAGAAAACGTGCAACTACTAAGCCGCATACAGTGTCTGTCTTGACCAACTCTTTATCTTCGCCGCCAGTCAGGCTTTCTGATAGCGTATTCGGTTGGCAGCCGCCAGGTTGGTTGGGGCGCACTGTTGGCATACCATGATGGTGGGGGAGAACCAGCAACGTGGGTAGCCAGGGCGGGGCGTTGCGGGGGCGCAGCCCCTGCACAAGGGAGGGCCGAAGGCCCGACCGCCCATATGAAAGCAATGAGAGGAGAGACGACCTATGCTCCCCTCGTTCAGGGTTGCGAATCATTTGCGGCTGAGTAGTTCCGAAGGCGTCATAATTTCGCATGGAATTGAGCGATGACCGGCGATAAGGACAGGCAGTTTTCAGCGGGAGAACGGCAACTCTTCCTGGATGACGACGACATCGCGCGCTTGGACGGACTGCATCGCGTGTTCCATCAGCCGCAGAAGCGCGGCGCGGTGATCCGGCGCGAGCCTGCCCTTGGCGGAAACCCGGAAATCCGGTGCGCGCCGGCGTGGGATCCGGAGGCACAGGTGTGGAAGCTGTGGACCATCTGTATCACGCCGGAAGAGTTGCACGGTATCGCAGGGTTATCAGGCTACCACGAAAGCAGCGACGGTCTCCACTGGACTCAGCCCATTTTGCGCCAAGCTGAATACCTTGGCACTCGCGAGAACAATCTCGTCTATATACCTATGGGCGATGGCAGTACAGCTGAGATTCTGGGAGCGGTCTATGACAAGAGCGACCCGGACCCAGGCCGGCGTTACAAGGCAATGAGCTTCACTATGGCGCCGGAGTTGGCCGTCCTGTTCGCCACGTCACCTGACGGCATCTGCTGGACGCGGGTGGACATCCCGCCGATTGCCTCGGGCGACGAGCCCAATTTCAGTTTCGATGAACGCAACCACCTCTTTGTGACGACTGTAAAGGTTCCGGGCCCGTTTGGTCGTTCCCATGCGCTGTCGGTCAGCGAGGATTTCGAAAATTGGAGTGAGCCGGAACTGGTATTCCATGCTGACGAGGAGGACCAGGAGCAGGCCCGCCGGATTATCGCCGACCGTCTGGCCGACCCATCGTTGCAACAGCCGGTTTTCAACCACCCGGAGGAGCATGCGGTTGATGTCTACAACTTCGCAATCTCCCGCTACGAAAGCCGCTACATCGGCTTTGCCTCCATGTTTTACCATACCGGCCGCGCTTGGAATGACCGCAACCATGACGGCTTTCATCACGTCCAATTGGCGTGCAGCCGGGACATGCGCAGTTGGCGTCGACTTGGCGAGCGGGCGCCCTTCATCGGTCCTTCGCCCCTCGGCGGGGGCGCGTATGACACGATGCAGATTCTGGGTCCGTCCTTCCCGGTTGTGCGCGGGGACCAACTGTGGTTCTACTATTCCGGCATCCGACATCGCTGGCAGCCGCCATGGGCCAGCCCGGAGCGGGCCGCGATATGTCTGGCAACCCTGCGGCGGGATGGCTTTGTTTCGCTGGATGCTGATGCAGACGGCGGCTCGGTTACTTCAGTTCCTTTTCGCTGGCAAGGTGAGCAGCTTTATTTGAACGCCGATGCTGCAGAGGGTGAGATCAGCTGCGAGCTTCTCGACGCGGCGGGCCAGCCGTTGGCAGGGTTTGAAAGGCACAACTCTATCCCCGTGACGGCGGATGGCGTGTGCCAGGTAGTAAGGTGGGGCAGTGAAGAACGTCTGCCGGCAGTTTCTGCCGGTCCGATACAGCTGCGAATCTGGTTACGAAACGCACGATTGTACAGTTATTGGCTTGCATAGAGGAGAAGCGGAATGGCATCTGAGTCGAATCGTAAGTTCGCCCGCATGGAGAGACAGCTGTTTCTTGACGATGGCGACATTGCCAGTGTAGACGGCCTACAAATGACCATGCATCAGCCAAACAAGAAGGGTGCGGTCATCCGCTCAGATCCATACATGGCCCTGCGCGCCGGCCGCGACGACGGCCCTGCCTACCGACCGCAAACACGGACCGCACCGGTATGGGATGCAGAGGCAGAGCTCTGGAAATTCTGGACAATCGGGGCCAAGTTAGACGCGGATAACGGGCGTTCCTCCTACCACGAGAGCCGCGATGGGCTTCACTGGTACCAACCAAATGTAGGGCAGTTCGAGTACCAGGGATCGCGCGACAACAACCACGTCGCAATCCCCATCGATGACAAGCGGACCTCGGAAGTGCTGGGCGTGGTCTACGATGCCCGCGACCCAGACCCGTCGCGCCGTTTTAAGGCGATCAGCTTTATCATGGTTCCCGACCATTCGATTGTCTTTGCCGTGTCGCCTGACGGCGTTGTCTGGAGGCGGGATGACGCGCCCGCTATCCTCTCCGGTGATGAGCCGAATTTCAGCTTTGACGCGGCCAACCACCGCTTCATTGCTACCGTCAAAGTACGGGGCCACCACGGACGTTCGCACGCACTGACCACAAGCGTGGACTTTCGAAATTGGAGCGAACCTGAACTGGTCTTTCAGGCCGATGATGAGGACCAGGAGTTGGCGCGCGAGGTGATCGCAAGGCGGCTCGCCAATCCCGCGCTGCAGCAAACCGTTGCCAACCACCCGGAAGAGCACGGCGTAGATGTCTACAATTTCAGCGTTTCCAGGTATGAGAGCCGCTATATCGGCTTCGCCTCCATGTTTCACCACGTAGGACGCTCTGTGGACGGCAACAATCACGACGGCTTCCATCATGTTCAGTTGGCCAGCAGCCGAAATATGTACACCTGGCTGCGGCAGGGAGGCCGCGAGCCATTTATCGACTCATCGCCGGTGGGAGCCGGCGCATACGACACGCTGCAGATGCTGGGACCGTCCTCACCGGTTTTACGCGATGACGAGCTTTGGTTCTACTACACGGGCGTCAAGTTCCGGCGCCTTCCACCTAAATGGGATCCGGATCACGCGGCAATCTGTCTGGCCACGTTGCGACGGGACGGATTCGTCTCGTTGGATGGCGGAGAAGAGGGCGGCTCGGTAGTAACGGAGCCTTTCGACTGGGATGGGTCGCGGCTCTTTCTAAATGCGGTCGCGGACGAGGGCGTTATCACCGTTGAGGTACTCGAGGCCGACGGCCGGCCGCTGCTGGGCTACGGTAGCCAGGACGCCACCGGCGTGCGTGTCGATAGCGTGCGCAAGCCGGTTGTGTGGCGTGAGCGCAGCCTGATGCCGAACCCGGCCCAGGGACAGGTCCGGTTGCGCTTTAACATAACGAACGCGCAGTTATACAGTTACTGGTTTGAATAAGTTCGGCGGAGATGTATCGCTGGGTAACTCAAGCCGCTTGTCAGACAAGCCTGGCGGTTGTTCTGAAATAGAAAATCTCAGGAAGAGCGGGGAACAGACAATGGCTGTGACTGAAACGGCAATAGAGGCAACTTATGCCACTGAAAGCCCAAACTCGCGTGAGCAATTTGAAAGGGATTGCAAGTCGATGCCGGGAGGCGCTAAAGGAGCATACTATTACGCTCCCTATCCGATCACAATGCAGCGGGGTGAGGGCTGCTATCTCTATGACATTGACGAACGGCGGCGGGTCGATTTTGCCAACCACCATACCGGTCAGATCCTGGGTCACAACAACGCCGCGGTACATGCGGCGGTCGAGGCACAGCTGACCAGAGGCATTGCACTGGGCGCGCCGACCGGTGCAGAAGGGGCGCTGGCGGAGGAGATGTGCAGCCGCGTGGCCTCGCTGGAAAAAGTCCGCTTTTGCAACTCTGGGACGGAGGCATCCTTGCACGCGATCCGGCTGGCACGAGGGTTTAGCGGCCGGCCTAAAATTGCCAAGTTGGAAGGCGGGTACCACGGCAGCCATGACCTGGTAGAGGTAAGCGTTGCGCCGCCGGTGGACAAGGCAGGCCCTGCCGACGAACCTTATTCGGTGCCGACCGCAGGCGGCATGTCTCCCAATGCCCCCTCAGAGGTGATCGTCTTGCCCTTCAACAATGAGGAGGCGTTGGAGAAGCTGGTTCGCCGCCACCGCGACGAGTTGGCCTGTGTGATTCTCGACCCCAAAACGGGAATCTTGCCGGTCCGCAAGGAGTACATACAGACTGTGCGCCGGGTGACCGAGGAAAACGATGTGCTGCTGGTCCTCGACGAAGTGGTGGCATTTCGCGTCGCCCGCGGCGGCGCCCAGGAGCATTACGGCATAAGCCCGGATCTGACGACGTTCGGCAAGTTGGTGGGAGGCGGGTTCCCGGTGGGCGCGTTTGGCGGCCGCGCCGACATCATGAATCTGTTTGACAGCAGCGGTGAGCCGACCGGGTTCTTCCAGAGCGGCACTTTCAGCGCGCATGCGGTGGTGATGGCGGCGGGTCTTGCCACTTTACAGCAGTTGACGCCGAGCGCTTTCGAGCACCTGAACGGCCTGGGTGAACGGTTGCGTGCGGGGTTGGAGGACCTGAGCGCGCGCGTCAGTACTCCATTGCAGGCGGTGGTGTTGGGCTCTCTGTTCAGCGTTTATTTCACGGATGAGCCGCTGGTCAATTACCGAAGCCTGGCCGGCAATGACGGCGCAATGGCCCATCGCGTTTTTCTCTCGTTACTCAACCAAGGATACTTCCTGAGCCAAGGGCTGTCGATGAACGCGCTTTCTCTGCCGATGGAGAATGAGCATATTGACGGGCTCGTGCAAGCATTTGAAAGAGCAGTAGAAGAGAGCAAGCAGTAGCAGTAGGCATCCAGGTCTATCCAGAGGGTGGCGGCCTGTCGTGACACAGATTTCTGGCCGCAAGCCACAATCCAAAGCGGTTGAAAGGACCAACCATGTACGCTATTGACTTTATTTCTGAATTCAGCGTCAATCGGATCCCTGAACCGGATACGACGTTGGAGGCGCTGCTCCGTCAGACGGAGGAGCACGACACGACGCTGACGTTGACAACGTCGCGGCGCGGCCTGGTCAACCAGGTCAACCCGGAAGCCGTGGCTGAAACGTTGGAAATCACTGCGAAACATCCCCGTTTGCTGGGTGTGGGCACGCTGGATCCCCGGTATTTCCTCAACTGGCGGGAGGACCTGCAAGCCTGCGTCGATGGCGGTTGTGTGGCGATCCGTTTTGCGCCCGGGCCGCAGGGTTGGAGCCCCGAGACCCTGGTCTTTGAGCATATGGTGGAGGCAGTCGGGGCGGCGGGGCTGCCAATCATTGTTGACTTCAAAGGATCTTCTGAAGCCCTGAGCTGGATTCGGAAGGTGGCGGAGGTCTGCCACCGGTATGACGTGAATGTTGTCATGAACGAGGTCAGCTACTCGCATATGGGCGAGCTGATCACGGTCATGCAGGTGTACCCCAATGTATACGCTGCGATTCGCTGGCTGTGTCTGGCGGACGGCCTTGAGGTAATGGTGGACGCGGGTATCGGCGACAGGCTGCTCTATGGGAGCAACTCGCCCAAGTACTCGATTCGCGCGCTGCGCAACCAGATCTTCATGGCGAAGATTTCGGATGAACAGAGGCAGGCGATTCTCGGGGGCAACGCCTTGCGTCTGCTGGATATGGACATCGAGGAGCTGCCGGCCGAGCCGCTTATGATCAAGGCCGAGGCGGATCTGCCGGATGAGCCGATCATCGATATCCACGCCCATGTATCTGGCTTCCACTGTGCAGAGCCGTTCAACACTCGCACTGAGACGAACGTATCGGAGATGACCGAGCGTTGCAATATCCAATACACATTTGTCTCCTCTTACAACGCCATCAACTATGACATGTGTGAAGGAAACGCGGATACGCAGGCCTTTCTTGACCGCTATCCGAATCTGCGCGGCTATATCGCGATTGACCCGCGCGACCTGGCCGGATCGGTCGGGCAGATGGAACGTTACTTCCAGGATTCGCGATTCGTAGGAGTGAAGCTCTACTGCCCATTTGGCGGCAACATGGCGACGAAGCGTATGCAGGACCTGCTGGACGAGATTGCAAAATTTGGGCGACCGGTCAAGATTCACATGGATGAGGGCGGTTCACCCTATCCGGGCGTGCGTTCGGCGGCGGAGCGCAATCCGGACCTGGTGATCATCAAGGCGCACGGGGACGATGTCGAGGGCGCGCGGCAGGTGGTGGACCTGCCGAACGTTTACTTTGAATTCTGCAGCAGCGGCATCAACGCGGGCACCATCCGCCGCTCGATGGACATTCTGGGACCAGAACGGATTCTGTTCGGCACCGACCAGCCGCTCTTTGCGCCGTGGTTTGAGTACGGTGCGTATGCCGACGCGATAGAGACGCAGCGAGAGGCCGATCTCATATTCCGAGAAAATGCGAGGCGGATTTTCAGACTGGACTGACGTCAAAATGTGCATGATGCCAGTGCAGTGGACGATCTGGCCGAAACGGCTCGCATCGCTCTTAGACTGAATGGGTAACGCGGCCGAATAACTACAAGGAGATTCCTGACATGGCCATCGCAATCGAACGCAATTCTCCACCAGTTCGCAGCGGATCGTTTGGCCCACAGTGGGACATGGGCGAAGAGGAGATTAACGAACTGATCGAGGTGATCCGCTCCGGGAAGCTGAACCGGCTGAGCGGAACCAAGGTCCTTCAGTTCGAGCAGGACTTTGCTGAGATGAACGGCGTCAAGTATGCCCAGGCGGTTACGTCGGGCACGGCTGCGGTCCACACTGCGGTCGGCACCATTGACCCTAACCCGGGCGACGAGATCATTACGACGAGCATCACCGATATGGGCACGATCATCGGCATTCTCTACCAGAACGCGGTGCCTGTCTTCGCGGACATCGATCCCCGGACGGGCAACCTCGACATTGCGGATGTCGAAGCCAAGATTACGGAACGCACCAAGGCGATCATCGTGGTGCATCTCTTTGGCAATCCTGCTCCGATGGAGGCGTATGTTGCACTGGCGCGAAAGTATAACCTCTTCTTGATCGAGGACTGCGCGCAGGCGCAACTGGCCGAGTATGGCGGACGGCCGGTCGGTACCTGGGGCGATTTTGGCTGCTACAGTTTTGGCGGCAAGCATATGACGACCGGCGACGGCGGCATGGTGATCAGCAACCGAGACGACCTGGCCGAGCGGCTGAAGTGGTTTGCGGACAAGGGTAATCCCCGACATCCGATATACGAGCATCACTATCTGGCGCCGAACTATCGCATGACCGACCTTCAAGGGGCGGTCGGGGTCGCGCAGCTCAAGAAGGTGACCGACGCGGTGCGGCGCAAGCAGTGGGTCGCCAACCACCTTAACGAGGTCGTCGACGGTGAAGAGGGGCTCTCATTGCAGCCGGTGTTGCCGGAGGCGACGCATTCGTACTGGGTCTACGGTTTTCATGTGGATGCGGCGACAATGGGCGCGACGGCAGAACAGTTCGCGGCGGCGTTGCAGGCAGAGGGCGTGCCGGCCAACTCGCCCTACATGGCCTATCCGGTCTACAAGTACCCGGTAATGGCACAGCAGCGCGCGTATGGAACGGCTGATTTCTCCTATGCCGGTCAGGAGGCTGCGGCGATGGACTATGGTTCGATGTCGCTGCCGGGCGGCGAGAGTTTCCTGGAAACGGCGGTTGTGGTGCCGATGAGCCCCTCCTATACTGACCAGGACGCGGCCGATTTCAGTACGGCTATCAAAAAGGTCGGCGACTACTACCGGTCTAACCTTTCCAGCTAGGGCCAAAAACCATGTCACTTCAATTCGCGTTCAGCCCGCGTGTTCCTGTGTTTGACGCCAATGTACGGGTTGGCGATCTGCACTATCAGCCGTCGCCCTGTCGCAATCGGGACCAATTGCTGGCTGAAATGGACCGTCACGGGGTCGAAAAGGCGCTCATCTACCACGCTCAGACTGAGGAAGTCAGCCCGATCGACGGCAATGGTTTTCTGGAGGAATGGTTAGAGGATAGCCGTCTCTTCCCCCAGTGGTCCATCATGCCTACGCCCGATTCGATGGCACAAGTAGAGGCATTGCACGAGCAGGGGAGGGTGCGCAATGTCCGTCTACACAATATGCGATACGTCGGAATGCCGTTCCGGCCATGGGCGTTTGCGCCGATGCTGTCCTGGCTGAGCGAGAACCGGATTCCGCTCTGGATTCCTCTGCCGGACGCGGATGCGGACGAACTGGCGACGACGTTGAGCGCCTTCCCCGAACTGGTCACGGTCCTGGTGGGCGCGCATTACAGTCATGCTCTGTGGGTGCGGCCACTAATGACTACTCTCCCCAACACGTATCTGGAGTTAAGTCGTATTGAGCCGCTGGGCGAGGTGGAAGCGCTCTGCTCCGAGTATGGGGCCGAGCGTTTTGTCTACGGCTCCTGGTATGACCGCCTGGCGATGGGTTCGATGCTCTTTTACCTTCACCATTCCGACATCAGCGAGTCGGACCTGGAACTGATCTGCGCAGGGAACTTGCTACGCATACTACAGGGAGAGGGCCGGCATGATTGAAGAACAGAGAGTGATCGACTTTCACGGCCATACAGGCCGTTTGGACCGTTACAATGGGGTTGACGACCCGGCGTTGGTATTGCACGCGATGGACAGGGTGGGAATCGACGTCTCCTGCGTTTTCAACATTTTTCACCCAGATGGCACGACCGGCAATGACATCACTGCTCGTTTTGTGGCCGACCATCCGGACCGCTTTGTCGGTTTCGCCTACGTCTCGCCGATGATGCCGGAGGGAATGGTTGCCGAACTGACGCGGGCCATTGACGAGCTTGGCCTGGTTGCCATCAAACTGTACCCACCGTATACCCAGTGGGACCTGAACGAACCGATCTGGCATCCGATCTATGCGTTTGCCAATGATCGCGGTCTGGCGATTATTTTCCACACGGGCACTGACCCACATTCCGATCCCGGCCTGCTGGCCGATTGTGCGGCTCAGTTTCCAAACGCCAACTTCGTTGCGGGGCACGCGGGCAATGTCGATGCGCCGCGGGCGGCCGCGATTAAGGCGGCGCAGGACTATCCAAATGTTTATCTCGAGACATGCTCAACCTTTCGGACGCCAGGCGTCATTGAGCAGCTGGTGAATGAGGCAGGCGCGGACCGGGTGCTGTTTGGCTCGGACATTGCGCTGATGGATTCGCGGCCGCAGTTGGGCAAAATCATCACTGCCGACATTTCGGATGAGGCGAAGCGGATGGTGTGCGGCGGCAATGCGGCGCGGCTGTTGGGAATCTGAAGCTGGTCAGGGTGGAGCGCTTGACATAACTGAAGCGCTAAGAGAAACCAGAACTGAAGAAGGCGAGTTGTTTGTGTTTGCATGATGCAGCCCGTGGGAGGTCAGTTCGTGGACTACACCGATTCCGATCGCGAGTTTTGGGAGGACGAACTGGCGGACTTCGTCCCGCAGAGAGTGTTTGACGCCCACTGCCATTTGTTCGACGCAGCGCACATGCGTCCTGACGCGCCGACGACGACACGGTCGTTTGCCGACCTGGAAACACTGAGGGCCTGGGGCCGGCTCATGTTTCCCGGCAGGCGCATGAATTTCCTCCTCCTGGGGATGCCCAAGGTCGGCATTGACGTGGAAAAACATACTGAAATGCTTGCCGAGCAGGTCGCCCTGGATCCCTCTTCGCGGGCCAATCGGCTGGTCACACCCTCCTGTGACATTTCTCGTATTGAGGAAGATATCAAGCTCGAAGGCTTTATCGGACTAAAGCCGTATCGGGTCTTTTCCTCGACCGGAGATACCGATTACTGCAGGATTCACGAGTTCCTGACGCACGAACAGATGGAGCTCGCCAACGAACACGGCCTCTGGGTCACGATGCATCTTTCGCGGCCTGGGGGTTGTGCTGATGAGGAGAATCTGGCCGACCTGGAGGAATACACGATGCGCCGGTATCCTCGAATCAAATGGATCCTTGCCCATTGCGCGCGCAGTTTCACCTACTGGCCCATTCGAGAGGCGATTGACCGCTTGCGCGACATGCCAAATATATGGTATGATCTGTCGGCGGTGACAACCATGCCGCCCTTCTTGACATTGTTCCAAAAGGAAGATCTGAAACGGATCTTCTACGGTTCTGACGGTGTCGATTCAGCCTTCTTTCACGGCAAGTACGTTCCCTTCGGGCGATACTGGTACCAGGTAGAACCCGACGAAGCACACTTCAGCTTTGCCCACACGGACGCGCGTCCGGTCTTATGCATTTACGAACAGATAATGGCCATGAAACAGGCCGCTGAGATCGCGGCACTTTCGCTTGATGACATCGAAGGTATATTCTGGCGCAATGCTCTCGAAGCCTTTGAGATCGAAGCCTCTGACGGAATCGCGGTGGGCTGAATCCTGTCCAGTCTGCGTCGGATGGTGTGTTACTTGCTTATCGCAGAGTGGATGTGAATCCGGCCCAAGGTTACAGGAGGAATGAGAAGAGAATAGCTACTGTGTAGACTGACAACACCAATAGGATAAGCCCATGAGTCACATGCATCAGCATCCAGAGTTGGGTCCAACGCCCGGCCCGAGTATAGCGGAGATGGAGGAGGGACTTAGACGATGGGCGGCTGCTCGACCTGGAACAATGGAGGTTGAGACTGTTGGCCGCACACCGAAGGGGCTGCCAGTGCTGCTGTGCCGCATCAGCGACGCTTCCGTTTCTGACGAAGACAAGCAGGTGGCACTACTCACTTCGACGCATAGCGGGGTGGAAAGGGTTACAACGGCTGGCCTGCTCCAATTGATCAAGTGGCTCATCGGCGGTGACGCTCTGGCTGAAGAAATCCGCCGGCGTCAGATCGTCCTCATTATGCCGGCCTGCGAACCGGAGAGCTATGATCGTGAGCTGATCGACGTTGCCGAATTTTTCGCCGGCCGCAGTCGCTGGGTCTATGAAGGCTGGTCGTGGGACGGCCCCTTGGATCCTGAGAATCAGCCAGAGGCGATGGCGGTCAAGAATGTGGTGGACCGGTACCAGCCTGAGGTCCATCAGGATGTGCATGGCATTTGGTTTGAGCAGTCCACGATGACCGAGAGCACCGGGATATCATGGGCTTCGAACCTGTACCGCGGGTATTGGCGGGGAATTCCCGAGTTGATGAACCAGGCGGCTGAAGATGCCGGCTATCTGACAACCCGCGGTGAAGAAAGCGCCGGGCAGATGCTGTCCACAGTTCCGGTCGAGGGCCGTGAACGCTGGTTCTACGGAAGCACTTCCACTCCGAAGGTCGTCTGCGGGCTTTATTCCTACATCCAATACCACAGTATTATCCAGACAATGGAGGTCGGTTGGGAGGAAAGCGCCGTGCTTCGTCTGCGCCGGCTACTCCAGGTCGGAAACGAGGTGTGGCGAGGCGAGCCTTACCCCGGCTATCCGGCCAACCAGGTGAGCTGCCGGTCGTCGGTTGCGCTTGCGGCTTGGGGCAAGACTGCCGCGCAACGACGTGCGAGCCGGGTTGAGTTATGGCGGAAGTTGGCGCAGTTCTCGCACACTTGCGGCTGGCCCGAGGCACGCGACGGCGTAGTCGCTTTTATATCCACGACGCCTGAGAGCCGAAACCTCTATGCGCCGGGAGGGGAATCATCGGCGCCGAATCTGAACGAACCGAATCTTGAGCCGATGTTTGCCAAGCTCAAGCAGAACCCACGATTTAACGGCGATGCCCTGGAAGAATATCTCGGACTTTCCGTATCACGTCAGGTGACGTGGCCGCAGGCGGAGTATGAAGGTCCGGCAGAACCCATCCAAAACGGCCTCGCCATCCGTCTGCGCCTTCCCCATCCTGACGTAACTTTCAAGCATCTCAGACTAGATGGACACATTATGGAGCCGTCGGATGTCGACGGCTACTTTGTGTATCACAATCCTGGCACCATCGTACAGGTCAACATTCCGCCTGGAAAGGTGGAGGACTTTCATGTGGTGACCGCTGCATTCGATTCCGCTGCGGAGCGGACTTCGGGATTCCACTCTCAAGACTGGGAGTTGGATGAATGAGGCGCTCAGAACTGGCTTCGGCCTGGGGCGACCGCTCTCTTTTGAGACAGGGAACAAGGAGGTGAAGTGCCGGTCAGAAATGTACGTGTAGATTCGTATTTGCGTCTGAACAGCCTTCGGTCTTTGCGATTCAATGCATTGTCAGCAAGCGTGTGATGAGTTCGGGAGATCCTTCGATAGGCAATCAAAGTCATGGGGGAGGAATCTGAGATGAAACGCTATCCTTTAGCTGTACTGTTTATAGTCTTAGGCCTGTTGGTTACAGCCTGCGTCGCGCCGGCGCCGGCCGGCGGTGGAGCGACGGGCGCCGAGCAGGAAGCTGAGATGGAACCTGCTGAAATGCAGACGCTTCGGTACGGCATGATCCAGTCCATGAAGACATTTGACCCGGCGCGTGAAGGGGGTTTTGGCCGCTTCATTATGCAGCATGTGTGGCTGCCGCCATTCGTTGCGGACCCGGACGCGAATCTGACGCCAGGTACATGCACATCGTACGACGTCAGCGAAGATGGGACGACGTACACACTGCACGTGAACCCTGAAGTCAAATGGTCGGATGGGAGTCAGTTTACGGCCAATGACATCAAAGCCTGGTTCGAGTATGTCGTGAATCCTGAGAACACGGCAGGCTGGGTGCCGCCGAATTACGGCGGGATCGTAGGCTATGATGCGGTGCGCGAAGGCACAGCCACTGAGATGGAGGGTCTGGTTGCCGTTGACGAGTTCACCTTGGAGATCAATCTGAAAGAGGCTGATCCACTATTTGTATACAAGGTGCTTGCCAACTACAACTCTGCCACGGCCAAAGCGGAACAGGCCTGGGCGGACTTGAATGGGGAGTGGTGGACGAATGATCCGCTGGTAACCGGGCCATATACAATCGAATCCTGGGATGATGACGTGATGAGCTACGTCTATGTGCCCAACGCGAACTACTGGGGCGACAACAAGGCCTCTTTGCGGATCGAGGTAACGTCGGTGCTTGCTGAGGAAACGCTCAGCCTGATGTATGAGAACGACCAGTTTGACATTGTCATCTTTACCGGCGCGGCCGGAGATGCGTTGTCGCTGAAGTATCCGGGTGATGTCGTACCGATGAACTACAGGTACAGCAATATCTGGGGATTCAATCCCAACCTGGCGCCGATGGACGATCCGCTGGTGCGGCGGGCATTGATTCACGCCATTGATCACGAGCGCATCGTGCAGGTCATATACGGAGACACAAAGGATCCAGCAGCCGGCCCGATCTATCCGGGCCTGACCGGTCATCGCGCTGAGATTTTCGAAATGGCCGGCGCATTGCAGTATGATCCCGAACTGGCAAAGGAGGAGTTAGCCCAGTCCAGCTACGGTTCAGCGGAAAACCTGCCCAAACTCAATCTTGCGTTGGGGACACCTGATGCGGAGTGGGTTCGCGGCATGGAAATGATCCTGGAAATGTGGCGCGACACGCTGGGCATTACGAACGTGGAAACGAAGCCATGGTGGAACGATTGGGCACAGGGCGCTGCCAGGGCCGACGTCGTCCATATGGGCGGTTTTGGCTGGGGCACTTTGCCGGACGCTGGACATGCAGTGTGGCGGGCGGCTTACACTGGCAACGCCATGAGCAGAATCAAATACAGCAATCCGGAAGTGGACGCGCTGCTTGACGAGGCTATGTCTCTCAGCCGCAACGATCCTCGATTCCTGGAGTTGGTCCATGAGGCGGAGAGTTTGTACCTGGAAGACTATGTTTGGAAGCCATTCTTCGTGGTTTCCTATTCCTGGCACGCGAAGCCTTGGGTGCAGGGCCTTCAGGGTACCTGGTACAACAATTGGTACAACATTGAAGAGGTAACATTGGCCGAGCGCTAGCATTTGGGCCTGAATGGATTGGCACGAATGGAGGCTGGTTCTTGATAAGAACCAGCCTCCGCGTTGACCATTTTTCTTGTATGGCGAGACTTGGTTCCTGACAGGGGCATAGGTTAAGCGGAGAAATATATTGTGCCCCGGAATCTCGCGGTAGCAGGCGCGAGATTCTCCTTTGTTCTGGGCTTCGTTACTCGCCAGACAGCGTGAGGAAATGCCTCAGAGAACGAACAGGAGAATGGAGTCAGCCGGTTTCGTTCTGCAAGCGTGACGAGGAGAATGCAGATTGCTCAAATACTTAATCATGCGAGTGCTCGGCATCATCCCCCTGCTACTCGTGGTTCTTGTGATCATCTTCACTCTGGGCCACCTTGCTCCTGGCGACCCAATCGAGATGATGTATGAAAGTATGGAGACGGTGGTCGCGACGGAGGAGATGGTAGATCGGGCGCGGGCGCGACTCGGTCTTGATCAGCCGCTGCACGTGCAATTCATCCGATATGTGAGCAACGTTTTTCGAGGTGACCTGGGCGATTCGATTGTTCGCAGCCGGCCGGTATTGGGAATGATTCTGAAAGTTTTCCCAATTTCTGCTCAGGTGGGGTTGTTGGCCTTCGTGGTTCTGGTTGTTACCGGTGTTCCACTAGGTGTGTTGGCGGCCGTCAAACAGAACACGGCGGTGGACTATTTCATAGTCGGAGGGAGTCTTTTCCTGCGCACGGTACCCGTGTATGTACTCGCACCTCTGCTGTTCATCATTTTGGTGCTCAGGCTAGACCTAATGAATGTTCCCTACGGTTGGAAAGGAATCACGCACCCGAATGTAATAATGCCGACGTTGATGTTGATCCTGTTTCCACTTGCAGTTGTGATCCGGCAGATGAGGGTCGGCATACTGGAAGTCGCGGAAAACGACTACGTTCGCACCGCACGGGCCAAAGGGCTCAGGGAACGACAGGTCATTCTGGGGCATGTCATGCGCAACGCCATCACACCGGTCGTAACCTCGCTGGGACTCATCGTCACAGGGCTGATAACTGGTTCAGTTTTTGTAGAGCAGATATTCGGTATTCCCGGATATGGAAACTTGTTCGTTACGTCGCTCATTCAACGTGACTATCCGCTGATGATGGGCTGCACACTCTTTGGGGCATTTCTCATTATGATGAGCAACCTGATCGTGGACTTCGTTTACCCGTTCCTGGATCCCAGAGTGACGCTGTGACGAACCAAGCCTCGAAGAACGAGGACGAGCAATCTTCGTCAGAAATCAGGCGCAGAATTCTTGCTGAAGAGCTCGAAGAGCCGAGAGCCGGCCGAAGAGGC
>MPML01000039.1 GCA_002238445.1 Caldilineaceae bacterium bin5
CTTTCCGCCCGAGCGGCGGCGATTTCGGCGGAAATCTCGTCGATATCGAGGATGTCTATGTTCTTCTGGTCAAGCCGATCTATAGCGGCAAACAGATTGTCGATTCGTCGCTGTCGCACCTCACGTTTCAGAAGCGCAACCAGGGATTCAGAGGTGAGCAGACCGGCTTGACCGGCTTCCGTAGCCAACTCACGCGGCAGTGTTAATGTCAGTGTGACGGTTTTCATAGCCTGTTTCTCCAGCATGAAGGCAGGGATTCGCTTATGCGATCTCCTATGTGCGTCATTTTAGCGCGACGCGACAAGATCGCAAAGGGGAAGAGGGGAACAGGGGCATTCCATGTTTTTCGAAAGACGTAGTCTGCATCAGGATTTTCAGGTAAAGAGGATTGTCAAGGTGGCAAACGCCATGACGTAGACACTACCGTGTGGATTGGGAAGATGCAGCTGCAGCTTGACGCCCGGAAGAAGACAGTGATACCGTTGGTGTAGGACGACTTCTGATATTGGAGAGATAACCGTCGGACTCGACAGGGGACAAAGTCAACATGACCACTAAGAACAGTAGCATCGCGACAGGTGTCAATGTTGCGCTGCTGCGCGGGATAAATGTCGGCGGTAAGAACAGGCTGCCGATGCAGGAGCTTGTTGCGTTGTTCGTGGATGCGGGTTGCGAGGACGTTCGGACCTATATTCAGAGTGGGAATGTGGTATTTCGAACGGGTCCGGCAGGGGGAGAAGATATCTCATCTGTCATCAGTGCGTCGATCTTGGATCACTTCGGCTATCGGGTTCCCGTTGTTGTCCGCACAGCGCGGGAACTGCAGAAGATTGCACAGGGAAATCCCTTCGTGGCAGCTGGAGCGGAGAAAGACAAACTACACGTCATGTTTTTGGCGGAGCTGCCCGACAGCGCCAGTGTTGAAGCGCTAGACCCGGAGCGCTCGCCGGGCGACGAGTTTGCGGTGATGGGTCGTGAAATCTATTTGCACTGCCCGAATGGTGTTGCGCGCAGCAAGCTGACGAACAGCTATTTCGACTCCAGACTGTCTACGACCAGTACGTCACGAAACTGGAGGACAGTGCAGAAGCTTCTGGAGCTTGCCGCAGCCGCCAGTTAGGGACCTGGGTCGGATTGACATGAAGTGTCCCGCCGGGGCTCTTTGGGTTCCAGCCCGGAATAACAGAGTGAGGGAATTGCTCTGTGATTGAGCATAGAGGCTGGTCACCTAAACCAAGGAGGTGGCTGCTAAGCCAAACACGGTCTCTGTGTTGACCGACCCTACATGCCCGCCGCCATTCAGGCTATATGATTGCGTATTCGGTTGGCGGCAGCCACGTTGGTGGAGCGGTACTGCTGGAATGAGCACACACGGTCGATGAGCGATGGTTTTGGAGGGGGGCGTTGCGGGGGCGCAGCCCCTGCACAAGGGAGGGCCGAAGGCCCGACCGCCCAAAAAATACAGGGAGTGAGGAATGAGAAAAGTTACTCTCACTCCTCTTCACTTTCTCCTTGCTCCTCATCCTCCACTGCTTGCTCTTCATCCTCCAGCGCGTCGAGTTCGGTGCGGAGTTCGGCCAACTCCGTCTCTAAGCCTTCGATGCGGGCTACCAATTCCTCGCGGCGGCGTTCATTTTGTTCGCTTTCACGCGCGGCTGCTTCGGCCTCCTCGTCGACCATGCTGGTGTCATTGCGGATGGCGAGGAGGTGGACCGCCCAGAAGGCGGCGGCGGTGACGGCGCGCACGATCCCGTCCAAGGTTTCGGCGGCGAAGAAGTCGGCGTTGGGGTCGCCCAAGGCCCAGAGGAGCAGACGGTAGACGACCTGCGCCAGCTCGAACAGGATCAGGAGGGCGCCCACCAGGGCGATGCCGTACAGGTAGACGCGGCGGGGCCAGGATGCCCGCTCCTCGCGGCCGGACTCGTTGTCCTGCTCGGCGACGCGCTGGGCGGTGCGCCAGTGCAGCGACCAGACCGGCGCGCCGACGGCGATGAGACTCACCCCTGAGGCGAGCTGGTGGGCGCGAAAGCCTTCCTCAGCCGAAGCCGCGCCGATAATTGCCAGGTCCAGCAACCCCCGCAGCAGATCGACCAGCCCGATCCACAGCAACAGCAGGCCGGTGGCAGCGACGGCGTAGTAGTAGAGACGCCGCACGAACTCGCTTTCGCGCGATTCGCCGTAGCGTTGGGCCTCTGCGGACACCTGAAGCCAGTGCCAGCGCCAGGCGAGCACGCCGACCGGCAGCAGGCCGAGGGGCGTGGTAAGATCGTCGATGTCAATATCCCCGGTGTCGACCCCGCCGAACAGATACAGGACCCCTAGTCGCAACAACATCGCCAAAGGCACCAGGGTAATGGCGGCCGCCAGAACTGTGGCGCCATAGAGATAGAGGCGGCGCAGAGCGAGGCGGCCTTCCTCGGGCCGGGCGGTCATCAGACCGTTCCAGTAGAGTGTGTTCAGCCGCCAGGCCAGCCCGCCGACAAGAACGGCGGCCAGCGAACCGGCGAAGCCGCGCTGCCGCCAGCCTGTGCCCACAGTCTCCAGACTGGCTTCGCCGAACGGCTCGAGAATGATGCGCCAGACGAGGTTGAGGGCGTCGGCGGCGCCGGTAAGCAGGAGGCCAAGCCCTACGAGGCCGGCGATCAGTTGAAAAAGACGCCGCCAGGTACCGGCCCAGCCTGACTCGGCGCCCAGGTCGCCGTCCTGCTGGAGGAGGCGGGCGAAAAACATGGAAAGTGTTATGTGGACGCCGGCGTGGAAAAAATATGCCACCCAGCGGCCTGGTCTCAGTTCTTCCTCGGCGGGCGCGGCGCCGAGGATGAGCTCGAGGCTGCCTTCGATGATGTGGTAGAGGGAGCGGGCGCTGACAAATGCCGTGGTCGCGAGCACAGCGTAAAGAAACAGCTTGCGTAAGCCGGCGCGCGACTCGCCTGGTTGCGCAACCAGGCGGCGAATATAGCGCCAGTGGATGAGAAAGATGGGTGCGCTGACGATGAGAAAACCGCCGGGACGAGCGATGGCTCTTTGCACTGTGGCGGCGGCGTAGACGCCCAGAATCCTGTCGTCGGTGATCCACTGCTGGACCAGAACATCGATCAGGTCGTAGGCGGCAGCAAGCCCGGCGATCAGACTGATGAAGGCGATGAGATAGAGATAGAGGCGGCGAATCATCGCCAACCGGGTCGTTTCTGTAGGTGTCTGCTCAGTCATTGTTCATACTCTCAATAGCGAGAAGAGGTCAGGACTCACTCAGTCCTGCCCTTTTTTCGCTCACTCCTTGGTGATTGGCCTCAATGGAGGATGTCGTCGGTGTCGATCTTCCATGCGTCATCCTCTCGCACCAGGGGAACTGTGCGCCGGTAGGTTGATGTGCCGCTGTCAAACAGGCCGCCCTGGTGGTAGTTGTCGATCGCCACGGTGACATATGCCTTGTCGCCCTCTTCGCTCATGTCCACATCCAGGATGCGCAGCCGTCGCGCAGAGCGGCTGGAGTCGTAATAGTTAAATCGCTCGCGGAAACGTAAGTTGTCTTCATCTTCGACTACTTCGCGAGAGTAGTGGCTCATCGCGACGTCCGGCTCATTGCGCAGGGTGGCCAGGAAGGCGTCGTGGACCACCGCCTCGGGTGTGTCCTCGTTGAGATAGTCGGCGCTCTGCCAGCCGCGGCCGCCGGAGAACGCAATCGTGATGACAGCGCCGACGACCAGGAGCAGCACTCCGATAATAATGCCCAACGTAAAGCGATCGATTTTCATGCCCATTGGTCCGCTTCCTTGTCACTCATCCGACTACTCGAAACCGGTCAACTCAAAGGTGGCCTGGGAACGTCCGTCGATGAACTTCACGACGGGGAAGGGGGCGGTCTGCGCCACCCACGCTTTGGTGGTGCGGTCGTTGGACTTCAGCTCGACGACCCAGGTATCGAAGGGGCCGGCCGGGACGGTAACGCTTTCGCTGCGGCGCACTTGTAAAGCTACCCGCTCCATTTTGCCGGCGACAGGCAGGAAACTGTTGATGCGGGTCGCGTAGCCCTGCGTCAGCGGCAGTGCGCGCATGATGAGCAGCAACGTGCGCTCGTCGCGTATATCCGAAGTCACCTGGACGCGCTGGTACACGGTTGCGCCCCGGCGATTGGTCAGCGAAATGTCCACCAGTGCGCCCTCGATTTCCGCTTCCACAACTTCCTTAACGCCGCCGAAGGTACGGACGAGATAGCTGTGGACGGGGCGGTAGCCGACCGGCTGCATCTCGATCGCGGCCAGCTCGGTTACGCCGGCGTCGTTGATTTCGCGGGTCAGGGTCCAGCCGCCATCCTGCGGTAGCTTGCCGACCTGGAAGGAGGCGGTACCGACGATGCGGCCTTCGCGGTTGGTCACGCGATAGGCGCTGGTCTCGCCGTCGGCCCAGACCGGCTCGCCAAAGATGAGCGGCTGCGGTTGGGCAGCAGAGCAGGCGGTGAGAGAGATCAGAAAAAAAGAGAGAGTGAATAGGAGATAGGAGAGAGAGAACACCCTCGCGGCCGCGGAAGGGTTTTTGGATTGCGTGACCTCTTCTCTGTATGATCGCTTTGCGTTAGGCAGGAGACATTCTCTCCTCACTACTTACTCCTCACCATTCGCAGCTTTTTCCTGCATCCATTTGACTGCGGCCGCGGCCAGAGCGGCTGCGCCGATAGGGAGGGCGTCCTCGTCGAGGCGGAAGGTGGAGGTGTGAACGAAGTAGCGCTGGGGCCAGTCGGGGTTGTGTGTTCCCAGGCGCAGGAAGCTGCCCGGTGTGGCCTGCGCCATGTAGGCGAAGTCTTCGGCGGCCATCACCATTCCCGCTTGCGGCGCGTTCTCTTCGCCGAGGAACTCGGCGGCGGCGGCGAGCGCGACCTGCGTCGCTTCGGGGTCGAGAACGGTGGGCGGGTAGCCCTGATTTATCGTCAATTCGAAGCTGCCGCCCATGGCTTCGACGACGCCGCAGGCCCGGCGCAGCTCCTCTTGCAGCAGCTGGCGCGCTTCGGGTGTAAAGGTTCGGATCGTCCCGTTGAGATAGACACTATCGGGGATGACGTTGTTGACGGTTCCGCCGTGGATCTGGCCGATGGTGATGACGCCCGGTTCGAGGGGGTCGAGCCGGCGGCTGACGATGTGATGGATAGCGTGCACGGCGTGGGCGGCGAGCACGATCGGATCGTTTGCGACCTGGGGGCGGGCGGCGTGGCCGCCGGCGCCGATGATGGTGATCTTGAACTCGTCGGCAGCTGCCATCAGCGGGCCTGACCTGCTGGCGACGATGCCGAGATCCTTGGTGGGGTCGACATGGATGCCAAAGACGGCGTCAAGGCCCTCGAGGGCGCCCTCCTCTACCATGCGCAAACCGCCGGACTTGCCCTCGTCGTCGGAGGCTTCTTCGCTGGGCTGGAAGAGAAGGCGGACAGCGCCGGGCAGGCGGCCCTCATCAGCCATTTCCTTGAGGAGGGTGGCGGCGCCCATGAGCATGGCGGTGTGGGCGTCATGGCCGCAGGCGTGCATTATGCCGGGCCGTTCGCTGTCGAAACCGCTGCCGTTTTCTTCCTGGATTGGCAGGGCGTCCATATCGGCGCGCAGCCCGACGAGGGGGCCGTCGCCGCCGCGGATATGGCCGACGACGCCGGTCTTGGCTACCTCGGTCTGGGTGTCGATGCCGAGGTCGAGCATTGTTTTGTTGACGTAGCCGGCGGTGCGATGTTCGGTGAAGGTCAATTCGGGGTGCCGGTGGATGGTGCGGCGCCAGTTGCTGATGCGGGGCTGGATGGCCTTGGCGCGGGCGTAGAGTTCGGCGCTGGTAACAGCTCTATCGTTTGGCATCGGTTTGCTCCTGGTCGAGTATATTTGACCCTTGCCGCGGGCGCGAGGACGCGAGAGGTTCGGGTGCTGTCGGCGTTTACAGGTCTGGGAAAACCATCATTTCGGTGACCCATCCTGCTGGGTCGCTCAGACCGTCACTTCATTATACTACGTTTCTGCGCCATTGGTTTCGCCTACATGCGCGGAGGTGCATTCCAGAATGGGGGTGAACAAGGGCACCCACAAGGGGTGCCCCTACGGAAGTGGAGCAGGTTCGGGGAAGGAAATTGTACAGTGGATGTGCAATTCCACTGCTTTGGGGGACCTCGCATTGGGGAGAGAAATTACACAGTCGATGTGCAATTCCGCTGCTGTGGGTGCCCTCGCATTGGGGGAAAGAAATTGCGCAGTGGATGTGCAATTCCACTGCTTTGGGGGACCTCGCATTGGGGAGAGAAATTACACAGTCGATGTGCAATTCCACTGCCGTGCGTTCCCTCGCATTGGGGGAAAGAAATTACACAGTCGATGTGCAATTCCGCTGCTGTGGGTGACCTTGCATTGGGGAGAGAAATTACACAGTCGATGTGCAATTCCACTGCTGTGGGTGACCTTGCATTGGGGAGAGAAATTACACGGTCGATGTGCAATTCCGCTGCTGTGAGTTCCTTCGCACAAGGGGGAGAAATTACACAGTCGATGTGTAGTTTTCGCGGTTTCGGGTACCCTCGCAAGGGGACACCTCTACCCGTTTCAGGTCATCTCATTGGATTATATATTATTTCATTTCAATACGCCTTCCCCCTCCTCGGTTGCTGCCAACATCAGGCAGTACGCATGAACTTGCGGCTAAGTCTCAGATTTTGCGCATTTCCGCCAATGCAGGAAAATTAGGCGCATCTTTCTCTCGTTACCGGGGCCGACGGCACTTACAGGCCGCCGGCCCACCATTATCTGAGGCGACCAATGACTTCTGTTACCAGCCGTGAAATTCATCTGCGCAGCCGTCCGCACGGGCTGCCAACTTCTGACAACTTTGCGCTCGTCAGCGTTGATGTGCCGAAGCCAAGTCAGCCGGAGCAAGTTCTGGTGCGCAACCGTTTTATCTCGGTGGATCCTTACATGCGGGGGCGGATGCGGGATACGCGCAGCTATACGGCTCCTTTCGGGCTGGATGAGCCGCTCACCGGCGGCGCGGTGGGCGAGGTAGTCAGCTCGACCAGCGACCAGTTTGCAGAGGGTGATTTCGTCCTGCATATGTTGGGCTGGCGGGAATACGCGCTGGCCGAGGCGCGGCATTTGACGAAGGTCGATCCGTCGCTGGGGCCGCTGCAGAGCTACCTGGGCGCGCTGGGTATGCCGGGGATGACGGCCTATGTCGGCCTGCTGGACATTGGGACGCCGAAGGCGGGGGAGACGGTGTTCGTTTCGGGCGCGGCGGGCGCGGTCGGCGCTCAGGTGTGCCAGATCGCGAAGATCCAGGGCTGCCGGGTGGTGGGCTCGGCCGGTTCGCCGGCGAAGACACGCTGGCTGGAGGAGGTCGCGGGCGTGGATGCGGCTATCAATTACAAGGAGACAAGCAATCTGCGGCGGGCGCTCAAGCAGGCATGTCCGGACGGCATCGACGTCTATTTCGAGAATGTGGGGGGCGAGCATCTGGAGGCGGCGCTGCAGTATATGAATGACTTTGGGCGCATTGCGGTATGCGGGATGATCAGCATGTACAACGCGACGGCGGCGCAGCCGGGCCCGGCGAACATGGCGCTGATTATCGGGCGGCGGCTGAAGATGCAGGGCTTTATCGTTTCGGACCATCCTGAACGCCGCGACGATTTTCTGCGCGATGTGTCCGGGTGGATGCGGGACGGCAAGCTCAAATGGGAGGAGACGATCCACGAAGGGATCGAGAACACGCCCGAGGCGTTCATCGGTCTTTTTCATGGTGAGAATCTGGGCAAGATGCTGGTAAAAGTGTGAGGGCAGTTTTTAGTGGTTAGTTCTTAGTTTTTAGTGACTGCTGCTCGTGCGGGAGTGCACTAAGGATTGGAGACATTGGGGAGGTGGGGTGGGCTTATGGGTACGCGGGCGATGCAGCCCCCGATGGGGCTTTATTTTGAGGAGTTTGCGGTCGGTGATGGGTGTGAGAGTGTCGGCCGCACGGTTACTGAGGTGGATATTGTCAATTTTGCGGCGCTGTCGGGCGACTGGAACCGGATCCACACTGACGCGCATTACAGCCAGGATCAGATGTTCGGCGAGCGGGTGGCGCACGGGCTGCTGGTGCTGAGTATCGCCAGCGGACTGGCGGTGCGGATGGGCTTTATGGAGGGCACGGTCGAGGCTTTCATGAAGCTGGAATGGCAGTTTCGCCGGCCTGTTCTGATCGGGGATACGGTGCGCCTGCGGGCAACGGTGCGCGAGAAGAAGCCGATGCGGCGAATGGGCGGCGGTGTGGTCACGTTCAGGATGGAGGTGCTGAACCAGAGGGATGAGGTCTGCCAGCGGGGTAGTTGGGACATTCTGTGCAAGAACCTGCCCGACGGGGCGGACGCTGAGGCGTAAGGGCGCTGGCTGCCGCGCATGATTCTTTCTTTGCCTGTCGCGCTGGCGCTGGCCCTGCTGCTGGCGCTGTTGGGCGGCCTGCTGTTGTGGCTGGGACGCCGCCAACGGCAGAGCAGCGGTTTGCCGGCGGGCACGGTGCTGTACCAGGACACTGAAGAGATGGAGGTGCCGGAACGTCCGCTGCGCAGCCGGCGCTATGGGCTGGTGGGGCGGCCGGATTATCTGATGCGGACGCGCGAGCGGGGCAGGCGCTACGTTGTGCCGGTGGAGGTGAAGAGCCGGGCGAGGCCGGCTCGGCCGTACGATAGTCACATTTTGCAGTTAGCGGCGTACTGTCTGCTGGTTGAGGATAATTTCGACGCTGCGCCCCCTTACGGTCTGCTGCGCTATGCAGACGCTACGTTGCAGATCCCTTTCACAGACGAACTGCGCGGTCGGGTGCTGGATACGGCGGCGGAGATCCGGCAGGCGCGGCGGGGGGGGGGGGGGGGGAGGGGGCCCGATCAACCGCGGGGGGGGGAGGGTGGCAGGAGGCATGATGAACCGCGGCGGTGCGCGGGCTGCGGGTATCGGTCTGCTTGTGGGGGGGAGGCTCTTGTTTAGGGGTTTTGGTTCTTAGTGAATTGCAACGGCAACACCTTTTGTCCACGAAGGGCCACGAAGGGCCGCGAAGGACCACGAAGAACTGCAACTGCAGAACTGCAACACCTTTTGTCCACGGAGGACACGGAGAACTGCAACTGCAGAACTGCAACGGCAACACCTTTTGTCCACGAAGGACCGCGAAGGGCCACGAAGAACTGCAACGGCAACTTCAGGAACGGCAACGGCAGAACAGCGCGAGCCGGCTGGCTGGCGGCCTTAACTGACCACTTACCACTGGAGTTACACATGAACACAGTCGGGGAAAAACTGCTCGACCTGCACTTGTCCGGCGCGACGATCATCGAACGCGGCTACCGCACGATTCCACCCGACTGGTTCGTCGACGCTAATGACCGCGAGGGCCATGTGCAGTCGTGGACCGAATGCTTTCCCGGCGTGCCGCAGAACCCGGTCATCTTCCTCGAGGATTCGACCGAATGGGGGGCGACGCTGTTCCCGGACCGCAGGTACCCATACCAGTGGTCAGTAATCAATATTTGGTGATCAGTTACGGTCGCCAGCTCGCTCACTAGCTGGATGCAGTTCACTGGCCACTTGCCACTGGTAACTGACAATTGGTGTTGGCGGCGCGGAGGCGGGATCTGGGTTGTCGGTGCGGTCTGTCACGGCTTCTCCTTGTATCGAGGCCCGCGCTGGCCAAGCCGGGCGTGCGGGGCATGGTGGGGTATATCAGGTGGCCGCTCTAGCCGATGCGGGTCGGGGGCGCCGACTCCGCGGATGCGCTCAGATTGAGGTCCGCTCAGGATCTGGACTGGTGGTCAGTCCCATGCGCCTGACTGGCAATCGGTTACTCCCTTCTCCAGAAGATCGATAATCAGGTGTGTCTCTTCCCTTTCTTCCGGGACGAAGACAAAAGATATGAGGTACCACTCGATTGCAGCAACCTCGCTAGCGGTCCAGCGCTGCAGTTCTTCGGGAGTCGCCTCGGACATAAAACAGTCCCGAAGTTCAAGAATTGCGTTCTTGTATTGCTCCTCTGAGATATCGGCATCGTTCGTAATCGAGAAATCTATCTCGGCGAAGAGCGACGCAAAATCATCCAGGCTGGCCTACATTTGTGGCGTGGGGACAGGCGTTGGCGGCTCTTCGGTTGGGATGGGAACACATGCGGTGAGCAGTAGCGCGAGACTGGCAATCAGCAGATTCCTGGACATGGTTCTGTCTCCTCAGGTTTCATCGAAATTGGAGTCTCCCAATGGTTCATCGCGCGGGCAATGGCTGAGCGAGGACTTACGGCCCAAGCAGACGTTTCAGCGTGAAGACAAGAAAATGAGAATCACAGTCAACGCCAGGTCAGCGGCGATAAACTCCAGGAAAGAGGAACACTGGAGGTTCCTTCCCGTGAGGGTTAGTCGTTACCAATCGCGGCGGTTTTGTTTATGTACTTTAGTAGCTACGTGAGAAAACCAAGATCTTCCAGCCCTTAGCCAACACGAAAGTGATGGCAGCCAGTGTCGGGAGTGAGAGGAAAATCAACTGGGCAAACAACACAATGCAACTCGACTCATTGATGTAATAGCCATCACCTTCACAATTTAAGAGCCCATAATCCAGGATCCGCAACAGGGCATTCACCACGGCCGGTATCAGCAGGATTGTCGAAAAGACCGCAATTCGATCCCGTTTATCGGCGAGCTTGACGTAGGGAATGACAGCTGCCAAAACCGTCGCCAAAATCAGGATATGAAGGACAAAAAAACCCATATCGCAAACGAAAAGGATCTGTCTGAATGATCCACTACAATCTATATTGTCCAGTCCCAAGACGACGAATCTGAATATCGCGCAGAGAACGACGATCAGAATGACCCGCGAGACAGTTGTTCTTCCGAACCGATTCATGTCTCAACCCCTTTTCTTTGGTCTCAGTTCCCGCTGGTCTGGCTTCCCTGGACGTCCCTCATTCCAGCACTTCGCAGAACAGTCTCGTACATGGCGCGTCGGTCTCGGTCAAGACGACCTGGCCGCCGCCGTGCACCTAGCGGCTGCGGTCGGAACTGGTCGATTGAGTCGGCGACTGTCAGAAGATCGACAGTTAGGTGCACCTCTCCTCAACCGACCGAGGCGACCACGGAAAATATGAGATACCTCTCTGAAGCAGCTATCTCCCCAGCGCTGCAGTTGATTGCTTTAGCTTCATATTCAACCCGATTGGCACGGCACGTAATCGCGATTAACATGCATCGTCGTTGGAAACTCGGACTGGATGTTCGAGAAAAAGAGCGCGGACTGGTCGGTGATGCCGGGGATTGGGCCCACTAGAGTCAGCGTGTTGTCCTGATCGGAGATCATCACATCGACCTTGTTTTCCAGTTGCGTATATGGCACGCCTTCCCCATCTTCTCCCTCATCCTCTTCCAGATTTTCGTAGATAGCTGGGTCGAATTCCAATACGGCGGCAAGAAAAAGCATGGTTGAGGCTTCGGTCGCCTCTTGCGTAGGCCTCTCCCAGGTGAAAACGGAGGCAAGAGCATAATCAGTCCTAGGGAATTCATCATCGGGAGAATATTCAAGGCTGATAAACACGACCAAGGTGTATTCCGCTCGGGTGACTTTCGCGTCCTCTGTGCTGAGATCCAGTTCTTCGGGAATGTCACGGAGGTGAAAAGTCGCGAACAAGGTTTCGCCATCCAGATCGGAGCTCACGCCGACAATATCCACGTAATCGGGCAATTCGTCTGAAATCGGCGCCTCTACGCTTTGCCCTGGCAGCATGACTAATTGACCTTCGAAACACTCGTTGTCATATGGTGACGCTTGTGGCGATGCTTCTGTTTTGGGCGGCTCCTGCGGTATGGGCACACAGGCGGTGAGTAGTAGCGCGGCAATCGCGACGATCACGCGGAAGAGGCTACGATGCCTGGCAATCATACGTCTGTCCTTTCGTTGCCTGGCTCCAATTGCCGCTGCAGAACCAGTATCAGTTCGACCAGGTCCTCTTGGTCTAATCGCTTTCGTTGCTCGCGGTCTAACTGAACTAACTTGCTCGTATAACCTTCTTCATTGCACCTGAGATTAGGTGCGCGCGAGCTTTCTGTTCACTATACGTTGACAGCTTCTATCAGCATAATGGTTGCGTAGTTACGTTCTTGGTGAACTGCAAGGTCAGAACCGTTTGTCCACGGAGGACACGGAGGGCCGCGGAGAACGGCAACGGCAACACCCTTTTCCACGAAGGGCCGCGAAGAACGTCAACTGCAACTTCAGGAACTGCAACGGCAGAACGGTAACGGCAGAACGGTAACGGCAGAACGGCAACGTCAACACCTTTTGTCCACGGAGGACACGGAGGGCCACGGAGAACTGCAGCGGCAACACCTTTGTCCACGAAGGACACGGAGGACTACGGAGAACTGCACCGGCAACACCTTTGTCCACGGAGGGCCACGAAGAACGTTAACTGCAGAACTGCAACGGCTACGCCTTTTGTCCACGAAGGGCCGCTAAGGGCCAAGAAGAACACCTTTCTCAGTCCGCGAGGAAAACGTATTGGAGATGACGCAGACCGCGGTCGCCGACCACGCGGGGCAAACGAGATAGGGTTGGATTCCGCCTTCAGGTGACCTGTGCATGGATTATTTTGAACAGGATGCTCCAACTATCAGCGAAACCTAGTGTTTTATTGCAGTGGCTACGCAAATTGCCAGAACAAAGTACATGACCATAGACAGGAAGCCTGCCCAAATCTTGGCAGGCTCTTCGGGCCATCCGTAGTATCTGATTATCGAATCGAGTGAAAGGTATTCTATGGTTATTGCTACGACAATTATTGCGATTGAGAGGGAGATGGCGAGTCGTTTTCTGATTCGTGGTTGGAAGAGCCAGATTGAATCCCACTTACTGGACACAGTTGGGTCGAACTCTTTTGTATAGTCCACTCTCCATCCCAAAGAATTTTTCAATTGTGGGTCGGGTTCTCTGCAATGGGGGCAATGTTGCAGCTTGAACGGAATTTTTCTGCCGCACGCTTTACAGTTGGAGAAGTTGCCCGTACCGATCAACATTTATTCTGTCTGGAATGGGTTTGAAGCCAAAGGGCTATGCCCCCTCGCTCTTTTCGGAAGTCAGAGCTTCCATTTCTCTTTCCAGTGCTCGCAGCCTTTGTTCCCTGGGATCAGGCATTCCCACGCCCCATTGTGCCAGTTTGATACCTTGACGCAGGGTGGTTTCTACGGCACTTAGGGACTTATACGCTTAACTTCACAAGATTTGGCCCGCCCTAACGAAACTCTAAGGTGTATAGTGTATGGGCTGAAAGGGTGCTAACGTCAATCGCGAAGTCGTCCTTTGCGCTCTCTACGTTCATAACGGTTTAGGGGCTTACCAAACAAAAAGTCTTCATGCCTCGTCCAGCCCGAATCTCGTTTTTTTTGCGGTAACCGGAACAGTGCCCGCAGAAAACGTATCCCCACACTAACAAGAATCATGTAACAAAAGAAGAACGCGACGAGCACGACGATCGGAATGATAAGTTCCATATTTGCGTTTCTCCTGAAGTGGCATTGTGACGAACGTCAATTTACCTCACTCTCGCCTTCATGTCCATAGCGCGGGCAGTGGTATAGGTCTGCGCCTTCGGGCAATTCGTGGACTAGAGGTAACTACTAAGCCATATCCAGCACCTGTGTGGAGCAGACCTTCAGTCACGCCGTCATTCGGGCTATCTCATCGTGTACTCGTTGGTCGCCGCCACCTTGGACGGGACGCACCGGTGGAAATGCGGCGTACGGTGGACGGGGCATGTTTTTGTAGGGGGGCGTTGCGGGGGCGCAGCCCCTGCACAAGGGAGGGCCGAAGGCCCGACCGCTCAAATTACAACAGTGTGGGAAGAAAGAACATCTTTGCTCGCCTCGATCAGGGTTGCGAGTCAGTTGCGGCTGAGTCGTTACAGTAGATCTAGAAATCGCGACACCTTTCTATGGCCCAGCCAATTTCTTGAAGAAGCTTGTCCTCTCTGCTGTCGTCGTCAGCGTTGTAAAGTCTATCCAGCTTCCCGTCCTTAACGTCTTGCTCACGCTTAGCAAGCGCAGATGCGTGGACTGAGCCTATCATGTATATGAGGATCCTTTCTGTCTCTTTGTCGGTAAAGGATTGTTTGAAAGCAATCGGGGGCTGATAAAGGCAGGTTTCCAGTTCGGCCAGGCGATAGTACAGCTCGTCTGAGTTCTTGACGGAATGTATTTTCGCTAACGCACTGGATAGACTTTTCAGATCTATTACTGTCTCTAACACAGTTTCTAACGCGGGCGTTGGCGGCCGTTCCTGTGGAATGGGAACACAGGCAGACATAACGACAATCGCAAGCAGGACGGGCAAGAGTCTAAGCATGGTTTATCTTTCTGTGTGTGAGAGAGGCCGAATTGTTGTCAAGAATCTGAGATTTCTGATGATAGTCCAGGCCCGATTGTGAAAACGATGATGTCAGCCAATAGGTTCCTCATAGTGAGCGACGACCGGCGGCGCCGGACCCGGGATCTGACTGCACTGCTTGCGTCCCTCCCTGGCGATTTCGGGTTGTACGGCCCGACTATACCCTTTGCGGCGAAATTGGAGCAAAATTGACACGAAAAAAAGATGGGAGAGGGCTGAATTGACACGGTTCTAACATACGGGTGGCATATAATAGTCGCAGGGGGGATTCACCCAAAGGAGGGAGACATGCGCTTGGTGTTTTCGCATAGAATCCTCCCCGTCTTTCGTCGGATAGCCGTGGCGCCGCGTCGTGATCCGCATCAGAAGGTCGGCGCGGATTTGTCTGAGCTTGGCAGGAGGCGCGCTTGATTTGCTTGAGAGCGTGATCGGCCAATCGAAGGACAGTCGCGTACGTATGGCTGTCAGTGCGCTTATCAGTATTATGGTTGGCATTCTGGCCCTAAGTTACCCCATCATCATTGGTGGTATTTTGGCAAGCACCTATGTGACTCTATTTGTAGGAAACCCAGTTGTCGTTGCAGGTGCAGCGCACATTTTCTCGCGCAGCGGCAACAAACGCTCTTTGCCGGGGATCATTTTGGGCGTGATCTACATCATCTTAAGTGCGGCCGTCATCTTCAACTCGCTCATTACTCAGGCAGTGATTGTCCTGCTGTTACCATTCTTGGGTATTTCCAGCCGGCGGTTCCAGCGTGTTCCCTAACTTACAGCGTTCAACCGTATCCATGTTCTCTTCGAAGTCCGGTGAAGGTCCAACCGATTAGGAGGGTTACTATGTTTAGGTTCGTTCTGATTTCAGGACTCGTATTGCTCACCGCGGCTTGCGTACCGATACCGCCACTGGAAACAGTGGCGATCCTAGAGCCGGAAACGATGGAGCAATCTGCTGATTGCTTCTACAATGAAATCTTGCACATCAGTCCTGGTGAAAGCGCAGATGACGGACCGACCGCAGGTGTGCCAGACTTCCTTGATTTTCACAGGATAGAAACTGTTCTGGATGGTGAAAACCTTAAGGTCGTGTTCTATCTGGAGGGTATCCCGGAAGGTTTCACGAAAAGCCCCCCGGCAAAAGGGGCCATTTTCGATTCCTCGGACGATTACTTCTGGATCGTCTTGATCGACGTGGAAGGTACGACTAAAGATGCAAGCGATATTCAGCAGTTTGAATACATGCTCGGCAGCTCAATATCATTGAAGCAGTTCAGAACGAAATCACCGCCTGAGTATAAGAGCTTTGAAGAGCTATTGAGCATCAGCCTGTACAGATTCGTTCATGACAAAAAGGAGGTCCGTGAGGCAAGTTTGCACGAGACAGGAGAAGCGAAGTTCGAACTCTCTCACGAATCCAACTCCCTCACCTTAAGTGGTGAAGTTCCGGGTATAACGACCGACTCAAAACTCGAAATCTATACCGTCAATGTTCTTGATCTTGGCGAGGAAACAGGGCACGACTATGTTTCCTGCTAGGGAAATGTTGTAACCTGCGTTCTTCTTCAGGGTGACAAGCATCGTCCACGCAGACCGGAAGAATAGCCAAGCATGACTGAACCCAGCTGCTCTATAGCATGGGCCAATCTGCACAACCGTAACCCGTAAACCTGAAAGCAGACTCACGCCCTCGCCTCGAGGCGAGGGCGGATTTCGTTTGGTCATTCGAGTATATAGGCCCCTTTTTTATAGTTCATCACATTATGGCGTTGCGTTCTGGATGAGTCTCCGATAATCCGATTCCGGCAAGCCTGCTGTGCGCGCCCCAAGCGTATACGCGGGTCATGTCGCGCGGGCCAAGCTTACAAATCTACCTGTGAAAAGACATGCGGCCGGCTCTGATGCAACCAGGAGTGAAAAATGCCTGAAGTAACACAGGAGATGAAGGACTTTGCGAATTTCATGGAGATGTATGTTGAGCCGACAATGGCGTTCATCTACTATTTCGCCGCTTCAATCATGGGTCTGGTCAACTTCGTGATTGACGTTGCGACGCTGCTTGTGGGGCTGGCAGGGTTTGGCTAGCGGAACTGTCAGGGCAGACAGACGAGCTGACGGCACATTTAGAGGAACCGGCCAAGACGGGCGATTCCAATGGAATGGTGACTTATGAACGTGAAGAGGACTGTGACGATCCATCTGCCGGACGATGTATACCGCCGTCTGCTGGGTTCGGCTGCACGCAACGGGTGGACGCCGGCAAAGGAGATCGAGCACCTGATCATGAGGCAGTTCGATCGCGACTATTCACAAGCGGAATTTGACAAATTGGTGCGGGACTTAAGGCGATGTCGCGAGCAAGGCTGACCGTCCGGCCAGCCCCCTGTGCGCGTATGCGTTCGACCCTGGACCCTGGCGCATGCGCAGTGGCTTTCTCCCCCGGAACGGAGGCCGGCCTGACCAGGGCCTGACAGGCACGCTCGGAATATTGCTGTGAAATCTGCACGTCAAGCCGGTCGGCCGGGTTGCGCCGACCTTCACTGAAGCAGGCTCCTGGAGGAGGAAAATGTGTAAGCGTCCGATTCTGAGCAGGTTGGCAGCCGTACTGGCGGCGGCCGCCATTTTTGTGTCCGGCTGCTATCACCATTTGCCGTTTCATCCAGAGATGGATAGTCCGGTCGTCATGCAGTGCCGGCAGGTTTCCAAGGCGGACCGTGCGGGCTACACGGTGGCGATGGTGGAGAGAGCGATGCGGCTGTACGACGCCCGGGGACGAGAGGCGATGTTGGAGTACTACAATTCAGCGGAGAGCGTGGACGGCGAGTGGTATGTGTTCGTCTTTGATGAAAACGAGAAGCTGATCGCCCTTGCGGTAAACCCGGATACGCTGGGTGCGGATTTGCGGGGTGATACAGGGGTGGATTTCACCGGCTACCGGCACGGCGAAGCGATAGCCGGCGCCACCGCGGAAGGGATGTGGGTCGATTATTTCTTCCTCAATCCCGTCACCGGCACCCAGGAGTGGAAACATTCCTGGGTGGTACGACACGACGGTCTGATCTTCGGTTCCGGCTGGTATCAGAATTTGCCGGTATGGACGCAGGGGGAACCTGGGAAATAGGGGTTGGGTTCGTTGACATTTTGTTTCAACCGCTTTGACGGAACATGACAGGCGTCAACAGGACCTAGCCGCCATAAATGCGCAGGTAGTGTGCGAAGCAGACGAGAATGCCCTGAAGGTAGCGGCGCGTGTCGTAGTAGGGGACCCTGTAGATGAAAAGGGCATCGTCCGGTGCGGTGCCGCTGAGCCAGTATCGGGCCTTGCGGGGGCCGGCGTTATAACCGGCGAGGGCGGCAATGTCGTTGCCGCCGATTAGGTCGCGCGCCCAGCGCAGGTAGTATGCGCCGAAACGGATGCTGACGATGGGAAAGTCGAGCAGTTCGGTGGAGTAGTTGGGGTAGTTGAGATTTCGGGCGATCTCCCAGCCTGTGCCCGGAAGGACCTGCATGAGACCGCGGGCGCCGGCATAGGAACGCGCGGCAGGCTCGAAATGGCTCTCCTGAAAGATGAGGCCGTACAGAAGCTGAGGGGCGATCTCAAACTCTCCGGCCTGCTTCCCGACCAGGCGTGCGTAGTGTCTGGGATAGGCGAAACGCTGGATAAAGAGTGGCGCTGCGGCGATACGCGCAGCCGGGCTGAGCTTGATGAGACGGTGGGCAGCCGTAATGGAGAGCTTGTTGGCGTCCAACTTGGCGAAATGCAGCATGAGGGGATAGAGCGCCGCCGGGTCGTTGTCATAACGGAAGTAGGTCCGTTGCAGCAGTTGCAATCCCTCAGCGCGGAGGCCCAGCTCCAGCAGCTGCTCGCCTCTGACGAGGTCCGGGTCGTCGATCACGTTTTGGGGCAGGTCCCATGGCTCGACGCCGGCGCGGGCAGTTGCCGCTGCGGTGTTCTGGGTGCGCGCCAAGCCCTCCAGGCCGCGCAGCCAGTCTTCGGCGAATGCGCGGCTGCCATCGTCGCCAGGCAGTGCGGGCACAGTCATGTCCATGCGGGCCATGCGGGGGACAAGATTCTGGCCGGGCTGCGCGGTGTCAACGTCCAGGGCGGCCAGAACGCCGTAAAATGCTTCGGGCGCGCGGGCGGCGAGCGCGTGCCAGAGGGCGCGCGCCTGCCTGACTTCGCCCTGGGCATGGCGGGGGCGCGCCGCCGGCTTGCCGGCGCCGTGGGCGGGGGGGGCGCGGCGGAGCCAGTAGGTCGCAAAGTCCGGCTGCGAATGGGGGTACTCGGAGAGCAGCCGTTCGAAGAGGTTGGCGGCGTACTGGTAACGGCCGCGTTCGAAGGCGCCGATTGCGGCGACGGCCAGCCCGTCGGCGGCGCGCGGGTTGCCGGGGAAGACGTCCGCCAGCCTGAGCAGATCGGCCGCGGCTTCGTCAAAAGGATCGACCGCGACGCGGGGGACCGGTGCGGCGGGGGTGCGCAGTTGGGTGTCGGCTTCGAGAGCAGACAGCGCGCTCAGCCACAGGGCTTGCGGCGCGAGCGGGTCGTCGGGATGCGCTGCGGCGAATGTACGGTAGAGGCGCCGTCCTTCGGCGGGCGCGCCCTCTGCAGACGCGATGTGCGCCCGCGCCAACCAGGCCTCGCCAAAGCAGACACAGTTGGGAAAGTCGGTCAGCACGCGGTCGACGGCAAGACGGGCGTCTGGCCACCGTTCCAACCCCATCAGGGAGCGGGCGATTCCCAGCCAGGCTTCGCCGGCGCGGGCGGCATGCGGCGACTTCTCCAGGAAATGCTCAAAGGCGGAGATGGCCGGTGCGTAGGCGTTGGCGGACAGATAGATCTCCCCGCGCAGGAAGGGGTCGACGGGTACGTCCCTGTTCACCAGTTGAATGAGAGACAGGTAGGCGGCGTCGCTGGCCGGATTTTCGGTCAGCGCCATGCTCCAGCGGAGGATAGCGGTTACTTCTTCGCCGGCCGCGGCATAGGCCATGCCGGCGCGATGGAGATAGCCGGCGCGGTAGATGGAGGCTTCTCTGTAGGCGGGGATATTGTCAGACGCCGGCGCGGCCTGATCCGGGCCCGGTTCTGCGCGCTCGAAAAGCGGACCGAAGAGGATCTCATCGTAGATGGAGGCGGCTTCGTCCCAGCGGCCTATACCTTCGAGTACGGCTGCCAGCCGCTCGAGAAGGCGAACTTCCTCGTCTGCGGTTATGGCTGCGGCGGCGGCCCGGCGCAGCGCGTCAGCGGCCTGCAGCCGTTCGTCTGCCGCGAGGAGTGCATCGGCGATGCGTTCCTCTACGACACCGGAGAGCTGGGGTCGCTGCGCCACGAATGCGCGGTAGGCGGCCGCGGCTTCGGTGGAGCGGTCCACGCCGGCCAGAGCTTCCCCGCGCAGGAAGAGGCTGTTGATCAGGATCTGCGCCACCGTTTCTCCGTTCGTGGAAGGCAGGTTGATCTCACCCGCGGCCAGGGCGTCGCCCATGCGCCGGAGCTGCTCAAGCGCGTCCAGCGCCGGTTGCGGATCGTCAGCTGCCAGATAGGCTAAGGCGAGCCGGTAGAGGATTGCGGCGCGCGTCTGCGTACGGGAGGGGGGTGTCTGCCGTCCTTGAGCAGGCTCCGTCGGGAGATCGGCCAGCAGCGTTTGCAGCAACCTTTGCTCCTGGCTGTAGTCGCCGATTTGGTGAAGATAGGCGGCCTCATCGAGCAGGGATGCTGCCGTCACAGGTTCTGCGGTCGCGCGCGGATTGGCCGCAGGGCTGCTCGGAGGCGCTGCCGGCCGGTCCAAGGTAGAGGTTGCGGCTCGGGCGGTCGGCGCCGGCAGGGTCGCGGTTGCGGGGAGGACGGAAGCGGGCGCGGCACGTCTGTCGCCACATCCGGACAGAAGCAGCGCGAGCAGGAGCAGGATCGAGAAGGAGGCCGGCAGATGAAATCGTCCTCTGCGCCTGAAACATGGTGGGGCAGGCTCGCTAGTCAATGGGTTGCCCGGCATACGATATTGTGCCCCGCCCGCATGTTTTCGTGACGCCTGCGAGGGCGGGTATTTGGGTCTTCCGATGGGTCCGTGTCCTGTTTTTGCCGAAACGGGGTTGGCGGCAAAGCCCTGAGCACTGAGCGCATCGCACCCGGCCTCGCAGCAGGCTAACCGATGCGGGGGGGACGGCTTAGTCGTTCCCAAGCTTCTTCACCCTACCAATCAGACTAAAATTTTGGGGGTTATATGCCAAAATCCCATTTCCGAGTTTAACACCGGTCGAATTTAGTTGACGCTAGTTACTGCCTTTGTCATGCCAAGCCCCGCCTGACCCTGCCGTGTATTCTCGTCCATGATTTCTCCTTTCATTATTCGCCGTCGTCGTGCTGACGCGATTCTCTTTCTCTAACGTAGATCCACCCAGACCAAAAAGCATTTTCTGAAACCGCTCTTCCGTTCTCAATCTTCGTCAATTCCGTCACGGAAAAACCAGAGTCAAAGTTTACCAGATTACGGATCTGGAGAAGGTTGACCATCCCTTCTTCAATGCCGAAAAGGCCAGAATCGTAATACCGCACCTCTCTATCTACCTGTTGCCGTTCTTCTTCGCTGAGCTTCTGCTTATCTCTCCAGTCAATGATCTCCGCCCGCCAGGAAACCCTCGCAAAATCCTCATTCGTAGAAAGATAAAGAATGACCGGATTCATTGGGCTAGGGGGATCGTCTCTCAGTTCCTTTATCGGCAATCTTGAATGTGGCTGCATGAAAAGACGTATGCTCTTTTCCTGCTCCTGGGCGCTGGGCATTAGTTCCAACTGATGCTTAAACATCCCCCTATAGAAAATCGCTGTAGCTGCCATACGCTCTTTCCTCTTATTTTTCTGGATCCATCATCGTGTAAAAACTCCACGATTTGTCTGTTATCACGGCTCAGGTAGGCCCCTCATCGTCCAAATAAAGGGAACTATCAAGTTGACTAGCCAAAACCCGTTCAGTTGTAGAGTTGCAATTGCAACTCCAGGATCAACCCCAATGGTGGGACTGCAGCAGCGAGGATCAGTCTGACAGCGTTGAAGTACTGACCTGACAGCACAACATTGAGGAAAGCGTTGATGTACTCACCTGTTAGCACAAAAACAAGGAGGAGAAGAAGGGCTCCGGTCAGAAAGGCGCACTCCTTGTTTGTCATAGTTCCGTTTGTCATAGTTGCGACCTATTGACTAGCCTTTCTAGGGGGACCCGACGTATTCCCAGATAGCGGTATGCTGGCTGCCGCCGGCCTTGCATGGCGGGAAAATCTCGCCCTCATCGAGTTCAATCCGAACCATCGGATGACAGCGGGCGCGGTATACGCCGGTCAGCCTGCATATCTCCCCGCTCACGAATGCCATGCCTTCGTACTTGTCCATTTGCAGTTAGTCTCTGAAAAAACCGATTGCAAACACGATAACTGTCGTCAGCAGAATGATAAGGCCGTATTCGATCAAGAGCGCCAAAATCCATTCCAGGACAAATCCAATTACAGCTCGCCCGGAAAACCGCCCACCTACATGAAAGCCAGCCATGGCCCCTGTCTCCTGAATACACTACCGTTGCAGCATGTTTGTTCTGTTTTGGCTAGTCAACTTGATAGTCCCCCAAATTTTCAATAATCACGACTTCCCCTTTTCTTTCCGTATCTCGTACATCGCCAGGTTGAACCGGTCTTCGAACAGCGCCCGACGTGTCCGACTCGACCGCAGATAGGAAAATTCCTGCTCGTCCCAGTACGGGTCATCCATCTCCAGCGGCAGATCCAGCAGATCGATGATGCGCCGCTTCAGCACCTTCCGGCCGGCGTTCGGGTCTTGCTCCTGAAGCCTCCTGATTAACCGCATAAATGTGTGGTATGAATTGGGAATCCTTGGCTCTTCCATCGTTCTGCTCCTGAACACGGGTTGCTTCGCTCCAATCACCCCTTAACCCTGCCCCCGGCACACATTTCGAAGATGCCTTCGCCTGTCTGCCCGTCCACATCGTTCGGTATCCAGGTGTCCTTGAAGGCCGCGCCCGCGACCTCGCTGCCGACGGGCGCGGCGTAGTTACGGTTCGCGTTGAACAGCGGGTCCAGGCAGCCCGCCGTCCGCATGGTGCGGTTCGTCCGGTTGGGTGTGGTCATCGAGCGTCGCCAGGAATGCGTTCCTGATAGGATCGCCGCGCTTCGGCCGGCAATCGGTCAGGGTCACTTTCGTATTCACGCCAGATCTTTATATACTGACCACCACCTTCCAGGCCGCGTCCGGGGTACGCAGGATCTTGTGACCTGTAATTGGCTATCCGCATTGGCAATCGAACTGACAGTGCGCCCCATCGCTTTAGAGAGGGTTACGATGCGCGGGTGATTCTGAGGAGACGTCAAACCCGGTTTGCATTTGATATAAAAATACAGGACTGCCAACAGCTCTTTCCGGGTCCAACGTGATCCTCCCGCGCCCCTTGTCATCTCCGCTCTCCTCCTCCCAAGCCGCCCGCCGTTCCACTGGGGGTCCCATTCCACCGGCTTTGATGTAACCCAGGGTTCACGCTTGCGCGCACGGTGGGCTGGCCGGGCGGCTGGTCGATTCGTCTAGGTGACGGTCAACTTCCAGGGACCGCGTTCTCTTGTCTGCGCGACGAGCCCGCGTTCCTCCAAACGCTTGAGTAAGCTATCTGTCAGGTAGGTATTGACGCCTCTTCGTGGATCCTGAATGCCCAGCTCATCACGGATTTCACTTGCTTTTAGAGCGGCAGGATACGCCTCTCTCAGGATTTGAAGGGTTGATTCCTCCAAAAGACTCAATCCCTTCGCTGCGTTTTTTCCTTTTCGTGATGTCCTAGCAGTTCGCCCACTACGGGGCGCGAATGATCTTTCAGGCGGTAGCATACTCCCCCCATTCATAGCATTCGCCTTGATAGTACCGGCCGCCTCCTGCCTCCTCAATAGCGCGCCCGATCCAACCGAGGATTTAACTGACTCCATCATCAGTAGTGGCTAGCAGCTCTTGCTTCGGAACACCGTCTTGATTCTCGCATAGAATTCTATGGAAAGATCGTGCGTTTTCTGATAGTGCCCACCAATGCTTACGCAGCGCATCGGATGTAATAATCATCGCCCCTTTATCCTCCTCACAAGCCAGAACAGCCTGCCCATCAGGCAGAACCCAACTGCCAGACTCAACGTCGCGTCCAAGAACTCCATCCCCGCGCCCCAATCAACCATCATCCCCCCAGCCGCCCGCCGTTCCTCGTGGGCTAAGATGCGCATTCCGCATTCGATTGGACAGTCTTCCCCGGGTTAACGCGTTGCCGCGCACGGTGGGCTGGCCGGGTATCAATGACGTTCTCTCTCCTGATTGTGTTGTGGTTTACTCCATACCGAGACCGGAGACCTGAACGAAAGCACCGTCGGTAATCTGGAAAATCTGTACGCCGCCGGCGCCGCATTCGCCGATGCCGTCGCACTTAATCGTGCCGGTGAGGCCTGCGAATGCATCGACGGAACGGATGGCGGAGATCAGTTCCTCGCGGTCGATTACGAGGTTGCCGTTATCGTCGACCGCGGCGACGGCCGACAGGGCGACGGCGATCAGCGTGACGGAGTCGTAGCTCTGGCTGTGGAAGGGGCCGAGATCGTCGGGGCTGACACCGTATTTCTCCAGGTACTTGGCGTCGAATTCGGCGTTCATCACTTCGGAATCGGCGCCGGCAACAAAGGAGATGTAGGTGCCTTCAGCGGCGCCGCCGGCGGCTTCGAGATATTGCTGGGTGTAGGCGCCGTCAACGCTCATGAAGGCGGTGTCCTCGAGGCCGGGGGTTTCGGTCATCTGCTGGGCGATGAGGCCGGCCTCGGTGGAGTATCCGGCGAAGAAGATGGCCTGGGGCCCACCGGCGCCAACCCTGGCCAGCATGGCACGGAAGTCGGTATCGCCCACCTGGACGCCTTCGAAGCTGGTCACTTCGGCTCCCAACCCCGCAATGTTATCCTGGAAGATCTCGGCCAGGCCCTTGCCATAGTCGGAGTTATCGTGAACGACGGCGACCTTGGTGAGGCCCAGATCACCGAATACGAAGCCGGCATCGATGGCGCCCTGGAGGGCGTCGCTGAGGGCGACGCGGTTACAGACGTCGCAGTCGGCGGAGGTGATGTCGGGATTGGTGGCGCTGGGGCTGACGAAGGGGATGCGCGCCTCCTGCAGGATCGGCATGAGGCCGAAGGTCTCGCCGGAGCAGGTGCCGCCGGTGACGGCGACGATGGTCTCGTCGGCGGCGAACTTGTTGCCGACGTTGGTTCCCTGCGTGCCGTCGCAGGCGCCGTCTTCGGCTACCAGCTCGAACATGAAGCCTTCGAGTCCGCCGGCCGCGTTGAGGTCATCGACGGCCAGTTCGGCGCCGTGGCGGATGTCGAGGCCGGGGTCGGGGACCGGCCCGGTCAGGGCGAAGGAGCCACCGATGCGGATCATTCCGCCCGCTTCGACGAGAACCCTGCCGCTCATATCGGCAGGCGGCTCTTCCATCGAAGCCCAGGCGGGCGGCGCCGCGACGCATGCGGCCAGCATCAAGGCTGCGATGAGGAGCAGGCTAAGGAAAGCGGATCGTTTTGGCATTTGAGCCTCCTTGGTCTATTCGCATGCTGAATAAATGATCTTGGGTACTTTGCACGGTTTCCCGGTCTTACCGCTATAGGGAGGGTCTTGAAACAGGGAGACTCTCAGGGCCTTTTGGTCGCTGGGGAAAGCCGGTTTCTTTGCCATTGCGGTCAGAGTTTCGGAGCGGAGCGGGGCGATGCGCCCGTTATCGTTCATGGACCAGTACCAGCGTGCCCGGGTTGGCGCGGGTGCTGAACATCCAGCCGTCATCGTCATCGTCGTACATGAAGGGGGACGCCCAATCGAAGAGCCACTCGGCATCCTCTTCGGTCATATTGATGCAACCGCGGCTCATGGGCGTGCCGAAGTTGCTGTGCCAGTAGGTGCCATGAAAGGCGTAGTCTTCGTGAAAGTACTGGACATTCTTGACCTCGGTCACGTGGTAGGCGGTGCCGGCGGCGCGGTTGCCGCCGCGCATGTCCTGCATGGCGATCTTGGCCCAGATACGGTATGTGCCGGTGACGGTGGGCGAGTCGCCTACTCCGGAGGAGATGAGGAAGACTCTGACCGGTGCGGCGCCCTCATAGGCGATTGCGATCTGTTGGTTGAGGTCGACCTCGATCCAGCGCTCGGTGCGCGTGGGGTAGCGGGCCGGGTCAAGCCTCTGACTCATGCCTTCGAGGAGTTCGAGCGCGTTTTCAGTTGGAATGCGCAGGGCCCGGCCAGGCTCAGGAGCGCTGTTGTTCTGCAGGTCGTTCAACCGGGCCAGGGCACCAGGATTGACACCGTACCGCTGCGCGATATCCGAGAGTCGTTCTCCTGGCTGCACGGTATGGACAGCGGGGCGGATCCGCCCTGGTTGCATCGCGGCAATGGGCGGCGCGGGCTGCAGGGCAGAGACCTGATGCGCAGGTTGAGGGGCGGGTGCGAGCGCGCGGGGCACCAGCAGTTCCTGACCCACTTTGAGCCATTCCTCGGAGGAGAATCCATTGATGGACATGAGCCTGGTCAGGCTGATGCCATGCTTTCCGGCCAGAAGGAACAGGGTGTCGCCCGGCTGGACGGTGTAAAGCTGATAGCTCTCGGCACTCTCGGGTGCCGGAGCTGCAGTTTCGCTGGCGTCGATCAAAAGGCGCTGGCCGTACCAGACAAAGTTGGCGTCCGGCAGGCCGTTGAGCTGCTGCAGGTCTGCAACGGTTGTACCGTAAAATCTAGCGATCTGGCTCAGCGTTTCCCCCGGTTGGACGATGTGCTCTTCAGAGGCGGAGGCGCTGCCGGCAGTTGAGATGAGCGCGACAGCGGCGAAGATGAGAGCCAGTGTGCCGCGGGCTAAGGATTGCGTGTGCCGTCTCATACGATTGTCCTCAAATAAATTGATGATAAAACGGGAAAAATAGGGTGTATCCAGACGGATGCGGCCGGCTTTGATCAGGGCGCGTTGCGCCGTTTGCGGCGCACTCGAATAAGTCTATAAGTATACATCATTGATATGTATTCTCTATGGAGTTTTTGGAAAAATTCGTGTCAATTTTATGCCAATTTTGAGAATTGGCGCCAAACTGCTCACACTTCAGGCGAAACAGATATCGGTCATCTTGGGCCGACTAAAGATGGGGGGCGGCGGGGAGAGGTCGGCGACGGGAGACACCGGTTGCAAGTTCAAGGCTTGCGCGGAGGCGGCTTGACGGGGGGAGGAGAGGAGCGGCTGGATCCCAGGCGTTGGCCCTGCCTCGGCAGGCGCGGAGCCGGATTCCGACTGTCATTCATGCGCTGCCTCGCATTGGATCAGCTGGAGGAGAGCGCGGCGGACCTGGCTGCTAGACCGATTGCAAGGTTAGGTGCGGAAGATCTGGGGTGGGAATGGTGCTGGCAGAGGTGGTACGTGATCAAGCGGAGTTGGGAGCGTCCCAGGCGACTGTTTGGAAGCCTCTTCAGGAAGGGCACCCGTTGGTGGTTTATCTCTTCATCAGCTAGAGTCGTGGCCGGGTAGCGGCTACTTTCGCGCTGTATCGCCTCAGATGGTTCTAAGCCCCCTGGAAAACCGGGAAACGCTTCCCTCCTACATTGTGCCCTCACTGCGCCCGCTATGCACAGCCGCATCTTCGACTTCGGTCTTACACGTGGTTGAGCAGTGGCTGGCACCGTCTTTCCAGTATTGTGCGTGACCCGGAATTTGCTGGTCTTCACTGTTCGCTGCCCCGATTTTGAAAACTGCAACAAGCTTGACGGCCAGAGTTTGAGAGCACCGGATCATGCTGATCCGGCGTGTTCGCGTTTGTGGACCGACGTGACTGGTCGCCATTCTGTCGGGCTGGAGACAGTTTGCTTCAATATTGGCACGATATTGGCACAGAAACAGACCAGAATGACACGCTGATTACATATGGGTACTGTATACTTTGGAGATTATATCGCAAAGTAACACAGGATGACTGAGATGATTGTGATGCACAAGACATATCAGGAACGCGTGTATTTGTCGAGCGCGGGGTATAGACGCATACGAGAGGTGTTGGGGGCGTGCAGATGGCTGTACAATCGTTCTCTGGAAGAACGACGCAACATCTATAGAGCGTGCGGAATGGGTATGTCGAAGTTTGCGCAGATGAAGCGTTTGACACGTCTGCGGACGAAATCGCAGTGGTGGCGTGATCTGAGTGTGCAGATTGCGCGCGGGGTTCTGGTCCGGGTGGAGCGCGCGTTTCAAAGTTTCTTCCGGCGCGTCAAGGCGGGGGAAAAGCCCGGCTACCCGCGTTTTCGGGGTTCGGGGCGATATCGGTGCATCGAACTCGCAGAGGTGACGCCCGCAATGGTAAAGGGCAATCGCATATGCGTTAAGGGGTTGCCGTCGATGCGGATACGACCTTCTCGTAAGTTGCCCGACGGTGGTCAACTCAAGGCTTTGCGGTTCGTGATGCGGGGTCGGCATCTGTGGGCTGATCTGGTGTACCGAGAACAGGTCATGCCGCTACCACAGAACGACTTAATCGTCGGAATCGATTTGGGTGTAAACCAACGCATGACGCTAAGTAGCGGTGAGGTGGTGGAAAGACGCGTCGTGGATCGTAGACGCGAGCGCAGGTTGCAAAGGGCCGTTAGTCGATGCAAAAGAGGGAGTAATGGTCGTCGTAAAGCGGTGGCGGCATTCGCGACGGAAAAGCGACGGAACGCCATACGGAATCGTAGCGAGTGCCACGTCATTACGACCGACTTGGTTCGTCAGTACGGAACAGTCGTCATGGAGGATTTGAAAGTGAGAAGCATGACGGCTGCGGGAGGCGTACATAAGCGAGGACTAAACCGAGAAATTTTGGCGCAGACGTGGGGTATGATCAGACAACAGTTGGCGTACAAGGCAGAATGGGCCGGTCGCAAACTTGTCGAAGTCAACCCTGCGTACACATCTCGCAGGTGTGCGGCGTGTGGCGTCGTGAACGCCAGGGCCAAGATATATCGGGTATTTGAGTGTTCGGGTTGCGGTCATGTTGCAGATAGAGACGTGAATGCTGCCCGGAACATCATGGCGCGTGGGGCATTCGCGCCGGTAGCGTAACGGTGGGTGCAGTGAGGCCGTGCCGTGCTACCAGAACGGTATACGGATGCTACCTTCGTATATAAACCCCTATACTCTAATGTTGAGGAAGTGCCCGAAAAACGGCTCACTGGGCGGAGAGAGACGTTTGGCTCACGACAGGCGATATCTTCAACTAACAAACGCACCGTCAGTTCTGGCCACTGTCGTACCGACTGCGCGTGAGACCGTTTGCCTGCCGAACCTGTCCCCGTGCTTGAAGGACTAACATAACAAGTGGTACAAACGTCGGGGGCAGGTCAGCCTGTCCAAATTCCTATATCCAGACCCAGTTATCCGCTCCGCATATGACTGCAAATATTGCAATCATGATGATGTCGCTCAACTGATGAAACTTTGTGCGTTCAACGCGAGGATCTTCCAAATCCTCGAAATGCTCAAACAGTGATACGCCCTTTATCTCCCCCATGAGTCCTCCCTTGTCTATTGAAAGGACTCTCTATCGTATCAAATCGTCTCGCTTACGTCATCTCACCTATTTCTCAACCCAATTTAGATGCAATCGCCTTGGTCTCCCGACCAAGGACTATAACGGAGGAGAGAATGCAAGAAAAACAAACCATTCAATCTTTTAATGAAGCGGTCGCTCAGCAGCTAGCTCCAGACACTAGGGAGCTATGGGCACCGATGGCCGACCACTTTGAAAGAGAAGGCCCTGAAGCCGTCAAGACTTACTTGGACGCTGAAAGGGAAAGACTCGAAAACAACGTAAGAAGCCGACTTGAACAGTTCAAAGCGAGGTAAGATCGATGGCTGGCGGATTCAGGGTTCAAAGTGTTGAAATAGAAGGATTTAAGGGATTCACATCGCCCAAGACAATAGACTTTAAAAGTCGCCATGTGTTCCTGCTTGGTCGAAATGGAAACGGGAAATCCAGTATTGTAGAAGCCGTTCGTTGGGGTCTTTTTGGTTCAGCATACCGCCCAAACGAGGTCATAAAGAATCAGCACTACTCCGGAGATTGTCGCGTCACGGTTGAGCTAATACGCGACGGAGAACTCTGGATCCTTCGTCGCACACTAAACCTTGGCGCCGGCAGTAGTAGTGAGCCCACTCTCACCGATCGGCACGGAACCAGACACCCCATACGAGAGGTAATGCCTCAACTCGACTCGGTGGATGCCGGTGAGGGCACACATATTATCTTTGCGCCTCAGTCGGCCCCACTTCGCAGACTACCGGAAGATCTTGACCCCTTTGAACGGACTGTCTTCAACTATCTCGATCTGACGCATCCACAAGCACTGCTAAGCAACCTTGAAGATTTCTTGGAAGACCAGACTGAGGCTGAGCACGAGCTAGACGCAGAACTCACGGATGCCCGAAAGAACATCAACGATCAGATAGCAGGTGAGGAAACCCGTCGAGGCCATATTTTGAATGCTCCACCTTGGGGCACCGGGCCGACCCCGTCAATCGCTATGTCAGAACAAAAGGCGCGCAATTTCATTGAAGAAGTCACCGGGAACTCACCTAGTGATATCTTGGAAGGGTTGTCACTGTCTGCTCTAGTAGAAAACGCTGAAGAATCACTTGTCAAAAGGCGCACTCAAGACCAAGTCAGTCTAAAAGAGGAAGCAGAGAATTTGACCAGATCCTACGGACGACTGGAAGAATTGCGCGATCTTCAAACTCAAATCGAAAAGCAAGAGGTCACGGTCCAAAAGGCAGAGTACAAATTGGAATCCGTATATGATGGACTTACACCTGATGAATTGCAGCAAAAGCTTGAAGATGCGAGATTTGAGGCTACGACAGAATTCATAAAGGGACGGATTATTCAGGATGCAATTACCTTAATTGGACGAAACGACTCCGAGGAGGCTCCTTGCCCAATTTGTGATTCACATCACGACCGGCGAGTTTTGGAATTGGCCCTGCAGAGCACCGCAAGCAAGTCTGATGAGGCCCCAAGTTCGATAGTGACCGCACTTGAATCTCAACTTCAGAAGTCTAAAGAATTAGCAGATCTCCTGGAGACAGAAAAAACTCAGCTGCAATCATTACATACCAAAGCGGCAGCTATCATGAATCTCGTTGGCGATGAAGACAAGGTTAGACTGACCGAGACTGATGACATTAACCAGTTGATCGAGAACTATTCTCAGAAAGTATCAACTGTCAATGCTCGGCTGAACGACCAGGAGGCGTGGTTCGCATCCAAACGCGCTCAACTGGACCGGCTCAACGAGGAGATCCGGTTTCACCGGATCCAAACACGTCTAACTAATTTGCAGGCGGACAGAAAGGAACTCAAGCGAGCTATAGACTCCTACAATTCTTTAGTTGCATTTGGAGAATCGGTCCGCAAAATCAAAGATGCAGTGAGCTCCCAACTCAGCAATCAACTTGCACAGAACATCCCACGAGTATCAGATAGCCTTTCCAAGGCCTTCAGCGCGTTGACACAGCATCCTTGGTATGACCGATTGCTAATTTCGAGAAATACCCTTCCGAAACTACAGTTACGCGTTGCAAGCAGTCACGACCCTGCTGGTAGAGAAGATCCAACAGGCGTGCTGAACGGCCAGGCCGAGAGCGCGTTGGCTGTCGTCCCCCATTTTGCGTTCAGCCAGACAGACGATACGCCCACCGAGGTGTACTTGGTTATGCTAGACGATCCCACGCGAGCCCTAGACACAGAACACATCAATATTTTGCTGGAGCGTCTACGAGAACTAGGGCGTAACGTTCAACTAATTGTTGCCTCCCAGGAAACCGAGCGGTTTCAGGAGATGATACCGAAAGTGTTTGATAAGGACAGCTACGTTATCATCGAGCCTACCGGTTGGTTGCCACGCAGCGGGCCAACCTTGAAGATTGTGTATGAATAATTTGGTGAAGCTCCAAGCCTCCGATTGTATTGAGAATATGCGCCTGAGCGTCTCTCCCTCTGAATTTGGATACAAGGTGCAGGCGTTGGCCGCCCACGTACTGTTACGGCTTAACTATCGAGTGGAAAAGATTAACCAGTTCGGGCACCCAGATATTGTCGTGGCCAGAGGTAAGGAAGAGCTTCGCTTCGAGATTGAAGCTGAGGTGAGCGGACCACGCCCGCGACAGTTGACAGGTGAGGATTTCGCCTCGCTTGTAGATCTGTCCGGGGCAGTCGGATTCTTTGCTCTGGCCATCAGCCTTCCCACACCGCGCTGGATAGTGGTTCCTGCCGAGCGCCTTAAGGACAGAAAACCAAGTTCTAATGTATTGCTGGAAGCCCTCAGCGATAGGAATTTCTCAGATGATTGGACATTTGAGTACTTAAATTTGTTGAATGAGGGGTGCCGTCGGATTCAGCGAGCTTCCTTCGCGACGTTATGTAAACGAGCATTGGCAGGTCGTGGATTGTGAAATCTTGGAGTGCTCGATAATTTTATTTGGAGAACAAGGCGTAAGTTAAAACATGCCTTTTGTGGCGTTGGCCAGTCGCTTATATACGCCGTCAGACGCACCGTTTCAAGACTTCAGGTATTTGTAGCCTGCCAGCCCGGAAGCAATTGACCTGCCCCCGATGCTTGTACCACCCGTTATGTTAGTCCGACAAGCACCGGAATAGGGTCGGCAGGCATGAGGGACTCAGATGCCGGCGGCTGGTAGCCTAGTAACGATTTCTGAACCAAGCCGTCGTTGAGGTCATTATCAGAGCGGCGCAGGTGGCCGCTGATGACAGCCAAAACATTCCCCAGATCACGCTGCGGACCTGCCAAGACTTTAGAGTGCCGCGGCAATCTTCACACGGCCACCGGCAGCGCGCGTGGTGAGTTTTCGCGGCCTGTAAAATCTGTGGCAAACTGGGGGCGCAAAAAAGCCGGTCGCGGGGCGAACCGCACCGGCGTGATCCACGAGGGCGATCTCATGGATACTTCGATTGTACCAAACCCTGATCTGACAAACCAATCTTGCTGTTCTGAGCGGCGGCGCGCACGCGTGCGCAGCCTGCCGGGTTACTCTGCCCGGGGTAGCCTAGCAGCAGCCCTCGCTGATGTCGCGCACTCCAGCGCCCAGAACAGCACTGTGGGTTTATAACTTTCATGCGTTTCTGTCGATAAGAAGGAAATGATTGTCTCATGAGCAAGGTACACGAACACACACTAAATGTTTGGCTAACCTCTCATCTGACGGAGCTGGGTCTGGACGCTACACCGGAAGTCAAGAAACCAGGCAATTTGCGTATTGATGTAGAGATCATACTTGATCCGGCCGTGATTGCACTGGAAGCTGAACATGGACAGGGTGCCTCGAAGAAAAAATCGGCTATTAAAGATGCTGACGCGCGGCTGAAGCAAGGATTGGCCGATTGTGCAGTTGCAGTCTGTTATCCAGACAACACGACCTATGAATCGTTACCTTCCGCCCAGCTGCTTTGGTTGGTTCGTACACATTCATCTACTCCTTCAGAAAAAGACAACTGGACTACTGGAAGCATAACGCAGTTGGCATCAGCAATACGGCATACAAAGTCACTGCTGGGCGATCCTGACAATTTAGCTAAAATGCTATCTTCCAGCCTTGATCTGGCAGTATCTCGCCTTACCGACAACCAGAAACAAGATATGGCCAGAGAACTGGATTTACCAGCCAAACCTCAGAGCAAGAACAGAAAGAACTGGAATCCAGCGGCTAAACGTGCCTTTCTTGTCATTGCAACTGCAATCATGTTTCATGCGAGATTAGACAGATATAGAGACGAGTTGAAACCAGAGCTAGACAATAGAACTAACCCTCCAGAGCCGTTTCAAGGTAACTGGCCGCCCGAGATGGCGCATCATTGTGCTGACTCCACCGATCCAATTCAGTCGTTTGCCGATGCGTGGGACCTCATCCTGGCGTTGGACTATCAACCTATCTTTCAAACAGCTAGAGTTGCATTGCTGTCCTGCTCCAATGACGCTGCCTTTACTACTGCCATTCAAGACTGCGCGCGAGCAGCTCTAAAGGCGGTCCGCTCCATTGCCGGGTTACGGCACGATCTGTTGGGTCGCATTTTTCACACGGTTCTAGATACCGCCCGCTATGATGGATCGTTCTACACGACAACAGCCGCCGCTGCGCTGTTGGCCACGCTTGCCATCGATGACAAGATGTGCGACTGGAGAGATAGCGAAGCCATTAGTCGATTGCGTATCGTTGACCCCGCCTGTGGCACCGGCACCCTTCTCATGGCAGCCGCAGAACGAATACGAGAGCTGTCTCCGCACTCGACGGAAAATGAAAGCGTGTCAGAAGCATTGATAGAGCAGGTACTTAGCGGTTACGACGTTAATCTGACTGCTACACATCTGGCTGCAACCACTCTTGGTCTGCTGTCCCCCACAACCCAATTTAGCAAAATGAAGATTTTCCGTGCTCTCTTAGGGATAGAGGATAAAACAGGCGTCCCACGTCTTGGGTCGTTGGAGTTGTTAAAACATCAGCCATTTTTGATGCCATGGCCTGAAAAAGGCAAAACAGTAACGCAGATAGATACTGAGGAAGAGGCTGACCATGCCGAACTTTCTGATTTAGTAATAATGAATCCGCCCTTTACGCGAGACAGTCTGCGCCACAAACAGTTCAGTACCCGAGAAAAGAATCAACTTAAAGGACGGGAGCGATTCTTATTTGAAAATGCACCTGTTCATCTGTCCAGCAACGCGAACACTTTTTTGTTTTTGGCAGAGCATATCAGCAAGAAGGACACTGGGGTCATTGCCGCTGTCCTTCCTCTTGTGACCGCGACCAATGCTTCTTCCCTTCGCATCCGTAGATTCCTGGCGGAGCACTATCACATTGAAACAATCATAACTTCACATGATCCAGAACGCATCTATTTTTCGGAAAACACCTCCATCTCAGAAATGTTGTTGATTTGCCGGCGGTGGAATAACGATGCTGACCCTAAACCGGCAACCCGCATCATCAATCTTGCGGAGAATCCAGAATCTCCCTCCAGTGCTATTCCCGTTGCAAACGCAATTAGAGGCGAGGGTGGTGTGATTTCGGATTACGGCACATTACAGGTATGGCCGCAATGGAAGATTGCTGCAGGAGATTGGAGTGCTGTTCAGTTTTTGTTGCCGTATCTGTGCCAGATGTTCGCTTCTTTGAAAACGAGCAAATTGTTCCCCACAAATGCGTTAGCGCTAGTTTCTGAGATCGGACCGGCAGGGCAAGGGGTTCGGGAAAATTTCAAACAGGTCAACATGCCGGACGAGCTGGGACGAGTCGCCCTTTGGGATCACAAGACAGAACGAATTCAATCAATGCTCACAACGTGGGACACCTATATCAACGCTAAGCCGGCGAAAGTGCGCCAAGCGGAAAGGAACTGGACACAACGCGGTACATTTCTTTTGCCACAGCGGCTGCGACTTAATACTGTCAGATCGTTAAGTGTTCGGCTAGACACCCCAGTTGTTGGATCGGCATGGATGCCATGTCGATTTAGATTTCAGGGCCTTGACACAGAAATATTGGAAATGGCTAATTGTGTCTATCTGAACTCAACAATCGGAATCCTGGCTATGTTGGGCGACCGTTCTAACAGGGCGCTCTCCTACCCCCATTTTTCAGTGGAAAATTTGCGTTCTTTGGCCGTACCAAATTTCACCGCAATCGGAAAGAAGGCGGCGGATGCTTTGGCAGAAACTTACGTTGCACACGCTGAGGATGTGTTGTTGCCTTTGCCCCAGATGAAGGAGTGTCCCGTTCGCCGGTCGCTAGACGAAGCCGTGATCGCTTCACTCGACCTGGATGCAGAAGTAGTTGCGACAATTCGTCATCGTCTGGCGTCTGAGCCGTCGATAACGAACGAGAGGTACAGCATGCTACAGTCGGCTCAAGCAGCTTAATTGGGCAAGGCCGGTGGTCAGGGCCTACCTCTATCCAGCCAGCGTCACCAGCAACGTCGGCGCGTTTTCGAAATACCACTACGCCAGCGCCTCCTGTGCACCAGCGACACCGCCAAATCCCTCATCGTCATAGAGCGGTATGCGGCGCTGGCTGTCTTCGAACCGGTAGTAGGCAGAAACGTTGAATTGGCTGAGCACCGCCCCTCCTCTGTCGTACACCTCCATGACCAGCGCGTCCCCTTCTTTACGGGCCTTGACTTCGCAACGGTGAATCGCGCCGTCCCCGGTGGTGTAAAATTTCTGCCAATAAAGCTGAACCGTTGCCATATCCTTCCCCCCCTCACTCACAAACAACGCCGTCCCCATCCCCGTCGCGCATATACTGATACGCCGGATGCCCGCGCGGCACCGGTGCGATCCCGTGCCGGCGCGCCTCGGCGCACGTGATGCGGCCGTTGCCGTTGTCGTCGTAGCACCCGAGCGGATTGCTGTCGCAGTTGCTGCCCGACCCTGCCGGCGGCGGCACGGGCGTTGCCGTGGCCGGCGGCGGTTGCGGGGCCGAGCCCTGGTCGGTGAACACCATGGCGGTGCTGCTGCAGCCGCCCAGCACGCGGCGGGCGGTGTTGGCCTCGGCCTGGTCCATCGAGAGATTGTACTTGCGCTTCACCTGCACGACCTGGTTCACGTACCAGCACTGGTTCAGCGCCGGCAGCCACTGCGCCAGGTCCTTGTCGACCTTCTGGTGCCTGTTCACGCTGGGGCTGGCCAGGGTGAGGTTGAGCAGGTCGCGGGCGAAGGCGCGTTTGGTGTTGCCGTCCCTGCCGCACAGGCCGCTGTCGTGCGCCTCGCTGCGGGCGACGATGTGCTCGATGTCGGTGTCTCGGATGCTGGCGAAGTAGGTGCCGGTGTACGGGCCGTAGATGCGCCCGCCCTGCTGGTTGACGATATGCGGCTCGACACTCTGCGGATAGGAATAGTCGTCCGAATCATAGTGCGAGCAGCGATTTTCCGGCCCGATCGTGATGCCTGCCAGGCTGTCGCCGCCGCCCCCGCCGTTGCCGCTGCTGGCCGTCGGGCGGGGCGCCGGCGTGTTGGAGGGCGGCGCCGGGATGTTTTGCGAGACCGGCACGGCCGACCAGGCGACGCTCAGATCCAGGAGCGGCGCGTAGATCCAACCGCTCTGCTCGTTCACGCAGCAGAACTCGATCCAGGTGGCGTTGAGGCTGTTGCCGCGGTTGCGGGCGATGATGTCGAAGCGCTCGCCCTGGGTGACGGTGCCGATGATCGGGAAGTTGTTGCCGGGCCCTGTGCGCACATTGACGCGCGCGCTGCTGACAATGAAATAGGGGTCCGCCGGCGTGGCGGTGGCGGTCGGCGTGCGCGTGGGCAGACGCGTGGCCGTGCTCGTCGGCCTTCTTGTCGCCGTGCTGGTCGGCGCAGGCGTGCGTGTGGGCGTGCTGCCCGGCTCGACGGCCTGGGCGCCGCTGGTGGGCGTGCTGGTGCGGGTGGGCATGCGCGTCCGGGTCGGTATGCGGGTGCGCGTGTACGTGGCGGACGGACGGAGGAACGGTGTGGCGGTGTCGATCGCTGCCGGCGCGGCTGTGGACGTGGCTGTGGGCGTGCTGGCCGGCTGCGCTGGCTGCGGACCGCCCCCCGGCGGGGCCGGCGCGGCCGGCGAACCGCCCGGGGGCGAGCCGGGCCTGGGCGTCTGCTCAAGCCGTTGCACGCGCGCCGTCAGCTCATCGACCTGCGTAGACAGGGCGTTAAACTGGAAGTAGAGCCCGATGAGAAAGATCAGTACAGCGGCGATCGCGACGAGGAGGAGAAGACGGAAGATGAAACGGAAAAATCTCTTCATTGAGAACCTAGTGAATGGTGTATTTGGATACGGTTAGTCAAATTGCTCTGCGCGCGTCAAAGGCCCCTTAACGAAAAACGTAAGTCTGTCCGCCGATTGGAGAAGAGCCTCCCGGTTCTCCTCCAGCTTATCTTCCAGCAACTGGGTAACATCCCTCAAAAATGGTGCCTTATAAACTGAGGTCTCTTTGTCGACGTGCTCCATAGAGTATCTGTTGCTGGTGAAAGGAGTAGGCATCCTTCCCAGTACTTGGCGGTTCAGGCGAAGTCCTTCGAGTGACTTCTTCGTCTCGTCCTCCAGCTGATCGAATATGTCGGCCAGGTTGTGCGTGTGCGGAATGGACTCGTCGGGGTGGTCCAGTGCCCAGAGCGACTTCATCGCGATCTCGATGGCGTAACTGCTTAAGACCGCCTGTACATTGAACAGTGTGACCTCTTCATCCTTGCCGCGTGTGTCCAAGGCCTCAATCTTGTCCTGCAGGTGGTCCAGCAGCTCGCAATAGACTTCTATCTCGTCGATTGCGTTGTCGGAACTCCAATACTCATGCCCAAAAAAGAGCCTGTCTATAGATACGGACCTTTCCCTCATCAACCCCATCCTTTCTTTCCTCTACCCAAAATGCTCCGCCAGCGCCTCTTCCACCCAGGCCCGGCACAGATCGGACATTGTGACGTCCTGCTCAGCGGCCAGCTACTTGAAGCGCCGGTGGGTGCTGTCCGGCAGCTGCACGACGAGGCGGCGGGGTGGCCATGCTCGATGTAGAACTCGATTCGAACTGGCCTGACTGGATGAAACTGCTCTATCTTGCCATAGCCGTAACTACTTAGCCATATATAGTGCCTGTGTTGACCAGACCTTAGTTACGCCGCCATTCGGGCTATCTCATCGTGTACTCGCTGGCCGCCGTCACCTTGGACGGGACGCACGGCTGGAAATACGGCGTACGGTGGATGAGGCGTGCCTTTGGAGGGGGGCGTTGCGGGGGCGCAGCCCCTGCACAAGGGAGGGCCGAAGGCCCGACCGTCCAAAAAACAGAGCATAAGGAGAGAGTAAACACCTTCACTCGCCTCATTCAGGGTTGGAAATCAGTAGCGGCTGAGTAGTTACCCATAGCCTATCTTGTGGGCGTAGCCGCCGGACAGATTCTCTGGCAACAGGGATGGTTTGGCTGCGGTATCAGCGGCTACTTCTGGATCGCGGCGCTGGCTCTCATTCCCGTCTGTCTATGGATGGATGCTCGTGACGTTCCCCGGGCGGCGGAGCCTATGGTCTGGCCGGAGTCGGCTGGTTTTGTTCCGCCGCGCAGGACCTCCTCATCCTGGCTTGTGGGTGGGATTTTGCTGGCCGGCACTTGCGGCGTCTTGCGCCTTGGTTCGCACCCTCCCCAGCCCTGTCTCGGGCCCACCGACCTGGCTTACCACAACGGCAACGAAGGGGACAGCAGTAGCCGGCTGGTGACTGTAGACGGGTATGTGGCGAGCTATCCGGTTCTGAAAGAGGGCCGGCGGCGACTGGACATCGAGGTGGAGTACCTGGAGCTCGACGGCGAGAGGAAACGAGTCGCCGGGCGCCTGAGATTGCAGACGAATAGCGTCTACCGCTTTCGCTACGGCGAAAGTGTACGGGTGAGAGGCGAGCTGACGGAGCCGCCGATCTTCGAGGACTTTGATTACCGGGCCTACCTGGCTCGCAAGCAGATTCACAGCCTGATGCGACGGGCACGCGTCGGTCCGCAGCCGGGCATGCTGCGCGGGGGATTCCTGCTGCAGTTCGTCTATGGCTTGCGCGATCGCGGCGAGAGGCTGCTGAACCGCCTGCTACCGGAGCCGTATGCGGCGCTGGCAAACGGGATGCTGTTGGGTATCGAAGCCGGCATTCCCGACGAACTGTATGAAAAATTCAACCTCACGGGCACCAGCCATGTGATTGTGATCAGCGGCAGCAATGTAGCGCTGGTGACCGGTGTGCTGATGGCGCTGGGTATCAGGTTGTTTGGCAAGCGCGGCGCGCTGTGGCCGACCTTGGGCGGCCTTGCCCTGTACACGTTCCTGGTGGGCGGCGACGCCGCGGTAATGCGGGCGGCGTTGATGGGCGGTTTATTTATGGTGGCAACGGTACTGGGGCGCCAGAGCACCGCGCTGGTAAGCCTGGCCGCGGCCTGCTGGGCGATGACGCTGTGGAATCCGCTCATGCTGTGGGATGTGGGCTTTCAGCTCAGCAGCGCGGCCACTGTCGGACTGATCCTGATCGGACCTGCACTAACGGACAGCGTCACAGCATTATGGCACAAGTTGGAGAAGGGCTTGCTGCAGAAGGGGAGTGATCCGGACAGTTCCCAGGCGGATTTTCTCATACCCAGGTCATTTGGTGACTTTCTGCGAGACAGCCTTTTGATGACGGTCGCGGCCAGCCTAACGACCTATCCCCTTATCGTCCATTACTTTGGACGCCTCAGCTTGATCAGTCTGTTCACCAATGTTCTGATCGCGCCGGTGCAACCCTGGATAATGATATTTGGCGGCATTGGGTTGATCGTGGGGCTATCAGGCCTGGACCAGATCGCTCAATACCTGCTATTTGTACCCTATGCCAGTCTATGGTGGACGACAATGATCGTAAAATGGCACGCGACCTTTCAAGGCGGCAGCGTGGAGGTTGACGGGTATGGAGGAGGTCCCATGGCTCTTACTTACGCCGCCATTCTAGGGTTGTACTGGCGAAAGCCTTTGGCGGGATTTCTGAGGCAGATTGGGCACAGGGCCGTCCGATTTTCTACTGGAGAAAACAGAGAAACCTCGGCCGGTCGGCGGTTGACTATCCTTGCGGGAGCGGCGCCTACATGGGCAGTTGGCATCCTGGCGATGGTGGCTGGCCTGCTGTGGTGGCTGGCTCTGACACAACCGGACGGACAACTCCACGTTTACTTCCTGGATGTTGGTCAGGGGGATGGGATCTTTATCCAGACGCCCAGCGGGCGCCAGGTGTTGATTGACGGAGGGGATGACAGCCAGCAGTTGTTCGCTGAACTGGGCGCGGTTATGCCGTTCTGGGACCGTCAGATCGATCAGGCTATCGTAACGCATCCTGACTGGGATCATATTGGCGGACAGATCGATTTGCCCAGCCGCTTCGGGCTCGGCCAGGCGATAATCAGCGAGAATGTACGCCATCACGAGGATTCGCAGCTCTGGCTGGCGGCTCTGGATGCGGAGAATGTGCCGGTGGTGGGATTGCAGCAGGGCGCCTGGCTGGATCTTGGTGACGGGGTGGCGCTGTGGGCGCTTTGGCCACCGCGGGAGGAGGCGTTGCGGGGGCTGGAAGAGGATGACAAGAACGAGCGGTCGCTGGTGCTGAAGCTGGTTTACGGTGAATTTTCGGTGCTGTTGACGGGCGATGCCGGCCTGCCCAGCGAGGAGCGTCTGTTGCGCGACGGTCAGCCGGTCGCCGCGCATGTGCTCAAGGTCGGGCATCACGGCAGCGAGCACAGCAGCAGCCCGGCGTTTGTCGAGGCGGTCGGCCCAAGTGTGGCGATCATCCAAGTCGGCGCCGAGAACCGGTACGGTCATCCGGATCCGGAGGTGCTGGAGATACTTGGCGGGCGTCTCGTATTGCGCAATGACAGGGAGGGACGCGTCCACATATGGAGTGACGGCCGGCTGATGTGGGTCGAGGCGGAGAAGGGCGACGGAACCGGGTTATTGGAATGGAGCGCCGCGGCGAGGCAGGGGTGAACTCCGCGACTCGGCCACCCATTCTCGACACGTCTAATCGAAGTGCTTTTCGAGCGCGTCTTCGATCCAGGTACGGCATAGGTCTGACATGGTTGTTTCGTGGGCTGCGGCCAGCTGCTTGAATTGGCGATGCGTGCTGTTGGGCAAAAGTACGACAAGGCGGCGTATTTTCTCAGGCGTTTCCTCCATGCCCTTCTCCTCTGCTGACGGCAAGGCAGCTGTGCCATGGTCGATGTAGGATTCGACGTCTGCAGCCGGGTCGGTGTTGGGTCGTCTCAAGTTGAAGCGGGTTTCAGACATTGCGCAACTCCTTAATTAGATCGGCGATTTCGTGGGCGGCCGGGCTGTCCGGTGCGTACTCCTGGATGCTCTGGGCATGGAGCATGGACTCGGCAAAGGCAACTCGCTGCGTAATTTCGGTTTCGAGCGCCGGCAGAGGCAGTTCGAGCATACGCATCTCTCGCCCCAGGATGGTGCCGGCTATTTTGCGAGAGATGACGAAGTAGGCGTGCAGGTCGGGACGGTAAATGCGTGCTTCTTCCACCTGCCCGACGGTGCGGTCGGATGCCCAGGCCGACAGGGCGGAGGGTTCGATAGGGATGATGACCAAATCGGCGGCGATCAAGCAGGAGCGAGTGATGGCGTCGTCACGGGGTGTACCGTCGATGACTATCCAGTCGTAGATATCTCTTTGCCGGTCTACCTCTTTGTGCAGGTTTTTGCGCGGCACGGCGAAGACGGAAAAGGGTTGATCCTCACGCAGAGAGGACCAGGCGTTGGCGGATGCCTGCTGATCGGCATCGATGAGCAGGACGCGTTCCCCGGCCTGGGCCAATCCATAGGCCACGTTAAGCGAGAGGGTGGTCTTGCCCGTGCCGCCTTTCTGGTTGAGGAATGCCAGTACCGTCATTGCCGAATACTCCCGGGGATGTCAATATAGCAGTTATTGACATACATCGACATGTGCATATACGCCAGAGTCGATAGTGGTAAGTTCAGGTTTTGTTCAGGGTGGGGTGTTTTGGGTAACTCAAATAGGTATCATTCTTGGGTTGTATTGTGAGTGTGGTGACACGAAAAACAAAACTACCCTATAGTCCAAACTTCTACTTTACGCCGAAAGCACAACAAAACCCGTGGCCCTCTACAAGTGTGGCAAATATTAACATATAGTAACACACATATATGTACATCAAGAATCGAACACACCAATTGTCCAGGCCTCTGTCAGGGGCACGTTTTGGCCGCGGCAGAGGATGGCCGCGGCGCACCTTCTAGTCCTCTGAATCTTACGCTAAGTTGCGGCACTGCACTGCAATATCACGGCATGGTAGCGATGTGAAGTGGTGGTGTGTGCGGCGCGAAAAAAAAATTTTCACCAAATCCTCCCTGGTAGAAACGAGGAGTTGCGGCATTGGTCGGCGCATTAATTTCTGCTCCTGGGGAGTGCCGTGGTCGTGCATTTTGGCCTCTTTCAGTCGATGATCTGGTCAGCGGGATTGATCAGCTTCTGCATCCGAACAAAAAGGCGCACGACATGAGTGCCGCAACGATGCCGCTGGCATCAGGCCTGCAGGTGCGTGTGCTGCTGCCGCACGATATGGGGACGGTCGGTGTGGTCGGCGCCGTTTGGTCGTCGGCGTCGACCCGGCGGCCCAAGCGGAGGCCGAAGTCGAGCGAAGCGAGGGCGAGGGTGAAGCGCAGGGCCGCCCAGTGGTGGTGCATGTCGATGGCCGGTCGCGCGCGGGCCTGCTGGCCTGGCTATGGTAGGACCGGCCCGGCGCGTGCGAGGAACGAGCCGTGAAGGGCCGCCCGGGTTTGCCGGCGTCGAGGTTGTCCTAGTGCTTTCTGTATGGTCGCGGCGATTGTCTGTGCCCGGAGTTTGCGTCTGTAGTTTTACCCGGGTACGAGTGGCTTTGTGCAAGATACTGCAATGGGGCGTCGCGTGGGTCCAGGTCTGGGTCTGGGTGGTGATGTTTGCGAGCTGGTCTTATGAATGCCAGCGTGGTGTATCAACGGGTCCAGAGCCGGGCGCTGGTCGTGGTGCAGCGGCGAAACGCTGCCGGGGGGTGTGGGGGGCTGGCCCCCTGCGCTGGGGAGAGTTTGAGAGGGGGATACCCCTCTCATGTTGCCGGCCCGGACAAGCGCTTTTTATTCCGTATAATCGCAAGTTATAGGGAAAGGCGTCTGCGCCGGTGCAACCGCCCGAGGAACGAGGGCGGGGGCATTCCCTATAACGACTGTTATACGGCCAGGGCGCCGGCGCCGT
>MPML01000040.1 GCA_002238445.1 Caldilineaceae bacterium bin5
CTCCCTTGTGCAGGGGCTGCGCCCCCGCAACGCCCCCCTACAAAACCATCGCTCACCGACCTTGTGTGCGCATTCCAGCCGTGCGGCTCCAGCAACGTGGCTGCCGCCAACCGAATACGCATTCAGATAGCCTGAATGGCGGCAGGGATGAGAGGCTGGTCAAGACAGGCACTGTATATGGCTTAGTAGCTACCTGAAAACTAAGAACTGACTAAACTACAGTTCAGAAAGCGCGCGCTCGTAGCCGCGCATCGTCGCGATCTCGCGCGGCAGGTGAACGTCCGTCGGCTCCCAGTTGATCCATTCGCCGCTGAGATATCCCTCGTAGCCGCCGCCGCGTAACAGCTCCATCACCTGCTTGTGATCGACATCCCCCGTGCCGAAAGCCGTATAGTCCGGGCGTTCAGCGTCGATGAACACGTCGTGCACATGGGTATGGTGGATCCAGCGCCGTAAGGTGCTATAGGAGTCTGGCAGCGTCCAGCCCTCTGTACGTACCGGATGGGCGGCATCCCAGTTTACACCGATCGCCGGCTGGTCGACCTGTGCCATTACCGCGGCGACATCGGCGGGGTTGCACCAGTCGTCGTGTGTTTCCATGCAGACGACGACGCCGCGGTCGCCGGCTCGCTCCGCCAGGCGCTTCAGGGCGTCCGCCACGCCGCTGATGGCCGCTTCGCGGCTGATGCCCTCCGGGATCCGCCCGCCGAAGACGCGCAGCGTCGGCGCGCCGATGTCCGCGGCCAGGTCGATGTACTGGAGGGTTTCTTCCACCTGCGCGTCCCGGTCGGCGGGATCGGCAAAGCGGTTGCCTGAAGCCAGGCAGCAGATGGCGATGTCGGCGTCGGCCGCCTGCGCGCGGAAGGCGGCGCGCTGTTCCGCCGACGCCTCCAACTCTACCGCGTGGTTGTGGCCGCCGGCGGCCCGCGGCTCGACGCCGTCGTAGCCGTACTGCGCCGCCAGCGCCAGCATCTCCGCGAAGGTGGCCTGCGGGCAGGAAAAGCTCATGAATGCAAAGTTCATCGCTTCAAACTCCTTTTCTGTAAAATTTCCTCTGTTAATCGAACTTGGGTTCGCGGCCGCATCAGGCCGCAGAAATCTCCACCGCCTCCCCCCTCTCCGCCGACAGGTACATTGCATCGGTGATCTGTTGCACCAGCAGCGCCTGCGCCAGCGTCGTCTTGGGAGGACGGCCTGTGCGGACCGCCGTCGCGAAGTCCTCCAGCAGCGCGCGGTGGATGTCCATGTAGGATTCGCTGCCCGTCCACAACGTCTGGGTGGTCGTTCCATCTGCACGGTCGTTTTCGTAGTACAGGATCTCCTTCTCCTGCGCCGGTGTCATTTGCAGGCGCAGTGAGCCGGCCTCACCAATCACCTCCCACGATGTCTCCGCCTGCGCCGCGGCGTACTCGCCCCGCTCATACGTGAGCGCGATACCGTCGGCGCAGCGCACCAGCCCGGCGATGTGCGTCTCCCCGTCGGATCCCGGCGCAACCGTATCGGCGAAGGTGGAGGGAACGCGCCAGCTCTGCGCCAGGACCGTCTGCGGCCGCAGCCGCCAGCCGCTGATGCCAAGTAGATAGTCCAGATCGTAGCAGCCCCAGTTGACAAGAATGCCGCCGCCATTCAGTTCGCGGCTCAGCCGCCAGGCCGGCGGGTGCGTCTCCGGCGCCGGCCCCGCCGGGACGATCGCCCGGCAGCGGAGCAGGCGCAGCGCGCCCAACTTGCCCCGGTCGATCCAGTCGGCAACCGTCCGGGTCGATTCCAGAAAGTGAAAACGGGACGAGCAGCAGGCCGCGACCCGGTCCCCCTGGACAGAGATCAGCCGCCGCACCTCGTCCGCACTGCGGGCCACCGGTTTTTCCGTCAGCAGGTGTTTGCCCGCCCGCAGGGCCTGCATCCCCAACGCAATGCGAAAACTGGCCGGCAGCGCCAGCACCACAGCCTCGACCCGCGCATCAGCCAGCAGCTCTGCGCCGCTGTTGTAGACTGTCCCTACCGCATAGGCAGCGGCAGTCTTCTCCGCCAACGCCCGCTGCACGTCAGCGACGGCCGCCAGCTCGATCTGATCGGAGGCCGCGGCCGCTTGCGCGTGGGCCGCGCCGATCGTTCCGCAACCGATGATGCCGAGTTGTAGGGGTGTCATTCGCCTGGTTCCTTCATGCTACAATGACAGCTGACAGAATACGTACCCTCACGCAAAGGAACGCGCATTTGGACGCCCCCTCCCCATCCTGGCAAAGACTCTATGCCGATGAGACCTTCAGCTGGATCTGGCCGCCCGCATATGAACCGAATTCGAATCCGCCCGAGTTGGAGCAGATTCTTTCTCTGCTGAAACCGCACAAAGAAGCACGGTTTCTTGACCTGGCCTGCGGGCTGGGATGGCTGACGATCCCGCTGGCGCTGCGCGGCTTTCAGGTGACCGGTTACGACCTCAGCGACGCCATGCTGACGCGCGCCCAGCAGTCAGCCGGGCACGTGAATGCGCAGATCGAATGGGTTCGCGGGGACATGCGCAGCCTGCCAGCCAGCTGGACCGCAACCTTCGATTGCGTCACCCTTACCCTCAGCGAATTCGGATGCTTTCACGACTCGGACAATCAGCGGGTGCTCGCTGAAGTGGCGCGTGTCCTCAAGAGCGGCGGCTGTTTTCTCCTTGACATTGTTGTGAACCGTGACGAGCTGATCCTGAATGGCGATCGCAACAACAGCTTCGACGGCGGCGGGTTCTTCATCGCAGACAAGGGAAGCCTTGACATTTTGAGCGGTATTTTCACCAGGGCTTTCCAGTGGTATCACCAGGGCCAGCGTCACGAAACCAGCTGGCAGATCCGGGCATATACACCGCCGGAGGTGAAACGGATGTTGGATCAGGCCGGCTTCCGGGAGCTGTCAGCGTACCGGAACTATGCCGGAGACAGCCTGACGCGGGACAGCGCCGGAATGGTATTCCTGGCCCAGAAGTAGCTCGTTCTGCGAAGCCCTATGTCGATTCGGCTTCTGCTGTCAGTTCAGCCCCTGTAGTTTCTATGCGCATCCGCGCCCGTTTCCAGTTGTAACGCCAGCGCCGGGCCAAGCACCGCCGTCGTCATGCCGGCGTGGTTTTCGCGCCCATGACCGCGCGCGATCGCGCTGACCGAGCGCGCCGAGCAGCCGTGGTCGCGGCCGTCCGGAAAGGCTGCGCGCGCCAACAGAAAGTAGGTGCGGGCCAAATCCACCGCGCGCGCCTGCAGCGCGCCGTCCCCCTCAATCTCCGCGGCCACTGCCAGTGTGATCGGATTGTGGCGCCGCTCGCGGCCGTCTTCCAGCCAGCGCGGCGCGTCCGAGCGCTTGCCCACGCCCGACGCGCGACGGGCAGGGCGCTTGAACTCTGTGTCCAGGGTGACTTCGGTGATGTCGAAGGGGTCGAGCCGGGCCACAGCTTCCAATACCGCCTTGTCATAGCGCCCATCGCCCGTCCAGCGCCGGTAGGCCCGCACCGCATCGGCGGCCGCGCCCGCGTCAGCGTCAGGCAGTTGCGCCGCCAGCGGCTCCAGCAGCCGTTCGGCCGCCAGTCGAAAGCGGGGTTCGCCGCTCTCCCGCCACAGGCGCAGGAACGTATTGATGGCGTCGGAGCCGAGCAGATTCTCCGCCCGGTCGACCTCCGCCTGCAGGTCGGGTGCTTCGCCCATGAACGAGTAGTAGAGCGCTTTATCGTCGTCGCTGAACTCGTACAGAATGCCGTCGGGGGTCAGGGCAATCGGCAGCGCATCCCCTGCCAGAATCGCGTCCGCCCACTCCCCTGCATAGACCGTCGCCAACTCGATATAGCGCTTTTTGACCGTCTCCGTCTCCGGGTTCGACGCCGCCAGCAGGCAGATGTTGATGCAGCGCAGATGGTCCGGCGAGTTGAGCGCCATGCCCGGCTCCTGGCGCAGGCCGTCCGCGCCGAAGAATAGCGAGTGAAAGCGTCGTCTGTCCCAATCGAACCAGTCCGGCGCGCCGGTCGACCAGTTGCCCATGTGCTCGGCGGCATCGTCCAGCTGCCGGGCCGTCTCCCGGTCATCCGGCAGAATCCGTTGCAGGGCACCCAGGAAGAGCTCATAGTGCTCCGTGCCGTGGTGCGCCTCCTGCATACGCCAGTAGCCATGCCGCCACTGTTGCGTCTGGGTGTAATGATCGCGCATACGATCGCGTGCCTGTTGCAGAAAGCGCAGAATGCGTTCGTCCGCGCCGGCGCGCAGCAGCGGCTCCCAACCGGTGGTGTAGGTGCCCTGATCATGGATATCGGTGGCCGGCTCGTCCGCGTAGCGGTCGATGGCCTCGTATGCCCACCCGCGCACGTCATCCAGGAAGCGCTGGCAGGCGTGGGGCAGGTCGTGAGAGGGTTCGATCTGACGCCTGTACATGGTTACCCCTGCAGTTCAATTTTGAATGTATAAGCGTGATCGCACGGACGTTGACTGGGCGCGCTCACGGTCAAGGCGTCCCCGTCCTGCTTCCAGGCGACAGGCTCGTCGCTGCCGAGCATCGAAACGCGGCCGATGCGCCCGCCGACCGAAGAGCCGCTGCCCAGCGAGGTGATGGCGGCCTCGTTGCCGGGCCAGCCCAATACGATGGCATAGAGGGCATTGTCCTTCTGCGTGAAGCGCACATCTTTGGGGGTGAAAGGCTGGTTCTTGCGCTCGGACATTTGCCCGTCCGCCACAGCCGTATCGCCCTCACCGAACCGCTCCCAGTGGCGCGTGCCGTAAATGGCCTCCCCGTTCACATCCAGCCAACCGCCCAGATCCAGCAGTAGTTGGGTCGCCTCCGCCGGGATGACGCCGTCCGCGCGCGGGCCCACGTTCAGGAGCAGGTTGCCGTTTTTGCTTACAATGTCGATCAGATCGTGAATGATGGTTGCGGCGCTCTTGAACTCGTCGTCCTTGACATAGCTCCAGGCCTTGTAGCTGACCGCGGTGTCCGTCTGCCAGTAGTGCGGGCGGATGTCGTCCAGTTTGCCCCGCTCCACATCATAGACCGCGACGCCGTCCGGGAACTTGTCCTTATACTGGAGAATAGGTTCGCTGCCCCACTCCAGCGCGCGGTTGTAGTAGTAGGCGGCAATCTGTGGGCGGTACGGCGCGAACTCATCGTAATGCCAGCCAAAATCGAACCAGAGCACATCCGGCCGGAAATAGTCGATCATCTCAAGCGTGCGCGCGTACCAGTTCTGCAGAAAGTCCCAGCTGGCGGGCGCGTCCTCCGGATGGGGCGGGTTGTAGAGTTCCTCCAGGCCGGGATCCGTGGTGTCGAAATCATCTGCGTAGGTGTAGTAGCGCCAGTTGAAGGCCCGGTGGCTGGAGACACCGAATTTGAGGCCGGCCGCGCGGGTTTCCCGCTCCAGCTCCTTACAGACATCCCGCTTTGGCCCCATCAGGGCCGAATTCCAGCGGGTATGGGTGCTGGCGTACATGGGGAAGCCGTCATGATGTTCGGCGACGGGCACGATGTAACGCGCGCCGGCCTTCTGGAACAGATCGATCCACTGCGCCGGGTCCCAGTTCTCCGCTTTGAACAGGGGGATGAAATCCTTGTATCCGAACTTGGAGGGATGGCCCCAGGTCTCCGTGTGGTGCTGGTAGTAGTTCGGCCCCTTGCGCGAAATCTCGTCCCGGTACATGAAGCGGGGATACCATTCGTTATCGAAGGCGGGGACGGAGTAGGGGCCCCAGTGGATGAAGATGCCCAGCTTATCGTTCATGAACCATTCGGGCACCTCATAGTTCTGCAGGGAGTCCCAGGTCGGTTCGTAGCGGAAATCCGTGGTCATTGCATGGCTCCATGAAGGTTTATTGCGCGCGAAGGGAATCCGCATTTCGCTGGCGGCAATGAACGCGCTGTACTGGTGCGGAGACGGTTCTCGTGAGTATAAGGGGGACAGCGCATCGTGTCTAATCCGGGGAAGAGGAGTAGGGAGTATCCCAAAATGTTGTCCACCAAGTAAGGTCGAGATACTGACTGGGCCAAAGCCACTGCTTGTCAATCAGATCGGTACGATATCAGGGATACACTTGGTGGAAAATGAAACGTGAATGTATATACGACAGAGCGGGCCTGTGATAAAATCGACATCGAGCATAAGAAAACACCTTTCTGTTGCTTGAATTGTGCCAAGAGTCCTATGTCGCTCTCTCGGCCAACACCCCATCTGTATCAAAAGGTTTGTGAGGAGACGAACGAGATGCGAGACATCCTAGGTGACGCTCAATCTGTGAGCTATCTTCTTGGTCAGAAGTATCAAATTGACTATTATCAGCGCGATTACAATTGGGAATCGAAACAGGTTCAAGAGCTGATCGAAGACTTGACAACTCGGTTTCTCCTAGATTATGTCGAGAACCACGATCGCTCACAAGTGGCCGATTACGGACAATATTTTCTTGGTTCGATAATCATCAGCCAAAAGGATAACGTAAGGTATATCGTGGATGGTCAGCAGCGACTGACCTCACTTACACTGCTTCTGATTTATCTCGACCGCCTCATACAGAAACGAAAAGACAAAGAGTCTATCGCCCCAATTTCGGATCTGATTTATTCAATTAAGTTTGGGGCCAAGTCTTTCAACCTCGACATAGACGAACGGAATTCTTGTCTGCAGTCACTGATTAACGGCGAGAATCCCGACCCCGTTGATCAATCACCCTCGGTCCAGAATTTGATAAACCGCTACAACGATATCACAGAATTCTTTCCTGAAGAGTTGCGCGATAAAGCGCTTCCCTACTTTATCGACTGGCTGACCGAAAAAGTGAAGTTGGTTGAGATAACCACTTTCTCAGACGACGACGCCTATACGATTTTCGAGACAATGAACGATCGTGGACTCTCACTGACGCCTACGGATATGCTCAAAGGCTATCTGCTCGCCAATATTGGGGATAATGGAAGTCGTGCTCAATCCGATCATGTGTGGAAGGAACAGATCGGAAAATTCCGTGAGCTTGGCAAGGAAGAGGGTGCCGACTGCATAAAATCTTGGCTCCGCAGCCAATATGCCGACAAGATTCGCGAACGTCGAGCCAGTGCGAAACCCGAGGATTTTGACAAGATCGGTACAGAATTCCATAGATGGGTGCGAGACAACCGGAAGCGGATCGGCCTCCTGGGCAGTGAAGATTTCAGTTCCTTCATTATAGAGAAATTTCAGTTTTTCTCTCGCGCCTACGAATTCGCACGCCTAAAGGCAAACACTTATGATCCTGATTTCGGGTCGATTTATTTCAACGCCCAGAACAGTTTTACACTCCAGTACCCGCTAATGCTCGCGCCTTTGCGGACAAGCGATGACTGGAAGACCGTGAAGAGAAAAATTCGTCTCGTCGCCACTTTCATCGAGATCATGCTTGCCCGCCGTCTTTGGAACTTCAAGGCTATCAGTCACTCAACGATGCAATATCGCGCCTTTTTGATTATGAAAGAAATTCGGGGAATGGAAATTGACGAATTGCGTGAAGATCTTATCAGGCGATTATCACGTGAGGGGTCAGAACGAGATGACTATGTCGACTTTCACACACAGAAAGCTTTTCAACTTCACGGTAACAATGGCCCTCAGGTCCATCGGCTGCTCGCTCGTATGACAGAATATGTTGAGGCCAGATCAGAAGATAAGTATGATTACGACAAATATGCCAACAGGTCGACGAAGAAAGGTGGATATCAGATCGAACACCTTTGGGCAAACCATGCAGATCGTCATACGGATGAGTTCAACTACCCAGGTGAATTTGAAGCCTATCGCAACCGGATTGGCGGTCTTGTTCTTCTGCCCGCTCCCCACAACGCCAGCTACTCTGACATGATCTACTCGGACAAGGTCGAGCATTACTCTAAAGAAAATCTTCTGGCCTGCTCTCTTCATCCAATGGCCTACGAGAACAGCCCTGGATTTTCTCAGTTTCTAACAGCGACCAGTCTTCCTTTCAAACCCATGCAGGAGTTTCGTAAAGGGGATTTGGACGACCGACAAAATCTGTACATGGAACTCGCCAGCTTTTGCTGGTCTCCAAACAGATTGAAAGAGATATGATCTGAGAGATTCTCAGAGCCATATACCGGTAGATCGCACGTGATCTGCTCCCCGGCGAATGGCCAGAGATCCATGCCAATCTTCAACAGCACAGGTCACGGTTTATGAAACTGACTGGCCAGCAATATGCCGAGCGCCGCGCACAGGAGGCTGATGCCATTGTTGGCGAGGATATTGACAAGGCCGCCCCAGACGCGCCCGTTCTGCCAGAATGTGACGCTCTCGACGGCGAAGGTGGAGAAAGTGGTAAAGGAGCCGAGGAAGCCGACGATCAGCAGCAGCCGCAACTGGGGCGACAGGGCAAAATAGTGGGAACCGGCCGCCACCAGGAAGCCGGCCAGCAGACTGCCGGCGGCATTGACGGTCAGCGTGCCATAGGGGAAGGCAAGCCCCAACTTCCCTGCCAGCCACAGGCTGACAAAGTAGCGGGCATTCGCGCCCAGCACTGCGCCCAGACCGATCCAAAGTACGTTCGTCATATGTCAGCTCGTCTGCGTGCCCATTGCCGCCCGTCCTTCATGCGCTCGCAACGTGCGAACATCCCCGGCAGCATGAAGGTCACTCAGTCTCAGGCGCTGTCACTTCCGGCGGCTGGCTCACAATCGGCCCAATCCATTCCGTGTACAGCAGGTCGCCGACCTGCGGGTTGACTTGGCGCAACGCCTCCAACATATCCAGGGACGTGACGATTTTGTACTGATTGTTGGCCAGATAGCCCTGCAGAAACTGCTTGAATTCCCGCTCGCCCAGCGTGCGGCGGAGCGCGGAGAAAAAGAGCGCGCCCTTGCCGTAAACGATGCCTTCGTATTGGACTCCGTCTGCAAAGGCCGTCACCGGTTGCGCGAGCGCAGCGTCCTCTTCGCGGCTGATCAACCCGTCAACCACCGCCTCCCAGCGGCGGTATTCCAGAATATCGGCCGCGTCCGGGCCATGCACCGCCTCATAGTAGATGCGGCTTGAGTATTCAGCCAGACCTTCATCAACCCAGGGCTCGTTGACCGGATCGTTGTGGACAAGCTGGTACCACCACTGGTGCGCCACCTCGTGGACCGCCCGAATCTCCAGTTGATCCCGGTACCGGTCATACAGCTGCACGCCCAATAGAAAGACCTGCGGGTACTCCATCCCCCGAAAGCTGATCGGCGCCGACGCCACCCGCAACTCCTCGTATGGATAGGGTCCGAACCAGTCACTGTACACCCGCAGCGACGCCGCCGTATGCTGTAAGACAGCCCGCCCCGCCTCCTCATGCCCCGGCAGCCAGTAGCTCGTGACGAGCGTGCCATATGCGCTCAGGCTGTCCGACTGGAAGCGATCGCTCATGTGGACGATGAACTCGCGCGACGGCTCCGTCTCCCACCGGTGTCGGATCTGCCCCTCATCGACCACTGTGGAGGTGATCAACTGGCCGCTCGTCACCGGGATCATGTCGATCGGGACGGTGCCGGAAACAACAAAGCTGGACATGTAGTTGAAGGCCGCGTCCCCGCGGCTGGTGCCCCGCTCCAGCCACCAGCGGCCGGTCGCCGCGGTCGGCCCCGGCTGATAAACGGCCAGCGAGGGGTAAAAGAGCGGTAGGCTCACGAAATCCTGGCTGTAGCCGAAGAGACGATAGGCCCCCGACGTATCCGCGCTCCAGTGCGGGATGCGTAACAGCCAGCTCACATAGACGGTCGTTGTCTGCCCGCGCAGCAGCGCCCGCGGCAAGTCCACCCGGATCGCTGTATTCTGATCCAAATAGATAAAGGGCGCCGTGCTGCCCTCGACCGTCACGTTCTGAATGCTGAAATCGCCGCCGTAGTGATCCAATGCCGGATAGAGGCGGAAAACGAGGTGCGTCCAGGGGTCGGCGCTGGTGTTCGGGACGCGGATGTGGGCAGAACCTTGCAGAAAGATCAGATCTTCGCTGAGCGTGAACTCGATCTCATAATGCGGGATCGCCTCGGACGCCGCCGTCGAGTCATCCTCTTCCGTGCTTGAAGAGCGAAGTCCGTCACAGGCGGCCAACAGCATCATGAGCAGCAGAAAGCTGATTCCCACCGCGCCATACGGGGGGAGAACCGTTCTCCCCTCTTTTCTCTTTCTTTGGCTGCTGCCGGCGTCAGGTGTTCGGACAGTTGGCTGCGGCCAAACTCTCTCCTCTGTGTTTGGGGGCATCTGGCGATACCACAGGAAACTCTGCGTGTTTTTCGGATGGACTACCGTCTCGCCACATGAGCGTCTGTGCCGACCTGATCCACCTGGCCTTTGAAGATACGCAAACACGGACAAATTGCAGGCAAGAAAGGTAGCGCCTAGCGTACCTTATTATATCATAGTGGGACCATACAAAGTAAAGTGTGTACGGATGTGCTATACTGTCAACGCCTGAACCGAATCCATTCGAAGCAAGAGGCCGTCTGCAGGCAATACGCAACGCAGCAAAACTCTGCTGAGGAGAGACTGAATGTTTGTGCGAAGCGCGGCCGCCGCCGCGTTGGAACGAAAAAAGGAACTGTTCTCCATATACGAACGCGAGCGGTGGGAGGAGCAGAAGCGCGTGCAAGGATGGCTGCAGGAGTTGCAGGCTGAATCCGCCGCTTCCCTGAACCGCCGCCTCGACGACATCGACGACGCCTGGCCCGGCGCACTGCCCACGGGAGAGTACGACCGCGCGGTTGGGATGCGCATCCCTTTTGGCGTGAAATGGCAGAACCGTGAAAAGGCCAATCAGTGGGCACTGGACACGCTCGACGGCCGGCCCGCGCTGGCTGTCGACGGCAGCCAGATCATACCAACCACCGACTACTCTCCCCCGGTGGGCGCGGTGCAGATCGGCTGGTTCTTCAATGACCGCCGCCCGGCCGCGGATGGCGACGCGGCCGGGCGCTACGAAAAAGATATCGACTTTGAGGTGCTGGCCCCGGACGAGCTGCTCGACGCCGGCGGCGACGATAGCGTCTTTCCCAACTGGCGTGTGAACCAGGAGCGCTTCATTCTCGAGTGCGCCAAACTGTGTGAGTTCATGGAGCGCTGCGCGCAACGCCCGTTTGCCCGCAGGCCGGTCTGTTTCTTGGACGGCTCGCTGATTATCTCCTTTGCCGGCCAGCTGCGCGCCGGCCGAGAACACGGCTATATCCAGGCTGTGCAGGAGCTGCTGGACTGCTCCGAGCGCACGCAGACGCCTCTGGTCGGTTTTGTGGACAACACCTACAGCCGCGACATCGTCACCCTGCTGGCGACGCTGCACGGCCTGCCGGCGCCCGCGCACATCAACGACGCTTCCCTACTGGCGGCAAACCTGCCCGATTGGGGCGATCGCAGCCCGTTCTGGGTATGCGCACGCCCGGACCGTCTCAGCACAGAAGGCCGCGCCGACTTCTACAAACAGGTCTGTTTCTGCCTGGCGCGGCTCAGCATGGAAAACGCGCCGGCCCGGCTGGAGATGCCGCGCTGGCTGCTGGAATCCGGCCGCGCCGACGAGATCGTCTCCCTCGTCCTGGCCGAGGCGGTTGTCGGCAGTGGCTATCCCTACGTGTTGGAGACGGCCGACGTCACCGCCGTCATCCAGCAGCAGGACCGCCAGCGCTTTTACCGGCTCTTCCAGGAGTTTCTGGAGGAACAAGGCATGGCCATGACCGTCACCCGCAAGCAGCGCAGCAAGCAGCTGCGGCGGTGATGACGGCAGTGGTCAGTGGCCGGTGGTCAGTGAGTGCGCAGGTATTTGGCGTGTGGAAGGCTCGCGTCATCGCACTGTCCCAATCGCAAATATAACGGAGTAGACAATGTCTTTAGCGGTAACGAACTACGAATCCCCCATCGGTTCCATCGAAATCCACGCCACCGACGCGGCGATAAGCAAAGTCGAATTTGCCGGGGAACAGGTAGAAGTGAATGAAGAGCAGAGCGGCGAGAGAAGCAGCCCCCGCGCCTCATCCCCGATGCCGCCAGCGGCGCATCCGCTTCTGGACGAAGTGCATCGCCAGCTAAACGCATATTTCGCCGGAGACTTGCACTGCTTCGATCTGCCCCTGGCCCTGGACGGCACGCCGTTTCAGCGTCAGGTCTGGCAGCAGCTTCTCAGCGTCGGCTACGGCCACACCGCCAGCTACCAGGACATCGCCCACGCCATCGACAACCCCAAAGCCGTGCGCGCCGTCGGAGCCGCCAATGGCCGCAATCCGGTCTCCATCATCGTGCCCTGTCATCGTATTATCGGCAGTGGCGGGCGTCCGAAGCTGACCGGCTACGGCGGTGGGTTGTGGCGCAAGGAGTGGCTGCTACGGCATGAGGGGGTGCTGTTGGTTTAGAGGGGAGGAAGAGAGATGAGATGGAAACTCAAGTGTGTAGTCGAGAAGGAAGATGACTGGTATGTTTCCTATTGTGAGGAATTAGGAATCGCTAGCCAGGGTGAAACCGTCATTGAGGCAAAGAGGAATCTGGAAGAAGCAATTGAGATGTTCTTTGAGGATGCTTCGCAAAGCGTGATTATGAGTCTGCTTGCCCCCCTTGAACCAGAATCTCCCGTTGAAATCCGCCGCCCTCCAGAGATTCAGGCTGAGCAGCAGCAGGAAGGACGAGGCACACAATGGGTGCTTACTGTTGCTTAGAATTAGGCAGCTGTCCGGCTGCGAGGTCTGCAGAAGAACAAACGCTTGATACTGGCGTAACAACCATTACCGTCCCCGTCCCCAATCATCGAGAACTGAAAACCGGGACACTTTCGAGAATCATACAGAGATCCCAATTGGATCGTTCCCTCTTTGAAAGCAAGAAGTAGCTCTCTCCTCTACTGAGTTAATCATCCTAGTCGCCATCGACAACCCCAAGGCCGTGCGCGCCGCCAACGGCCGCAATCCGGTCTCCATCATCGTGCCCTGCCATCGCATCATCGGCAGCGGCGGGCGCGCGAAGCTGACCGGGTATGGCGGTGGTCTGTGGCGTAAGGAGTGGCTGCTGCGGCATGAGGGGGTGCTGTTGGTGTAGAGGGGCACTGGCGTTGCGACTATGAACTGGGCTCGAACACCAACTCAGGCACTACGACTTCCCACGTATCGCACCGGAGGCTTCTCTGGTACTGCGGCTCTGAATACTCCTGGCTCCAGGTTGCGATGGCCAAGACTTTGGCAGAAGTGCAGCGCTTTCCTGACGGGGGTTTGAAATTACTGGCAAGCCGTCCGACGACCATCCCGCTGCTATTCAGCAGTTCCCACCGATTCCCGCTGACCCGCACCTGCAACGGATCACCCGGGGAAAGCGCGGCAATGGCGCGGTGCAGGGGATGGTTAGGATGCCTGTACCCCGCGTAGCTCAGAAAGACGTTGCGCAGGCTGAGCTGCTTATATTGCCGGCTGAGTTCTGGCGCTGCCGGCGGCAGTGTGGAAGGCGCCTGGCGGCGCAGCACCGAGGGATTACTCCGCAAGGCATCCTGGAACGGGTGCGCTCCCGGAAGGCGTGCCAATGTGAGGGTCTGCCGAGCTCGGCTCATGGCCACGTAATACAGCCGGCGCGGGGCGTCGGCATCTTCGCGGCGGTTGAAACGATTCCAGCCTCCGTCCAACACAACCACGTGGTCGAACTCCAGCCCCTTGGCGCGATGGGCGGTCAGCAGGAGCAGACCGCGCTGACGGCGACGTAGATCCCGCCCCCACTCGGCCAGCCATTCGATGAACTGGTCCACCGCTGTCTCCGCTCCACCGGTCTCCAACTCGTATGCGCTTATCGCTTCCTCCAGCAGTCCAGTCCAAGGAGTCACAGGTTGCCCCTCCAACCAGTCTTTGAGTTCGGCACTTTGCACCAGGCGCGAGTCTCGCCCCCGCAGCCAGTTCACCAGTGCTTGCGTTTCCCGTAGATGCCAGACGACTGAGGATTCTTCGTTCGCCATCTGCACCGGAATCCCTTCAAGTTCGCAAAGGCTGCGCACCGGGTCCAGGTAACTCCATTCGCGCGCCACTACAGCGCAGGCAGACCAGTCCCAATCTTGAGTGAGACCGGACAATCGTTTCAGCTCGGCAATAACCGTCTGTGACTGGGTGACAGGCGTGTCGCCGACCGGCAGAATCTGAACTCGCCCTTTGACGACCGGGTCAAGTTCAGTCCATATACCGCCGTCCTGGTCCTTCCTGCGCGCCCGATCAATTTGGATTGGATGCTCTGTCTTCATCCGTTGCCGCGCAGGCGCAATTACCGCATTAGCGGCCTCTATAATATGGGTGGTGGAGCGGTAGTTGTCGGTCAGAAAGAAAGACCTGGCGCTATAGTCTCCCTCGAAACGGCGGATAAACTCGACCGACGCGCCACTGAAGGCATAGATGTTTTGATCGTCGTCGCCCACTGCGAAGAGGCTCAGCTTATCATCTTCTTCAGCAAGAGTTCGGCCCGCCAGCGCCGAGATCAGACCGTACTCATCCGGGCCAATATCCTGATACTCGTCCACCAGTATCCAGCGGAAGCCAGCCAGCAGGCGTGCCCGCATTTCGTCCGCCTCTTCGGGCGGCAGTCCTTCCCCGCGTAGCAGAGAGGTCGCCTGGCGAAGAATTGCTTTGAAGTCTTCTTCGTCAAGTTGGTTCGCCCGTCCCGAGAAGCTGGCTCCTGTCAAGCGCATTGCGAGCGCGTGGCAGGTCAGTACGATTATTCCGCGAGCATCATCGCCGATCAGATCTGCCAAGCGGCGGCGGATTTCGACAGCGGCGTGCCGGTTGTAAGCGAGCGCCAGGATGCTGCGCGGGTTCTCACGCCTCACCCGTATCAGATAGGCAATACGATGCACCAGAACTCGCGTCTTGCCCGAGCCGGGACCGGCGAGCACCAGCACGTTCGTCCGTTCCCGATTGTCTGCCACAATGCGGCGCTGGATGGGATTATTCAAGCTTTCGACGACGGTACGCCATGACTCAGGCGTGGTCTGCCGCGAGAGTTCTCTGTCACGATCTGGCAGCCAGCGAAGTAAAAACTCCTCTTGCGGAAGGCTGAAATAATCCATCGCCAAGCGCAGGGCATCAGCCATTGATCCCAGGCCCTTCTCCGCGAATTCCGCCATCACGTGGATCTGCAGCACCTGTTCGTCGTAGTGGAGTTTGAGGGAGCGGAAATCAGTATCGGCGAATCCGCGTCGTTCCTGCTGCAGGCGAATGGTCATGGCCGGGCGAAATACCGACAGCCCCTTGTGCAGCCGAATGACCTCCTGCTCGTGTAGCCACAGCAGGGCGCGATCCCTAAGCTTGTCGGGGTGTTTGAATCTACTTCTCAATGTGAGGTCGGACTTGATCGCCGTGAGTAGCTTGCCTAGGGTCGTCTCAGCCAGTAGGTCCGTTCCGCGGATTCCCCGCGGCAGGCCACTGAGGAGATGATCCAGCAGGCGTCCGGCAGCTGCACGGCGCAACTCGGCTGTCTTCTCCAAATCGCCCCACTCGCGCTGTAACGTCACGTGGACGGTTTCTCGATCACGCCCCCGCACTCCAAGGCTTCCCCCGCCGCCACCTTCGCCGCGCCCGTCGGCTGCGATGCTGTTGATTATGCGTCGCACACGCTCCGGCAGGACGTAATTATGACCGTCGTCCTTCAGCCGTTGGGTAGCGAGGCGGATTTGCAGAGGATAGGTATCACCCTTGCTCATATCGGGGGCCGTCTCTTGCAAAAGGTCGATCAGTGCCTGCTCTAGCGCCGCCGCCTGCTCGAAGCGTTTCTGCGAAGCGCGCGCCACCCCTGCGTGGACGAAGGCGGTTAGCACAGTATCATTGCTGGCGATGCCCAATTGCTCCAGATCGTCGAGCGCGTTCCGCACTCCCTCCGGAGTCAAGCCCGAAGCGAACATCAGATCGTCGGTGGTGATGCCTTCATCCGCGTTCGCTTCGATTATCTTCTCGGCGATGGTCATGAGTTGGCGGCGGTAGGAATGTGGGATGGAGGGCTTTTCGAGCTTGTCCCGCGCCTCCTCCTTTGAACTCACTCGCAAAGAGGAGGGAAACACCTGCACACGGTTCTCCTCTCGAGTCAGTAGTACCGCTTCCTCTAGCCAAGCGATTGCGGTGCGCACGCGCGTGTCGTCGGTGGTGGAATCGCGTTCAAAAGCTTTTTCTTCATCCTCTCTCAGAATCTCTCCTGCAGTGGCTACAACCTCGTCGCCCCTACGTTTCTTGCGGTCCAGATTTCGCAACGCCCGTAAGACGCCATGGATTTCCCGTCGAGTGAGCCGCGAGCGGGCCGACATGCCGAACTGCCGCTCCACATCGTCTTGTGTGTAAAGAAGAACGCAGCGCGCCGTCTGCTGGTCGCGTCCGGCTCGGCCAGCCTCCTGCAGATAGTTCTCCAAGGATCCGGGAATGTCGGCATGGATCACTAGCCGCACATCCGGCTTGTCGATCCCCATGCCAAAGGCATTGGTGGCGGTGATGATGCGCAGTTTGCCGCCAATAAAGCTCTGCTGGACATTCTTTTTGGTTTCCGGCGGCACTCCTGCATGGAAGTAGTCCGCCTCCATACCTTTTTCCTGCAGAAACTCCGCCAGTTCTTCGGTCTGCCGCCGCGTCGCGCAGTAAATGATCGCTCCTCCCGACTGATTTGCCGGCAGATCAGCCATCAGAATCTGGTGGACATCGGCGTGCTTGGCGCTGCCACTGGTCTTGACCACAACAAATTCCAAGTTGGTGCGCTGGGCGCCGCCGTCAAAGACCTTCAGTTCGATGTCAAGCTCTTTCTGAAAGTAATCGACGATCCCGGCCTTCACATCAGGCTTGGCGGTCGCGGTCAGGCATAACAGCGGAGGCGCAGCCTCCTCTCCTGCGCGTTCGCGGATGAAACGCCCCACGTAACGGTAATCGGGCCGGAAGTCGTGTCCCCACTCCGAAAGGCAGTGCGCCTCGTCCATCACCCAGGCGCCAATCTCCCGTTGATCCAGCACGCGGCGCAGGGAGACGCTGCGCAGCTGCTCCGGCGAGATCAGGAGAATACCGGCATCCCCCAGCCGCACCCGGTCCAGCGCATCCGCACGCTCGGGCATCGACAGAAGCCCGTTGACAGTGACGCAACAGCCGATGCCCTGCCTTTCCAACCCTGCTACCTGGTCGGCCATGAGCGCGACCAAGGGGGATATCACCACCGTCAGCGCGCCTGTTTTGTCGTACCGGGACAGGGCCGGGATTTGATAGCAAAGAGATTTTCCCGCGCCCGTGGGCAGGATTGCCAGCAGATGTTCGCCCGCCATCGCCGCTTCGATGACGGACTGCTGCATGGGCCCCCCGTTCTGGTCTGTCGGTTCCGGACGGAAGTCGGGAAAACCAAACCAGTGATTAAGTTCCTTGCGGGCGTCGTGCCGCTGTCGGCACCAATCGCAAGTGGGGTCGGAGCAAGCTGTGTCGCGCAGCCGTCGCACCAACCGCCCCGCATCGGGAAACTGATGGCGGACCCAAGGAGGCATGACCGAGTTTCCCCCGGATACCGACAGCCACGCCAGTGCATAGGCCAGCGCCCAGCCCTGCCCATCAGCTTCAGCCATGACCTCACGGGCGTGTGTCTGGCAGGCCACGTCAGCCAGCAGGGCGCGGATTACCCCGTTCGTTTCGGTGTATGACGGCCGGCTGGAATCCCGTAGAGACGCAAAAACTTGATCGAATCCCACCCCGTTCTTGGATGTGGTCAACCAATGCCATGCCGTCAACAGGTCCGGGCTTGTGCCCTGCAAAGCCTGCTGCTGGTCGCGGAACAACTCCATGCTAAGTTCGCAGTCCAGTTTCGGGTCGTTGATGCGTCCGCGTTTCAGTTGTCCGTCTTGGTAATGCTTGACCAGGTGGTGATAGGGGTTGCGGGGAAAGGCCAGAGGATTGAGCCTGAGTGTATCTACCGCGGGCAGCCGTAGCAGCCGCAAACGGGGATTTGCGGCTTGCAGATGGGGTAGATCGAAATCGATCAGATTGTGGCCCAGCAGAAAGTCCGCGCCATCGGCAAGGTCGTCCAGCTTGCCCAATGCCGCGCCCAAGCCATCGCCGGTCCCGGGAAAGATAAGAGATTGACCGGTATCCGGACGCACCGCTGCAAATTTGTGGATGCGGCGATCCTGAACGCCGACTTCAAAATCCAGTGAGATGCAATCGAATGAACGACGGCTGTCTCCGTCAGGCGAACCTATGGTGTATTTCCCCATTGTCCCGTATGGCACCAAGGTTGCGCCGCGGGGGACGACGGCTTCCGTCTACATGCTCCTTATATCTTAGTTGCTCGGCCCTGCCTCGAACTCATAGACTTCGTCGAACATGAAGGCGAAGCTAGCGTAAGTGTACGGCGTCTGGCTCACGAATCACATGTTGGGATAGCGTTGATCGCCTGGTCGATTGTCTGTGAACTCTGTTCGCTATTCCCTGGAAACATTCCCACCTGACCCGACTGGCATCTTCTGCAGGACCGCGTAGTCTTTCGCAATGACTTCCTTGAAGCTCGGGGAGATTTCCTGCCAGTCGAGCACGTCTACCTGAATCGGCAGGTCGGAGTCCTCGAAGGCTTCCTTCAGCCGCGCAAGCGAGTGCCCGTCCAATGCCGTAACGCCGACGACAGCAAGGTCGAGGTCGGAATAGTCCTTTGCAGACGATGTCACGCGCGAACCGAAAACGCGCACTTCGCAAGCCGGCACGTGTTCCGCCAGAATCTGCTTCACCGTTTTGAGGTGGTTTGGGCTCAGGTCAATCATTGCGGGCCTCCAACTCCCGCCTCAGCCCCGCCACGCCTCTGCCGCGGCCTCAACCTGTCCCGCATCCCAGCCGCCATTCGCAACCACCAGCCGGTACCGCTGCGTAATCGTCTCTCCCGCCTCGAACGCATAAACCTCATCGAACATGAAGGCAAAGCTGGCGCAGGCGTACGGCGTCTGGCGCACGAACCACTTGTTGGGATAGCGCAAATTGGCCGGATGGTCCAGAAAGGCCAGCGTTGACGCGTGGCCGTTGCCGTCGTGGCGGCCCGTGTAGGCCAGCCAGGGCGCGGCCTCGCCCATCGCCTCCGCGCCTTCGTGCCCCGCCGCGGTGATGACCTCACCATTGTCAAACGAGCGCGGCCCGCGCCAGAAAAGGCCGCCATAACCGGCCAGCGGACGCCCTTCCGTCGTCGGCGAGCAGATGTGCAGCGTCTCGCCGCGCACATTGCGCAGGCTGGTCGTGAAGTCCAGCGTCCAGTAGCCCGCCTCCGCGTCGACCGTCTCCACCGCAATGCGCCGCGTCTCGTCGATCCAGTGCTCGCCCGCCTGCGTGATCCAGGAGAGCTTCTCCGTTGCCGCGAAGCGGTTGTCCTCCACCTCGATCGACTCCCAGCCGTCGTGGCGCTGGCTGCCGTTGTTGGGCAGGTCGACGTAGCCCTCGCCGTGGCGGTAGCTGCCCCCGCCCCAGAAGTTCTGGCCGTCCAGGTGAGCGATCGTCATCTGGATCCCCTTGTGCCACACGTGGTCATGCGGCCGGTAGATGGTGATCAGGTCGCCGGCCAGCGTGTTGACGGGGTGGAAAAACGGTTTGGGCGACTCGGACTGCGGCATGTCCGGATCATAGATGTAGCGGAACAGCGTAACCGCCTCCCACTTCAATTCAAGCGAAGCAAATCCGGGCGTGCGGTGACTGTGCGGCGCGGTCTTTTCGTTGCGTGTATGGGTAAGAGCGAGAGCCATAGAACCTCAGTGGTGGGTGGTCAATGGTTGGTGGTCGGTGGCTGGCGGGTCGCGAGCGCACCGGGTGGGGCGTCACTAAAAACTGGAAACTGAAAACTAAGAACTATCAAGCATCTCCTGCAGCCGCTGACGCGCCGCCTGCGGATCGGCCTTGCCCTTGGTCGCGCGCATCATCTGGCCCATGAAAAAGCCGAACAGCTTCTTCTCGCCGCCGCGGTAGCGGGCAAGCTCGTCCGGGTTGCTGTCAAAGGCATCCTGCACCGCCGCGTCGATGACCGACGTATTGCTGACCATCGCCAGCCCCTCCCGTTCGACAACCGACTGCGGATCGTCTCCGCTCGTGTACATCGACTCCAGCACCTTCTTGCCCGTGTTGGCGTTGATCTCACGCGCGTCCACCATCTGCACCAGCGCGGCCAGCTGCTGCGGCTGCACCCGCGTATCCGCGATCTGCCGCAAATCCTGGCCCTCGCCGTCGGCATAGAGCAGCCGGAACAGCTCATCCGTGATCCAGTTGGCCATGCGCTGCGGCTTGCCATCCTCCTGGCCGTACGCGTCCACCGCGGCTTCGAAATAGTCGGCCACCGCCTTCTCGCTGGTGATGGCGCCTGCATCCGCCGGCCGCAGATCCCACGTCTGCCGGTAGCGCTGCTCCTTCGCGTCCGGCAGCTCGGGCAACGTGCGCGCCTCCTCCTCCACCCACTGCCGGTCGACCACCAGCGGCGGCAGATCCGGCTCGGGGAAATAGCGGTAGTCCTCGCTGCTCTCCTTCGAGCGTTGCAGCACCGTGCGCTGGCGGTTCTCGTCCCAGCCCATATTCACCTGCTCGATCACGCCGCCGCTGTTCAGCACATCCGCCTGGCGCTCGGCCTCGTAGGCGATGGCGTTGCGCACCGCGCGCAGGCTGTTGAGATTCTTCACCTCCACCTTCGTGCCGAGTTCATCGCGCGCGGCCTGCTCCGGCGTGCGCACGCTGATATTGGGCTCGCAGCGCAGCGCGCCCTCCTCCATGTTGCCGCTGTTGACGCCCAGGTAGCGCAGGATCGAGCGCAGCTTTGTCAGGAACGCGTATGCTTCGTCCGCGCTGGCAATGTCGGCCTCGGTGACAATCTCCATCAGCGGCATCCCGGCCCGGTTCAGGTCCACCAGCGTGTGCAGCCCCGCGTGCGTGTTCTTGCCCGTATCCTCTTCCAGATGGGCGCGGTGGACGCGGATGCGTTTGACGCCGCCGTCGGGCAGCTCGATCTCCACCCAGCCGTTGCGGCACAGCGGCAGCTCGTATTGGGAGATCTGATAGCCCTTTGGCAGGTCCGGGTAATGGTAATTCTTGCGCGCGAAGACCGCAGTCTCCGCGATCTCGCAGTTGAGCGCCAGCCCCGTGCGGATCGTTGCCTCGACCGCGGCGCGGTTGCTCACCGGCAGCGCGCCCGGCAGGCCCAGGCAGACCGGGCAGGTGTGCGTATTGGGCGGCGCGCCCTGGTAGTCGGCGCTGCAGCGGCAGAACATCTTCGTCTTCGTCAACAGCTGCGCGTGGACTTCCATACCCACGACGACGTTGTATTCCTGTGTCAATTGCGGCGTCCTCTCGGTGAATCCGTGTGCTTCACGTTTTTCATCTGTAAGTTTCGGCGGGGAGTTGCCAATCGTGTTCGTTCGGCCAGTCTTTCTGTTCTCCAGTCACTCTTCCGCTGGCATCTCTGCTGGCTCCTGTCCGTCGATATGGTCTTCACCTGGAAATGGCATGACCAGCATCGACATTACAAATCTTCAAGGGAGGCAAGCAGGACCAGGACCAGCACCGCCGTGTCTCCCAGCAGCACCGGATTGATGAACTCAATCGTGTCGTCGCGGGTGTTGATGCGTGACATGTCGTTGCCGGAGAAACTAATAACCGGAATCTCGGCGGAGTACCTGAAAGGGACATGATCGCTACCGCTGTAACCCTCGGTGATGCTCGTATAGGACACTCCCTCTCTGCTGGCGACTACTGATACATGACTAGTCAACCATCTGTCGCCCGGTCCCCGCAGAAATGTGCCGGATCCCACTGAATCCAGGTTGATCATGATCTTGATGTCGTCCGACTCTTCTTCGGTCAACTGGTCCACGTAATGCCAACTGCCGCTCATTCCGGTTTCCTCTGAACCAAAGGCGATAATCCGCAGTGTGAACGGAAAAACCGATACCATCTGGCTCGACCAGGGCGGTTGCGCCAATCTCTCTGCTACCGCCAGCAACACGCCTACCCCGGAAGCGTTATCGTTGGCGCCCACTGAGTTTCGTACCGTGTCGTAGTGTGCTCCCAGGATGACCACGCCTTCGCCCTGACCGGGAAGTTCAAGGATTATGTTGCGGGATCCCCTCCGGAGAGACCCTATCCGTACTTGAAAGTCCTGCATCTCCGGGCTGTATCCGAACTCGGTAAAGCGGTCCATCAGGAGCTCTGCGGCCTTCGATTCCTCTGCCGTAGCGCTCTGCCGCCATCCCACTTCTCTCGTCAACTCGCACAGGTGACTGAAAGCGGCAATGGCAAGAGCCTTACGATCGGCGACGCTGAATCTCGCGGTCGCGGGCGGCGAACCGACATCGGCCAGTGTCTCCTGCGCTGTTTCTTCGAGTTCCGTGCAGGACGGTCCCGTCGCGACGTATGGTCTTGTACTTGTAGGGCCGTGGGCGAGATAGTGAGCAATCTGGTCATCGATGGGCCTGCAGGCTACCAGCAGAATCGCTGCGAGAAGGAAAAGCCCTGCCCGGGAAAATCTCTTGAACTTCCACCCAGCCATTGAGTCCTGCCTTATTGGAGTTTTCCAGCGCTGGAGAGCCTTGCCGTAATACCTTCTATATGGTAACTACTCAGCCGCAACTGATACGCGACCCTGAATGAGGCGAGCAAAGGTATTTTTCTCCCCTCATTGTTGTATTTTGGGCGGTCGGCCGCAAGCGGCCTCCCTTGTGCAGGGGCTGCGCCCCCGCAACGCCCCCCTACAAAACCATCCCTCACCGACCGTGTGCCTTCTTCCCAACCTGTCGGCTGGCGAGCATGGCGGCGGCTGTACACCACTTGCGTCACCAAGAGCCTGAATGGTTCCAAGGATGACTGGCTGGTCAACTACTGTGGCTTAGTAGTTACGAATTCCGAATGAACGAACACCTTATCCATCTGGTAAAATTGAGCCTCTTACCAGGAAACCAGCAAAGATAGGTGCCTGATGATGAGTGCCATTGGGGGCAAGCACAGATATCATTCCAGGCGACCGATTTACCTTATGCACGCAATCATAGCATAGGGCCAATTCCGGAACAAAAGAAAACCGTATTCACCCTGTTTCCACTGCAGGGCGACCGCGACTTCCGGCCCCTTTATTGACACAGTCCATCCCCCCTGCTACCATAACAATATGATCGGCGGTCCCACTGAAGTACGCACGCACACAACGCCCCTAGCGGACTGATAAATCCCTGCAATGATCTTCCGCCGATCCCCCCATCGCGCCACTGCCTCCTCTCGAGCAAGGGCGCATTTCACCTCAATCATGGCAAGCGCCCCATCACAACGATCGCAGTTGAGGCTGACGCTCACCTTTTCGATTCTGGCCTTGTTCGCCCTGCTACTCACCGCCTGCGGAAACAGAAACGCGACCGCCACTGCCGCCGTCAGCCTGTCCGCGCAGACCGAAACGCCCATACCTCCCGTCGCCAGCCCGCCCGCGCCGGCCGCACGCCCCGGCCCGCCCGCAACGCCCAGCCCTCCCGCCACTGACACTGCGCCAGCCACCCGCACGGCCGCACCGGCTCCGTCATCAACGCCAGCGGCACAGTCGAACAGCTTAGTCCCCCGTCAGCGGGTCACGGTTGAGCCATTCGCGCCGGCATCCCCCCTGCAGCAGGCGGTCTGGTTCCACGAGGTCGGCGACTACAGCGCGGAGCAGCGCCTGCTCAGAACGCTGCTGGCCGACCCCCAGATAACGCTGGCCCAGCAGCAGGAAGCACGCTACCAACTCGCTCTCTCCTTTCTCGCCGACGAACAGCCGGTGTCCGCCGCCAACGTGCTGGACCAGTTTTCGCTCCAGGCCGGCTCCCTGCCGGCAGATGACCCCCGCCGCAGCCGCACCGTTTTCCTGCGCGCCGAGGCGCTGGCCCGTGTGGGCCGCAACGCCGAAGCCGTCGCCGCCTACGAAGCTTTCCTGCAGCAGCACCCTCACGTCACCGGTGTCGTCGAAGAGCGTATCGCCGATGCCTGGCTCGCGGCCGGCGACTGGCCGCAGGCCGCCAACGCGCTGCGCCGGGCCGCCGACCATGCCGCCAACAACTGGGAAAAAGTTCGTCTTCTCGACCGGCTGGCCGGCACTCTCGAGGGCAATGGCCGCTGGAGCCAGGCCGCCTCTGTCTACGATGAAATCCTTGCCGCAACCGAGTCGCAAGCGGAAGAGCGTAACCGGGACGACGTCGAATTCGACCGAATCCTCGGCTACAGAATATGGAACGTCCACCGGGCCAGCTATCTGTACCGCGCCGGAATCGCCTACGCCACCGCCGGCGATGAGGAAGCTGCTATCGTCCGCTGGCGTCTGGCCCTGGACGAAGATCCGGAGAGCAACTCCGCCTACCAGGCCCTCATCCAACTGGTGAACCGCGACGTACCGGTAGACCTCTTTGTGCGCGGGCAGGTCGACCTGTTTGCCCAAGCCTACTTCCCTGCCATCAACGCCTATGACAGCTTCCTTCAGGAAGCGCCGCAGGATGACCGCGCCGGGCAGGCCTGGTTGGGGCTTGGCCGCGCCCATATGGAGCTGGGACAGTGGGACGAGGCCATCCGCGCCCTGGAACAGGTGACGAACTGGTATCCCGACTGCCCCTGTTTCAGCGATGCTTGGTTCACCCGCGCCCAGCTGGCCAATGCGCAGGGCTCGCCCGCCGCTGCCCGGCGCATCTATCGTACCTTCGCCAGGGATCACGCTGACCACCCGCTCGCCCCCGAAGCCCTCTGGCGAAGCGCTCTTTCCGCCATAGGCGCCGGCCGCGGCCTCGGCCTCGATACCGGCGCTGCAGGCCGCGCCGAGAGCTCAGCCGACTTTCTGGTTGAGGCCGTGTCTGACCTGCTGACGCTGGTGGACAGCTTCCCCGACAGCGGCCGCGCGCCCGATGCGTTGGCCGTGCTGGGGATCGGCGCCTTTACCTACGGCCATGTCGGGCTCGCAGCCACCGGCTTTGAACGTCTGCTGGCCGACTATCCCGGAGTGCGGACGGGCACATCAACCTACTGGCTGGGTCGCGCCCGTTACGCCCAAGGCGAGCAAGCCGCGGCCCAGGCCCTGTGGCAGTCGCTCGCCGCGCAAGAGCCGGAAACATATTACGGCGTGCTGGCCGCTGCCGAACTGACGCCGCCGGGCAACCCGGGGAAGGACATCATCCCCCGCATGGACGCTATGACCGCGGCCGCGCTGCCCAACGACGACGGCAGCCGCGCCTACGCCGAAAACTGGCTGAGGACGTGGCACGACGCGCCCGACACGACTGATGTCGGCGACAGCAGCGGCAACTCGGGTCTGCCGCAAACCGTCGCCGAAGACCCGGCCCGGATCGGCGGCGCACTGCTGCTGGATCTGGATCTCCGCGCCGAGGGATTGAAGCTGCTCGAACTGGCTTACTGGCGCTTCCGCGACGATCCCGCCGCCCTGTTTCCGCTCATGCTGCATTTCGAAGAACTGGGCGCCAACCGGCTCTCCATCAGCGCCGCTTACCGTCTCATCGAACTCAGTCAGGTCCAACATACCGCCGATGTGCCCCTCTTTATCCAGCGCGTCGCCTACCCCAGACACTATGCCCACCTCGTCGAAGAGGAAGCCGCAGATTTCGACATCGATTCCCTGCTCCTCTACAGTCTCATCCTTCAGGAGAGCCTCTTCGAGCCGCCTGCCCGCTCCTTTGCCGGCGCCCACGGCCTGACCCAGATCATCCCCACCACCGGCGCAGAGATCGCGCAGCGCCTCAACTATCCCAACTACTCCACCGGCCTGCTCAACCGCCCCTTCGTCAACGTTCGCTTCGGCGCGTACTACCTGCGCTGGGTACGGGATTACGCTCACGAAAACCCCGTCGCCGCCCTCGCCGGTTACAACGCCGGCCCCGGCAATGCCAAAGTCTGGTTCGAGCGCTCCGACTTCGACGAGGCCCTCTTCATCGAGCGCATCCCCTACAGCGAGACCCGCCTTTATCTGCAGCGCATCCTGACGCATTATGCGCATTATCTGCGGATATATGGGGGTACTAGTTTTCAGTAAGTTCTTAGTTTTTAGGTAACTACTAAGCCACAGTAGTTGACCAGCCAGTCATCCTTGGAACCATTCAGGCTCTAGGTGACGCAACTGGTGTACAGCCGCGGCCATGCTCGCCAGCCGACACGTTGCGAAGAATGCACACGGTCGGTGAGAGATGGTTTTGTAGGGGGGCGTTGCGGGGGCGCAGCCCCTGCACAAGGGAGGGCCGAAGGCCCGACCGCCCATAAAAAAGTTGAGAGTTGAGAGAGCACCTTTGCTCCCCCCTCATTCAGGGTTGCGAATCAGTTGCGGCTGAGTAGTTACGTTTTTAGTGGTGAGTGGACCTTTTGCCGGGAGGCACTGAGGACTGCCGATGGACTGTGGCTCAGCAGTTGCGGTTCAGCGATTCGGGGGGGACGTTTCGTTCGAGCCAGAGCAATCTAAGGGAACGAGCGACGATTCAGCTTGGGAGATGTCTTGGCGTTCTCCTCTGGTCAGGATGACCTGATAGGGAAAGCCGAGGGAATCAACGATGAGATGACAGGTCTGTCATCTCCCACAGGCATCACACGCTACAGCTTGGAAATACACCAGAAGCAAAGAGTCCTCGCCTGCTCCTGTCGGAATTCTGGGCGCGCCATCGACAGATGCGTCGTAGAGGCCGGCAATCAGGCGCAGGGGGCTGTCCGGCAGGGTCGGTGGGATGGGCATCGCGACGCTATTCAGAACCTGCGAGCTATCCAAACGGAGCTCTGGTTCCCACTGGGCGACCAAGTCGCCGGTTTCGTCGAGCAGGTGCAGGAATATCGTTTCGCCGCCGGTCAATACGGTTGGGTCTCCGCTCCATTCCATGTGGACGACCAGCCTGCCTCCGGCTGGGGGGATGTTGGGGCTGATCTGGGCGCGCTCCAGCGTCAAGCCGTTAGCGAACTGGACATCGAAAAGGCGCCACGCCTGGGGATTGGGCCGCGAGTAGAGTTCGACAATCCATGGCCCCACCGTTTCCTGGCCCGCCAGCTGGTAGGAACTGGAAAGCGCCTGCCGGGCATTATTGGTTATTCCCGCACGGGTCTGCCCCCTTTGGTCATATTCCAAGCCCCATCGATTTGCCCACTCTTGCCAATCCAGTTCGGCCTCCTCAAAATCCAGATCCGATCGAACCAGCACAATGACTGATTGGACACCGCTACTGCGGAGACCACTGACGGCCTCCAGGGCCGCATCCAAGTCCATCGGCCAGGGAGCCAGGGAAACGTTCTCAATCCCTCCCGTATAATAGTAGAACCAGAGCGCGGGGTCGAGAGAAAAAATCTGGGCGAAACGAACGTCTGCCTTGTTGCGTCCGGCGCTCCAGCTGTCCAGCAAATGGGCCAGTTCCCGCAATCCCCGTGACTTTGAGAATTCCGATTCAAAGTGGAAGTTGCGAAAGCTGAACAGATTGCCTGCAAAAATTGCAAGGATAAGTATCGCTGCCGTCAAGTTTCCGATGCCGATCCTGTTCATGGCCTGTAGGATGCTGACATTCGTACCTCCAGTCCAGGCTTTCCATCTCCGGCCAAGGCGGCTCTCTACATAACTGCCTTTATTTCCCAGCCCTATTGCCAGCAAAAGCACGATGGGAGTCAGGGCCAGGGCAATAAAGCTCCAGAAGAACCCGGGGAAGGAATGACCAGGGCTCCATACAGTGAGCAATGCGACAAGAAAACTTAGCAGTAAGAGAACCGTTGGGCCTGAACTCAGGTGTTGGGGCCCTGCCTTCTGCGCTTCCGAGAGTTCATTCTCTTCTGGGTCAACCCAACCATTGACGGCTCTTTTTCCCCGGTCGAGCACCCCTCTTTCAGCCAGGAATATTCCAAGGATCGCAGCCACGATAAGGGGGAATGCGAAAAACCCTGACCCAAGTCTCCAGGCCGGCGTCGGTAAGGAGTGTCCTGTCGCAAGCATGCCGATTTGCCCTAAGATTTGATACACCCATGGCGCTGAGGGCCCCCTTGTGGGGAAATCTGTGATCCAGGGCCATGCGTTTACCAGCCATGGAATGCACAAGACGCCCACTGCGATCTGCGAAACGGTCCATCGCACCGGCAGTGAACCCGCAGGTCCTTGGGCAGAAACGCTCCCTCCGCCGCGCCTGTCTCGAGCCAGCACGAAGAGCACGTACAGGTTTTGCGCCAGGAGAGGGAGAACGGCGAAAGCGTGGGTATAGAAGGAAGAGGCGGTACAGATCACGTACGCCACCAGGGTCTTTCTTCCCCCAACGCCGCCGACTATTCTCAGGGCCAACAGAATGCTGGCGGTGGCGAGAACCAGACCGAGTGAATGGTGGAGAACTCTCTGGGTATGCCAGACGGCGTAGGTGTTCACGGCCGCCAACAGGACTGCAGCCAAAGTGGCAAATGTGCCAATTCGGATGTCTGCTGCGATACGGTAGGTGAGGGGAATTGCCAATACGCTGCAGAAGGCCGATAGCGAACGAATGGCAAATTCGCTGGGACCTGTGATTCCGAGCCAAACGTTTTGCAACCAGAAGCTTGCGGGAAGAAGAAGGAATCCTTCCCAATCGAAAGCCATTTGGACGAGTTGAGAGAAAGAATAATCACGGAGGCCATAGACGACACCCTCGAGATCGCCCAGCTCCTGAGAATCCAGTCGATAGAGTCTCAGTGCGAAGCCGATGAGGACGGCGATCAGGACGACTGCCCGTAACGACTGTCTGCCTGCAGGAAACTGATGCTTATCGGGGCTGGCGTCTTCCTGTTCATTCGAGCGGGTCATGGGACCCCTCTTTTCGGGGCTGGGCTGAGGAACCTGCAGTTCACCGCCCCGTCCGGCCGTGAGCAGTTTTCAGTGAACTGTTTCAACGAAATGGCAACACTTCTCCTTTTGCCCTGTATAGGCTCGAGGGTGTCTCTGCAGATATGCGTAAAGTTTCTGCCACTGATGGGCGGCAATCCTTCTGATAGACATTCTACTATTGTCGCCAATGTGACAGGGCAATACAAGTGTCAACGAGACCTGTTAGTCAGTTTTTGGTGACCCTGCACTTGAATAGTGGCCAGAGACGACGCGGGTCGTCAGGCACTGTTCGCTGGCCTCAACCGATCCAATTGTCCACGACGGTGGCCCGGCCAGGGCGGGGCGTGGGGGGGGCGCAGCCCCGGCACAAGGGAGGGCCGAAGGCCCGACCGCCCGGAACTGCAGTGGTCAGGGGCCAGTGGTCAGTGGCGAGGGCCGCGAACCGACAGTGGCTGGGCGTAAGCCGTAGACTAAAAACTGACTACTGAAAACTGTAGTTTAACGGCCGGCGAGCCCGGTGAACTGCGCGCCCTGGACGAACTGGCGCTGGGCGAAGAAGAAGATGACGATGACCGGCAGGATAGTGATCATCGACGCGGCCATGACGAGGTGCCAGAAGTTGCCGAAGCGGCCTTTGAACCAGAGCAGCCCGAGAGGCAGTGTGTACATTTCGCTCTTGGAAATGTAGATCAGAGGCTCCATGAAGGCGTTGTAGTGCTGCAGGAAGGCGAAGATGGTGATGGTGGCGACGGCCGGGCCGCAGAGGGGGGCGATCACCTGCCAGAGGATACGGAAGTTGGAGGCGCCGTCGATCTTGGCGGCCTCGTCCAATTCCAATGGCAAAGTCAACATATATTGACGCATGAGGAAGATATAGAAGGCGGCCCCAAACCAGGCCGGTACCCACAGCGGGTAGAATGTCCCGACCCAGTTGATCTCCTTGAAGATGATGAAGACCGGGATCATCGTCACGACGGCGGGCAGCATCATTGTCGCCAGCAGAACGGTGAAGACGAAGTCGCGCCCCGGCCAGCGCAGGCGCGAGAGGCCGTATGCGACCGTGAGCGAACTCAGCACCATGCCGATCGTCCCCATGATGGAGACGAAAAAGGAGTTGCGGATGAAGAGATGGAAGGGAAGGCGTCTGAAAACCTCGAAGTAGTTATCCCATTTGGGCGCGGTTGGGATCCATTCGATCGGCGTGATGAAGACCTGGCCGGGCAGCTTGAGCGATGTGCTGACCACCCAGGCAAGCGGCATGAGGAAGGTGAGCCCCAGGGCGATCATTGCAATGTGCAGGATGAAATGACCGATCCTCGTCTGCCTTTTTCGGGATTGGAGCAGGGTTGTTCTTGCAGTCATAACCTAATTCGGCGGCCGGTGGCCGGTGTGAAGTGGTCAACGCTGTGCCCGGTCATTCGTCTCCTCTATAGCCTTCCTTCATAGTAGACCCAGCGATTGGCGAAAAAGAACTGGATCCCCGTGAAGATCATGATGATCAGGAACAGGATCCACGCCAGCGAGGCGGCATAACCCATCCGGAACAGCTCAAAGGCGTTGCGGTAAAGATAAAGCACCATGAACAGGGTGGCGTTCTGCGGGCCGCCGTCGGTCATGATGAAGACGGTGGTGAAGACCTGGAAACTGCCGATGATGCCGATGATCATGTTGAAGAAGATAATCGGCGAAATGATGGGGATGGTCACGTTGATGAAGCGGCGCCAGGCGTTGGCGCCATCGATCTCAGCCGCCTCCTCCAACTCTTTGGGCACCCCCTGCAGACCCGCGAGGAAGATGATCATCTGGAAGCCGGTCAGCCACAGGCTCATGATGATGAGGGCCGGTTTGGCCCAGCCCGGTTCGAAGAGCCAGTTGATGGGCCCCAGCCCAAACCAGTGCAACACCTCGTTGAGCACACCAAATTCAGGATTGAGAATCTGTACCCAGACCACGGCAAAGGCGACCGCCGGCGTGATCGAGGGCAGATAGTAGATCGTGCGATAGACGCTCAGCCCGCGAATCTGCTGATTCAGCATCACCGCCAGCGCAAACGCGATCAGCAGCTGCAACGGAACGCCCACGAAGGTGTAGTAGGCGGTGTTGACAAGCGATTTGCCCACCAGCGGATCGTTCAACATGCGTTCGAAATGACCCAGCCCGATGAATTTGGGCGGCGCCAGCATATTCCACTTGTGCAGAATCAGGTAGACGGAGTAGAGCATCGGCCCGACCCAGAGCGCGAGCACACCGAAGATGAAGGGGCTGGTGAAGAGCAGGCCGTCGCGCAGGTCGCGGCGTTGGGCCGCGGACATACGGCGTCGGGCCTGCGGCTGTGTCTGGATTCCGGGCGATGATGTTGTGGCTGTCAAAGAGGTGCACTCCCAGATTGACGAGGAACCGGCGGCCAGTAACCGGTTACTGGCCGCCGGGCACTGACTAAGCGCGGTCCGCCCAGTACTGATCCAGATGCGTCTGGATTTCCGGCTGCGCGATCGCGAGCGCTTCGGCTGCGGACTGGGTCTGGCCGAGCAGCTTGTCCCACAGGACAGTGATCGGGCCGCCGCCGTAGGCCTGGAGCTGCGAGCCTTCGCCGAAGATCACGGAGATGGAGCTCTCACGCATCGTGTTGGCGAAAGCATCGGTGTTCTCGAAGCCATAGACACCGGAGGCGATATCGCCCCAGATACCGGCGATGTTGTCGGGCGTGCCGCACATGCGGCCGCCGTTGGCGATGATGGTCTGGCCCTCTTCGCCGAGGATGAACGAGATGAGGTCCCAGGACTCATCCTTGTACATAGAAGGCTCTGTAATGACATGGCCGTGGACGTGGCCGAAGGTGAAGTTGGTGTCGGCCGTGCCGGTCGGGGCCTCGATCACGTCGAAGTTGATGCCCTCTTCGGTGGTGGCCAGTTCGCCCTTAAGGCGGGGCATGGCCCAAGGGCCTTCGAGGTACATGGCGACGCGGCCGGTATCGACACCGACGCCGCCGCCCTCGACCACCTCCGGACCGGGGCTCCAGTCGTTGGCGATGGCATCGTAAACCAGATATTGGAGCGCGGAGGCGATGTCCTCGTTGTCCCAGTAGGCCTCGGTCGGCTCGGTAATGCGGTCCCACTCGATATGGCCGTTGCGGCGCATGAAGGTTGTGCTGCGGCCGTAGGCGCCGTTCCAGCCCTGCGCCTGTCCCCAACCATAGAACTTGGTGCCGTCCTCTTCATAGGAGAGATCCAGAATTATCTGCTGGAACTCTTCCCACTTCCAGCCCGGTTGTGGGTGGGTGACGCCCTTCTTGTCGAAGAGGTCCTTGTTGTAATAGATCACCAGCGAGCCGGTATCGGTGGGGGTCATGTAGCGGCCGCCCTGCCACAGCGTCTGGTTGTCGTAGTTTTCGCCGCCGGGGAAGAAGTCATCGGCGCCGTCGCGAGCGATATAGTCGCTCATGTCATAGATGACCTGGTTTTCAGCGTAGGCCTGCCAGATCCAGCCCTGGAAGTAGAGGACATCGGCCGAGTCATCCGCGGCAAAGTTGGCCTGGATCTTCTCATAGTAGCCGCCGGGGTACTGCTCCACGGAGACGCTCACGCCTTCGTTCTGTTCCATGTAGGCGTTGACCATGTTCTCATAGACGACCGCGTCCTGGACATCGGCCCAGGCCGAGAGGCGCATCTCGATCATCTCCATGCTGGCGCCGGCGTCACCGCCACCGTCGGCGGCCGGGGCCGCGGCAGGGGCCGCGCAGGCCGCGAGCAGAGTTCCGCCAACCGTCAGCGCGCCTGCTTTGAGGAAGGATCGCCGGCTGATGGCGTTGTGTTGCAACTTGGACATTGATTTAGCTCCTTTGGGCTGCTGGGAAATGGTTGGTTCTGCTTTCTATGGTTAAAGCAAGAGCTGGTGGCAGATCCTACACCGACCACCAGCTACTTGTCTACTCTTCCTCCCTCGTCGGCCACTGGCAGCCGCCTTCCCGGTCCGGGCGGATGTGCGAGAACGACAGCTCCTCCGTGCCCTTCCACGCATAAGGGTCGCGCCCGGCGATCATGACGATGTCGCGGAAGTCGAAACTGGCTACCCCCAATCCGCCATCGCCCGGATAGCGCCAGGGCAGCAGCGATTCGGCGCTCATGTAATGGTTAACGAGCGCGCGGCGGAATCCGCTGGCGGCGCGGTTGGGCATGGAGCGGTGCAGCAGATAGCCGTTGAAGAAGACGATGCTGCCGGCAGTCACCTCGACCGGCACCGCGTCGTCGTCGGTGTAGGGGAAATCAAACGCCTCCACCACGCAGTCGAAACGCTCGTCGTCATGCTCCTTGGCGGGCCAGATCAAGCGATTCGCGTGCGAGCCGGGAATCACCCACAGACAGCCGTTCTCGACCGTGGCGTCATCGAGCGCGATCCAGGCGGCGTTCAGGGAGCAGTCGCGCGTGGGAATGAAGGCTTCATCCTGGTGCCAGGCCTGACCCGGCTTGCCGGCCGACTTGATAAACAGCATCGACTGCATGCTCTTCACGTTGGGGCCGATCACCCGCGTCAGCACATCACTGATCGACGGATGCGCGAGCGTGTCGAACATCAGCTGTGAGAGTTTGTGCGGGAAATGGACACAGAGTGTGCGCTGGATCACTTCGTCGTCGCTGTCGCCGGGGCCGACAGGCGGCAGGCCGTTGACCTCACCCATCTCACCGCGGCAGATATGCACAGTCTCGTCGCGCAGTGCCTGCACTTCAGCCGGCGTCAGCGCGTCCGGCAGCGCCAGGAAACCGTTTTCACGGAAGGAGGCGGCGTGTTCATCGGTGACGACAGGCCTTATCACCGTCTTCGCGGGAGCTTCCATCGTTGCTGTCAGTGTCATGGGATTGTTCCTGTGTCTGAACGGCAGTGATTTGTGCGTTGTCTGCAGCGACGCTGAAGGGTGGGATCCTGGGCGGTCGCTAAGGGATATGAAGAAGGGAATGGGTTGGATTATATGGGAGGAGAAAGATTGGTGTCAAGTCTTTGGGGAGGCGTGTGTGGAGGTGGAAGAGGTGGCACCGGGGCGCGAGCCAAAGGGGAACGGCTACATCGGATCCTGCTCCTCGGCCAGAGAGGCTGCATAGTCAAAACGTAACTACTCAGCCGCAACTGATTCGCCAACCTGTACGAGGCGAGCAAAGGTGTTCTTTCTCCCCTCATTGTTAAATTTTTGGGCGGTCGGCCGCAAGCGGCCTCCCTTGTGCAGGGGCTGCGCCCCCGCAACGCCCCCCTACAAAACCATCTCTCACCGACGGTGTGCCTTCTTCGCAACGTGTCGGCTGGCGAGCATGGCGGCCGCTGTACACCAGTTGCGTCACCAAGAGCCTGAATGGTTCCAAGGATGACTGGCTGGTCAACTACTGTGGCTCAGTAGTTACGTCAAAACAGGCAAGGATATCTTCGTGCGTGACAGAAGGATATTCCTGGAGGAGATCTTCAACGCTTTCGCCGCGCGCAAGCATCCGCAGGATTTGATACACGGGGATGGGTGTCCCCTGGATGCACCTTATTCTTCCCGTTTCGTGGTCTAGTCATTGGGGCCAACCATAATGAACCCTTAGAGAAAGCCAATTCAATCTACACCGGCAACTTGCAGCCTGTATCGTGACGTGGTAGGCTCCGCCCAAACCCTTCACTGACAATTCCTCCAAAATGCCAAGCCACCAACATAAGACGCTTCTAACTCAAATTCAAGAATTGACCCTGGAGCCATCAGACTTGGACGCCTACGAATGGTGGATTTCTGCTGGCGATCAGGTTGCCATTTTGGATAACAATGCTCGCACCGATGAGTTGATCATCCATGCTTGTGGCCCTCATTTTTTCGTGCATTCGGTAACGATCAATAGAGACGTTTTGTCCCATGTAGATCAAGAATGCTTGCTCGACTGGACAATAGCTAATACGCATAAGCCACGCGCCTTCTATGACTCCGAACCCAATAGCCCTAAGGTTCAAATCCGGAATGACGCTTCTCCACTAGGTTTCGTTACGAATGGGCAGACACAGGAGTTGATTTTTCTGCGCCGCTTTGACGGGCTTCGTGGAGAACCTTCATATTGCGAAGTCCTACAAGAATACTCGCACCTGTCGGGTATTCACTGGAGAAGCGAATACTCTTCCTTTTGTCGCTTTGACGAAAATGGGGATTTTGACTATGTCGTCTCATTCACTTCTGGTGAGGGAGTAAACGATGTAACCCTTGTGTCGTTCAAGCGAGAGCCACTAGAGCTATATCTTGCAGCATCAAACTCTGTGTTGGTTCGCATGTTTGATTTTACTCTTTTCCGACTACACAAGTTTTCTCGTTGGCCCGACCAACCAGAAAGCCTGCGCCTCAAAAACGACATGTTGTTTTATGCGCAAAGAATCGATCCCGGAAAGGCAGGATACGTGCGGGGCATACAAATAGTCCCTCTAAGTCGTTCCGACGATGAGATATTTTCGATCCAACGAGCGAAACTTTATAGAGAAGTGGTAGGCCCCTGGGTTGAGTTTGAAGTCTATGACTTCCGTAATGATCGCATTACAACAGTCTCCACCGATCCGTCCACAACAACCACCTACTTTGCGGCCCAAGAAAACTCCTTGCCATACGAAATCTCTCCAGCATTTTTTCGTGCCGAGGTACTGGCTAAGTACAAGGCAGATCGAGAAAAGTATGTTGTCGATGAGGTAAGCAGATCAATAAGCTGCCGAAACGCGTGGGAGTTAAGAAGATTCGATGTGAACGAAGCAGGACAGGATCACGCTTATATATGTTACCTTCGCGACCTTCCTTATAATGAACAAATGTATTGGCGCAGTTTCAACGAGGCCCCAGAGGGTAGCATTTCAAGAAGAGCCTTTGAACACGACATCATGGGTGAATGGTCCTCAATACCTGACCCCTTGTCAGACCTTCTTTCTGCGGTGGAACAATGGCATCACCGACGCGTGAGATGGTGGAAGCTGAGAGACATTAACTTGCTTAACCTGAATTCGGAGTTAAACAAGGGCCGGCAAGAGAGCCATATCTCTGTCAGAGAGATGGAGAGAAGGCTTCTTGGCTTGCCAAGTGTAGGCAATCAGACCGGCGATGAGATTGACGATAAAGTTGGTTGTGCTCCGATGACGGGTGTGTTCAATCTGCGAGATGTTTTTGAGTTGGTCAACGATGGTCTCAATGACGAAGCGCTTACGCGTTAGGAGCTTGTCTTCGAGAACGACGAGTTGATTCTGCATGTTTTTGCGCAGGGGCGTGATCAATTGCAGTCCCCGTGCGAAGAGTTGTTCAAAGAGCGTTTGGGAGAGATAGCCGCGGTCGCCGACCAGCTTTCCCCACAATTTTTTGGTCATTTGTGGGACCGGTTTGCGGTCATCGATGTTGCCGGGCGTGAGCTGAACTGCCAGCAATTCACCCTGGTCATTGACAATCAGATGGAGTTTGAAGCCATAGAACCATCCCATGCTGCTCTTGCCGCGCCTGGCCACATCGGCAAAGACCCGATGGCGGCCGATGCGCTTATTGTGGCAGACAGACAGCGTGGTTGAATCAATGAATGCCACCCCTGTCCTCTGGCCAAAGCGCACTCGCAGATAGAGAGACATGGCGGGCAGGGTTGATGGAATTAACTCCACAAAGCGCGTGTAACTGACCAGCGCTGGAAATTCACTGCGCATATGCGTACATACCTGTTGCCTATAGTAGGCTTTGAAATCGCGATAATGCGACTGGTGAAAATGAATCAGAATCGTCATCACTTCACTCATGCTCATTCGAGGCGCCGGCCCTCGCTTGCGAGTCATGCCCAACAGCTTGGCATTCTCCCATCTCGTCAACCACTGACAGAAATCATCGACATGACAGAACAGTTTGAGTATACTCATCACTGAGCACCTTTCTATGCTGGAGAATTTTGGTTGGAGAACTACTATTCTACCAGCTTGGTAAGGTGCTCACTTACTCCGAATTCAGGTTGCTTAACCATATCACGACGCCACACACAATGAGTCAAGATGAGTGGTCACAGGCTTTTATGAACCTCTCTCAACTGGTCATCGAAGGATTTGTTACCAAGGCAATCAAGCACGAACTCGATTCAGAAAGCGTTGCGTACAATACAGAAGGAAGTCTCATCTTGTTGGAAATGCTTCTTGTCGCCAAATCGCTATTGCCCAAACACGAGAAACTAGAAGGGCTTAAAGCAACAAACCTCATCCGAACCAAAGTAAGGGCACATACCGGCAGCACCCAAGCCAAGAAATTAGCAGACGACGCCTTGCGGTCACACGGAACATTTACCAACCACTTCCGATACGTTTGTGGCACTATTGCAAAAGAACTCCACTTGATAGAACAGGCACTTAATCCTCCATAGCGAAAGACCTGTCGTCCGGCATTGTCCCAGATTGTCTCGCCGTGCTACAAACATCGGGGGCAGGTCAGAATGACGGGAGGTCGTTCTGGGGCAGCGAGGGGCTGTATATTGCCAGCTGACCTTCAGATTTTCTTGGGCTGAAATGGCACTCTAAGGACATTACTGAGTCGGTGGTTGCTTTGCACCATTGAGGCGATTTCCTGTTTGGCGATTCCCAATTGCATCAGAATACGAAGCAATACCAGAGTCTCAAGCTTTTCATATAGGTTCATCAGTTCTCCTCCCATAGCTGCCCTATGTTCAAGACCACTAGAATAATGAGTCAAGTAATTTCGCGTGTCGGCCACTCGCTTTGCAAACTCTCTACTCCCTTCATCATTCCCAAACCATTCCTTGAAAGGTTCAAGCAATTCTTGGACGCGCTCGCTAAGGGACAGGTGATTTGCTTCTGATATTTTCTGTCTGACGAACTGAGGACAGTCTTCTGGAAGCGATACAAAAATCTCCTTCTTTATTCTGTTGAATTTCTCCTTACAAATCCGCCTGGACTGCGAGTGTGTTTTTCGGTGCAAGACTTCTATCCCTTGTGCAAGATACAGGAATTTAGTGTCAAGATAGTGGATCTTGTTCGACTTTGACACAAAGTAAAGATTCAAAGCAGTCTCAAGGGAGTTCGCTTCATATCGTTCCAGCCATCTGGTCATTAGCTCCTCGAAAGTGGCTTCCACGTCTTTGTAAGTAAATAGTACGTTTGAAGCATAAATTGACTTTTCTTCTTCTGTATAGGGAAGCATATGACTGTACACGCGGATAGGTAAACCTTTGCTGGGGAGATAGACGGACAACACTTGTGTTTCGTGGGCGACGGCCAGAGACAAGAAGTTGTTAATCTTTAGTGCTAACGATATGAAGAATCCGATTTCCTTCGGGTGATCCAAAACAACGGAAATGAGTGGTTCCTGGGTAACTCGTAAACTGGTAATAGGTGTTCCCGCAGAAATACTAGAGTGGCCCAAGCTATATTCGAACCTTATGGTCAAACCTTCAGACAAGTTGTGGACTATCGACTCAAGATTGCGAATCTCTATTGAACTACCTTTTAGAAATGGAAAGTCTCCAACGTCAATACCGGACTCATTTAGCCAGACGGCAAGACCCTCAACAAAGAAATAGACTTCGTTGAAAGATAGTTCCTCCTTTCCGAATCCTGCTCCGACAAACGCTGTTTGAGCTACTAACGTTGAAGTATCTATATCATGTCTTGAAGAGCCGCTGTGGAACCTGCAATTCAAAAGAGTCACTTCTCCACCATCCATAACTGTGCCGTAGATACAGTCTATCTTTGGGCTTCTGTGGATTAGGATGTCTTTGAACCTTGATGGTGCGTCGTCCCATATACCAAACAGTTCAACTTTTATGTCGTCAGGGCTTGAAATCTTTAGTATGCCCGCCTGCTTTTTGTCCGGTTCTTCGGGAAACCAGAAATACCCGTGAGTTTCTATTTGCTCGAAGTGACTCATTTTGAATGCTCTCTCAGTATACGACTTGAAGTAGGCCCCAAAAACTGGACCACAAGCTAAGGTGTATAATGGAGCAAATCACCCAGCCTGTGGAGGGGCAGAACATTGGTCAAAAAACGGCGGCGCTACACGGCGGCCTTCAAGTTCCGGGTTGCGCTGGAAGCGGTTGAAGGCAGCAATACGATTAGCCAGTTATCGAGTGAACACGAGATTCATGCCAACCTAATCCAAGTCTGGAAACGACATCGTGCACCCTTTTGCCAGTCTAGGGCATCATCTATCGGCCAACGAATGTAGTATTATAGTTGAATGTCTGCTTTACCAAAACCAACGTCGGTCCAATCAAAATGACCACCCTCAATCTCAAACCCACCCACAAGCCCGTCAAATCCTACTACGCCGCCCTCGACCAGTTCGCCCAGCTCGGCATTACCCACGAAACGGCGGTGCGGGCCGCGTTCCAGTCCCTCCTCGAACATTGCGCCCGCCAGTGCGGCTGGACCCTCGTGCCCGAACACGCCATAAGCACGCGGCGTAACAGACGCATCGTCGTCGACGGCGCGCTGATCGACAATTTCCGCCTTACCCACGGCTACTGGGAGGCCAAGGATATCGACGACGACCTGCCCGCGGAGGTCGAGCGCAAGTTCGCGGCCGGCTACCCGAGCGACAACATCCTCTTCCAGACCCCCCAGCGCGCCCTCCTCTGGCAGAACGGGCGCATGACGCTCGACGCCGACCTGACCGACGCCGCGCAGTTGATCGAGACCCTCCAGACCTTCTTCGGCTACCGTCCCCAGGAATACGCCGCCTGGGAGGAGGCCGTCGCCCAGTTCAAGGACAGGGTGGCCGACATCGGCCAGGGTCTGGCGCAGCTGATCCAGCAGGAGCGGCGCAGCAATCCGGCCTTCACCACCGCCTTTGCCGGTTTTCTGGACAAGTGCCGTCAGTCGATCAACCCGAATCTGTCGGAGGAGGCGGTAGAGGAGATGCTGATCCAGCACCTTCTCACCGAGCGCCTTTTTCGAACCGTCTTCAGCAACCCCGACTTCACCCACCGCAACGTGATCGCCAGCGAGATCGAAGGCGTGATCCACGCGCTCACGTCGCAGTCATTCAGCCGCGCTGATTTCCTGGGTAGCCTGGATCGCTTCTACCTTGCCATCGAGCGCACGGCCGCAACAATCCACGACTTTTCCCAAAAGCAGCACTTTCTCAACACCGTCTATGAGCAGTTTTTCCAGGGCTTTTCGGTGAAGGTTGCGGATACGCACGGCATCGTCTACACCCCCCAGCCCATCGTCGACTTCATGGTGAAGAGCGTGGCCGCGATCCTGGAGCGGGAGTTTGGCCGTTCGCTGGCGGACGAGGGCGTTCACATCATCGATCCGTTCGTGGGCACCGGCAACTTCATCGTGCGCATGATGCGCGAGATCCCCCGCACCGCGCTGGAGCGCAAGTACAAGGAGGAGTTGCACTGCAACGAGGTGATGCTGCTGCCCTACTACATCGCCAGCATGAATATCGAGCACGAGTACTTCGACGCCACTGGCGTCTATGAACTGTTCGAGGGCATCTGTCTGGTGGACACCTTCGACCTGGCCGAGGACCGGCAGTTACCCCTGTTTGCGCCGGAGAACACCCAGCGGGTGGAAAGCCAGAAGAGCACGCCGATGTTCGTAGTGATCGGCAATCCGCCCTACAACATGGGCCAGGTCAACGAGAACGACAACAATCAGAATCGAAAATACCTGACAATGGACAAACGGGTCCAGGATACCTATGTGAAGGACTCCAAGGCAACGCTTAGGAACAAGCTCTCCGATCCGTATGTGAAGGCGATCCGCTGGGCGGCGGACCGCATTGGTGACGAAGGTATCGTTGCGTTCGTGACCAACAATAGTTTTTTGGACGCAATTGCCTTTGACGGGATGCGAAAGCATCTCGCCCAAGACTTTACTAAGATATGTCACATCGACCTTAAAGGGAATGCGCGGACCGCGGGTGAACGTCGTCAAAAGGAGGGTGGAAACATCTTTGACGACCAGATCCGCGTTGGAGTTGGGATCAGCTTCTTCATCAAGAAAGCGGGAGCGAACTCTGACGAAGCTGAAGTCTGGATTTACTCGGTAGACGACCATCTCACTGCCCGCCAAAAACGGGAGATACTGACTGAGCACGAAACCTACCCAAACTTGCCATTGAAACAGGCCGCTATTGACGCAAAAAACACATGGCTTACTGAAGGACACCACGCTGAATATGAGACCTTTATCCCAATGGGGACTAGGGAAGCAAAAATGGCGAAGGATGGGGATGGTGAGGTTATGTTCAAAATCTATTCATTGGGTGTCGCAACGAATAGAGATGTTCTGGCTTATTCGTTTGACTTGAATTTGCTGCAAGACCGAGTTCGCACATTCGTCGAGATATACAACAGTACTGTTGATCGCAAGAGAAGGCTTGATCCTAACGCACCTCCTGATGACTTCATTGATACGAACGACCCGCGGATCAAATGGACCCGTCAGGTAAAGGCATCACTTAGGAAGCTCTCGCTAAGCAATTATGAAGAATCGCACTTTCGCACTTCGCTGTATCGTCCGTTTTGCCAGAAACATCTCTATTTTGACAACTTCTGGAATGAAGAGCGGTATCAACAACATCTGATTTTTCCTACATTAGAGACACATACTGAAAATCGTGTAATACTCGTTAGCGATCACGGCTTCCGCGCTGGCTTCAGTACTCTGATGACAAATCTGATTCCCGAACTTCACACAATTGCTGCAAGTGATGGCTTTCAATGCTTCCCCTTCTATACCTACGACGAGGACGGCAGCAACCGACGCGAAAACATCACCGACTGGGCGTTGGACCGGTTCCGCACTCACTACCGCGACGACACTATCACCAAGTGGGACATCTTCCATTATGTCTACGGCCTCCTGCACCACCCCGGCTACCGCGAACGCTATCAGGCCAACCTCAAGCGCGAGCTGCCGCGCATCCCCTTTGCCCCCGACTTCCACGCCTTTGCCACGGCCGGCGCCCGCCTCGCCCAGGTCCACGTCGGCTACGAAGATCAGCCGGAATATCCGCTTGTACAGTTCGAAACACCGGATATGCAACTCGACTGGCGCGTCGAAAAGCTGCGTCTCTCCAAAGACAAGACGCAGCTGCGCTACAACAACCTCCTCACGCTGGACGGCATTCCCAGCGAAGTGTTCAACTACCGCCTCGGCAACCGCTCCTCCCTCGAATGGATCATTGACCAGTACCGAGTCAAGACCGACAAACGCAGCGGCATCGTCAACGACCCCAACCGCGCCGACGACCCGCAGTACATCCTGCGTCTCATCGGCAAGGTGATCAGCGTCAGTTTGGAGACAGTAGCGATTGTGGAGGGTCTGCCGGAGTTGGGGATTGATGAGGGTGTCTCGGATGGGGAAGGCGAATCATGATGGGGGTGAAAGAGGAGGTACTTGGCGTGCCTACCAGATCTTAACTCGTCTATGGCCTACATTTGTGACCTGCCCCCCAAAAACTGGTCCAGGTAATATGTTAGTATTGGGCCGTAGAAAGGGGGAAAGATGGCCAGGAAGAGACATACGCCGGAGCAGGTGATCAACAAGCTGAGAGAGGCTGAGGTGGCGATAGCCGAGGGCAGTTCAGTGGCTGAGGCCGCCCGCCGGATAGGCGTGACCGATCAGACCTTCTACCGCTGGCGCAGCGAGTACGGGGGTCTCAGGATCGATCAGGCCAGGCGTCTGAAGCGTCTGGAGTTGGAGAACAGCCGCCTGAAGAGGGCGGTGGCGGACCTGACGCTGGACAACCAGATACTGCGGGAGGCGTCTGAGGGAAACTTCTGAGCCCTTCACGTCGTCGCGAGTGTGTCGACCACGTGAAGGCGCGCTGTGGGGTTTCGGAGCGACG